>DASRRO010000205.1:0-5727 GCA_035656855.1 Acidobacteriaceae bacterium | reverse complement strand
AACCCAGTGATACTTGCTCAGCCACAGATAGAACCGGTCCCGCCGCAGATCCGGCACATAGCGGGCAAGCGCATCCGTTTCGGCATGGAGCGATTCGCCGCTGATGATCCACCCCACATGCGCCCACCAGCCGCCGTCATTCGGCGTGTGGGGATCGCCTTCCTGGTCGGAGAGTTGATGATGAACCCGGTGCAGCGAGACCCAGAAGATTGGCCCGCCTTCCAGCGCCAGTGTGGCGCAGACGGCCATGAAGTATTCCAGCCACTTCGGAACCCGGTAGCCCCGATGCGTGAGCAGCCTGTGGTAACACATCCCGATGCCGATGTTGTAGGCCATGAACCACAGGACCACGAAACAGGCCAGCGCCTTCCAGCTGAACATAAACAGGGCCGCCACGGCTCCAATGTGAAACAGGATCATGAAGGTCATGGTGATCCGGCTGAATCTGCCGCCCTGGGCTTTGCGGCCCAGCTTCGGCATCACCGGATGATTAGGCTCTGCCGCCGTGTTCGGGATGGCCGTTGCGGCAGCGGGGGTGGTGGTTGTGGGATTTTCGGCGACTTCGACCAGCATCTCGGGTGACATTTGAAATCAGGCTTCCGGGGTGATTTGGGATGGCGGCATCGGAAAAAACGCCGCTGTTTCTTACCGTAGCAGTCACAAAGTGCGGATGGTGTAACACTTTTGTAAGCCAGACTTGCCGCAACCAGGGGAGGACGCTCCTGGGCGGTGCGTGGAGCGGCGGACCGTTTACGCTTGTTTAACCTTCCCCGGAGACGATATTGTCGCGATGAAATCTCTTACCCTGCCCGCTTCGTTTGCCGCGCTCGCCTGCTGCACGGCGATGCTTGGCTCCGCTCAGACCATTCATTTGCCCACCAGCAAGGAGATTCTGGGACCGGTGCCCGGGAATCCGCAGCGGCTGAACAGCCTTCCCCTGTCGGCGGCATGGTCACCGGATCATCGCTACCTGGCGCTGGTCAATGCCGGCTTTGGCACCGTGGAGTCGAATTACGAGCAGTCCATTGCGATCCTGGACACGAGTACGGGGAAGCTGACGGATTATCCCGATGTGCGGACCGGGATGGTCTCCCATCAGACTCTTTATTCCGGGATCGCGTTTTCGGCGGACGGTTCGGAACTCTATGCGAGTCTCGACTCGCTTTCAGCCCCGGAGGGCGGTAAGCCCGACGAGACCGGGAACGCGATCGCTGTCTACCGGTTCACTGGCGAGAGCCTGACGCCGGAGCGGCTGATTCCCGTGCCGCTGCGGGCGCTTTCCGATGGGCAAAAGCAGGAGCACGGGGCGATGGATCTGCCCCAGGATAAGGCGATTCCGGCACCGGCGGGGCTGGCGGTGGTCAAGGGAGCGGAGGGCGCGGAAAAGCTGCTGGTCGCGGACGAATATTCCGACGACGTGTTGCTGCTGGATGCAGCAAGCGGCAAGCTGGAGACGCGCTTCGATTTAGCCGCCGGACCGACGATTCCCACCACTTACCCTGTCGCCGTGGTTGCGACTCCCGACGGCGAGCGAGCGTGGGTCGCCCTATGGAACGGATCCGAGGTGGCGGAGCTGGACCTGCGCAGCGGCAAGGTGAAGCAGCGGCTGCCGCTGCTGCCGCCCATCCGGCCTACGGATCCGAGTTCGCATCCGATCGCGATGACGCTGAGCGCCGACGGAACGACGCTCTACGTGGCGTTGGCGAATCGCGATGCGGTTGCTGTGGTGCTGGTGAATGGCACCAAAATGAAGCTCGACAACGTTCTCGACGCGCGCCTGCCAGGCCAGGCCTTCTTTGGCGCTGAGCCGGACGCGGTTGTGCTCTCGGACGACGGCAAGACGCTTTATACCGCCGACTCCGGTTCGGATGCCGTGGCCGTTTTCGATCTGCAGCGGCTGAATGGACAGGACAAGCTGCGGGTTCCCATCGGCTTAATTCCCACCGAGTGGTATCCGACGGCGCTGGCGCTGAAGGGCGAGCATTTGTACGTGGCGACCGGCAAGGGCGAAGGCACCGGCCCGAATGTCGCACCCCAGCCGGAGGCGCCGAACCCGGCGAACCAGACGAAGCGGCTGGAACAAAGACCCCACACCTATATCGCGACCATGCTGCACGGATCGCTGGCGACCGTCGACCTGAACGAGGCGCGCGGCCACTATCGCGAACTCACGACCGATGTGCTGAAGAGCAACCTGATGTACGCGGCGCGCAAGCAGATCGAGTTCCGGGGCGGCGGGGATCGGATCCACCACGTGATTTACATCATCAAGGAGAACCGGACCTACGATCAGATCCTTGGCGACCTGGGCGTGGGCGACGGCGATCCATCGCTGACGATGTATGGCGAGTCGATCACGCCGAATCTGCATGCGCTGGCGAAGCAGTTCGGGGTGCTGGACAACTTCTACGACTCGGGCGAAGTGTCGGGCGACGGGCACGTCTGGTCGACAGCCGGGATCACCAGCGACTACACGGAGCGGACCTGGCAGCAGGCCTATCGCGGACACGAGCGGGTGTACGACTTTGAAGGCGTCGTGGAAGGCGGCTATCCGCTGCTGGAGGGAATTCCGGATGTGAACGAGCCGTTCAGCGGGTATCTTTGGACCGACTTTGCACGCAACCACAAGACGTATTACCACTTTGGCGAGTTCATATCGAGCCAGTTCTGCACTGATCAGGCGACGCCCGATCACGGAACGCCGGAGGAGACGAAGCTGCCGGAGAACGGAGGGACGCCGGAGGGGAAACACTTCTGCGAGCATCCGTTCATTCACAGGGGCGACCCGATTCCCGCGAATTATGGAGGCGGGATTAGTCCGTATCCGTGGCCTATTCCGTTGATCTACAAAAATGTGGCGACCAAGCGGGAGCTGGAAGGACATTTCGATCCGATGTATCCGGATTTCGAGCTGGACTTTCCGGATCAGCTGCGGGTGAACGAGTTCCTGGTCCACTTTAACCAGTGGGTTGCGGATCGAAAGCAGGGGCACGATACGATGCCGCAGTTCGTGATGCTGCGGCTGCCGAACGATCATACGGCGGGAACCACACCGGGGATGCCGACGCCGCAGGCTTCCGAGGCGGACAACGATCTGGCGGTGGGACGGGCGGTGGATGCGGTGTCGCACAGTCCTTATTGGGACGATACGGCGTTCTTCGTGCTGGAGGACGATGCGCAGGACGGGGCGGATCACGTGGACGCGCATCGGTCGATATCGCTGGTGATCAGCAAATACGCTCCGCACGAAGCGAAGCCATTCGTGGATCACACGTTCTACACGACGGTGAGCACGCTGCACACGATATTGAAACTGCTGCAGGCGCCACCGATGAGCACGAATGACGCTCTGGCACCGCTCATGGCGCCGGAGTTCACCGGAGCGGGCGATCAGCCGGCGTTCAGTGCGGACTACCGAAACCGGGACAACGGGCTGATCTACACGGCGAACACGGCGCAGGCCGTCGGGGCGAAGGAGTCGGCGAAGATGGACTTCCGGGTCGAGGATCGGGCGCCGACGGAGAAGCTCAATGTGATTCTGTGGAAGGAAGCGATGGGGAAGAAGCCGGTTCCGTGGATGCTGACGCATCCGGAGTCACCGCGGGGCGAGGACGGCGACGACCGGTAGTTCGAGGGCTGAAACAGCCCTATACCCCCACCCCCCCGGTGAGGGCCTAACGCATCTAATTGGAAAATATGGGCTTGGAGGGTAATACCTTTTGGGTATTACCCTCCTGGTGTGCACCATTGCTGAGGCATCCACTTTTCTTCAGGTGGTGAGGCGGTTGGGGGAGATGGGGCGCATCTGCGCCACCGACAGACGCGTGAGGTTCGACAGGCCAGCGGTCACCTGGACGGCGATGGGCGGGGCGGAGGAGCCTTCGCAATAGAAGCGCTGGGTGAAGGCGCCGTGGCGATTGGCGATGGCCTCGATGACGGAGCCATCGATGTAAAGGCGGAGTTCTATTTCGGACGAGTTGTCGGCGCCGAGAGAGACGTGTTGATCTTCGATCTGGATAGTGTCGGGGTGGGCGGGGTCCCAGCGGCAGGTGAGCCACGTTTGGGCTGACGCGCCAGGCGAGACCAGGGCGACGGTGAGCGGGTCTGAGCCCCGACGGAAATTGAGGACGATCTCACCACAAGCGTCTCGAATTTCCAGACGAGCCAACTGGCCCCGGTCAGCGGATTCATTGCCAGTGAGGCGCAGGCTCTGTTCGTTTTCACGCAACTTCTCAACCTCGGGGGCGATCACGGTCTGGAGATCGTTGTGGGCGTCGAGGGTGAGGATGCGGGGGAGCGACATCACGCCCGCCCATCCGGCGGCGCTGTACTGGGCTTCGGGGCGGCGTTCCTGAATCCAGCCCCAGAGGATGCGGCGTCCGAGGGCATCAAGCTGTGTTTTCGGAGCGTAGTACGCGCCATTGTCGAGAAGGCCGCTGCGTTCGGGGTGAAAGAGCATTGCTTTCATGTCGAGGATGCCGGATTGCCAGTAAGCCTTCCCGCCCGTGGAGTGGATGAGCACATGGCGGTCGCCGAGGGGAAAGAAGTCGGGGCACTCCCACATATCGCCGGAATCGACGGGATTCGCGGCTGCCTGGCCGTTTCCCGATCCCTGGTAGAGCGGGTGAAGGTAGTCCCAGTGGCGGAGGTCGGAGGAACGGTAGAGAAGGATGGCGCCGCCCTTGCCGCGGATGCCGGAGCCGATGGCGGTGTACCAGACATCGCCCTGGCGCCAGGGGGCGGGATCGCGGAAGCCGGTGACGTCGAGACCGGGCGGGGGCACGGGGATGACGGGCTGCGGGACCTTGGTCCAGTGAGTGAGGTCACCGGTGGAGAAGGCGAGGCACTGCGATTCGCGGAGGCTGTGCGCACCGTCGCGGACGGTGGCCTCGTTTTCGGGCGCGGAGACAACGGCAGCGTAGAGGATGGCGACGCGGTCGCCATCGACGAGGGCCGAGCCGGTCCAGCACCCCGCGGCGTCGGGTCCGCCGGGCGTGGGGGCGAGGGCGACGGGAAGGTGGCGCCAGTGGACCATGTCAGGGCTGATGGCATGGCCCCAGTGCATGTCCGCGCCTGTGGTGCCGTGGGGATTGAATTGGAAGAACATGTGGTACTGGCCGCGCCAGTAGATGGGGCCGTTGGGGTCATTCATCCAGTTGCGGGCGGGAAGCAGGTGGTATTGAGGGCGGCGGGGGTCGGCGGCGAGTTGTGAGGCGGAGACTTCGGCGAAGGCGGGGATGCGGAGGGCGGCTGTGGCGGCGAAGGCGGCGGTGCGGGCGAGGAGTTGGCGGCGGTTCAGCACAGAAGACAGGGTACAGGGTGCGGGGCGCAGGGTGCAGGAGACGCTTCAGCGGTCGATAATGCTGAGGTAATTTAGAACGGGATTTAGGAGCTCTCATGCCGAAGTTAAGGTCTACAAAACCAGTGAGGCCCAAAGGGGAAGCGAAGCCGAAGGGATCAATGGAGGCCTTTATTGGCCGGCTAAAGGGGCGGCGGAAGAAGGTTGCGACACTTGAGGAGATTCGCCAGGCCACGGAGGAGGGATGGGCGGGAATTAGGTCCGGCAAATCCCGGGGCTGAAGCCCGATTCCTTTTGGGTGCCTGATTCCACGGGCTGAAGCCCGTGGCTTTCTCCGTCGTGCTGCTGCGCAGCACAGGAGGTGCAGAGGGTCTCCTCTTTCGGGGGGCAACATCAGAGGTTTGGTGTTGCCAACTCCAGGGCACAGA
>DASRRO010000204.1:0-9425 GCA_035656855.1 Acidobacteriaceae bacterium | reverse complement strand
CCGGCTGTCGCCGTCACCACGATCGCCGCAATCATGCCCGCGGTCGCCAGGGCAGCATGAGCGACGATCATAGCCGTGCCTCCTCTGGCGCGACCGCGACCGGCTCCGCACCCGACGCATCGCTGCCCGCTCGCGGTTCCGTCCAGGAGGGGCCGCGCGTCACGAAGCCCACGCCCGCGGTGATGAAGACAATGCCCAGCCAGCGCAGCGGCGATACGTGCTCGCGCAGCCAGAAGCGCGCCAGCAGAGTCATGATGACGTACCCGAGCGAGCTGGCCGGCAAGACGAAGGTCAGGTCCGCCCATGAGAGCGATGCCATGTACGACGCGAAGAAGCCGATGAGCAGGACGATTCCTGTGGCGACCCAGGGCGAGAAGACTGCGTGAATCAGCTCGGCAGGATGGTGCAGGGAAACCGGCCCCAGCGATTTCATGCCGCGCGACAAAAAGGTATCGCCGAATGCCGAGGTCAGAGTCACCGCAGCCAGCACCAGATACCGGCGAAATGTCATCGTCGAATGCGTCATCAACAGGCCGCTGGGCACTGAAGCCAAACCGCTTCTACAGGGATGCTTCGATCTCAGTCATCGGTCCAACGGATACCTGTGCCCTGTCTCTCAGGCCTGCACGTTCACCGGCTCGGCCTTCTGCGCCTTGCTGTCCCGCACGATCTTGTTCCGTTCCGAGCGCAGCTTCAGGAACGACTTCGACTCGATGTAGAGCCGCTTCAGGTCCCGGTTGGCGATGGCTTTGCTCACCACGCGCCACGCAGCCTTGGGCCGGAAGAAGTACTCGTCGTAGAAGCGGTTCACCATCTCCAGCACATACTCTGCCGGCAGGCCAGGGTATTCGATATGCGCCAGCTGGTGTCCGCCGGCATCGCTCATCTGGTTTTCGTTGGTGATGAAGTTATTTGCCCGCGCATAGTCGTACAGCTCCGTGCCCGGGAAGGCATGCGCGATCGACACCTGAATCGTCTCCACGTCCAGCGTCTTGGCGAAGTTGATTGTGTTGCGAATCGACTCCTTCGTCTCGCCCGGCAGCCCGAGGATAAAGTCGCCGTGCACCGTCAGGCCCAGCTTGTGACAGTCGCGGGCAAAGTCCCGAGCCCGCTCAATCGTGGCGCCCTTCTTAATGTTCTTCAGGATCTGCGGATCGCCGGACTCAAATCCCACGATCAGCAGGCGGCAGCCCGCCTCGCGCATGGCTTTCAGCGTCTCGTAATCGGTCGTCACGCGCGAAGTGCTCGACCACGTCAGCTTCAGCGGCTTCAGCTTGCCACACAGCTCGATGGTGCGCGCCTTCTGGATGTTGAACGTGTCGTCGTCGAAGAAAAATTCCTTCACGTTCGGCCACAGTTCCTTAGCGTGGGCCATCTCGGCCGCCACGTCATCCGTGGACCGCTTCCGCCACGCATGCCCGCTGAGCGTCTGCGGCCACAGGCAGAAGGTGCACTGCGCCGGGCAGCCGCGTGTCGAGTAAAGCGCCACATACGGATGCAGCAGGAACGGCACGTTGTATTTCGTCACGTCCAGATCGCGCTTGTAGACGTCCGTCACCCACGGCAGCGCGTCCAGGTTCTCCACCTGCGGCCGATCGGGATTGTGCACGATCTGCCCGTTCTTCCGGTAGCTGATGCCGAGGATCTCCTCCAGCGGCTTGCCCTGGGCAAATTCCACCACGGAGAAGTCGAACTCCCGCCGGCAGATGAAATCGATCGCCTCGCACGCCAGCGCCTTGTCAGGATCCGTCGTCACCGGCGGCCCCACAAAGCAAATCTTCAGGTTCGGATGGGTGTCGCGGATCTTCTCCGCCCACTGCTGATCGCCCGACCAGCCAATCGTGCTGGTAAATACCACCAGAAATTCGTAGTCCTTCAGAATCTCGTTCACCTGCGTCCACGAGACGTGGTGCGGATTGGCATCGAGCAGGCGCGCCCCTTCGAGCATGCCGGCGGGATACGCGAGCCAGACCGGGTACCAGTACGACTCAATCTCGCGGGTTGCAGGCCAGCGCGAACTCGCGCCGCCGTCAAAATTCTCAAAGGAGGGAGGGTTCAGAAACAGTGTTTTGAGCGGCATGGGCATTCCTCTTAGTTTACCATCCGGAACCCTGGTTTTCCGGCCTGCAGCCAACAATCGACGTGCCGACTAAGGTTCCTGAAACGAATGAGTTACACCGGTCGTGCCAGCAGGTTGCGAACCCCCTGCGGCCGAGCGCAGCCAGCTGTCCAGCTGCCCCGTCGCCCGCAGCAGATTCAGCTGCACCTTCACCAGCGAAAAGTTCGCGTCCAGCATGTCCTCATACCGCTCGCGCTCGTCGATGTGCGCCTGCTGTTCTTCTTTCGGAGTCACCGGTCCGGCGTTCGGCGATCCGGTGCCATTTGCAAATTGCGTTTCAACCGTCTTCAGCTGCTCCTGGGCCAGCTCGCTCTGCAGCTGCGCGACCCGCTGTTGCGCGCCCAGCTCCCGCAGCGCATGGCGCATGGCCGAGGTCTGTTCGCTCAGCACATTCCGTGAGGAATCCGCATCGGCCTCCGCCTTTTCCGCGTCCGCCGCCGATTCCCGCGCCTTTGCCCGCCGCGTCGCGTCGAAGAAGGGAAGCGTCACCACGACCCCAATCGCCGCATTGTTGTATTGCAGGCCGTTCGGAAAATACTGCGTGTAGTTGGCAAATTTTTCGAACAGGCTGTATTGCGCCCCAAAGCTGATCAGCGGCCGGAGATTCTGCCGATCGTCGCCCCACGCGGTATACAGTTTCGATTTGGCATTGGCGTAGGCTGCGGCCACCCCGGGATTCTCTTCAGCCGCCTGCTGATCGCCGGACGCGGCGCCGAACGCCGGCTCTTCCGGAATGCTCGCGCTGGTCGTCGTCAGCCCCTCGGCCGGCAGGCCGGTCAGGTGGCCGATCTTCTGCCGCATGTCGTCTGCGTCGTTGTCCAGGTGAATGCGCTTCTCATCCACCTGCGCCGCGGTCAGCTCCGCCTGCAGTTCGCTCACATGGGGATCCACGCCTGCCTGCGCCCGTTCTTCTTCAATCCGGACCAGGCTGTCGGCATAGCCCTTCTCCTGGTCGAGAGCGGCAATCTCCTCCAGGTCGTAGTTCAGCTGAACGTAGTCGAGCGATACATTCAACGCTACCTGCTCCTCGGTGTCTTTCAGGCTGAGCATCGCGCTCTTCAGCCCTGCGCGCGCCGAGCGGATGTAATCGGGTTGCGAAAAAGAAAACAGGATCGACTGCGAAGTCGCTTCGAAGAGCGATGGGTATCCCAGCGGATAGCCGTAGACGTACCCGGGATTGGCGCCAAAAACAAAATTCGGAATATATGCGTCGTGCGCTTCAGAGACGCTGCCGGTCGCGTGCTGCACCGTTGCCTGCGCTGAGCGGACAGCAGTACTGTTCTTCTCCGCCAGCTGAACGGCGGTGGAAAGGGAAATCTGCGCCCCCGCGCCGGCCGGAAGAAAAGCGGACAAAATTGCCGTGGCGATGAAAGGGACCGCCCGAAGATCTCCTGTCCGCATCCGTCGCCGCGTGCCCATCGTTTTGATGTTACTCGCCAGCCGTGGCCGCAGCGGCTGCTGCAGGAACGCGATACCCCGAAGCCAGAGCGTGAGCCGCTGCCAGCTCCTCCTGCGCCGCCTGCTGTTGTCCCTGCATCGCGAGCAGCTTCGCCAGCTGAGCGCGCACCACAAACGCCGGCTCCTCTTCCGACTTCGCATTCGATTTCAAATAGTCCCGCAACCATGCGATCGCGGTTTCCGGCTCGCGCCCCGTCTGGTTCAGCAGCCCCGCTGCCTCCACCAATGCCGGCCCATGTGCGCGGTCCAGCGGGACGGCGGTATGCAGGGCTGACTGCATTTCGTCGATGCGCCCGCGCCGCTGATAGAACCGGGCCAGGTCGAGCCACAGATCGGCAGGCTCGCGCGACTGCGCAATCGCGGCTTTGTAGGCCGCTTCTGCCGAGACGTAGTCTCTTTTCTCGTCAGCAATCTGCGCTTGCAGCCTGGAGGCTCGCACCGGATCCACACTGCGCAGCTGCACCAGGATCGGATCGGCGCCTTTGATGCCGCCGCCAACAACGACCGGCGCTTCGACGTCGAACTCGCCCAGATCCGCCAGAGCCGCGCCGTTGTGCGGGTCCAGGCGCACAGCCTCCTCAAACTCCGCATGGACTTTGCGCGCCAGCTTATACCCAGCCACCAGCGATCCATGCGAGGCCTTCCGGCCGTACGCGCGTCCCAGCCACAGATGATCGTCGCTGTTGTCGGGCGCGAACTGGACCGCCGCTTCGCAGTCGGCAATGGCCGCGTCCCACTGTTCCTCTTCGTAGTACACGCGGCAGCGCAGGTTGTGCCCCTCGGCGTCATCGGGGTTATGCGCGAGAGCCGGATCCAGAATCCGCAGCGCCGCGTCCGCGCGGCCCAGGTTCAGATCCTGCCGCACTTCGTTCGCCGCTGTGGGGGGAAGTGCCCACAGCGTGGCGCAAAAAAGAAAAACAGTCGCCCCTGCGATGGCTCCGCGCAAAAACCTCTCTCCTTCGGTGGATTATTGAACCACTTGCACCGGCACGCCGTCGCTCAAGGGCTGCCCGTTCGTCGTATTCAAAGCCACTCGGTCGCCCGCCTTCAGTCCACTCACAATCTGCACCTCGCTCAGGTTCACCGTACCCACCGTCACCGGAACCCGATGCAGCATCTCGCCTTCGAGCCGGTAAACGTAACTGGCTCCCTGCTCGAAGTGCAGAGCATCGTGTGGCACCACCAGAAGGTTAGATTCGTTGGCTACCGTCACGGTCACACGAACATTCGTATCGGGCAGCAGCTCGTCGTGATAGTCCTCAAGCGACATCAGAACCTCGCCCACGTTGCGGGTTCCGTACGCGACGATCGTCGATGGCAAACGCAGAATGTGCCCGTGCCATTGCTCGTTCGGACGCGCATCCCAGGCGATCACTACCGGCTGGCCGACGCGCAGCTTCCCGATCTCCGGCTCGTCGAAATATGCGTGTACCTGCAGCTTCGAAAGGTCGGCCAGGGATAACAGCCGATCCCCCAGCTGCACAAATTCCGTCCGCGACACCGGTAGCGAAAACACCGTCCCGGCAAAAGGCGCGTGCACGATGGCATGGTGCAGGGCATCCAGAGCCGCATCGTATCCGGCCTGCGCATCATCGAGGTTCGCCTGGGCGTGCGCCAGATCCATCGTGTCGTACCGGCTGGTCTGCCGCTGCTGCAGAACCTGAATGCTGCTGTCGTCCGTCGCCAGGCGTTCCCTGGCTGCGGATACCTCGCTCGGCGATGCCGACCCCGACGCCTGCAGCTTCTCCAGCGCGTTCACGTCCTGCTGTGCCTGGTCCCGATCGATCTTCGCCTTGGCCAGTTCGCCGCCCAGCGACAGCCGCTCCTCCTGGGTTCCTCCGTGCTGCGCTGCCTGGCCGGCGGCCTGGGCGCCGCGCAGCGCGGCCAAAGCGGTCGCCACTCGCGCCCGCGCCTCCGTGTCATCCATGGCTAACAGCAGTTTCCCCGCCGGCACCTTCTCCCCTTCGTGCACGTACACCCCTTGCACGACGCCCGGAAACGGTGCGTGCGCCTCGTAATTCGACTGGGGCTCCGGCTCCACCTTGCCGTTGGTGGCCACCGTGGTCGTCAAATTGCCGATCGTCGCCGTCGACACGCGAATTGGCAGCTTGCCCCGCGTGAGCAGATGGACCCCGTAAAAAACAAAAATCAGCGCGATGATCGTGATGACCCATACGCGGCCCGTGCGCGGGCTCTTTTGCTTCGTTGCCATTCGTAGGAACCGTCAGTCAGTATAAAGTTATGAGACTCTCCGAACCCGACGCAGGGTTCGAAATTCCGCAACAATTGCTTCGGTAGTACCTCATTTGCATACCCTTGCCCGCAGATGAGGCCGGAGTTCCGCCGAACTATGCGGGACGGGGTAAACTCTTCGGAGCCAATGCGCCGAGCCAGGATGCGGCCTCGTTCACCCGGACGGGTTTTAAAATCGAAATATGGCCATCGCCGCGCGCTATACAGACGAACACGCAAAAGCCGGGCTCGACTTCGACTTCCCCCTCATCGAGACCTGGCCCAATCAGTTTCCCGGTTACGAAATCGTCATCGACGACCCGGAATTCACATCCGTCTGCCCCAAAACCGGCCTCCCCGACTTCGGCGTGATCACGCTCCGTTACATGCCCCGCGAGCGCTGCCTCGAGCTCAAGTCGTGGAAGGAGTATCTGTTCTGCTACCGCAATCTCGGGATCTTCCAGGAAAACGTGGTCAACCGCATCCTCGAAGACGTTGCGCGCGCCTGCGATCCGGTGTGGGCCGTGGTCAAAGGCGATTTCCGCCCCCGCGGCGGCATCTCCACCACCATCGAAGCCCGCTGGCCCCGCCCCCGAAACGAAAAGCAGCCATAAAACAGTTGAGACGGAGAAAGGGCGACCACCTGACTCGTCAGATCAGGAAGAACCCTGGGCGCTTTGTGTCTTCTGTGGTTAAAGAGAAGGCCCCAGGGTGACCTGCTGCGGACAGCAAGCCGATCGGGCCGCTCGAGGGGATGGATCCAATGAGCCCGATCGCCTGGTATCAGGACATGGCTTCAGCCATGCCGAGGCACCCCCAAAAAAAACGGGCTTCAGCCGCTTACTCCAGGTTCAAACTCCCCGTCCCGGAATCTCCATTGCACGCCCCGCCCACAATCGCCCAGTTCGCGATGGTCAAAGTCGTCGCCGGGCCGTTGAAGCTGCCTTTCGCCGTTAGCACGGCTCCACTGCCCGGATCGGTATAAGTCATCGACAGGCTGCTGCCGGTCACCAGGGAACTCGTGACGGTCGGCTGCTCCGTGAAACAGGTGTTCGCCGGAAAGGTTGCCGTTCCTGAAACCGAGAACTGTCCGTTCCCATCCGGCTGCGTCGTCTGCTGCAGAAAAGCGGAGACCCCGAGCGGATTATTGTCCCTGTCGATCAACGTTCCCAGGTACGTGCCGCCAATCGTGTTGTAATTCGTCGCCGTCACATCGGACTTGCCCAGCGTGGCGCAGTTGCCGCCGGCAAATGTCCAGCTCGCCGCGGCCATCCCTTTGCCGTTCGCCGCCACTTGCCCCTTGATCGTGAGGGTGGTCCCGCCAAACGGTGCGGAGATGAGCGTAACGTTGTTGTTCCCATCCACCGATCCGGTCAGCAAAACGTTGGTCTGCGGGGTCACGCACGACGTGCCCTCGAGCCGTCCCACCGCGCTCACGGTTTCATACGCTCCCTGGGTGAAGCCGAGGTTCAGCACCACGCTGGACGAGGTCGGGGCAAAGGTCCAGTTCCCGGCCAGAGCGGTGCCGACGCGCAGCGCCGGGTTGATCTGGCCGCATCCAGTGAGAAGAACGAAGGCAAGGCCGCTGATGACGGCCGGAAGGCAGGAAAAAAAGCGGTTGTGCATGGGGAGAGCCCTTTCCCTCTGAGGGGTTATCCAGAACATAACGGCCCACGCCCGTGGTTACTATTGCCCAAAGGAAGCATTACTCAAGTCACTCCCCGGGAGAGGGGAAAGCGGCTCGGAAAAAGGCCTGTCAAGATGGCTAAAGTCACGTGACGCCATCCCGCTCATTCGAGACAGACTCGCGCTCTCGCCCGATCGCCGCCTGCACGGAAACCCTGGCCCAAATCGCTACAATAGAAGAGTGGGGAAATTCTTGCCCGTCCGACAGCGGGCTGGGTCTTGTGCCGTGGCGTTTTGAGAAGTTGAGTGCCGGCCTGCAAGCCTGCGAACGAGCAGAAAATCCGGCCGCAGGGTAATACCCGCAAGGTATTACCCTGACAGGCCTGTCAAATCAGGAACTTGCGATAGACCACCCCCGGGGGGGGTACCCCTGAGGCGGTTGGAATACCAATTATTGAGGATTCTGCTGCTGCTGCCGCAGACGCTGCAGTTCCTGGATGATTTCGGCGGGACTCTTCACCTGGCCGTTGGGATTCGGCGGGGAAGTCTCCGCTCCCGGCGGCGCCGCCCGGTCGGGCACGACCGGCTCTGGTGGGAAGCTGCTGTTGCTGCTGTTGTCGTTGTCTTCTTCGTCCGGCTGCTGGTCGTCCGGTTGTGCTTGTGCCGGGCCGCTCGTCGCGCCGCCTCCGGTGCTGGCAGTCAGCACGATCTCCCTCGGAGTGCCTTTCTCGGTGGCGCCCACCAGCAGGAAGTTGTAACCGGCATCCTGCAGCAGCCCGGAGAGAACGTCCCGAGGATTGCCAGGGCCATAAACGCCGAATACGCGTTGATCCTTCTGGAAACCGTCCACGGTCATCCCGCTGGAGGAAGACAGGTGGCGCAGGATCTGGGAAAGACTGGAGTTATCGGCGCGGATCGCCAGAACCCCGTCGCTGAGTGTGATTTGCGCAGGCTGCGCCGGCTTGTCCAGCAGAGAAGGCGGCAATGCCGGGCCGTTTCCGGCAGAATTTCCAGGAGTCGGCTCGGCCGGTGCGGCTCCCTTCGTTCCTGCCGCCGGATGTTCCGGCGCATGGCCGGCGTCCTGAGCCGGTCGCTGCGCGGTGCCTCGGCCAGGCAGCGTGCCCGGCTGCTGCATCACCTGCCCGGCGCAGGTGGCCGCCAAAAGGCTGGCCGTAAGCCACGGCAGGCATCGTATTAGGTGTCTGGACTGCATCGAAGTCCTGTGTAGCGGCGGCGCAGCGCCCAGGCGCAAGGCTCGCGCTTCTGTGTACTAGACTAGCAGTGATTTGAATTCGCTCAGATTCATTCGCGCGTTCAAATCGAAAGGGACGTCTTTCATGTTCTGCCGTTATCGCTCGATCGGGCCCAGGTTCCTGGCGTGCATCCTGCCTCTGGCACTGGCCGCTCCGGCTTTTGCCGTCTCCTGCTCCACTCAGTCGCAGATGAAGCCGGATCAGCGGACGATTCTCGCCCAGTCGGCGCAAATGCTGGCCGCCAATGTGAAGAACGGCAATGCCGCGGGCGTGCAGGCGCAGACGATTCCGGCGGTCGCCTCCAACTTCGGCGGCATCGCGAACACCATTCAGCAGATGAATGCCTCTATTCAGCGCGCCACCCTGACCGTGGACCTGCTGTACGTCCTCGACGCCAGCGATATCAAGGCGGCTCAGGACACCCAGTTCTTCTGCGGCGTGGCCGGCTCGCCGCTGACGGTCGTGGTCACGATTCCCAATCTGCCACCGGGCAAGTACGCCCTGGCGGTTCTGCATGCGACGGGCGTCGAACACCCGCAGCAGTTGTCGATGATCCTGCAGAATGACCCGCCGAACAGCGCAGTCTGGAAGCTTGCCGGCTTCTTCACCAAACCGATGACCATCGACGGCCACGACGGTCTGTGGTTCTGGAGCCGGGCCCGATCCTATGCCACCCAAAAAGACAACTGGACGGCCTGGTTCTATTACAAACAAGCGCAGTTGCTCCTGCAGCCGGT
>DASRRO010000203.1:0-2405 GCA_035656855.1 Acidobacteriaceae bacterium | reverse complement strand
TCGGTCACGACGGGCTATACAGCAATTCCCATGCCGGGTAACGGGTTAGATGCTATCACGAAGGAAGCATTGGGCTTGCAGGCAACCCATGCGATTCTGGACGGCGAGCATCTGCCAGGCAGTCCGGGCGCGGTCGCAGAGCAGCTTCATCCCACCCGAACGGAAGCGGTTCCAGGGCAGACGATGTTTGTGCTGGAGCTTGCCCCGGAGCGCCAGCCGCAGTAGGACCAAACCTCTCGGGAGTGCCTGCGCTATGGCGCGGGCCGAGGACGCGGAGAGATGGACGTTGGGTTCGGAAGAGAGTTGCAGCAGCAGCGCGAGGCGCGCGGCGTGGCCCTGGAGTCGATCGCCAGCGGCACGAAGGTGTCGATCCGGTATCTGCGGGCGCTGGAGGCGGAGAAGCGGTCGGACCTGCCGGGCGGCGTCTTCAATAAGGGCATCGTGCGCAGCTACTGCCGCTATGTGGGGCTGGAAGAGAGTGAATGGCTGGAGCGGTTCGCGACGAGCGAGATGGGCGAGGGCTCGGAGCCGGACTGGGCGGCGTTCGCGGAGAGCGTGAAGCGCAATCGGATGACGGCAGGACAGGGGAATGGCCGGGGATGGTGGGGCGTGCTGATGATGCTGCTGGGCCTGGCGGCTCTGGGCTGGGTGGTGTGGCATTACGCGCTGAAACCGCGGTTCGTGGCGCAGGCCAAGGGAACGCATGTGGCCATGGCGACAAGATCAGCCGCGACCCACTAGTCACAACAAGAATGCCGGCGAGGCGAATGCCCTGCCCTGTGCGGGGCTATGACTCGGCCTGGTACCAGCGATAGCCGTGCTTCTGCTCGAAGTCGGCTTCGCGCAGGCGCGCGACGACCTGCTTTCGCCGCAGGCTGCCGACACCGGCGGTGATGAGATCGATGAGCGCGATGGGCGCAACGTAGCTGGCGGCGAATGACAGGCTGTTGATGGGGACGATCACGAGCTCATTGGAGAAACGCGCCAAGGGCGACAGCGGCGAGTCCGCGACACCGATGCAGTAGGCGCCGTTTTCCCTCGCCTTCTGGATGCCTTCGATGGTCATGCGCAGGCCGCGGCGAAAGCTGATGCCGATGACGATGTCGTTCTTGCCGGTGGAGCGGACGAGGTGGGTGGCGCGGCCGGGGCTGGTGGCCACGACGACCGGAAGGCCGGCGATGGTGAGGTGGTATTCCATGTACTCGACCAGCGGCGCGGCCATATCGCCGCCCAGCAGGAGGATGCGCTCGGCCTGATCGATGCGGACGGCGATGTCGAGGACCTGGTGCAGATCGACGCGCTCGAGAACGAACTCGATGTTCTGTTGGATCTGGCGCCGGGAGCCGCGCAGGAACTTGGGCGTCTGGGTGGTGCTGCCGCCGGCCTGCATGCTGTCCAGGATGGTGGCGCTGGTTACAGAGAGGTAGTGCAGATAGTGCTGGAAGTCCTTGTAGCTCTCGAAGCCGAGGGCCTGCACGATGCGGACGACGGTCGCGGGGCCGGTCTCGAGGCGGCGGGCCATGTCGCGGACGTTGAGGAGGACGAACTCGCGCGGGCTCTCCAGAACAGGCTGGATGATCTTCTGCCGGGCGGGGCTGAGGCTATGCAGCTCGAGAACCATAGTGGGGTGGAAGTGCGGGTGGCTGGAGTCTCTCTTTCTCGGCATACACGTAGATTCCTCGCGGAATACAGGGCAAGCGGCGAACGTTGTCTACCCCGCGACGCACGCTGTTGCGGCAGAGCGACGCAAGGGCAGGTCCTTGGGGAACGATGGCACCGAGCCCAACGTATATCATTTTGTGAAACATTTGTACCGCTTCGATGAAAGTAATGGATTCGGGCACCGGAAAACGGCCTGTGATACAGGGCAGCGAAGGAGAGATTCCGAGGGAGGGGCGAGGAGGAGTTCAGAGAGCTCGAGAAGCAGCTTGACCACACGGAATACCGGGCAAACATGCGGAATCCACAGGTACACCATGGTCCCGGGAAATGAGAATATTCTTGACACTTGGCTGACGCCAGAATAATGTCGCGATTGAACCCTGGAAAATTTAGAGCACGTGAAACAAATGCTCCATCCGGCAGTTTTCTTATTCAAGACGTGGGTTTTTCGGCACGGTTTGTTTCTCTTCACCGGCTTTTCGGCGTCCGAACGCAACTTTGTTTGAGGCACACGCAATCGCAACAGAGCCTGGAGGCCCAAATTCAGCGGGTCCAAGGCTTCTTCCCTCTTGAGGGTTGGCAGTTTAGAAAATTTTTTGGAGGCAACACAGATGACACGATGCATACGATGGATGAGCGCCACGCTCTGCACCGCTCTCGTTGCGACGGCGATGGTGACCGCCCGGGCGCAGGATTCGACCAGCGGCAGCATCAGCGGAACGATTACGGATTCAACCGGCGCG
>DASRRO010000202.1:0-5760 GCA_035656855.1 Acidobacteriaceae bacterium | reverse complement strand
GGACGAGGCCGCCATTCGGGGTGCGGGTCGTGTTCCAGCCGCAGTGGTCGAAGTGGAGGTGAGTGTTGATGACGATGTCCACGTCTTCAGGGCGAATGCCGGCAGCGGCGAAGGCGCGAGGGAGCTGCTGTTTGGCTCCGTAGATGGCGTTCAGTTTGTCGCCGAGCTTGTTGCCGATGCCGGTTTCGATGGCGACGGTGTGGCGGCCGGTAAAAACCACGACTGTGTTCAGCCCGAGGAGGACCCGGTTCTGCGCGTCGGCGGGGGCACGCTTTTCCCAGAGCGGCTTGGGGACGACACCGAACATGGCGCCGCCGTCGAGGAAGTAGGGGCCGTCGCTGAGGACGGTCAGCTCGAAGTCACCCACGGAGGCGCGGCCGCGGATGAGTTCGGCGGTGCCAGGGCCTTCGACGGGGTGGGTCATATCAGGGTGCAGGGTGCAGGGTACAGGGTGCTGGGTACAGGGTACGGGTTACAGAGCCGGGTGCTGCAGCTTGCAAGACGCCGTCAGTGTTGTTCGTCGGGGTTGGAGGGTGGGGGCTCCCTGAGGTAGCGCTCGAAGTGATCGAGCACCTTGTTGTACAGCTCGGTCTGGTCATCGGTGCCGGATACGGAGTGGGTCTTGCGGGGGAAGAAGTTGTAGTCGTATGGGATGCCGGCTTCAATGAGTTTCTGGACGTACTGGACATCGCCTTCGGTGTGGACATTGTCGTCGCCGGTGCCATGGAGGATGAGGATGTGTCCATGGAGATCGGCGGCGCTGTTGACGTCGGAATCGTCGTGGTAATTCTGGGCGTCGTCAGAGGGCAGGCCCATGTAGCGTTCGGTATAGATGGAGTCGTAGTCGCGCCAGTCGGTGACGGGGGCGCCAGAGACGCCGGCGAGGAAGCTGTCGCTGTGGGAGAGGGCGAAGAGGGTAAAGCTGCCGCCCCAGCTCCAGCCCCACCAGCCGAGGCGATGGGGATCAAGCTGCGGGTAATCGCGGAGGACCTGATCGATGGAGGCCATCTGATCGGCAAACTGCGGTGGGCCGAAGTTGTGCCAGCAGACCTGCTCGAAGTCGCGACCGCGTCCGGCCATGCCGCGGTTGTCGACGTGGAGGACGGCGAATCCGTGTTCGGCGAGCAACTCGTCGAAGAAGAGATGCTTGCCACCCCAGCGGTCGCGCGCCGAGCCCACGCCCGGACCGCCATAGGGGTTCACGATGAGCGGAACGCTGTGGGGCGAGGAATTCCCCGGAGGCAACAACAGCGTGCCGTAGAGCTTGGTGGTCTTGTCGGCGGCGGTGAGCTCGAGGGATTGTGGAGCGATGAGGCGATGACCTTCGAGGGGATGGGAGTGCCAGAGGGCGGTACACACTACGCCGGGTGAGCCGGAGCCGGGGCCGCCAGCGCTGCAAATGGAGACGGTGGGCGGGACCAGCAGGGAGGAGTAGGTGTCAATGAACGCGCCTCCCTGGCTGGGAAACGAGCTTTCGTGGACGCCGACGCCCTGGGAGATCTGACGTTTGCCGGTGCCGTCGAACTGCACGGCCCAGACCTGCTCCTGGCGCGGATCGCCCTGGTCGGAGAGATACCACAGGGTCTGGGTGCTGTCGTCGATGGCCTGGATGGAGGAGACTTCGTAATCGCCGCTTTCCACCTGATCGAGACGCTCCGCGAGCTGGCCCAGCGGATTGTTGCTGTCGAATCCGTAGTGGTAGATGTGAGTATGTCCGTCGCGCCAGCTGAGAAGAAAGAACTCGTGGTCGCCGACGAACTTCACGTCATACGTGAGGTTGAAGTATTTGGGTTCGGATTGCTGGAGGATCCGCCGGGCGTCGCCGGTTTTGGTGTCGGCGAACCAGATGTCGAGATGCTGCTGGTCACGGGAGAGAACTTCAACCCACACGACGTGGGGATTCACCCAGCCGAAGCGGGGAATGTAGTCGTTGCCGCTGTCGAGGGGAATGCGCAGCCAGCGGGTGGCGCCGCCGTTGACGCCGACCACGCCCACGCGCACGCCCGGGTTGGGATCGCCGGGCTGCGGATAGCGCTGCTTTTGGACGGTGGCGTGGACAGGGATCCAGTCGACGAGGGGGTACTCGGGGACTTTCGCCTCGTTCATCTGCAGATAGGCAACCTGGCGTGAATCGGGCGACCAGAAGTAGTTGCTGCGGACATCGAGTTCTTCGAGGTAGACCCAGTCGACTTCGCCATTGAGGAGCGTGTCGTCGCGGTCGCTGGTGAGCGCCAGGGGCGGAACGGAGCCATCGGGGCGCTGGACGTAGAGATTACGATCGTGCAGGTAGGAGACGAACTGGCCGTTGGGGGAGAATTTGGGATCGTCGCCGGACTGCATGCCCGAGTTACCGATCTGAATGCCGGTGCCGTTTTTGGGATCGAAGAGCCAGAGCTGGCCATTGGTGTCGAAGAGAATGTGCTGGGAATCGGGCGCCCACGTATAAGCGGGCTCACCATAGCGGCCCCGGTGGTCGCGATCGCGCTCGGGGAGATTGGCATTCAGGAGTGAAGAGATCTTGTCGTAAGGAAGCAGCGTCTTCGGATGCGTGTTGGGGGGCTGGAGTTCCACGAGGTCGCCGTTCTCTGAAATCCAGGTGACGCGGGTGCCGTCGGGGGACCATTCCATTTCCTGGGGTGGGCTGCCGGTGTCATTCCCGGAGCGGCCGAAGATCTCCTGGATGGTCCAGGGATGGGTCTCCTGGGCGGAGGCCGGCGGGACGGGAAGACAGAGGATGGCGGCGAACAGGGGGAAAGCGCAGCGACCAAGGCGAAGCAGCAGATTGGAACGCAAGAATAGCTCCCAAACGGCCCGGTTCAGCAGGAGAACGACCGGGACCTTGTGTGTGTGAGGGCCATTCTAACGCGTCGCCGATGCGGGCGGCGGAATCAGTGGGCCGCGGCGGGACCTTTGTGCTTCTTCATCAGGAAGATGAGGGGGATCATGCAGGCGGAGCCGACGGCCAGGATCACAATCACGTCCAGGTAAGCCAGCTGGGTACTCTGGCGGACGAGCTGCTGGTAGATGCTTCCCTGGGCCAGAGCGCGAGCCTGGGCGGCGGAGGCGGTGAGTCCACCGGCGTGCTGGAAATAGCGAGCGGTGCGATCGATGGCCTGAGCGAACGGGGCGCTGGAGGCGTTCATGTGCATGGCCAGGCGGTCCTGATGCGCCTGGCTGCGGCGAGCGAGAAGGGTGACGAAGAAGGAGGTTCCGCAGCTGCCGCCGATGTTGCGAGCCAGGTTCATGAGGCCGGAGACGTCGTTATTCTTCTCGCGCGGGACACCGGTGTAGGAAAGGGTGTTGATGGGGACGAAGAGGAACGCGAGCCCGGAGGCCTGGAAGATGCGCATCCACGCGACGTAGGAATAGCTGGCCTGGGTATCGATGGTGTGGAGGGCAAAGAGCGCGGCGGAGAGGATGGTGAAGCCTATAGCGATGAGGTAACGGGCATCGACGCGGCCGACGAGAAATCCCACGAGCGGCATGAGCACGAGGATGGCGAGGCCGCCCGGAGAGATGACAAGGCCGGCCTGTTCGGCGGTATAGCCCATCATCTGCTGGACGAAGAGCGGGATGAGGACGGTGGTGCCGAAGAGGGTGAAGCCGAGGACGAACATAAGGAACGCGGAGATGCCGAAGGTGCGGTTACGGAACATGGTGAGATCGAGGATGGGGCGATGGCCCTTCCGGATCTGCGCAATCTCCCAGAGGATGAGGGTGACGAGCGCGGCCGCGCAAAGGATGAAGAAGACAGTGATGAGGTGCGAGCCGAACCAGTCGTCTTCCTGGCCCTTATCGAGGACGAACTGCAGGGAGCCGAAGCCAACCGCGAGCAGGCCGAACCCCATGTAGTCGAGGTTGAGGCCGCGCTTGCGGCTCTTTTCCACTTCCTTCCGGATGTGGGGCGGGTCCTCGACGAGGCGGTGGGTGAGGAACAGGGAGAAGATGGCGATGGGGACGTTGATGAAGAAGATCCAGCGCCAGGTGTAGTTGTCGGTAATCCAGCCGCCGAGGGTGGGGCCTATGGCGGGGGCGAGGACGACGGCCATGCCATAGACCGCGAAGGCCTGTCCGCGTTTGCGGGGCGGGAAAGTGTCGGCGAGGATGGCCTGCTCGCTGGGCTGGAGGCCGCCGCCGCCGGCTCCCTGGAGAACGCGGAAGAAGATCAGCAGCGGGAGCGAGGGCGCCAGGCCGCACAGCATGGAGCTGATGCCGAACATGGCAACACAGATCATGTAGAAGCGCTTGCGTCCTATAAACGAGACCAAATAGGCGCTGGCCGGCAGGATGACGGCGTTAGAGACGAGGTAGCTGGTAAGGACCCAGGTGGCTTCATCCTGGGAGGCGCCGAGTCCGCCAGCGATGTGGGGAATGGCGACGTTGGCGATGGAGGTGTCGAGGACCTCCATGAAGGTGGCGAGGGTAACGGTCAGCGCGACGGCCCAGGGATTATGCTTCGGCTTCCAGTTGGCGTCGGCGTCGGGCATGGATAGGGATTGGAGAGACAAGGGTATCAGGAGGATGCAGCAAATGTGGGAGCTGGCGGATGGAAAAGCCTGCTTGCGGAGGGCAGGAGCGACCTCGGTAAACAGAAGGTGCAGGTTGCCGATAAGGACAGCGGGGGTGCAGGCACCAGCGCAGACGAGGTGCGGCTCTTCGGAGGTGCGGGGTTTGGGCGCGAAATCGGCTACCACGGCTGGCAGTGAAAACCAGAGCGCAGCGTTGGTGCGCGACGGCAACGGGACACGTTCGGAGAGGAACTACAACTATGAGAAGGATCTGCACCGACTCCAGATCGAACTGGTCAAGCTGCAGGAGTGGGTTCGCGACCGGGGCCTGCGGGTGGTTGTGCTTTTTGAGGGCCGCGATGCGGCAGGAAAGGGAGGAGCGATCAAGCGCATCACCGAGACGCTGAACCCGCGCAGTTGCCGGGTGGTGGCGCTGGGGACGCCAACGGAGCGTGAGAAGACGCAGTGGTACTTCCAGCGATATGTGGCGCATCTGCCGGCGGCCGGAGAGGTGGTCCTGTTCGACCGCAGCTGGTACAACCGCGCGGGGGTCGAGCACGTGATGGGCTTCTGCTCCGAGGCGGAGTACCTGGAATTCATGCACAGCTGTCCGGAGTTCGAGCGGATGCTGATTCGTTCGGGAATGGTCCTCATCAAGTACTGGTTTTCAGTCAGCGATGAAGAGCAGGAGCGGCGTTTTCGGGAGCGGATGTCAGACCCGACCAAGCGGTGGAAGCTGAGCCCCATGGACATGGAATCGCGCCGGCACTGGGCCGATTATTCGCGGGCCAAGGACGAAATGTTCGCGCAGACCGACACCCGCCAGTCGCCCTGGTACGTGGTGAACGCGGAAAACAAGAAGCGTGCACGGCTGAACGTGATCCGGCATTTGCTGTCGCAGATCGAGTACCGCGACCTGACTCCGGAGGCGATGGAGCTTCCTCCTCTCGACAGGAAGAAGTACAAGCGGCCGCCGTTCCACGAGCAGAACTTTATCCCGGAACACTATCGCTGAGCTGCGACCGGCTTCTGCCGCCCTCACCCGCGGGGTCCGCGGCAGACCAGCCGCTGCGGGCCGGCAGCAGGGGAGATCCGGGCTGGGCGGACAGGGCCCAGTGATCCGCCAGACCCTGATGGAGAGCGTGGTGAATCTGGTGCCTGGGAAGTCCGTGGTTCTGGGATCGGTGGAGATGCCCGGAACCGGGAAGCAACAGGAAGTCTCCGCTGTGGCGGAGGCGAATCCGTAAGCCCG
>DASRRO010000201.1:0-17779 GCA_035656855.1 Acidobacteriaceae bacterium | reverse complement strand
CCTTTGTAGTGGTCCAGCGTGTTCGGAAAGAATTCGGCATTCATCCGCGCGCAGTAGGGGCATTCGAGATCGTCGAAGTTGACGATCGTCACCTTCGCCTGCGCATTGCCGCGCACCGGCCGGCCCTCGGTCGGCAGCATTGCCCCGGGATCCTTCCCGAGGTCCCACTTCGAGAGCCGCGCCAGCGTGTTGCCGTCCTTCGAGAGCAGAAACTCCACCGTCTGTGTCCGACTCGGTTCGTTCGAAAGCGAGAAGGTGACCGCGATTGTGTCGTATCCCGCAACATCGCTCTTCTGACGCGCACCGATCGTCACCTGATATTCCGGCGGAACACTCAGTTCCGACCGGATCATGACTTCAATTTTCCGGTTCAGGGAGGGAGACGCCGGCACAGCGCTCGTATCCGTCTGCTGCGCGGCACATCCGGCTGCCAGAACCAGCGCGCAGCCAAAAAGCAAAACCCTGCTCAACAAGAAAAACCGCCTTCTCGGCTTAAAGCCATCTTCAGAATCACTTTCTTCATTATCGCAGTTCACCGCCGAGATGCCCCAAAACGTGTCAAAACAGACTGATCCGGCGCCGGAGGTCCCCAACGCTGCTGATGCCCGCCAGGCTCACGCTGTAGAAGTACTCGGTGTCGTCGCGAATCGAACCCAGCGAGAACCGCCTGTATTGGAACATCAGCCCGCAGCAGTTCCAGTTATACGAGCCCTGGGCCGCTCCATACTGCAACTGCTGGTGCACCAGGTCATAGGCAATGTTGGCTCCCGTGCTCAGACCCAGCTTGTTGGCAGCACCATAGACTGCGGTCAGGTGAATCTGGTTGAACTGATCGAGCTGGCTCGAAGATGCGGCCGATACCGGGCTCGTCGTCACGGGTGTTACTCCCAGCGGAACGTTCATGAAGGAGTCCCCGAACTGGAACCGGTAATATCCGTGCTGGTAACCGGCGAAAATGTTGCTGGAAGTGATCCTGCCTTCCTTCACGTCGTAATCCAGATCCCACTCCGCATCGGTCGCCGCCGTCGTTCGCATCCGCAACCGGGAAATCACCGGTGTCGTGTGCCGCGGGCCGGTCAGAAAATCCACTCCGGTGAAGTCCAGAGTTGTCTGCAGCGGATTCGGCGTCCCCGGCGTGATCGCACCGTCGAAATCCGGCTCAAAATAATACTTCTGTGCCACCCGCCACGAAATCCAGTCCCGCGTTCCCCCGCCGCAGAGCGGGTCCGGGCCCAGCGCTTCATCGCCTTTACACGGATGCGCAGGCAAATGCCGCAGAAACAACCTCTGCGTCAGTCCATACTCCATCTCATTGGTATTGCTCGCTACATCGGTCTGGTCGAATCGGAGAATCTGACGAAAGTTGTTGATCCCGGTTACGTAGCGATACGACATCTCCGGCTCAATCGTATGCCGCACACTGCCGCCCACCAGATGCTCCAGCCAGGGCGCCGCGAAATCTCTCTCCACCGCTGGCGGCCGCAGTTCGAATCCAGCCTCGACATCGCTGCGGCTGGTACCCTCGCTCCGCAGAACGGGAATCTGTTCCAGAGTCGCCGGGTACTG
Organism: Acidobacteriaceae bacterium; assembly: GCA_035656855.1. Lineage (GTDB taxonomy): Bacteria > Acidobacteriota > Terriglobia > Terriglobales > Acidobacteriaceae > Palsa-343. The sequence continues at coordinate 16,213 of DASRRO010000201.1, read as the reverse complement.
GCTTTTTCCGTACAAGGTCTCACGAAACCCCGCCTCCGGTCGAAACGTCCATCCCTCGAAATGCAGTGGAAGAGAAGCTCGTGGATGAAGGTCCAGGCGCGGCACCTCCGCCGACGTTCGAAAACTCGGATAATCGTGCCGCGACAGTGCCCCCGTCGACCCAGTGAATCCCCAGTTCACCGGCGAACCGTCCAGTTGCCGGTCGGCGATTTCCATGTCGATCTGCGGCATATGAAGAATGCGCACCTCATCGCCCGAGATCGTCGAGCTCTGAAAATCCTGATAGCGGTTCATGCGCAGACTCGTCCAGATGTCTCGACTCTCGTGGGTCAGAAAAGCCTGGGATTTCACCTCTGAGTTGATCGCCTGAACGTATTCTTCCTCGAAAACCAGCCGATACACATACGAGCTCAGATACTCGGCGTCGATCACGCCCGTCGTATGCGGCGTAAAGTCGTATCGCCCGTCTGCGCCAATATCCACGCCGCCCTGGTTGGCTCCGCGGCTTCCGTTCTCCTCCAGGATTCCCTCGTCCAGAAGACTCTGAAAGTGGAGATTCCCGAAGTTCTGCCCGCGTCCGCGATACCGGAACATCCCGTTGGGAGCCCACCCGCGCTTCGAATAGAACTGCGTTGCCATTGTCAGGTCGGCACTGCGACCCAGAGTCAGATAAAACCCCTCGCCAAAAATGAACCCCTTGGTCGTGTTATTGCCCACATACGGCAACAGAACTCCCGACTGCCGCTCCACGGTCACCGGATGCGTCACATACGGCAGATAAAAGACGGGCACATGGAACAGCTCAAATGCGGCCCGATTGGCGCTCGCGACGCCATTGTTGAGTGCGATTTCATGCGAAAGGATGCGCCAGTCCGGCTTCGGCAGACGGCATGATGTCATGGTGCCGTGAATGATGCGATAGTGCCCCTTGCCCAGTTGCAGCACCTCACGGCCCGTGATCGCGAATGGATTCGGCGCCGTAAACACCATCCGGCCCCGCGGCCTGCGTTCCACACCCAGAGTCCCCACCACATCGAAAAAGTCGCCGGTATCCGCCTGCACGTTGATAGTTCCGTGGCTGGCTTCGAAATGCTCGTCATCCGGCCCGCCATCGACCATCACATGCCCCTGCGCCGCAACCTCACCAGTCGTGGCGTTGTAGGTCACATGGTCGGCATGGATGATATAGCGCCGGTAATACAGCACCACGTTGCCGTCGAGCGTATAAACGGTCCCGTTTTTCGTCTCTTCCCGCGATTGCGTGTCAGCGACGATCTTCACCGGCACCCCGGCGCTCGGTTGCGGCACAACGTGCGCCTCCGGAATCGGGCTGTGCAGGCTGGGATCGTCGGGCAGGGTTGCCGAAGTGTTGCTTTGTAAAGGGGGAAGCTGCGTGGTTACCGTCTGCGCCCGGAGTCGCGGATGACACAGCAGATACAGCGTGATACACCAAAACAAGCGGGTTCTCATCGCGCGCGGCACCTCCAGCATAGCAAAGCGGAATGCGGATCTCCGGCGCGACACCTGCTTGACCCCGGTTGGGAAGTCCCCGAACACCCCGGTTCGTCTCCCTTGGACAAGCTGGAGGGTTTTACCGCCGCTTTCGACTCGCGAGGATTGATTTGACGCCGCTCACGACCGATCTCCCGCATGCGACCTCCACGGCGCCCCTCCCCGTTCCCCCCGTGCCCTCATGGAAGAACGAGGTCACGGCTCGAGTCCGCGCTCATCGCACCCGGCGCACGCCATCCCCCGAAAACCAACCGGCTCTCCCCGGACTCGAAAATACCCTCGCCTCCTCAACCATTGCCGCGCGCGTCGCCGAACGCTATGCGCGGGTTCCCTCTTACAGGGAGGTTCTTGCGGCTCAGGCTGCCGCCGCGGAAGCCACAGCAGCCGCCGAAGCCAGAGCGGCTGCTCTGGCCGCCGCCGAGGCCACGGACGATTCCGTCGCCTCGCCTGTCGCTGCCCCTATCCAGCCTGCGCAGGCCAGGTCCCTCCCGTACGAGCCGGCTCCGCAAGCCTGGCAGCCCGACTTGCTGCGCTATTTCGTGAGCAGCGAATCGCTTCCCCCTCCCCCCTCAACCCCGGCAGAGGCACGCATGCCCTCCCACCGCACAATGGAGATCCCTGAAGTCGGGTCCGACCCCATGGAAGACGCGGTTGTGGAGCCTGCACTGTCCTTGCCCGCTCGCGTCCTCGCCTTTCCGCGCGAACTGATCGCTCCTCGCAAGGCTAGGCCTCGCCGTGCCGAAGGCCCCCTCCTCGACGAATCCCCGGCTCGGAACCAGCCTCCAGAACATCTGCCGGAGCCTCCGGCCGGATCAGAGCCCGGCGAGCTCCGCATCTTCGAAGCCGAACCCGGCACGCCGCCTCTGGATTCCCGGGAATGGCACTCCATTCACCTTGACGCGGAGGCCTCTATGCCCCAGCCGAAGCAATCCGCGCGGAACTCCGCTGTTGACGATCTGCCCCTGCATGTCGCCCCCCTCGGGCACCGTGCTATGGCCGGTCTGGTTGACTTTTCCCTGACCCTCGCCGCCTTTCTTCTCTTTACCGCAGTCTTCGCGGCATCGACCACCCATTTGCCTTCTGGCCGCGTGGCTCTGGTCGGAGCCGGGGCTATCCTTCTGACTATGTGGATCTTGTACCAATTGCTCTTTTTCAGTCTCACCGATGCCACGCCCGGCATGCGTTACGCCAGAATTGCGCTATGCACCTTCGAGGATGAGAACCCGTCCCAGTCGGCCATGCGCACTCGGATCGCCGCGATGTTGCTCTCGGCCCTGCCTTTGGGGCTCGGCTTTCTGTGGTCGCTCTTTGATGAGGACACCCTGGGCTGGCATGATCGGATCACCCGGACTTACCAGCGCAGCTACCGCGGCGCGTAGTCTCTGTTTATGACAACAAGATTGCACGACATTTAACAGGAATTTAGCATCGAATATTGGCGTGAACACCTTTGCTACAACCTCGCATGCTGCCTCTGCTGCCAGCTTTGGACCCTATCACGGTCAATATGAAGGACATGCCCGGATCTCGATGGTTCTCGCCCTCACCGAAGCCGTTTTTCTGATCGTTCTCCCCTGGGTCGTCGGCTGGATCGCGATGCTCAGAAATCCCGATCTCGTTTATCTGAACGGTCTTCTCATGCCGCCCGGCTGGCTGGCGGTTGTGGACCTCATTGGCATCTTTGCCGCATATGCCTACTACTCGCTGTACAAGCGCATCAGTGCCAGAATTGCCGACGGAGTACCGGGCTACGCCTTCCTCGACCGTGTCCGGCTCAGCCTCACGCTGCTCTCCCATTCCGTCATCCTCCTGATCGCTCTCCTCGTTCTCAAGATTCGCTGAACAGGCGGACCCGTCGGAAAGACCGGCGGGCAGCAGGCGTATGAAACGCGCTCAAACGCCTCTCCCTATTGGATTGGCTTCTCCTGAACCGGCTGGTAGTTGAAATCCCAGTGCTGGTCGCGCCGACCCGACTCATACCGTGTGTCCCACGTCAGCCAGTAGCGGTCCGCGGCCGTTCCCTCCGGATAATGCTCACGCGCTGGATATGGGTACCGAGTCATCGACTGGAACGGCATCGGCCCCACTGTGAACGGAGAAGCCTCCCAGAAGTCCATGTCCTTCACAAAGCCGTTCGCGTAGAAGAAATAATCGCGCTTCCAGCCGGTCGGCAGAGCGGGCAGCCCCTTCGCGCGGAACTCCGCATCGATCTCCTCGCCCGTCCCGAAGATTACATAGCGGTTATCCGCCCTTTCCAGCAGCGGAGTCACATCCCCATAGCGCGTGTACACCCCCCGCGCCCAGAAAAACGGTCCCGTCTGGCTGATCCGGTTGTAGTTGTACGTCAGATCCCCTGGCGTCTTCCCCTCAATCTGCTGCGGATACCCCCGGAACTCCAGATGCGCCTCCGCCAGTGGCACTTCCCTTCGCCGCACCTGCCCGCCTGCCTCCGGCCCGTTGTCCACTAAAGCCTGGTCCCAGTAAACCTGCAGGTTGGTTGAGATCCGGATCTTCCGCGCCCCAGGCGGCAGCTTCCCGGTTAGATCCACCACAATCGTCCGCGGCAGCCCCGCCGGGAATCCCATGTCGTCGATGACCCGCTTCCAGCGCCCATCGGGCATCTGCACATCCACCCGCGGCGGAATCGGCTGAAGCCCGGCCTGCCACGCCGCATACATCGAGCTGGCGCTGAAGTACTCGATATATCCGTGCAGCAGCAGCCGTAGCGGATGCGCCGGGGTCCATTGCCCCACATCGAGCGTCAGCGTGTGCGGATTCGCAAACCCCGCATAGCTCATATTGGTGAAGTCCCGGACATACTGGTGATCGATCTTCGCCAGTTTTGCCCGCACATCACGTCCGTGGTCATCCCACGCCCCTGCCACGGGCCGTGGCGCTTCCACCGCCACCGTCTTCCCTGAAGCGAAGGGTCGCTCACTCAGGAACCGCTCATCCGGGTACACTTCCACGTCCGCCGGGTGATCCACCGCCACCAGCCGCAGCTGATCGATGTAATTCACCTCTTCCATCGGTTCTCCGAAGCGCACGCTCAGCAGGCCATTCCGCGCCCGCAGCTGGTCGCCGTCCACCTTGATCCACTCGTCGGGATCGTTCTGGTTGGTAGCCGTCGGCGAAACCCAGTGCCCGACCACCGCCGCCCCAATTACGTCCGACACAAACTGATACTGCTTTCCGTCCCAGGCAAACAGCGTCGGACAAGAGCTGCCGCGCCGGTCCAGCTCCTTCAGCGCCAGAGTCCTGTTCGCCGCAATATCAATCTCGTCCTGGGGAACCCCCGTCGGCCACAGCAGCCGCACCACGTCCACCTTGTCTGCCGAGCCCAGCCCGGCCATCACATCCATCGATCCCTGGCTCAGATAGCCTGATCCCCCGGCGACCTCAAACTTCTGCCAGTGCCCGTTCGCCAAAACCTCGACCTTGGTCCCGATCCCCGACTTGTTATCCGCCAGCCCCGTCAACGCAATCCGCAGTGAATGATTCCGGTTGCCTCCGATATTCTTCAGCACCACCGGAGCTCCGTTGAGCCGCGTCACGATCAGGTCGGCTGCCCCGTCGCCATCCACGTCCGCCGCAATCACTGTTCGCGCATCCCTGAGCGCGATCTTGTCGAGCCCAAGTTGCGCACTAACGTCCTCAAAGCCCTTCGGCCCCAGGTTTCGGAACACGTGCAGCTCGGTCCCATGCGCCGTCTCCAACACCGCCGCCAGATCGATCCACCCATCGTTGTCGAAGTCGATCGGCGTCACTCCCCATCCGCCGGTCACTCCCGCCGGCAACGGCAGATCCACCCGCTCAAAGCGTTTTCCTTCGACGTTCCGCCACAAACTCAGCCCCGGTGCCCCAGCATGCGTCACCGCGACATCCATCCAGCCATCTTTATTGAAATCGAGGACCGCCACCCCACGCGTCGCAGGCAAACGCGCGTCCGTGTACAGAGCCATCGATCGAAAGGCTCCCTCCCGCTGATTGAAGTAGATCGTCGGAGCGCTGCTGTCGCCCGTCACCACCAGGTCCACCGCGCGGTCATTGTTGATGTCCGACAGCGTCGCCTGCGCCGTGGTCCCATGTCCCGCCAGCGCGGTCGGTCCGGTCCACTCCGTAAAGGTCGAGTTCCCGTTGTTCCGCCACAGCACGCTGGGCCCGGACTTCCCTTCCTCCGTCGGCGCACCCGTGATCAACAGATCGAGATCGCCATCGTGGTCGAAATCCACAAATGTCAAACCAGCGGGCCGGTTCAGTTGCTGGATCCCCACCTTCGCCGTCACATCTTCAAACTTCCCGCGGCCCAGATTGTGAAACAGGATGACTCGGTCCTTCATTGAAACGGCCAGATCCGGCAGGCCGTCGTTGTCGTAATCACCCACAGCGCAGGCGATTCCATCGCCACTCGCCTCGAGACCCGTTTGGCTCGCCGGAATCGGCTCGAACGAACCATTTTTGAGGTTTCGATAGGCCTGTATCGCCTCCGGACCCGGCGTCATCACCACCAGATCCTGCGATCCGGCGCCCTCCATATCCAGAACGCACGCGCCGCCACCCGGCGAGTTGGCTTCCTGCGCCGCCCGGGCACGCTGTCTATAGCGCGACGGCGCAAATTGCATCACCCGCTGCGCCTCGAAATGCACCGGAATCATCGCCCCCACCGGCGCCTCCGGCATATCCATCTCTTCCATCGTCGAGTAGTGACCGCGCTCCCCATATCCCACGCTCAGCGGCGATGCGATCTTCGCCTGCGTCAGGTGCTGGAACGTCTTCAGGTGATCGTGCGCCTCCTGTGTGCGCCCTACCCTTTGCAGCGCCCGCGCCAGTCCAAACTGCGCCGAACAATGGATGGGATTCAGCTCCAGCGCCTTCTCGAATTCGGCAATCGCATCGTTGAAGCTCCCCAGCGTCAGATCCAGCTGGCCGGTAAAGTAATGCGCATCGGCATCCTTCGGATCGATCGCCAGAACCTTTCCCATATCCTCGATCGCCTGTTTCTGATTGGCCTCATCCATCTGCGTCAGGCCCAGGTTGTACCAGACGCGCGGATTGTCCGGCTCCATCCTCGCTGCCTGCTGCAATTCCTGCTCCGCCTCCGGCAGTTTCTCCAGGTAGAGCAGCGAGATTCCCCGGTTCAGTACCGGAATCGCCGACTGCGGATCTGCTTTCTCCGCCTCAGCGAATTGCGCCGCGGCTTTTTCTGTCAGCTGCTGATTCATCAGCGCCACACCGATGCTGTTCAACCGCGCCGCTTCGGCGGTCTTCACCGGCTCGGCGGAAGGTCGCGCCGTCAGGGCAGTCATTCCCCCGATCAGCACCACCGCGGGCACTAAAAAACTGACAAACTGGAGAGGAGTTTTCCTGGATGGCATGATTCGCCGTCCATTATAGGGATCACCGAACACGATGCGCTAAGGGAAGGACGCGAACCGCCTGGACCGCCGAGCCCCCCGAAGCGCCGGAGCCTGTCCAGGTCTCAAGCGCGCAAGCGCGTCCGGCTGGGCGCCTAGCCCCCGATGTGGACCATGCTCCGCGATGGCTTTAAAAAGCCCGGCTCCCCAATGTGGTGCCGCGCTTCCTTCTGCTCGACGGTCTTGCGGATGAAAGCCACCATCGCCTCATCGCTGCCACCCTGCTGGATCACGCCGTACAGATCGTGGTCCGATTGAGAGAACAGGCAGGTCCGGATCTTCCCGTCCGACGTCAGTCGGACACGGCTGCAGTGCCCGCAGAAGGCCTGCGTCACCGGCGCGATGATCCCCATCTCGCCCACGTCGTCATCGAAGGTGTACCGCACCGCCGTCTCGCTGGCCGTGTTTGGCGTCAGACGCCGCACCGGGCGGAAGCTCTCCAGCGCTGCGACAATTTCCTTCATTGAAACCACCGAATCCGGCGTCCACAAGCGGTCCTCTTCCAGCGGCATGAACTCGATGAAGCGCACGATCACGCCTTCTTCCCGCGAAAATCGGGCGAAGGGCACAATTTGGTCCTCATTGAAGCCGCGCAGGAGCACGCAATTCACCTTCACCGGTGCCAGCCCGGCGCGCTTCGCCGCCCGAATCCCGCTCAGCACCTTCTCGTAGCTGCCCGGCACTCGCGTGATGCGCGCAAACTTGTCCGCATCCACCGCGTCCATGCTCACCGTAATCCGGCTCAGGCCAGCCCCGCGCAGCGGTTCAGCCATCCCTTCCAGCAGATGCCCATTGGTCGTTATGGCCAGATCCAGCGGCGCTCCGTCCAAAGTCTTCAGCCGGCACAGTTCCTGCAGCAAATCCGGGAGCCCCCGGCGCAGCAGTGGCTCTCCGCCTGTCAGCCGGATCTTCTCAATCCCCAGCGAAACAAACACCCGCGCGATGCGCAGATAATCCTCGATCGGAAGCTCTGCGTAGACCGCCCCTTCATTGCCCGTCCGGCAATACACGCACTTGTAGTTGCAACGGTCGGTAATGGAGATGCGCAGGTCCGTGATCGCCCGCCCGTGCTTATCCCGCAGCCGCTCGGACGCGGTGCCCGCGGCGATGGCGTTCGGACTGGAGGCAATGGTCGATGCCATGAGTTCTTACTTTATTCGATGCGCCCCAGGGTCGTCAGCACCACGAATATCCCCGAACTGTCCTACATCCCGTCATAGTTCGGCCCGCCCCCTCCCTCCGGAGGCACCCAGTTGATGACCTGGTAGGGGTCCATAATGTCGCAGGTCTTGCAATGCACGCAGTTGGTGAAATTGATTTTCAGCTCTTTTTTTGCCGCGTGCCCGCCGACGCCGCCCGACGCGTGTCCCACATTGTCGGACGCCGCCGAGGCTTCCGGCGCCGCATCCACCATCTCGTACACCGCTGCCGGGCAGAAATACTGGCAAGGGTTCCCGAATTCCCGCGTGCACCGGTTGCTGCAGATGTTCAGATCCGCGACCACCAGGTGCACCGGTTGATCCTCATCGTGCCTCGTGCCCGAATGGAATACATCCGTCAGCCGATCGAAGGTCAGCTTCCCGTCTCCGCGCGCGTTGCCGATCATCGCCGTCCGGTTCAGATCTGGCGGCCCCAGTTCGTCGACGCCAACCATGCGTGTATACCCAGCCGGATTCTTCGCATCCGGCCCCAGCCGCGCCCCGAACATCACCTGCTGCACCGCCGCGCTCGCCAGCCCTTTCAGCAATCCGTGCTCAAACCCCTGATGGAAGTTCCGCACCCGCCATAATTCGTCGCGAATCCAGCTTGTGTCCACCCTTTCCTTGTACTGACGCAGCGTCGCCTCGGAACTATCTCCCATCAGCAAAGCTTCGAAAACCGTCTCCGCCGCCAGCATCCCGCTCTTGATTGCCAGATGAATCCCCTTGAGCCGCTGCGAATTCAGGAAGCTCGCCGAATCCCCCAGCAGCACCCACCCATTGCCATAAATCCGCGGCATCGTCAGCCATCCGCCATAAGGCAGGCTCTTCGCCCCGTAGCGGATCATCTTCCCGCCTTCCAGAATCCGCCGCGCCCAGGGATGCTCCTTGAAGCTCTGGAACACGTGGTGCGGATCCGTCCGCGGATCCTCGTAATCCAGCCCGGTCACATATCCCACCGAAATCAGCGTGTCGCTGATTCCGTAGATCCATGCGCCGCCGTACTCCCTCGTGGTCAGCGGATACCCCATCGTGTACCGCACTTCACCCTTCGCGATACGCCCCGCCGGAATCTCCCACAGCTCCTTGATCCCCAGCCCGTACGTTTGCGCATGCTCCGGATCTTCAAGGCCCAGCCGCTCAATCAGCTCCTTCGCGCAGTTCCCGCGCGTCCCCTCCGCGAGCACCGTCACCTTCGCCCGCAGGTCGTACCCCGGCTCGAAATTTCCCTTCGAGCGTCCTTCCTTATCCACACCCTTGTCATCCGTCTGGACCCCTGTCACACGCGCTGTTGCCGCATCCTTGCTGTCCCCATCCCACAGCAGCTGCGACCCCGCGAACCCCGTGAAGATGGTGATGCCGGCTTCCTCAACCTTCTGCCCCATCCACTTCACAAACTTGTTCAGCGAGATGATGTAGTTGCCGTGATCCCGCAGCGGTGGCGGCACAATCGGAAATTTCCGCTGCCCCGTCGCCGTCAGATACCACACCGATTCCTTCGTCACCTCCGCATCCAGCGGCGCTTCCTTCTCAAAACCCGGCAGCAGCTCCCGCATCGATTGCGGATCGAGCAATGCCCCCGACAAACAGTGCTGCCCCACCTCCCGCGCCTTCTCCAGCACGTAGATGTTGTCTTTCGTCAGTGGCGAATCCGGATGCTCCGCCTTATGCGCGTCGATCAGCTGAGCCAGCCGCAGCGCGCACGCCATCCCCGCGGGGCCGCCGCCGACAATCACTACGTCCGCCTCCATCTGCGGACGCTCAATGTTTTCTATGGGTTTTCGAAAGACAATCATCGGGTTTCAGGGTCGGATCGACCGACCATCTTACCAGTAAGAGAATGGAGCTCGTTGCGGCTGTCCACCGCCGTTTCCGTGATTTGTAAGACCAGTCCGGTTCAGTCTCCGGTATCAGATGCGGCGGCAACGCTGGGAAGATGAATCGCCGCTGCCGCCTTCCGCTCTCCATACCGATGGGCCATGGTGATCAGCACCGCTGCCACCAGAATCGGCGCCGCCAGCGTGACCAGCCCTCGCTGGTAACCGCCCATCCGGCCCGCCGAGAGGCCCATCCAGTACGGCCCTGCGAATCCGCCCAGTATTGCGATCATATTCACCGTCGCAATCCCTGCTGCGGCCGATCGGCCCTGCAAAAAGCTTGTGGGGATTGTCCACAGCGGCCCCTGAAAGGCGTTGAACCCAATCATCACTACGGCCAGCGCCGCGATCACTACCGCGGCCCGGCTCGAGAATCCAGCCGCCACAAACGCAGGCGCCATCAACACCACCGGCAGAAGAATGTGCCAGTAGCGCTCGCCTTTCCGGTCTGAATGACCGCCGTTCAACAGCATCGCCGCGGCCCCCAGAATCCCCAGGCCCGCAATGATCATGCCCACGCCCGTTGCCTGCAGACCCGTGACCTGTCTTACCAGCGACGGTGCGATGAAGGTGTATCCGTAGGTGGCCACGTACAGGCAAAACAGAAACATCCCTACCAGCCACACCCGCGGATCGCGGAACGCCCCCATCGTGCCGTGCATCTGTCCATCGCCCCTGGATTCGGGCTCTTCCAGCTCGCGCGCAATCCAGCCTCGTTCGGCATCCGTCAGCCAGCGCGCCTGCGACGGACCGTCCGGCAGCGCCACCAGAAACACGAGGCTCATCGCAACCGCAGGCAGACCTTCCATCAGCAGCAGCCACTGCCATCCCGCCAGATGGCCTCTTCCATCCAGATGCATCAGACTTCCCGCCAGCGCTCCCATCACCGTCGAGGCCAGTGGGAACGCAATGTAGAACCGACTGACCGCTTTGGCTCGATCCTTCGCCGGAAACCACCGGGACAGATAAAAAATGATGCCCGGGAAAAAGCCCGCCTCCGCCGCCCCCAGCAGCAACCGTCCCGTATAGAACTCCAGCGGCGTCCGCACGAAAATCATCCCCATCGACAGCAGACCCCACGTGAACATAATCCGTGCCAGCCATCGCCGAGCCCCAAACCGCAGCAGCATCAGATTCGAGGGAATCTCCAGCGCCGCATACGGCAGAAAGAATAGTCCCGCCCCCAGCCCAAATACCGCCGCGGAAAAATGCAGCTGCTGGTTCATCTGGAGCGCGGCAAAGCTGACGTTCACGCGATCCATGTAAGCGATGCCATAACCGACTCCGATCAGCGGCAGCAGCCGCATGCTCGCCTTCCGCAGAGCCGACCGGCCGATCGCCTCCTCGCTGCGAGGATGCACCACCGCCAGCCCGTCTGCATCGGGTTCCTGCACCGCATGATTTGTCTGCATGGGGATCGAAGAGTTGGCCGAGTATAGCACTGGAAAAGAGTGCTCGCTGACCGCTTCCTGGCTAACCGCTTCCTCGCTCACCGGGTCTTGGCACACCGGCTAGCCGCTGTCCGCTTCCTGGCTGCTCTTCGCCTTCTTGATCTCTTCCGTCAGCGCCGGCACCACCTGGAACAGATCCCCCACCACCGCCACATCGGCAATCTCGAAAATCGGCGCTTCGGGATCCTTGTTGATCGCCACAATCGTCCGCGCGCCCTTCATCCCCACAATGTGCTGGATCGCCCCGCTCACCCCCAGCCCGATATACAGCTTCGGCGCCACGGTCTGCCCCGACGACCCAATTTGCCGCTCCAGCGGCAGCCATCCGTTATCGCAGATCGGCCGTGACGCCCCCACTTCGCCGCCCAGCGCGGCCGCCAGATTCTCCACCAGCGCCATGTTCTTTTGCTCTTTGATCCCGCGTCCGACGGCAACAATTACCTCTGCCTGCGACAGGTCCACCGTCTGCTTCGCCTCCTGGAAAACCTCATGCGGCGTCACCCGCGGCGCGCCAGCGGCCACCGCAGCCGCCACGTTCTCCACCGCCGCCGACCCACTCTCTGCCTGATCTCCGCGGAACGCCCCGATCTGCACCGTCGCCATCCATGGCGCATCGCCCCCAAACGACACATCCGCAGCAAACTTCCCCTGGAACATCTGCCGCGTAAACAACAGCCGTCCGCCCTCGTACTTGTATCCCGTCGCGTCGGAGATCAGCGTTCGGTCCAGCGCCAGCGCCAGCCGCGGCGCAAAGTCGCGCACCTGATACGTGTGCGGAAACAACACCAGCTTCGGCTGCTTCTCGGCAATGAACGCCTTCAGCGCATGAACGCAGGCGTCCGACGTGTACGGCTCCAGAGCGTCCGCCTCCAGCGCGATCACTTTCCCCACAGCCTTCGCCGCCAGTTCATGCGCCAAAGCCCCCACACCATGGCCCGGCAGCACCACTTCCACGCTCCAGCCCGTCTGCTTCGCGATCGCCTGCGCTGCCGCAATCGTTTCAAAAGAAACCCGGTTCAGCTTACCTTCCCGCTGCTCCGCCACCACCAGAATCAAATCGGCCATAACACACGTGAGGGGAGCCGCAGCTCCCCTTTTTCCCTTCCTGATCGCTACCGGCTACAGGCTTCCGGCTGCTCTTCTCAGTACTCGTGCAGCTTCCCGCGCCGCAGATACGTCCCGTAGATCCCAAACACCACTGCCAGCACGCCCGTCACCACGTTGTAATAGAACATGGGATGAATCCAGCCCGCTCCGTATTGCAGATCCTGCCCTGTCCACAGCAGCAGCAGCACCGCGAAAAACGCGCACTGCCCTGAGACTACCTGGAACATCAGCCCCCTCTGCCGCCGCTTGTCCAGCGCGGCCACCTGCGCCGGCGTCAGATTGCGTTCGCTCGCGGGGATCGTCATGTTCGGCATCGTCTGTTCCTTCTCCTTCGTCGTGTTGCGGACCATTATATCCGGGGATCGGGAGCATTTTCCCGCTCTCTGCCGGGTCCCTGAATTCCTAAACTCCGAATCTCTATTCCCTAAACTCTGTACCCTGCCTTCACAACGCCCGCGCCTCGTTCTTGAGATACTCCACCAGTTCCTTCGCTGCCTGCGCCGCCGGACCCTCGATCTTCCGCGTCTTCTTCGTGCTTCCCGGCACGTACAGCTTCTCGATCTTCTGCGCGCTCTTCGACAGCTTCCCCTCAACCTCCGCCCACGCCACCTTCCGCATCGGCTTCATCTTCGCCTGTTTGATGCCGATCAGCGTCGCATACCGCAGCTTGTTGATCCCGCTCTGGATCGTCAGCACCGCCGGCATCGCCATCTCGATGTTCTGGTAATGCCCCGCTTCCAGCTCCCGCTTCAGCTTCAGCCCCGCGTCCGTTTTCTCGATTCCGATAATGATCGTCGCGTGCGGTATCCCCAGGATCTCCGCCAGCAGCACGCCCGTCTGCGCCGCCCCAAAATCGTCCGACTGCAGCCCCGTCACGATCAGGTCGAAATTCTCTCCCTCAATCGCGGCCGCAATGGCCCGCGCCGTATTGGCCGCATCCATCTGCGCAAACCGGTCGTCTTCCAGATGAATCGCCCGGTCCGCACCCTTCGCCAGCGCCTCCCGCAACACCTGCTGCGACCGTGCCGGCCCGGCCGTGACGACCGCTACCTCGCCGCCGTGCTTCTCTTTCTGGCGAAGCGCCTCTTCCAGCGCGTAAGCATCCGGCTCGTTTGTCTCCCACGACACGTCATCGCGAATCCAGGTACCCGCCTCATTCAGCCGCAGCGGGGCATCCTTCTGCGGCACCTGCTTGATGCAAACCAGAATCTTCATAACCACCGCAAAGTATAATCAAAGTTGGCAGGCATCCGCCCGACGCGGGATCCCCGCCCCTCGGAATCTGACGCCAGGCGCGCTCCGCCCGGACGGCCGCGTCCCCAGGGTCCTGAAGAATCCCTTTTTTGAGAGCTGCATGATTTCTGTTAACAACATCACCATGCGCTACGGCGCTAAAGTTCTGTTCGAAGAAGTCACCACCACCTTTACCCCTGGCCGGCGTTACGGCCTCACCGGCCCCAACGGCGCCGGTAAATCCACGTTCATGAAGATCCTCTCCGGCGACCTCGACCCGCAAAAGGGCACCGTCGTCCGCCCCAGAAAGCTCTCCGTCCTCAGCCAGGATCAGTACGCTTTCGACGCCCTCCGCGTCATCGATACCGTCGTCATGGGCAACAAAGGCCTGTGGGCCGCCCTCGCCGAGCGCGACAAAATCTACGAAAAATCCGACCTCACCGACGATGACGGCATGCGCCTCGCCGAACTCGAAGGCATCGTCGGAGAAGAGGACGGCTATACCGCCGAATCCGACGCCGCCATCCTCCTCCAGGGCCTCGATATTTCCGACGACCTGCACGAGCGCAAAATGTCAGAACTCCAGGGTGGACAGAAAGTCCGCGTGCTCCTCGCCCAGGCCCTCTTCGGCAAGCCCCAGGCGCTGCTCCTCGACGAGCCCACCAACTACCTGGATCTCGACTCCATCCACTGGCTCCAGGATTTCCTCGGCCGCTTCGAAGGCACCCTCATCACCATCTCCCACGACCGGCACTTCCTCAACAGCGTCTGTACCCACATCGCCGACATCGATTACCAGACCATCATCACCTACACCGGCGGCTACGACGACATGGTGCTGGCCAAGACCCAGATCCGGTCGCGACTGGAATCGGAGAACGCCCAGCGCGAGAAGAAAATCGCCCAGCTCAACGAATTCATCGCCCGCTTCTCCGCGGGAACTCGCTCCTCCCAGGTCACCAGCCGCAAAAAGGAAGTGGAACGGTTACAAACTACCGAACTCGCCCGCTCCAACATTGCCCGCCCCTACATCCGCTTCGACCAGAACCGCCCCTCCGGCAAATACGTCCTCGAAATCGAGGGCCTGCGCAAGACCTACGGCGACCTTACCGTCATCGATGGTTTTTCCACCGGCATCATGCGTGGCGAAAAAATCGGCCTCATGGGCCGCAACGGACAGGGCAAGACCACCATGCTCAAGTCCCTGCTCGCCAATCAAAGGGACCTTGCCGAAAAAGACTTCGCCCTCGACGCAGGCAACGTGAAGTGGGGCCACGAAGTCCAAATCGGATACTTCCCACAGGACAATACTGGCGTCATCGAACCCGGCACCACCACTCTCGACTGGCTGCGCCAGTTCGACCCCAAGGCCACCACTGAAGACATCCGCGGCATCCTCGGCCAAATGCTCTTCCGCGGCGAAGAAGGCCTCAAGCCCACCGCCGCCCTCTCCGGCGGAGAAGCCGCCCGCCTCCTGTTCTGCAAGCTCATGCTGCTGAAGCCGAACCTTCTCATCCTCGACGAGCCCACCAACCACCTCGACCTCGAAGCCATCAACGCCCTCAACATCGCTCTCCAGAAATACGAAGGCACAGTCCTGCTCGTCACCCACGACCACGACCTCATCGACGAAGTCGCCACCCGCATCTGGCATTTCGACTGCGGGGCCATCGAGGACTTTAAAGGCCCCTACGAGGAATACCAGCAGGCCGCTGCCGCCGCCCGCTAAGTCCAGTCACAGCCGTCCGTTCTGCCGGGGTGGTCCCACCGCCCCGCATGACGCAATTGTCATGCGCGCACCCTCCGTTCCCCGCATCTCAGGCACTGGAGTTCGTCCGTGCCCGTTCGCCGCCTTTCATCCGTCATCGCTGCCGCCATTCTGCTTGCCGCGCTCCTCGCTTGCGGCAGCACCACAACCACGCCGTCCTCCGCGCCGCCTTCTTCCGGGTCTACCGTCACCGCCGTATCCGTGGTTTGTAGCCCAGCCAGCGTCATCGCCGGCGCCACCTCCCAGTGCGCCACAACCGTCAGCGGAACCGGCAGCTACAGCTCCGCCGTCACTTGGACTGCGAGCACCGGCACCATCGACAACACCGGACTCTTCACCGCCCCTGCATCCGCCACGACCGCCACCGTCACCGCCACCAGCACTCAGGACACTTCCAAATCCGGCGCCGCTTCTGTCACCGTCACCGCCGCGTCGTCTGCCTCGACGATCACCTCCGTTTCTGTTACCTGTAGCCCCACCGTTATTGACGTCAGCACCACCTCGCAATGCAACGCCATCGTCTCTGGAACCGGCAGCTACAGCTCCTCCGTCAGCTGGTCTTCCAGCACCGGCACCATCGACAAGACAGGACTCTTCACCGCTCCCGCTTCGGCCACAACCGTGGCCGTCACCGCCACCAGCACCCAGGACA
>DASRRO010000200.1:0-42024 GCA_035656855.1 Acidobacteriaceae bacterium | reverse complement strand
CGCGCCATCTCGAAAGATGTCATCCTCGCCGGTTTCCGCTATGTGGCCAAAACCCAGGTCCTCCTCGGCTCCATCTCGCTCGACCTCTTCGCGGTGCTTCTCGGCGGCGCCGTCGCGCTCATGCCCATCTTTGCGCAGGATATCCTCCACGCCGGGCCCCGCGGCCTGGGCATGCTCCGTGCCGCCCCGGCCCTGGGAGCGCTGGTCGTCTCTCTCTGGCTCATGGTGCGGCCCATCCACCGCGGTGCAGGGGCGAAAATGCTCACCTGCGTCGCCATCTTCGGCGCCTCCACGATCGTCTTTGGACTCTCCCGCAGCCTGCCCCTCTCTCTTGCCGCGCTCTTCATCGTCGGCGCGTCGGATATGGTCAGCGTCGTCATCCGCTCCTCCATGCTGCAGCTGGCCACGCCGCCGGCCATGCGCGGACGCGTCAGCGCCGTCAATTCGCTCTTCGTCGGAGCGTCCAATGAGCTGGGCGAATTCGAAAGCGGACTCACCGCCCAGTGGTGGGGTGCGGTGCGCGCAGTGGTGATCGGCGGAATCGGTTCGCTGGCCATTACCGGATTGTGGGCGGTCTTCTTCCCCAGTCTGCGACGGGCGGAAGCCCTCACCCCGGAAGCCCTGATAAACAAGGATCTGGACGAGACCGGCCAGGAGGTGCGGCGGCTATAATTTTTCTGAGAGCCTGTATCACCACCGCCTTGTCTCCTGTATTGAGCACCCGCCTACATTTCGTCCCGGATTCAAACGATGCCTGAAGTCCTTGTGACCGGCGGCTCTGGCTTTTTTGGCGGTGTTCTCAAACGGCAACTTCTGGCAGACGGCTTTGCAGTTACCAATATTGACATTGTCCGCGATACGGACCGGCAGCCCGCGCTTACCAGCGTCCAGGGCGATCTCCGCAACCCCGCGTGTCTTGAGAACGTGTTCCGTGGCCGCCGCTTTGACGCGGTTTTCCACTGTGCTGCAATCCTCGCCCACGGCCGTGTCAGCGATCGGGAGATCTGGACCGCGAACGTCGAAGGCACGCGCAGCCTGGCCGAGGCGGCTCGAAGGGCAGGCGTTCCAAAGCTCGTCTTCATCTCGACGAACTGCCTCTGGGGCCGCAATCTCGGCCATGCGGTGCGCGAAGACGATCCACCGGCACCGGTTGAGATTTATGGCCGCTCCAAGCTCGCGGCTGAGGAGTTATTGACCGGCTACACCCAGGCGATGGAGATCACCACTCTCCGCTCCCCCACCATCATCAGCAGCGGGCGACTCGGCCTGCTCGCTATCCTGTTCGAGTTCATCCAGGAGAACCGAACGGTGTGGGTGGTCGGCAGCGGCTTAAATCGGTACCAGTTCATCTACGCGCCGGATCTCGTCCAGGCATGTCTGGCCGCCTTCCGCTCTCGCGGGTCCGACACCTTTCACGTTGGTTCAGACAATGTCCAGGCACTGCGCGACGTTTACGAAGCCGTGATTCGGCGTGCCGGCAGCCGCTCGCGTGTCGGTTCGCTGCCCAAAGGCCTCACCCTGGCGGCCCTTCATCTGGCGCATTCGCTGCGGATTTCGCCCCTCGGCCCCTACCACTACAAGATGATTGCCGAAGATTTCCTGTTTGACACTACACGGATCAAAACGCGCCTCGGCTGGCAGCCCACGCTTTCCAATGCCGACATGCTCAGCGAAGCTTACGCTTATTACGCTGAGCGTCGTCATGAAATCGAGGCACGTACCGATGTCTCCGCACACTCGCGGCCCGCGGAGATGGGAATCGTTCGCCTGGTGAAGTGGCTCTCGTGAGTACGGCTGCGCGCAATCCGGGCGTGCGTTCGGGGAACTCGCTGCATCCCGCAGCCTTTCCGTGGTTCATCTTCTGGATCGCGCTCGCGCTCCGCCTGGCCGTCATGACCCTCGGCCACTTTTACCGCATTCCCGCCTGGGAAGACCACTTCAAATTTGGCTTCGAGATGGGGCGCGTGGCGCGCTCCCTCGCCACCGGCCACGGCTACGCCAATCCATTCGATCAGCCCAGCGGCCCTACTGCCTGGGTCACGCCGCTCTATCCCCTGCTCATGGCGGGAGTGTTCAAACTCTTCGGGGTGTACACCGCACTCTCCGCCTGGGTCATTCTCGCCTTTAACTGCATTTGTTCCGCGCTTACTGCATGGACTATTTGGGAGATTGCGGTTCGCTGCTTCAACCGCCGCGTGGCCAGGTGGTCCGCATGGATATGGACGCTCTATCCGGCGGCCATGCAATATTCCGTTAAATGGGTGTGGGAGATGTCGCTCACCGCATTTCTCTTCTCCTGCATCCTCGTGCTCGCGCTGCGCATGCGCAACATCGGCAGCGAATCAGCTGTGGTCACCAATCCCGCCAGTACCGGGCGCTGGGCGCTCTTCGGGCTTATCTGGGGCATCATCGCCCTCAGCAGCGCGTCGATTGCTATCTTCCTGCCGTTCTGCGGCCTCTGGATTCTGAAAGGCGCGGGCAGCCTGCGGCGGCAGCTTCCGCGCGCGGCTCTCGCCGCTGTTCTTTGTGTGTCCTGCCTCATACCCTGGATGGTGCGTAACGCGCTGGTCTTCCACCATTTCATTCCCATGCGCACCAACTTCGGCGCTGAACTGGAGATGGGTAACGACCCCGACCTGAAAGGCACTGTCGTCGGCTCGCCCGTGGCACTCCCACAGGAAGAGGCGTTCTACGACCAGGCCGGCGAATATGCCTACGGCCGGATTCGCGGACGGCAGGCGCTCGGGCGCATCCGCCATAATCCCGGGGCTTTCCTGCGCCTTACCCTGCGTCGCTTCTACTTCTTCTGGGCGGATGTGCCGCACGCTGCGCGCCGCAACGAAGAATGGACCGAAACCGTGCGCAACCTGAACTTCCAGTTCGCCAGTATCACCGGTGTCCTTGGACTCCTTGTTGCCCTGCGCAGGCGCATCCCCGCGGCGCCACTGTTCGCCATGGCGTTTCTGGTTGTGCCGTTCGTCTACTACTTTGTTTTTGTCCAGGCACGCTTCCGCCACCCGCTGGAGCCGCTGATCGACATCTTCACTGTCTACCTCTTCCAATCGGCGGAGAAGTCGTGGCAGGTACGCTGGTTTCGACGATCGGCGCTGCAGCGGTCCGCAGGCTCCTGACTTACGACCCTGTTTCGGCTTCGGCCCAGCGCAGCGCCATGTCCGGGTCGGCAAAAGCCCGCATAGCCACGGGGACGCCATCATGAAAGGTGTAGACATCGGCCAGGCGCACATCGTTCCAGGTGGTCGCGCCCTTGACGCGAAAATGCGCGTGCACGAAAACCATCACTCGGTTGCCGTGCACAACGAACTTCTTTGGCTCGCTGGCGCCTTCGGCCCAGTTCGCGCGCGAATTCGTCAGATAGCCCGCCACCGCCGCTCGTCCGCGGTAGGCTCCTCCGCCGGGAAACTCAATCGGTTCCCGCCAGTCGATCTTTGGATCGAGACCGGCGACGGCCGCCTCGATGTCATCGCGGTTGAAGGCCGAATACGCGTGCCGCAGCAATGTGATCGCGTGTTGTTGCTCAGTAGAGGTCATGGAGTCGCGTTGTCCTGACGAATGGCATACAGCCACCACCAGGAGACCGACAATCAAAGCACCCAATATAATTCGCAGACTTCTCAAGGTCGTCGAAGCGGGGCACCGCCCCTGATTCCTAAACTCTAAACTCTAATTCCTGATCCCTGCTGTCCTCACCCCAGCGGCAGGAAATATTGCGTCCCGTGCACCGGCTCCGCCAGTCGCTTCAGCAGCAGCTGGAGATCGCGATTGTTGTGCACGAAGTCGATATCGCTGGTATTCACCACCAGCAGATCGCTGGCCGAGTAGTGAAAGAAGAAGTGCTCATAGGCCTCGGCCACCTGCCTGATGTACTTGTCGCTGATCGCCCGCTCGACCGGCACGCCCTTGCGTTTGATCCTCTGCTGCAGCGCCTCCGGGCTGGCCTGCAGGTAGATCACCAATTCCGGCGTCGGCACCTCGGTGCGGAACATCTGGTAGTAGCGGTTGTACAGGTCCAGCTCTGCGTCGCTCAGATTGATGTACGCGAAGATCTTATCTTTCTCGAACAGATAGTCCGCCACCACCGGTGTCGAAAAGTCCTCGATCCCGCGGAGCTGCTCATAGCGCTCCGTCAGGAACCACATCTGCGTAGCAAAGCCCATCCCCGGCTGCGCCTGGTAAAAGCGATCAAGGAAGGGATTGTTTTCCGGCTCCACGATGCGCCGCGCCTGCAGCGTATCAGCCAGAACCCGGGCCAGTGTGGACTTGCCGGCCCTGATCGGGCCGTCCACGGCAATGAAGCGCGGCTGTTCGAAAAGCTTGGCCATCGTCGAGAATTCCCGCAGCGAAGGAAAGTCGAACATACCATGCCGCGCCCGCAAAGAAAACCCGCTTACACTGTTCGCAGATGCTCTTCGCCCTCGCCACTGCCGGCGCCGTTGCCGGTCTCGCCGCCGGAAGCTGCACCTACGCGGCCATGGATCCGCAATCCCAACTCTTCGGCAGCACCCTGGTCGCCGGTCGCGATCCCGCAGAGTTCGCCCTGACCTACGACGATGGCCCCAATGATCCCTGGACGGGGCGTCTGCTCGACCTCCTTGCGCAGCAGCGGGTGCGCGCGACATTCTTCCTCATCGGCCGCCACATTCGCCAGCGTCCGGACCTCGTCCGCGAGATCCAGGCCGCCGGTCACCTCGTCGGCAACCACACCGTCACCCATCCGTGGCTGGCAATGCAGAGCCCCCGGCGTGTCCGTGAAGAACTCGCCGGGTGCAATGCCGCACTCGAAGACATCCTTGGCGCCCAGGCGCGCTTCTTCCGGCCGCCGCACGGTGCCCGTCGCCCTGACGTCCTCCGCGCTGCCCGCCAGCTCGGCTTAACCACCGTGCTCTGGAACGCCATGGGCTTCGACTGGCGCCCGAACATCACGGCCGCCCGCATCGCCGCATCTCTGGAGCGCGGTATCGCCCGCAACCAGCGTGCCTGCCGCGGCTCCAATCTACTGCTCCACGACGGGAGCCATCTCGCCCTCGGCGCCGACCGCTCTCAGTCGGTCGATGCCACCCGCCTTATCCTCGAGCGACACCCGCCCGGAACGACACCGGGCGCGACCCGCTACCTCACCGTCGACGCCTGGGCCTGACTGCGTCGCCCGCAATCACCCTCGCCGGAACCTTCTGCTTTGCGGTACCGTATCCCTACATTACGGAGGCTCTCCGTCCCAATGCTGGAAGACATTCGCTACGCCCTGCGCCAGTTCCTCAAAACCCCCGGCTTCACCATCACCGCCATCCTTACGCTGGCTCTCGGCATTGGCGCCACGACCGCCGTATTTACGCTCATCCATGCGGTGCTGCTCAAGTCGCTGCCGGTGACAAAACCCAGCGAACTCATCCGCATCGGCGACAACGAGAATTGCTGCATCAACGGCGGCATGCAGGACGACTGGTCGCTCTTCTCCACCGAGCAGTACCGCGAATTCCGCGACCACACTCCTGGCTTCTCCAGTCTGGCCGCATTCCAGGCAGGCCGTTCTATGCTCGGCGTCCGCCGCGCAGGCAGCACTCACGCCTCCGAGCCGCTAGGCGGGGAATTCGTCTCCGGCAATGCTTTTCAGACCTTCGGCCTCAGCGCCTGGGCCGGCCGCCTCCTTGAGCCCTCCGACGACCACAAAGGCGCGGCGCCCGTCACCGTGATGAGCTATCGCACCTGGCAGCAGAAGTTCGGCAAAGATCCCTCCATCGTCGGCTCCTCCTTTCTCATCAATGGCAATGCCTTCACCGTCGTCGGCATCGCGCCGCCCGGCTACTTCGGCGAGCGCCTCACCAGCGATCCCCCCTCCTTCTGGATCCCCCTCAGCGATTCGCCCCTGATCCAGAACGGCGGCTTCAATGTTCTCGACGCGCCCGAACTCGACTGGCTTAATCTCATTGGGCGGGTCCAGCCGGGAGCCAATCTCAAACAGATGGAAGCCCAGCTTCAGGTTGAGCTGCGCCAGTTCCTGCTCAGCCCCATCAGCAAGGTCGAAAAGCGTGCCTCCAGTCTCATTCCCAAGCAGACTCTTCACCTCGCGCCCGGTGGCGGCGGCGTTCAGCAAATGCAGGACAATTTCAAGGACGGCCTCCACCTCGCCATGTGGATCTCCGCCTTCGTGCTGCTCATTGCCTGCGCCAATCTTGCCAACCTCATGCTGGTCCGCGCCACCGCGCGCAAAGCTCAGACCTCCGTCCGCTCCGCCCTCGGTGCGCCGCGCAGCCGTCTTGTGCGCCAGGCTCTCACAGAAAGCGTCGTGCTCGCCGTCCTCGGCGGTCTCGCCGGTCTTGCTGTCGCTTACGGAGGAGCGCGCCTGCTCATCCACATGGTCTCCGGCAAGAGCTACATCCCCATCAACGCGTCGCCCTCGCTGCAGGTGCTCGGCTTTGCCTTCGCGGTCTCGGTCGTTACCGGCGTCCTCTTCGGCGTTGCCCCCGCATGGATGACCGCGCACGCCAATCCCATCGAGGCTCTCCGCGGGGCGAATCGCTCCACAAAATCCAGCGGTCTCTGGACCCAGAAAATACTCGTCGTTCTCCAGGCCGCCGTCTCCCTCGCGCTTCTCTGCGCCGCCGGACTTCTCATCCGCAGCCTAACCAATCTCCAGAACCAGCACTTCGGATTTCAGACCCAGAACCGCTACGTCCTCCATATCGATCCGCAGATGGCCGGTTACCAGGCTAACCAGGCCGATGTCTTCTTCCGCCAGCTGCACGACACACTGGCTGCTATCCCCGGCGTGAAAGAGGTGACCTACTCCCTCTACAGCCCCATGGAAGGCGATAACTGGGGCAACGGGGTCTACATCGAAGGCCAGGCGCCGGCCCCGCCCGGCAGCAATTTCAACAACGCCTCATGGGATCGTGTCAGCGCAAATTACTTCGACAACATCGGCACTAAAATCGTTGCCGGCCGCGGCATCACCGAGCAGGACACCCGCGCCACCCAGGCCATTGCGGTTGTCAACCAGGCCTTCGCAAAGCACTTCTTTAAGAATGGCGACGCGATCGGTCACCACTTCGGCGACCTCGACCAGAAGTACTCCGGCAACTTCACCATCGTCGGCATTACAGAAGACACGCAGTACTGGGATCCGACGAGCCACATCCGTTCCATGTTCTTCCTCCCCGCCGACCAGTGGGAGAAATACGATGACCCGTCCGAAAAGATGTTTGAGGACGTCTCGCACCTCGAGCTGAGCGCCGTTGAAATCCAGACTGCAGGCTTCGTTCCCGGCCTTGAGGCGCAGGTGCGCCGCGCCCTCAATCAGATCAATCCCAACCTCACGCTCATCACCTTTCAGAGCTTCGCCGAGCAGGTGAAGGACCAGTTCCTCGAGCAGGAGATTCTCGTCCAGCTCACCTCTGTCTTCGGATTCCTCGCTCTCACCCTTGCCGCCATCGGCCTCTATGGCGTTACCGCCTACTCCGTCGCGCAGCGAACCAGTGAGATCGGCATCCGCATGGCCCTCGGCGCCGACCGCGTGGGTATCGTGCAAATGGTTCTCCGCAGCGCCTTTCTGCAGGCGGCCATCGGCCTCGCCATCGGCATGCCGGCGGCGATCTTCGGCAGCCGCTTCATGGCCAGTCTGCTCTACAACGTCCGCCCCTGGGATCCCGTGATCCTCATCGGAGCGACCGTCATTCTGGCTATCGCCGCGTTCCTGGCTGCAGTCATCCCGGCACAGCGAGCCGCCAGTGTCGAGCCCATGACCGCTCTGCGAGTGGAGTAGGGAAGATGAAAGCAGCGCAGTTCAGCGGGCCCACATCGGATCCGCTCCTTGTCATCGTCGATGTGCCTCGCCCCAACCCGGGTCCGGGTGAGGTTCTCGTCCGGATCTGCGCCGCCGGTGTCACTCCCGCGGAACTGGGTTGGTCTCCCACCCGCAGAACAAGGATGGAAGTCCGCGCTGGCACGCCATCCCTGGCCACGAATTTTCCGGTACCGTCGCAGAACTCGGATCCAAGGTTCGGGAGTTTGCTGCGGGCGACGCCGTCTTCGGCATGAACAACTGGTTTCTCGACGGGGCCACCGCTGAGTTTTGCGTCGCGGCTGCGAGCAGTGTCGCGCGCAAGCCGCATGGGCTTTCATTCGAGCAAGCTGCCGCCGTGGCCATCGGCGCGCTCACCGCCTGGCAGGGGCTTGTCGATCGAGCCGACCTCCGGGCAGGGGAGCGTCTGCTTGTCCAAGGAGCTGCGGGCGCAGTCGGTGTTTTCGCCGTTCAGTTGGGCGCGCAAATGGGCGCCGAGGTCATCGCTACCGCTTCCGCCCGCCACCGGGAATTCGTCACGGAACTTGGCGTCCGACAGTTCCTTGACTACGCAAGCGAGCCGTTCGATCAGCAGGTACGCGATCTCGACGTTATCTTCGACACGGTCGGCGGCGATACGCTGCGACGCTCATGGCTGCTTCTGAAGCCGGGCGGGCGCGTGGTGACGATCGCATCGGACAGCGAGGGCAACGGGAGCGATCCACGAATCAAAGATGCCTTCTTTATCGTCGAGCCGAACTCGCAGCAACTCGCCGACATCGGTAATCGGCTTGACGCCGGCACGCTCTTCGTCTTCGTCGACGCAAAGGTCCCACTGGAAGAGGCTTCGGCCGCCTACGCCCGCCATGTCCGCCGCGCACACGGATACGGCAAGGTAGTCGTCACCGTGCCCTGCGTCTAATCGGCGGACCGTGCCTGCCTCAGTGCCCCTGCGCCGCCTGCAGATACTGGTCCACGTTGCCGGCATCCACCAGCGCCGACCCGGTGTCGATGAAGCTCGGAATCGGCGACTGTGGATCGATCGCGTAGTTCTTTGTCAATGAGGGAAGGGGATCGTGATGCAACTGGTCCAGCATTTTCACTCCCACGTACGCCATCGTGAAGGGCTTCTGCGCCACTGTGGCCGCGATTACGCCCTCTTTCACCAGATCCAGCGTGTCCTTGTCCACGTCCATCGCAATCACCACGCGGTCCTTCAGGTTCGCCCGCCGCAGCACCTCGCCCACCTCCTTGCCGGCTGATGCCTCCAGGCACACGAACCCATCGATCCGGTCTTTGCCGGTTTTAGCAAGGTCCTGCTGCGTCTTGTCGAACGCTACCGTGCTCTGGCCTGCGATATCCACCACCTCAACGATCTGGATTCCAGGCGCGGTCGCCAGCACATCCTTGTACCCGGCCAGCCGGTCGTCGAGATTCGGCTGCCCCGGCATCGTAAATACCACCACGTTTCCTTTGCCGTGCAGTTTCTGCACCAGAGCGCGGCCGCCCAGCCGTCCCGCCTCGCGGTTATTGGTCCCGATAAAATACAGCCGCTTGCTGTTCGGCGCATCCGAGTCCACGGTCAGCACAGGAATACCCGCTTCGATCGCTGCATCGATCTCCGGCTGCATCAGCTTCGGGTCAATGACCGATACCAGAATCCCCGCTGGTTTCTTCGCCACTACCGCGCGAAAGTCTTCCACCTGCTCCTTCGGATCGAAGGTATCCGGCCCGCTGAGATCGGCGTGCACGTTGTATTCGGCAGCGATCTTGTCGAGGCCCGCCGACGCCGATTGCCAGTACGCCAGTCTGGTATTCGAGGCAACCAGATAGTAATGTTCCGCGCTGCTGTGCCGTCCACATCCGGCCAGGGAGGCCGCCACCGCGGCCGCCGTCAACACCCACGTCACTCGCATCCACCGCATACAGTACCCCCTCTGCCTGTCTGCGCGATCCGGCCGAGCGCCGCTCGCCTGCCAAACCGCGGTGCGCTCCGGATTCTACGCCCGGGATTCGAGGCAGCCCAGCGTTTTCCGTCGCCCGCCCGCACCATGGGAACCGGCCGCCTCCTCCTCCCGTAATGCCTTCCATGTTCCTGCTCCGGCGACCCCTTGGCCATCTGTTCTTCGCGATCCTGCTCCCGTCCGCTGTCGGGTGGGCCCAATCCGGCGCTCCGGCCCCCTCCCCCTCGGCTGCCGCCATCATGGCTCGCGTTGCTGCCCTGCAGGATCACTCCCAGGCCGAGCGCGCCCGGTACGTCTATGTCCAGCACGCCACGGTCAGCTCCCGGCGCGGCCACACCATCCACTGCCAGGAGATCACCGACATCCGCATCACCCCCTTTGCCTCCGGCTCCCACGAGCAACTTCTCGATCTCAGCGGCCGCCTCCTTCGCAAAGGCCGTTACCTCGACTATCACTCCCTCGAGGGCGAAAAAGGCCAGCCCGAAGACAACGATCCCGTTTCCATCCGACTCGGGGACGACGCCACGGACCGCGACATGGTCGAGAACATGCGGAAGAACCTCCTCGGGACGAACTCAAAAGACGGCATCAACGCGAACCTGTTCCCCCTCACCACCAAAGAGCAAGCGGACGAAGAGTTTCACTACGTGGGCCGCGAACGCCTGAATGGCCGCGATGT
Organism: Acidobacteriaceae bacterium; assembly: GCA_035656855.1. GTDB lineage: Bacteria > Acidobacteriota > Terriglobia > Terriglobales > Acidobacteriaceae > Palsa-343. The sequence continues at coordinate 31,586 of DASRRO010000200.1, read as the reverse complement.
CGATCACGTCGCCTTCCGCCCCAGAGACAAGTCGGATTTCGGCTGGAAGGGCGACGCGTACATCGACACCGTCAGCGGGGAGCCCGTCGTCGTCAGCACCGCCCTCTCCCGCCGGATTCCCGCCGCGGTTCGCGTTCTGCTCGGCACCAACGTTCCCGGACTGGGATTTACCGTCGTCTATGCGCCCCAGCCGGACGGGATCTGGTTTCCCACCTCCTTTTCCACCGAATTCCAGATTCACGTCCTGTTCTTTTTCCGCCGCACCATCCTGATCAATGCCTGGAATCGCGATTTCGAGAAGACCCACGTGACCGCAAACATCGTGGGCAAAGAAACGCGCCAACCTCCAACCCAGCCTTGAGATCGATGCCGCGCGTTTCATGAAATCTTCGCTTTCCGGGGTGGCTCGCTTCCTCAAAGGCCCTCCCGAAGTAGAATCAATGCAGCGCAACATGCCGACTCGGAACCCCATCCTCGTCTGGCCCTGGCGCTTCGCTTTCGCGAACCGCTTGCAGATTTGCGTCAATCTCAGCCGTCTTCTGCTCGGTCTCGCCTTTATTGAGCTCCTCACCATGCCCCTCACCCAGCACTTCTGGACCTGGGACCGCTTTCTCCAGGGTGGGCAGGATTTCGAGCTCGGCCTCTTCGTGATCGTCACTTGCCTGTGCCTGGTGCTCCTGTGCTCCCAGCATTGCCGCCAGACGACCGCGCTGCTCCTCGCCTTTTTCCGAGCCGGGCTCCTGCCCCGCCAGCGCAGCCTTTTCCGCCTCTGTCTTGCGCCCGTCTGCATCGTGGCGGCCAGACCCGCTGACCCGCCGTTTCCCAAATCCGTCGGGGCCTTTCTCGTCCCGCTCCAAATCTGATTGCGGTTCCGGGCCCCCTGCACAATCCCGGCACCTACGCCGCCGTCCCCAGCCCTTTCACACACAGCCCTCGCGAGGCTGTTGCGGAGTTCGCATGAAAAAGTCCGAGGTCGTCCATGCCTGGGCCCGAATCCTCACCGGGCGCGCCCCTTCGCTGTCCATCGAAATCACAAAAGAGTGCCCCCTCCGCTGTCCCGGGTGCTACGCTTTCGACGCTGCGCACCTCGGCGGCGCCACTGAGCTTCGTCAGCTCTCTGACTACAAAGGCGATGAGCTTGTCTCCCGTATCCTCGCTCTTCTTGACGAGCTGAAGCCTCTCCATGTCTCCCTGGTCGGCGGTGACCCCATGGTCCGCTACCGCGAGCTTGAGCAGCTTATCCCGCAGATCGAAAGCCGCGGCATCCACACGCAGGTCGTCACCAGCGCCTTCCGCACCATCCCTGCTGCCTGGTCGCAGTACAAGAAACTGAACGTCGTCGTCTCCATTGACGGCCTGCCCGCTGAGCACGACGTCCGCCGCAAACCCGCCACCTACGAGCGCATCCTCAAAAGCATTCAGGGCGCCCGCGTGACCATCCACTGCACTGTCACCGCTCAGATCGCCGACCGCCCCGGCTATCTCGATGAATTCCTGCGCTTTTGGAGTGCCCGACCGGAAATCGCCAAGGTCTGGTTCAGCCTCTTTACCCCCCAGCGCGGCGCCACCGATCCCGAGATTCTTTCGCCGGCGCAAAGAGCCGTGACCATCGACACATTCCGCCGCTTAGGTCAGATGTATCCTCTCCTCGACATGCCGGAGCCGGTCCTGCGCGAGTTGGAGCATCCGCCCACGAGCCCGGGCGACTGCATCTTTGCGCGCACCACCCAAACCATCTCTGCCGACCTCACCACCCGAATTACGCCCTGCCAGTTCGGCGGCGATCCCGACTGTTCCCAGTGCGGCTGCATCGCCTCCATGGGGCTGGCCGCCGTTGGCCACTATCCGTTGGTGGGCGCTCTGACCGCCGGCCACGTCTTCATGGCCTCCGATCGTCTGGGAAAACGCTGGAAGTCCCTTCGCGACGCTCTTGCCCCGCCCGCCGCCCCCGCGCCCGTTTCGCCCCCCTTCAACATCCTGCAACCGTGATGCCGGAGGAGACGACGACGATAGAGACCCCAGGGAGAAGTGAAATGGCTGCAGGAAGCAGACTGGAAAGAGAAGAGGAGCTTCGGCACGAGCTGGTCCGCTACGGCCGGTGGCTCTATCGCCTTGGTTATACCCCGGCCACTGCCGGCAATCTCTCTGTGCGCCTGGACGAGCGCACCCTGCTGGTGACGCCCACCGGCGCCAGTAAGCACCTGCTTCGCCGCTCCGACATGGTTTTGGTCGATCTCGACGGCCACCGCCTCGAAGGCGCGCGTAACGCCACCAGCGAACTCGGTATGCATCTCGCCTTCTACCGCGAGCGCGATGACGTGCAGGCCGTCATCCACGCCCACCCACCCATCGCCACCGCGTTTGCCTGCGCCGGCCACGCCCTCGACGAGCTGCTCTCCCAGGAAGCCGCCATGATCCTTGGTCCGGTCCCGCTCGCTCCCTACGCCACAACCGGCACCGATGAGGTCGCCGGCAGCCTACGTCCCTTCATCCCGGCGTACGATGCCATCCTGCTCGCCAATCATGGAGCCGTCGTCTGCGGCACCAGCCTCTTTGACGCTTTCTGCAAAATGGAGACCCTCGAGCACGTTGCCCAGATTCGGCTCGCCACCTGGCAGCTCGGCACCTGCAACACCCTCGAGGAAGATCAGGAGCGCCTGCTCCGCCGCGCCCGCGAGAAATACCTGCAGAACGCATGAACCCGTGAAACCTCCCCCGGCACCTTCCGCTTCTTAGCGGAAGTGCTGTCTCCACCCCTGGCGTTCCCCCTTGCCTTCCTGATAAACCAGAAGAACAAGACGAACCCGGCTTCGTTTACCCACCCCGAATCCGATCTCGTTGCGGTGGTGCTTTTGATTCTGTTTCACGTCCAAATAGCGTGGTCATCCTCGTGATACTCATTCGTGGCTGGTTCGCCCGCCAGATCGGCAAGTCCCGCGTCACCGGCGAAAATGCCGTACGCTCTCGGGCCTCATGGCTGGCCCTTCGACGTCGCAGCGGTCCACTCCTCTTCGAGCTTCTCGGCATGGTCGTCGCCCTCACGCTTCTGCCCACAGGTTGTGGCGTTACACAGGGAACTCAACCGCCGCCGCCGCAGGCTGCACCGACCCAGCCGCCACCCGCGGCGGCCAATTTTGGTTCGGTGACCATCAGCCCGCAGTATGTAGCGCTGTTCCCGGGACAAACTCAGCAATTCTCCGCCTCGTCCAGTGCCGGGGGCGCGCTCACCTGGCTGGTGAACGGAGTCGCCGGCGGCAGTGCGGCCTTCGGGACGGTGGACTCCACGGGCAAGTACAGCGCACCGGTGTCGCTGCCGCAGAGCGTGAACGTAAGCATCACGGCGGAGCTGACCTCGTCGCCGCAGCAGAACCAGGCAACGGCGGTGGCCGCGATCGTCGACCAGGGAGTCATCTATCCCACGAATAATCCCCAGGTCGTGGAGTACTCGATGTATTTGCCGGCACCGGGCAAGGTTTCGGTGGAGTTCGGTCCCACGACGGACTATGGCCGCAACACCTGGCAGGTGAGCACGCCGACTTCGTATGGCGGGCAGATCAATCTTCTCGTAGCCGGGATGCTGGCGCAGACGACCTATCACATGCGCGCGCAGATTACCCTGAACAATGGCGCCACGCTCACCGATATCGACCACGATCAGTTCTCTTCGGGGCTGCCGCTGACCACGGGCACACCGCCGGCGACCAGCGCAGTGACCATCGCGAACCCGGGCACGCCGCAGTCGGGCATCGAATTGTGGAACACGATTATTCCCGCGACGCAGACCCAGCTGTTTGCCACCGACCTGCAGGGACATGTGCTGTGGACCTACACGTACCAGGGGACCACGCTGGATACGATCCAGGGCGCGCAGCTGCTGCCGGATGGCGACCTGCTGATGGTCATCTCGTATCTGTCCTCACTCACCGCGGGGGTGGCCAGCGCTCATCCGGGCACCATCAACGCAGTGCGGGAAGTGGACCTGGCCGGCAATACGGTGCGCGAGCTCACCATGGACCAGCTCAACCAGAAGCTTGCTTCCGCGGGATTCCACGATTCCGATGGCAGTCCCTACCAGCTGAAGAGCTTCCATCACAACGTGATTGCACTGCCGAACGGGCACTGGGTGCTGCTGACGGCCTATGCGAAGAACTTCAGCAACCTTCCGGGATCTTCGGGAACGACGGGCGTCCTGGGCGACGTGCTCGTGGATGTGGATGCCAACGGCAATCCGGACTGGGTGTGGAGCGCCTTCGATCATCTCGACATCAACCGCCATCCGATGAATTTCCCGGACTGGACGCACTCAAACGACATGCTGTACTCAAGCGACGATCACAATCTGCTGCTTTCCATGCGTCATCAGAACTGGATCATCAAGATCGACTTCAACGATGGGCAGGGGTCGGGGAACGTGCTGTGGCATCTGGGCGAGGGCGGCGATTTCAAGCTGGTGGGGGGCATTGATCCAACGGACTGGTTCTACGCGCAGCACGGCATGAACTTTTTCACGCCGAACACGACCGGGGTGTTTCGCCTTGGGCTGATGGATAACGGCAACGACCGGATCTATCCCAGCGGCCAGGTGAACTGCAAGCCGGAGGCGCCGACATCGCCGCAGTGCTACTCGACGGTGCCGGTGCTGGAAATCAACGAGAGCAACATGACGGCCACGATGGTGACGCATTACGTTCCGCCGGACACGGACTTCAGCTTCTTCGGCGGCGATGTGGAGAAACTGTCCAACGGCGATTTGCACATCGACTTCTGCGGTCCGCTAAAGGGGACGATTGTGCAGGAGCTGAATTCATCGGCATCGAACCTGGTTTGGCAGGGCACCACGCCGAACCAGGACCAGTTCAAAGTGGATCGGCTGCCGAGCCTTTACCCTGGGGTGCAGTGGTAGGGAAAAGCAAAAGCGGCCGAATCAACGGCCGCTCTCTGAAACTGAGTTCCACTTCTCTATTTCCAGCTGACCGCAAGCTGCCAGCGCAGGTTGCGAATCGCAGTTTTGCGGAGGACACGCTCGTACTCTTCCAGCTCCGACACGACAGATGCTGTTTCCGCGCCCAGGGCCGATGGCGCCTCGCGCAGAAAATCATGGAGGGTGCAGATGGTGATCAGACCGTCTTCCGGTGCGAACCACTGCGGCGGCGGAAGAGTGCGCGCCCACTCCGGATCGCCCGCGCCTTCTTCCAGCAGCAGGGCCATGGAATTCTCATCGGCGGAGAAGAACTCCAGCAGCGGTTTCACGCCGAGGCGCAGAGCTAGTTTCTCCAGAGAATCCTCGTTGCGGGCCAGCGCATGGCCGTTCACGAAGATGTCGTAACCGGGGTCTTCTCCTTCGACAACGATGTACATCGATGCGCTCATTGGCGACAGTCTACCTGATCAGAGGATGCCCGGAAGGGGGTAGAGGATGCAGCGTTGCCAGAAGAGTAAATGGCAAAAAAGGATCGCCTCCATTTCGTATTGGACGACTCAGCGGCGCGGTTTGCCTCATGAATTCCGGCAAAAAAATGGAAGGCCGGACGACGAGCGTCCGGCCCTGGATATTGCTGTTGTTGCAAGCGGGCTAACTTATTGACCGCCGCGGCTTCCGCCGGCAGGACCGCCGGGTCTGCGGCCGCGACGGCGCCGACGCCGTCCGGCCGGACCACCGGGACCACCGGGACCGCCTGCACCGCCGGGACCAGCGGGACGGCGCTCGCCCGCGGGACCGGTGACGACAGGAACGCCGTCGGCACGGTTGAAGTTGATCTCTTCACCCTCGCCGAGATCGCTCGGTTCGTCGTCGAAGTCCTCGCCACCCTCAATCATGATGGTGCTGGCGTTGGAGGTTGGCTGACGCTCTTCGGGCGGAGGGGATGCCGGACGCGGCGGGCGCGGTGCGCGCTCGGGCCGGTCGCCGCGCTCTCCACGGTCCCCGCGGTCGCTCCGCTCACTACGTTCGGGGCGCTCCGGACGATCAGCGCGTTCTGCACGCTCCGGCCGCTCCCCGGAGGCGGCCATGTCGCCGCCCTGGCTCGGCTCCGGCAGGCCCAGCTTCTGGCGTTGCTCGCGCAGTACGGCCTTCCGCGACAGCTTAATGCGGTTGCCTTCCACGCCCAGCACCTTCACCATCACCTGATCGCCTTCGCGCAGTTCGTCCTTCACTTCGCGGACGCGATGCTCTGCGATTTCGCTGATGTGCAGCAGGCCGTCAGTGCCAGGGAAGATCTCGACGAACGCGCCGAACTCCGCCAAACGAACCACCTTGCCGAGGTAGGTCTTGCCGACTTCCGGCACCGCGGTCAGGTCGTTGATCATGGCGAGGGCTTTCTTCAGACCTTCCTCGTCGCTCGACGCCACATTGACCCGGCCGGTGTCGTCCACGTCGATCTTGACCTGCGTGGCTTCGATGATGCCGCGAATGGTCTTGCCACCCGGCCCGATCAGATCGCGAATCTTGTCGGTCGGAATCTGCAGGGTGCGTATCTGCGGAGCGAACTTCGATTTCTCGGTCCGGGGTCCGCTCAGTGCTGCATCCATCGTGTCCAGCAGGAACAGCCGGCCTCTGCGCGCCTGCTCCATCGCCTCGCGCATGATCTGGCCAGTGATGCCGCCGATCTTGATATCCATTTGCAGAGCGGTGATCCCGTTGCGCGTGCCGGCGACCTTAAAGTCCATGTCGCCGTAGTGATCCTCAGCGCCGGCGATGTCGGTAAGGATGGCGTAGTCATCGCCCTCCTTCACCAGGCCCATCGCAATGCCGGCCACCGACGCCTTCAGCGGAATGCCCGCATCCATCAGCGCCAGACTGGCACCGCAGACCGAAGCCATCGACGACGATCCATTCGATTCCAGGATGTCCGATACCACGCGCAGGGAGTAGGGGGACTCTTCTTCGGTGGGCAGCACCGCGCTGATCGCGCGTTCCGCCAGGGCTCCGTGTCCGACTTCGCGGCGTCCGACGCCGGTCATGCGGCCCGTTTCCCCGACCGAGAAGGGCGGGAAATTGTAATGCAGCATAAACTTTTTCCGCTGCTCGCCTTCGAACGTCTCCAACCGCTGCGAGTCGTCCGTGGTGCCCAGCGTGGCCGTGACCAGCGCCTGGGTTTCGCCGCGGGTAAAGAGCGCCGACCCGTGGGTGCGGGGCAGCACGCCGAGCTCGATTGAAATGGGGCGAATCTCGTCGAACCCGCGATGATCCGGCCGCACCCGCTCTTTGGTCACCTGCTCCCGGAACATCCGCTCCCGCAGAGCTTCGTAGTAGTGGGCCAGCTTCTTCTTTGCCGCCGCTGCGTTCGCGTCGTCTGGAATCTCCGCTTTGAGTTCATCCTGAATCTGCTTTACCAGCGTCTGGCTTTCGAGCTTGGGATGAGCCTTCGTATCCAGCGCATCCTTCAGCCGCGCGCCCATTTTGGTCTGCAGCGCGTCGAAATACGCCTGATCGAACTCCGGCGGTGTAACCGGCCGCTTCGTTTTGCCCGCCCGCGATACGAGATCTTCGATGGCGGCCACGATCTTTTTGATCTCGGTGTGCCCGAACTCGATCGCGTCCACGACTGTCTCTTCGGGGGCCTCGCTGGCGCCGCTTTCGATCATCACGATGCCGTCTTTGGTCCCAACGACCGTGATGTTCACCTTGCTGCCGCGGCGCTCGGTGTACGACGGATTGACGACGAACTCGCCATTGATTTGTCCGACGCGGACCGCGCCGATGATCGCACCGAAGGGAATGTCCGACAGAGCCAGCGCGCAACCTGCCGCGTTAATGCCCACGATGTCGGGATCGTTTTCCTTGTCAGCGGAGAAAACCAGCGCGATGATCTGGGTCTCGTTGCGGAAGCCTTCAGGGAAGAGCGGACGGATGGGCCGGTCGATCTGCCGGCTGGTGAGAATCTCGCGTTCGCTGGGGCGTCCCTCGCGTTTGATAAAGCCGCCGGGGATGCGTCCGCCGGCATACGCGTACTCACGGTAGTCCACGGTGAGGGGGAAGAAATCAATACCTTCCCGGGGATCGGGAGACGCAACCGCCGTGGCCAGCACCGCGGTGTCGCCGGATGTGACCAGCGCAGCACCCGAGGCCTGCTTGGCCATCCGGCCTGTTTCAAAAGACAGCCGCTTGCCGCCGGCAAGCTCGACCGATACTTCCTGCTTCATAATGTTTCCTCTTTTCTTGAATGGGCGGCGATCGGGCGGGCATCCGCGGCGCTGCGGGTGATGGGGAGCCGGGAAGAGCGGAGAAGTGTGATCGCGATGACTGCTTGATCAGGGCTGCGCAACCTGCGGATAGACGCCGCCCCTCACGGTCCGTGCTCTTTCGGCCCCGGTCGCGCGCGCGCCGAAGACCAGGCCCGGCCGTGTTATTTACGAATACCCAGCCTCGTGATCACAGTGCGATACCGCTCGGAATCATGGGTTTTCAGGTAGTCGAGCAGCCGTCGGCGTTTGCTCACCAGCATCAGCAGGCCGCGGCGCGACGCATGATCCTTCGCGTGGGTCTTGAAATGCTGGGTCAGGTCGCCAATGCGCTCACTGAGAACCGCGATCTGCACCTCAGGACTCCCGGTGTCACTGTCATGGGTGCGATAGCTTGCGATAACTTCGGATTTCTTTTGGGGTGCCAGCACGTCCGTGCATACTCCTCTGCGTTTTCGTCGATTCCACTTCCTAAGTGTCTGGTCCAAGAATAACATGGCCCGGACATCCGGGGGCCACTGATCGTTCCCTTTAACCTGACTTTCCTCCCTCCCGCCCCCGCGACCGCCAGCCGCCTTACAATGAGTTGCCATGCGCCCGGTTCTCCGCAGGAACGCCCTCGCCGTGTGCCTGCTGGGCTGCGCTTTCCCCCTCCATTTTCAGCTAACGAAGCACTGGAGCCCCTGGTCTGCGGTAAACCCCTTCAGCGAAGACCCGTACGACGCGGTCGGCTCCTTCGCCGTCCAATTTGTGCTGTTCATGATGCTGCTGTCGCTCGTCCGCGCGTTCCGTCCATCGTCGGACGAAGCCGCGCCAGTTGCCTCTTTCACTTCTGGCGCCCTCATGACCTCGGCGGCCATTGGATTTACCTGTCTCTCCGATCTGGTAGCCATGGCCCGGCACCATTCCCTCTGGCAGGATCGGCCTCAGGGAATCCAGCTCTTCGCGGTGACCGCCCTGCTGCTGTTCTGGTCGGTGTCTGCCGCGGCCTGGTTTTTGATCTCGACCCGTCCCGTACGTCCGACCTCTCGCCCTGACAGGCGAAAACTCGCCGTCCTGGCCGCGGCCCTCCTCGTTTTGGCTGTTTACCCGGAGAATTTCCGGAACTCCGTCGCCGGCGCCGTTCTCACGGCACTGTGCGGCTCCCTGTTGCTGTTCGTTGCGGTCTGGTCTGTGGGTACGGCACTCCTGCCCGCCTCAGGGGTCTCCGCCTCCGATCGGGTGGACGACGTGTCCGCGCTTTTGTCCCCACGGCTGAGCAGGCCTCTCGGCCGCGCCTCCGCCTGGCTCAATTCGCGGCGCTTCGGATGGGGGCTTGCCATTCTCATCGGATTGGCCTGCGGGGCCCTGCTCGTCGCGCAGGAACTCGCCCAGCCTGGTCCGTCGCCTCATGGCTCCCGGCGGATTCTCGTGGTCGCTCTCTATCTCTTTTTGGAAAGCGCCGGCGTCCTCACCGGCTATGGGTTGCTGGCCGAACCGCTTGGTCTGATCCCCCGCGAGTGAAGCTCGTGCCCCGGCGCCGGTTCAGGCCTGCGGCTGACTTGAGCGCGCAAGCAGGCGCCGCACCGCCATCCCCGCAAATGCCCCCGCCATCGGGAACGCCAGGATTACGAAGCCGCCGCGAGCATTGGCGACTGACGGCTTCTGCACCACGAGATGCAGCGCTAGGTTCTGGCCAATCCATTTGACAGCTATACTGTGTACCGCATAGTGTATAGCGCATACGATGCTCGACATCGTACTCGCATGCAGCTCGACGCTCTCGACAATCTCCGACTTGAACTCCGCCGCGGTTCGCTGGTCCTCGCCGTGCTGGCTGCCCTGCGCTCGGAGCAGTACGGCTACACGCTGCGACGGGAACTGGCCGACAATGGCCTCGAGATGGATGAGGGCACACTCTATCCGCTGCTCCGCCGGCTCGAGTCGCAGGGACTGCTGGTGAGCGAGTGGCGCGAGCACGAGAAACGCAACAAGCGCTTCTACCGCCTCTCCGCCGACGGCCGCCGCATTCTGCTCCAGCTCATGGCAGAGTGGCAGCACCTCGACACCTCCGTCCGCGCCATCTTCCAGGAGAATCACCATGGATCTCGTTAACCGTTATCTGCAGGCAGTCAGGTTCTGGCTGCCGCGGCGGCAGCAGGACGACATGATCGCAGAGCTGTCTGAAGACATCCGCTCCCAGATGGAGGAGCGGTCCGGAGTGCTGGGCCGCCCTCTCACCGATGGCGATGTGGAGGAATTGCTGCGGCAGCGCGGCTCGCCGATTCTGGTGGCGAACCGGTATCTGCCGCAGCAGTCGCTGATCGGGCCGCTGCTGTTTCCGATCTACCGCTTTGTCGCGATCGTAGTGACGATTGTTCTGCTGGTTCCCATGGCCCTCGGATCGCTGGTAACGCTGCTCAGCCCCGGCTTCGGCGCGGCGCGTTCGCATCACTGGCTTTCGCTTGCCGGACTCACCTGGTCGCACCTGTGGACCGGCTGGTTTGCCGCCATGGGCATCGTCACGCTTGTGTTTGCGATCCTGGAGCGGACGCACGCCCAGCAGCACATTCTCGAGTCGTGGAATCCGCGCAAACTGCCGCCTTTCCGACACCCGAGTCTGATCCCGCGCTCCACGTCTGCCGTTGAACTGGCGATCAACCTTGCGGTGCTCTTCTGGTGGATTGCCTTTATGGCGCCGCCGCTGCGCTTCCACTTCGGCAATCTGTCCTTCGCGTTCACGACGGAGTGGGGCATGTTTTTCTGGGCGATCCTCGTCCTCACTCTGGCCAACGCCGTGCTCGCCAGTATGAACGTGGTCCGGCCCTTCTGGACGGCGCCGCGGATCACTGTGCGCCTGCTCGTCGATCTCATCGGCGCGGCGTTCTTCTGCTGGCTGCTGCGGGCGAACATCGTGGCTGCGGTGGTTTCACCCACCTTCACGCCGGAGAAGGCGCTGGCGGTGACGCAGTCGATGAACCAGTGGCTGGCGCGGATGTTTCCGTGGGCGGTGGTTGTCTGCGTCGTAGTGGCAGCCGCGAACCTGTGGCGCTACGTTCATCTGAAGAAGAAGCCACGTGCGCAGCCTCGTCAGACTGCCGCAGTGTAGCGGCACCGGGCGGTTAGGATAGCTACGGGCTACATCCTCGCCATGAAGGCAGCGCCCAATCCGGAGTTCATGCGTCGCGCCATCGCGCTCGCGTCGGACAATGTCCGACAAGGCCGCGGCGGGCCGTTTGGCGCGGTCATCGCGCGCGACGGCGAGATCGTCGGCGAGGGTGCGAATTCTGTCACCCGGACGAATGACGCCACCGCGCATGGGGAGATCGTCGCCATTCGTGACGCGTGTCGCCGGCTGAACACCTTCAGCCTGGACGGCGCGGAGATATTTACAAGCTGCGAGCCCTGCCCCATGTGCCTGGCTGCGATCTATTGGGCCCATATCGACCGCATCTGGTATGCGGAACACCAGCGCCGACGCGGCGAAGATTGATTTCGATGACGCGGTTCTTTACCGGGAATTCATACTGCCGGCGTCGGAACGGCGCATTCCCAGCGCCCCGCTCCTGCATGACCACGCGTGGGAGTCGTTTCAACTCTGGACGGAGTCGCCGAAGAAAATCCCTTACTGAATCCGCCGGCCATCCTTCTGCGGCTCATCGCCTGTGGTCTTCCGGCACCTTGTACCCTCATCGCTGAACCCTGTCTTTGCACCAATCCACAGTTTCCGCGCATCCTTGTGGTTATGGACTATCGATTTCTCGGACGCTCCGGACTCAAAGTCTCCGCTCTCAGCTTTGGCGCCGCCACCTTCGGCGGCGGTAACGAATTCTTCGCCGCGTGGGGCAGCTCGGGCGTCGAAGAAGCGCGCCGCCTCGTGGATCTTTGCATCGATGCGGGTGTGAACCTGTTCGACGTTGCCAATGGGTACTCGAACGGTCTGGCTGAAGAGATCCTGGGCAAGGCGCTGGGCAAGAAGCGCAATCAGGTGCTGATCTCGACCAAGGTGTTCTTCCCGATGGCCGAGGGCCCGAACGAGCTCGGCACATCGCGCTTCCACATTCTTGACCAGTGCGACGCCAGTCTGCGGCGGCTGGGGACTGACCACATCGACATCTACCACATGCACGCCTTCGATGCGTTCACGCCGGTCGAAGAGACGCTCGACACGTTGCAGACCCTGGTCCGCGCCGGTAAGGTGCGCTACATCGCATGCTCAAATTTCTCCGGCTGGGCGCTAATGAAGTCGCTGGGCGTGTCTGACAGATACGGCTGGCCGCGTTACGTTGCGCAGCAGGTGTACTACTCGCTCGTCGGACGCGAGTACGAGTGGGAGCTGATGCCGCTTGGGATCGACCAGGGACTCGGCGCGCTGGTCTGGAGCCCGCTTGGGTGGGGACGCCTGACCGGGAAAATCGGCCGGGGAAAGCCCATGCCCGAAACCAGCCGCCTGCATAAGACCGCGGAAGCCGGTCCGCCGGTCGACAACGAATATCTTTATAACGTTGTCGATGCGCTGGATGCGGTCGCGAAGCAGACAGGGAAGACGATCCCGCAGATCGCGCTGAACTGGCTGCTGCAGCGGCCCACGGTCTCCAGCGTGATCATCGGCGCGCGGAATGCCGATCAGCTTGAGCAGAACCTGAAGGCGGCCGGCTGGAACCTGACGCCGGAGCAGGTGGAGACGCTGGACCGCGCCAGCGAGCAGACGCCCATCTACCCTTACTGGCACCAGCGCGGGACGCAGTTCCGCAATCCGCCTGCGGTGACCGAATACGGCAAACAAGGCTGAGCGGCCAGCCGAAGACGCAGCAAAAAAAGGACCGGCTTAGGCCGGTCCTTTGAATCTGTCCGACAACGCTACGCGTTGCCGAAGGGATCCTCGAGCGAGGGGCTGGCGGGCGTGAGCAGCTCGGCGCCGTTTTCTCCCACGTGCATGTCGTCTTCGAGCCGCACGCCGAATTCGCCTGGAATATAAATGCCCGGCTCGTCGCTGAAGACCATGTTGGCCTGCATGTGGGGGTGCAGCTCCCAGCCGAACATGTCGTTCTTCACCAGGTACTGCCACTCGTGTCCGTCCATGCCGAGGCCGTGTCCGACGCGATGGGAGAAGTATTTGAAGCCGGGCCCGTAGCCTGCATCGACGATCACCTGGCGCGCTGCCGCATCTACGCTGGCCAGCTCCACGCCTGGACGCGCGGCCTTGAGCGCGGCCTGCTGCGCCCGGTGCACGATGTCGAAGACTTTTTTCATTTTGTCCGACGGCTTGCCGAGCACGAATGTCCGCGTGATGTCCGACGAGTAGCCTTCCACCCTGCAGCCATCGTCGATCATGAGGATCGTTCCCTCGCGAATGGTCTGTACGGAGCGCGATCCGTGGGGGTTGGCGGTATATGTGCCGATGTTGAGAGTGGCGTCGCCGGGGAGACCGACCTGTTTATAGCCCTCATCCACCAGCCGTTCCACGTCCAGATTCGTCATGCCTTCCTGAAGCGACTGGTAGACAGCCTTGTAGACGGCCAGCGTTGCTGCGCACGCCGTGCGGATGCACTCAATTTCATGCGCATCCTTAATCATGCGGCAGCCGCCGGTCACCGGTGTGGCGACGACGAAGGTCAGGGAGGGACCGGCCTGCGCGAGGCTGTTGGCAAAGACGAACTTCATTTCTTCGTCCAGGCCAACGCGTCCGGTCGCGATGCCGCGATCCCTGAGGCCCTTGACCGTGAGCGCAAATGGGCTTTCGTCTTCCTGCCAGGTGAGCACATCGGCATCGGTGCCGAATGGGCCGGCTTCCAGCAATTCGTGTGCGCGCGCATTCTCAAATGCCGGGCACACCACAAACGGCTTTCCCTTCGCCGGAATCGCCAGAGCCCACAGCCGCTCGCCGCCGTTCAGGCTGATGTTGGCAAAGTAGAGCGAGCTGGTGGCGTTGTTGGCCAGAATGATGGCGTCCAATTTGTGTTCGGCCATCAACTGCTTCGCGCGCTCAATGCGCCCCAGCCGCTCGTCGTTGCCGATCGGCTTCACCCGTCCGACGAAGGACGGCAGCGCCGCAATGGGGGCTGGGAGTTGCGCCGATGCATCCTCCGGCTTTTCGCCAAAAGAGGGAAGGGAAGCGGCTGCCGCCGCAGAAGCGGCTGACACGCGCAAAAACGAACGCCGTGAAATCATGCTGGCTCCTGTTACAAATGCACTCAGTCCTGGCGCTCAAAGCCAGGCTGCAAATCGGGCCTGGAAAACCCAGGAGAAGACTACCTGATCGGCGGCGATTCGTGGGACAAGCGGGTACCTGCGCCGGCTTCTATTGTTCAGCACGCAGCCCTCCCGCAATCCACACAAACACCGGGATTTCCACCAAAATATTCCCCTTGTCCCAACGAGAAATTGTGAGAGTATCACTTCAACGGAAGAGCAATCTTCCCGCGAAGAAAGCAGAAAGCGGCCTTCGCGAGCGCTGGCAACAGCGCTCACAACCCGGCGGGAAACCGGCGGGCGAATGTCGGCAGCCACGAAGCTTTTGCTGTGAGTGTGAGCACGGATGGATGCAGGGTAACGCGGGCTTGCCTGCAGCTCCCGATCCACCTCGGGTTCACCCACCGCGGCGATCCGGTCCCGAACCCGGATCTTCGAAATCGGAAAAGTGGGGGGCGAGTTTCCGCAAGGGAGTTCGCCCTTTCGCTTTTTTGTGCGTTCAGCGTTCGCGCATGAAGATGAAGCGAACGAAGGCGGGGAACCGTATACTTCCCCCGAAATGAAAATCCGCCGCTCTGCGCTGTTGTTTCTCTTTGTCGCCGCGCTGGTTGCGCCGGCCTTCGGGCGCGTCACCGGCATCGAAATCCTGCGCCGCGAGCCGGTCCTCGGCGGCATGGCCTTCGGGCCTGCTGGTGCTTATGAGAAAGTTGTGGCTCGCGTCCACTTCGCCGTGCGCCCCGATGATCCGCACGATCGCGGGATCGTCGATATTGCGCTCGCGCCGCGCAACGCTGCCGGCGAAGTCGAGTTCTCGGCGGATCTTTGGATGCTGCGCCCGATCCACGGCGGCAACGGCGCGCTGCTGCTGGAGATTCCGAACCGCGGCGGCAAAGGCATACTGCGCCTGGTGGATGGGGGTACGCCCTCGTCCGATCCCAGCGCCGACTCCGACTTTGGCGATGCGTGGCTGCTGCGACAGGGTTACACCGTCGCCGATCTCGGCTGGCAATGGGACGCGCCGCCCGGCGGGCTGCGGCTCTACGCGCCCGTCGCTACCAATCACGGGCAGGCCATCACCGGCCTGCTCCGTGACGATTTCACTCCGGCCGCCGCCGCGAACGACTGGCCCCTCGGCCATATCACTACCGGTCGCGTGGGCGGCACGGAGTACCCCGTTGCCGATCCCAATGACCCGCGCAACGTCCTCACGGTTCGCGACACGCCTACCGGCCCTCGTACCGTCATCCCGCGCACGCAGTGGTCCTTCATCCAGCCCGGTGCGGCACGCTTCGTCCCTATCGCCCAGGGCAGGCGTCCCGCAGCTCCCCATGGCTCCATCCATCTCAACGGGGGATTCCAGCCCGGCCGGATCTACGAGCTCGTTTATGTGGTGAAAGATCCGGTAGTCGCAGGCCTCGGCTTTGCCGCTGTGCGCGATTTCGTTTCATGGCTGAAGTACGGCAATAACGCGGGCCCCGCTCCGGAGGCGGTCGCCGCCACGCCGGCGTCGGACGTTCCCACGCCCGTCGCCCCCGTCCATCGTGCCTACGCGCTCGGCATCTCCCAGTGCGGGCGCTGGTTGCGCACCCTGCTCTACGAGGGTTTCAATCAGGATGAGCAAAATCGCATGGCGCTCGATGGCATCCTCGCCCATGTGGGCGGCGCCGGGCGCGGCAGCTTCAACGTCCGTTTCGCGCAGCCCTCGCGCGATGCCCAGCCGATGTCGTCGATTTTCTGGCCCACGGATGTCTTTCCCTTCACCGGCCTGCCCGAGCAGGATCCGGCGCACCCGCGCGGCGCGCCCCAGGGCCTGCTCGACAGCTCGCGCGATGAGAACGCTCTGCCGAAGATTTTCTTCTCGCACACGTCGTACGAATACTGGGGCCGCGCCGCCTCGCTCATCCACACCACCGCCGACGGCCGGCGCGACATGCAGCAGGATCCCAACGTCCGCATCTATTTCTTTGCCGGCCTGCAGCACTTCTCGGGTCCGTTCCCTCCTGCGCGTGGAACCGGCGAGCTGGCCAGTCAGAACCTTGAGAGCCCGCTGCCCATTCGCTGGTTCTGGCGCGGCATGATCTCCAATATGAATCGTTGGGTCCGGGACGGTGTGATGCCGCCGCCCACGACCATCCCGCACATTGCCGACGGCACGCTGGTCCCGCTCAGCAAGCTGGCGTTCCCGGCAATCCCCGGCGTGCACGTCCCGCAGAACGTCAATCAGGCCTGGCATCTGGACTTTGGGCCACGCTGGCAGCAGACCGGCATCCTCTCCATGCAGCCGCCGGTCGTTGGTGCGGCGTTCCCGGTCCTGGTGCCGCAGGTGGACGCCGATGGCACCGACCGTGCCGGCGTGCATCTGCCGGAGATTGCCGCGCCGCTGGCCACATATACAGGCTGGAATCTTCGCGACCCATCGACGGGCGCTCCGGAACGACGCGTCTCTTTCCTTGGTTCGTATTTCCCCTTTGCGAAGACCGCAGCCGAGCGCAAAGCCGCCGGCGACCCGCGCCCGTCTATCGAGGAGCGCTATCCAGGCGGGCGCGACGAGTATCTGGACCGCTACAAGAAGGCCGTCGACCTATTGGTGCGTGCGCGCTGGATCCTGCCCGACGACGCCCCGGCGCTCAACACGCAGGGCGCGGCGGAGTGGGACTCCGCGATGAGATAGGGTGGATGCACTGTGCGGGACGCGGACTTTTCTTCCCGCGTAATCTCGTTCTATCGGAGACTCGATGCCACGTATCCTGCTCGCTCTAGCCTTCGCCTTCGCGGCCCTGTCCGCCAGTGCCCAGCAGATTCCGCGTATCGACGTGACCACGCTGGACAATGGTCACGTCGTGCTGCCCGCGTCCGGCGGCATAAAGCCGATCATGATCGTCATCGCCTTTTCAGCTAAGGGCGGCGACGACAGCGGCGCGTGGAACAAGCGCTTCCAGCCTGTCTATACGAAAGATTCCGGCTTCGACTATCTGGAGCTGGCTGATTTTCAGGGCATCCCTTCGTTCATCACGAAGATGATCATGCACGGCATGCGCCGCTCCGTACACGAGCCGGAGAAGTCGCATCTCGCGCCCTTCTATTCGGCAGAAGGGAGCTGGGAAGCGCTGGTCGGCGCCAGCAATAAAAGCATCGCTTACGTGCTGCTCGCCACTCCCTCGGGGCACGTCGTCTTTCAGACGCACGGCCCTGCGAGCGATGCCAAGTCTGCCGAGGTGGCAGCAGAGCTGGCGAAACTCGAGCCCCGGGGCGCGCGATAGACAGGATTCGATTCGCCCGACGGTCTCGCGCGGCCCTCGCTCTGCTATACTCAGCTGTTGCGGGCTAGCCGGAAGTGCCTCTATTTCCGGTCCTTTGCCCCAAATTTCCCGCGATACAAGCGACGGTTTGAGGTTTCCATGTCCGGCCATTCCAAATGGGCGACCATTAAGCATAAAAAAGGGGCGCTCGACGCCAAGCGCGGCAAGATATTCACGCAACTGATTAAGGAAATCACCATCGCTGCCAAATCCGGCGGCGATCCCGACGGCAATCCGCGCCTGCGTTCGGCCATCGCCGCGGCGAAGGCTGAGAACATGCCGAACGACAACATCAAGCGCGCCATCCAGCGCGGCACCGGCGAACTCCCTGGCGCGACCTACGAGGAGATTGCCTTCGAAGGTTACGGTCCTGGCGGCGTCGCAGTTATTGTCGAGGCCACTACGGACAACCGCAATCGTGCTGTTTCGGAAATCCGCCACACGTTCGCCAAGCACGGCGGCAACCTCGGCGAGCCGAACTCGGTCCGCTTCATGTTCTCGAAGAAGGGCATCATCGCCGTTTCGAAAGAAGCGGCCGACGAAGAGAAGCTGATGAACATCGTGCTGGAAGCCGGCGGCGAAGACCTGAACGACGAAGGCGAGACCTGGGAAATCATCACCGAACCCTCTTCCTTCGAAGCCGTTGCCCAGGCGGTGCGCGATGCGAAGATCGAGACGGTCATGTCGGAAGTCACGATGGTCGCCTCGACCTACACGAAGCTGGAAGGGGCGACCGTCGCCCAGATGGTGCGCCTGCTCGAAGCCCTGGAAGACCACGACGACGTGCAACACGTTTATTCGAACTTCGACATGGACGCGAAACAGCTGGAGGAAGTCACCAGTTAGCGGCCGCCCGACCTGATCAGAAGGGCCGCCCGCAGGCGGCTTTTCCTTTGCCCCGAAGGTTCCATACGGAGAAGATGCCCGTCACGATGACTCCCCGCCGATTCGCCTCCCTCGCGTCCACTTTTGCGCTGGCTTGCTTTGTCGCGCTGCTGGTGGTGTCCGACACTTCGGCGTCCGCTCAAACGAGCGCGTCCGCCATCGCGTCCGACACGCCGGCCAGGTCCGCTCTGGCCCAACGGTCCTGGGAATACGGTCCCTTCTTCCAGTACATGAACGGTGCCGGCGCCCGATCCGACTTTCACTTCACCGCTGCCGGACTTCGGCTCGGTAAGGTCATCACACCGCCGCTCCTTCACGGAATCTTCCGCGGCCAGTTTGAGTATGCGGGTGAAATCATGCCGTACTGGCAGGCGTTCACTCCCGCGCCGCATACCCAACCGCAGCTCTACTACGACCCGATCACCGGCCTCGATTATGAGGGAACGATCCCGGTGGGCGGCGGGACCTTTTCCGGGGTCAGCCTCACGCCGATCATCCTGCGCTGGGACTTCACGCCTCATCGCAGGATCGCCCCCTGGTTCCAGGCGGCAGGAGGGTTGATCTACACCACCCACAAATTCCCCCCGGACGTGCTGGTGCCGCACGGGCAGCCGGGTGGAACCTCGGTCTTCAACTTCTCGCCACAGGGCGGCGTTGGGATCCAGTATTTTCGCAAGCCAGGTCAATCGATCATGCTGGCAATCAGTGGCGTTCACATCTCGTCGGCCTCGCTGGGCGACAAGAATCCTGGCGTGAACGGCAGCGTCGCGTTCCAGATCGGCTATACCTGGTGGAGCCGCAAGTGACAGCCAACCGGGCATCGATGAAAATCGGTTACGCGAACGGCTACAATCCCTTGTCCGACACACACGCATGACTGGCTGACAAATGTCCGACGCTCTTATTGAATGCGTGCCGAACTTCTCGGAGGGTCGCCGTGCCGAGGTGGTGGAGGCGATCGTCGCTGCGATGGCGGTCGAAGGGGCCCATCTACTGGACTGGTCGCTCGATGCCGACCACAACCGCTCGGTGGTGACGATAGCCGGTCCGCCAGCCGCGGTGGTGGAGGCGGCCATTCGTGGCGCTGGGCGAGCCGCAGAACTGATCGATCTGACCGCCCAGGAAGGGGTCCATCCGCGCATCGGCGCCGCGGACGTGATCCCCTTCGTTCCGGTGCGGGGTGTTTCGCTGGAGCAGTGCGCGCTGCTGGCGCGGCAGGCGGGCGCCGAAATCTGGAAGCGCTGGCAGGTTCCGGTCTATTTCTATGAGGCGGCGGCAGCTCGTCCGGATCGGGCGATGCTGGAGGAAGTTCGACGGGGACAGTTTGAAGGGCTGCGGGACGCGGTGCACCGGGAGCCGGCGCGGCGGCCGGACGTGGGAGGGCCTGCGCTGCATCCGACGGCCGGAGCCTCGGCAGTGGGGGCGCGGCGGTTTCTGATCGCCTTCAATTTGTATCTCGACACGCCGGAGGTCTCTGTCGCCCGCGCCATTGCGAAGGAGATCCGCCAGTCTGGCGGCGGGCTGGCGGGGGTGAAGGCGTTGGGGGTTTCGGTCCACGGACAGGCGCAGGTATCGATGAACATTACGGATTACACGCGCACGTCGGTTGGCCACGCCTTTACGGCGGTGAAGGAAAAGGCGCTTAAGCACGGTGCAGCGGTCGCCCGCGCCGAGCTGATCGGGCTGATCCCGGAGGCGGCACTTGAGCAAAACAGCGAGTGGCTGCGTCTGCTGGATGGATTCGATTCGGAGCTAAAGGTGCTGGAGCGGCGGCTGGAACATCCGCTGCCCTGGCCGGCGAGGCGCTGAAGGGGCGCGAATCCTGGGTACCGCAGGAACCAACGTTGTAGACAGTCTTGCGGCCCGCGCAGCGTAAAATTGACATATGGCGGGAGGCGAGCGAGTCGCTTTGCCGCCTCTCGGGGTCCAATACCCCAGCAGATTTATTCGGATTCAAAGCTCGGCCGGAAGCCCCGGCAGAGGGAGCAGGTTCACAGGTGAGATTTAGTAAACAATTGCTTTTCAGTTTTGTCGCGGTTTTGGCTGCAGTTGCAGCTTTGGTGGTGCCCGCGCGCGCGGCGCAGCTCGACAACGATGCTCGGTCCGCGATTCCTCATGACGTGCAGCAGCTGATCGTGGTGGATTACCGGGTGATGCAGAACTCGCCCGCCGCCATGAACCTGAAGACGCGGATTTTGCCTCCCGAGCTCAAGCAGCTGGAGACCGCTCTGAAGAGCTCCGGTTTCAACGAGAACGATGACGTTGAAGAGCTGGCATTTGCGGCCTACCGGATGGGCGGCAGCAGCAACAACATCAAGGTCGTGGGGCTGGCGCAGGGGCAGTTCCAGATGAGCGACATCCTCGCGAACTTCCAGAAGCGCAAGATCAAGCCGATGATGATTCGCAACAACAAGCTGTATCCGATGGGCGCCAGCGGCATGCTGGTGACCTTCCTGAACCCGACCACGATGCTGTTCGGCTCAACCGACGCGATCAAGCCGGCACTCGACTGCCGGGATGGGCTGTCGCCGTCGTTCCAGACGAACAACGACATGCTGGCGGCGATGCAGCAGGTGGATACCGAGCCGCTGTGGAGCATCCTCGATCAGGAGGGCACGCAGTACATGATGCACTCGCTGCTGGGGCAGGCCGCGCAGCTGACCGATTACGAGCAGGTGCGGAAACGGCTGCTCAGCTCGAGTTACACGATGAACTTCAACAACGGCGTGAAGTTCTCGCTGTTCGTGCTGACGTCGGACACGATCACGGCGGCGACCATGTCTTCGCTGCTGAACGCGGCGGCGATGTATGAAAAGGTGAGCGGGACGGACATCGAGAAACAAGCGATCGACGATACGACGATTGACTCCGCGGCGGGAACGCTGAGCGTGAGATTCGTGGCGTCCGATGGCCAGTTCTCAGCGCTGTTGCAGTCGCCGCTTTTCCAGAATGTCGTGCACTAAGCCGAGGTTTGTTCGAAAGTGGGGAGCGGATCGGAATCCGCTCCCTTTTTCCTTTTGATCAGGCGCTGCCGAGCATCTTGCTGAGCGCGGTTTCATCGATGACCTCGACGCCAAGCCCCCGGGCCTTATCGAGCTTGGAGCCGGCTTCTTCGCCCGCGACGACGTAGTTTGTCTTCTTGCTGACTGAGCCGGAGACGCGGCCGCCGGCCGCTTCGATTTTGGCTTTGGCTCCGTCCCGGGAGAGGTTCGGCAGCGTGCCGGTGAGGACGAAGGTGAGGCCTTCGAGCTGCGAGGTCTTTTTGCGCTTCTCGGCAGTGAGGGTCAGACCGGCTTTTTCGAGGTGGCGGATCAGTTCGCGGTTACGAGACTCGTCAAAAAACTCGCGAATGGCCTGAGAGACGCGGGGTCCGACTTCGTTGACGCGTTCCAGATCTTCGGCGCTGGCAGCCATGAGGGCTTCGATGGAGCCGAATTCCTCGGCGAGAAGCTGGGCGGTGCGTTCGCCGACAAAGCGGATGCCGAGGCCGATGAGGACACGAGCCAAACCGGCTTTCTTTGAAGCTTCAATTTCGACGAGGAGGTCCTTGCGCTCTTTGGGGCCAACGAGGGCCTGCGTGCGGGACTTCGTTTGGCCGGTCTTTTTGTCTTTCGTCAGGACCTCATGCTGGAGTTGGGAGAGCTGCTCGTCGGTGAGAAAGTAGAGGTCCGAGATGCTGCGGACGAGTTTGTGCTCGAGAAGCTGTGCGACCACGGCGTCGCCGAGGCCTTCGATATTCATGACGCCGCGGGAGGCGAAGTGGAGGAGGCTGCCGAGGAGGCGCGCGGGGCAGTCGATGTTGACGCAGCGGTAGTCGACCTCGCCTTCAGTGCGAACGACTTCGCTGTTGCAGTCGGGACAGTGAGTGGGGAAGCGGAACTTCTTGTGACCGCGAGGATGTTCCGTGTCCTCGACGACTTCGACGACCTTGGGGATGACGTCGCCGCCGCGCTCGACTTTGACATAGTCGCCGATGAGGAGGCCGAGGCGCTCGATCTCGTCGGCATTGTGCAGGGTGGCGCGGGAGACGGTAGTGCCACCGATGGCGACGGGTGTGAGCCAGGCGACGGGCGTGAGCTTGCCGGTACGGCCGACCTGGATCTTGATGTCCTCGACCTGGGTGACGCCGCCGCGCGCTGTGAACTTGAAGGCGATGGCCCAGCGAGGGGCGCGTCCGGTATATCCGAGGCGACGCTGAACGTCTGTAGAGTTGACCTTGATGACGACGCCATCGATTTCGTAGCCAAGTTTTTCGCGCTCCTGCTCGGCGCGCTGAACGAAGGCATAAACCTTGTCGACCGAGGGCATGGCTTCGCGATGGGGATTAACGCGGAAGCCGAGGGCGGTGAGGGCGTCGAGGGCCTCGGACTGATCGGGGAGGAGGTCTTCGCCGCGCTCGGTGAGAAGGAAGTAAGCGTAGAAGTCGAGTCGGCGCTGGGCAACGATGTTCGGCTCGAGGGTGCGGATGGTTCCCGCGGCGTAGTTGCGGGGGTTGGCGGCGGGCTCGAGGCCCTGAGCTTCGCGCTCCTCGTTGGCCTTGCGGAAGGCGGCGAGCGGCATGACGATTTCGCCGCGGACCTCGAAGGTCGCGGGGACACGGGCCTTTTTCAACGCGGCGGCGGGAATGGAGAGGGGAACGGAGCGGATGGTGCGGACGTTAGTGGTGACGTCTTCGCCGGTGGTGCCGTCGCCGCGGGTGAGTCCGCGAGCGAGATGGGCGGACCCATCAGGAGCCTCACGGTAGTGCAGAGCCATGGAGAGGCCATCGAGCTTGTATTCGCAGACGTAGCCGATCTTCGCTCCCTCGCCGGCCAGGGCGTGCACGCGGCGATCCCACTCGCGGAGTTCTTCCTCGCTGGTGACGTTATCGATCGACAGCATGGGGCGGGAGTGCGCGACCTTGGGGAAGCCTTCTTTGGGTTTGCCGCCGACGCGCTGGGTTGGGGAGTCGGGCGTGACGAGGGCCGGGTGTTCACGCTCGATGCGCTGGAGCTCGCGCATGAGGTCATCGAACTCGGCGTCGGAGATTGCCGGCTGGTCGAGGACGTAGTAGAGACGCTCGTGGTGGCGGATCTTGTCGCGGAGGGCGGCGATCTTATTGGCGGCGTCGGCATCGGCGGCAGAGGCGGCGTGGGTCATCGCCTCTCAGGATAATCGGGGGAAGGCTGGAGTGGGGAGGCTCCGCGCACTAAGGGGCTGGGGCGGCCGATGCGCGAACGCTATAATCCGTGACGCATGGAAAAGCATGTTCTGGATGAGTTGAAGCGGCGCAACCGGCTGGCGGAAGAGGGCGGGGGTGCTGAAAGGCGGGCCAAACAGCACAAAGAAGGGAAGCTGGGCGCGCGGGAGCGGATCGCTCTGCTGCTGGATGAGGGCACGTTTGAGGAGACGGACCGGTTTGTGACGCATCGGGCCACCGATTTCGGGATGGCCGAGAAGCGGATTCCCGGGGATGGGATCGTGACCGGCTTCGGGCGGATTGACGGACGGACGGTGTTCGTCTTCGCGCAGGACTTTACGGTTTTTGGCGGGTCGCTCTCGGAGGCGAATGCGGGCAAGATTGTGAAACTGATGGAGACGGCGATGCGGGTGGGCGCGCCGGTGATCGGGCTGAACGACTCCGGAGGCGCGCGGATTCAGGAGGGCGTGGTATCGCTGGCCGGGTACGCGGATATCTTTCTGCGGAACACGCTGGCCAGTGGGGTGATCCCACAGATTTCAGCGATTTTGGGACCCTGCGCGGGCGGGGCGGTGTACTCGCCGGCGATTACGGATTTCATTTTGATGGTGGACAAGACGTCATACATGTTCGTGACGGGTCCGGACGTGATCAAGACGGTGACGCATGAGGAAGTGACGAAGGAAGCGCTGGGCGGGGCGACGACGCATAACGAGATTTCCGGGGTGGCGCACTTCATGGCGCACGACGACGCCGAATGCCTGGCAATGATCCGGGAACTACTGAGTTTTCTGCCCTCGAACAATCTGGACGATCCGCCGCGGCGGCCGTGTTCGGATCCGGTGGATCGGGCAGATCGTGAGCTCGACAATCTGGTGCCCACGGAATCGAATCTTCCGTATGACGTAAAGGAAGTAATCGAGCGCATCGTGGATGACGGCTATTTCTTCGAAGTGCACGAGCATTTCGCGAAGAACATCGTGGTGGGATTTGCGCGGATGAACGGGCGGTCGGTGGGCATCGTGGCGAATCAGCCCGCCTTTCTGGCCGGGGTGCTCGACAATCACGCCAGCGTGAAGAGCGCGCGGTTCGTGCGGTTCTGCGATGCGTTTAACATTCCGCTGATTACGCTCGAGGATGTGCCGGGCTTTCTGCCGGGAACGCAGCAGGAATACGGCGGGATTATTCGCAATGGGGCGAAGCTGCTGTTCGCGTTCGCAGAGGCGACGGTGCCGAAGATTCTGGTGATCACGCGCAAGGCGTACGGCGGGGCGTACTGCGTGATGAGTTCCAAGCACATCCGCACCGATGTGAATTTTGCATGGCCGACGGCGGAGATCGCGGTGATGGGGCCGGAGGGCGCGGTGAACATCGTCTACGGACGGGAATTGGCGGCGGCGGTGCGCGAAACAGAGGCAAAGGACGGCAAGCTGAGCGACGATCGGCGTACGGAGGTGCTGGCGGAGGCCAGGGCAGCGCGGGTGCATGAGTTTCGCGAACAATTTGCGAATCCGTATGTGGCGGCAGAGCGGGGCTATGTGGATGCGGTGATTCTGCCGCATGAAACGCGGCGGCGTCTGATTGCAGCGCTGGAGATGCTGGAAGGGAAGCGGGACAAGAATCCGCCGAAAAAGCATGGGAATATTCCTTTGTAGCGAGCAAGGCTCGCTACAAAGAGAGCTGAGAAGCGGTCAGCGGAGAACCAGTCAGCCAGGAAGCGGTCGGCTTAATGGCGGCGATCGAATCGGCGTTGGCGTTGGACCAGAAGCCGAGCGAGGGGGCAGCGATGATGCCGGTAAGTGCGGAGACGGCGGAGCATTACGTATGGGGCCAGCAGCAGAGTTCGGTGTGCGACGGCTGGCATCTGGTGCAAAGCGAGGGGCTAAGCGTGATTGAGGAACGAATGCCGCCGGAGGCACGCGAGGAGCGGCATCTTCATTCGCGGGCCAGGCAGTTCTTCTATGTGCTCGAAGGCGAGCTGACCCTGGAAGTGGACGGCCGCGAGCACGGTCTGGGCGTGGGGCAGGGCCTGGAGGTGCCGCCGGGCTCACCGCACCAGGCGCTGAACGCGACCCGGGAGGCGGTACGGTTTTTGGTGGTCTCTTCGCCGCCGGGGCAAGGGGACCGGAAGATCAGCGAATAGCGGGTAGCGTATAGCGAAAACCTGGCCTGGAACGGGACGCAGCCATCGCGGCTCACCGTTCATCGAACGGGTGTAGGATGTCGGAACTAACTTTGGAGGCCCTGCGATGAGTTCCCCCGCTCAGAAGCGTATTGTCCTGCCCCGATCCGAACGCGCAGTTCCCGCGAACGCGACCCAGGTTGGACTGACCCAGCCGCAGCAGGTGATCAGCGTGTCGCTGATCGTCCGACGCAGAAATCCTCTGGACCTGCAGGCGCTCGGCGGTCGTCACGTATCGCGCGAGGAGTTCGATCAGCAATACGCGGCCGATCCAGCCGATTTTGAAACATTGCGCGCATTTGCTCATCAGCAGGGACTAACGGTGGACGAAACCGCGACGAGCCTGTCGCGGCGGACGTTGGTGGTGCGCGGCACGACGGCGGCGATGGAGAAGGCCTTCGGCGTCGAGCTGCACGATTATGAGGAGACGGCGGGGGGCAGACACCCGGGCCGGCGGTTCCACGGATTCACCGGGCCGGTATCGCTGCCGGAAACCCATGCTGCCTTGATTGAGGCGGTGCTGGGGCTGGATGCGCGGCCGATCGCCAAGCCTCACTGCCGATTTCTGAAGGACCTGAAGAAAAAGAAAACGCCGAATGCAACCCCTCAGCCGCAGCCGTTCAATCCGCCGCAGGTGGCCACGTTGTATGGATTTCCCACGGGCGTGAACGGGAGTGGGGAGACCATCGGCATTCTTGAACTGGGTGGCGGGTACAACACGAGCGACATAGATACCTACTTCCAGGGACTGGGGCTGACGCCACCGACCGTGGTGGCAGTTTCGGTGGATGGCGGTACGAATGCTCCGGGAGATCCCAGCGGCGCAGATGGCGAAGTAGCGCTCGATATTCAGGTGGCAGGAACGATTGCGCCTGGGGCACGGATGGCTGTCTATTTTGCTCCGAACACGGATCAGGGGTTCATCGACGCGATTACGACAGCGGTACACGACACGACAAACAAGCCTTCGGTACTGTCGATCAGCTGGGGCGGTCCGGAGTCAAGCTGGGCGCAGACATCCATCACGGCGCTGGATAACGCATGCCAGTCGGCGGCGGCGCTGGGCGTAACGATCACCGTGGCCTCCGGCGACAACGGGTCGAATGACGGAGTGAGCGACGGCCAGAACCACGTTGACTTTCCTGCATCGAGTCCACACGTGCTGGCATGTGGGGGGACGGAGCTGATCGGGTCGGGCTCGAAGATTACCGAGGAAGTTGTCTGGGACGATCTGGCCAGCCAGGGTGGGGCGACGGGAGGGGGATACAGCGCGGTGTTTCCCCTGCCGACGTGGCAAAGCGGCGCGGGCGTGACCGGTAGTGGCCGCGGGGTGCCGGATGTGGCCGGGGACGCGTCGCCGGAGAGCGGGTACAACATCCTGGTGGATGGACAGCAGGAAGTAGTGGGCGGGACGAGCGCGGTGGCTCCGCTGTGGGCTGCGCTGGTCGCACTGATCAACCAGCAGAAGGGCTCGCCGGCTGGGTTTGTGAATCCGACGCTTTACACGGACAAAACAGATTTTCGTGACATCACACAGGGGAACAACGGCGCCTATTCAGCTGGGCCAGGATGGGACGCGTGTACGGGATTGGGGTCACCGGACGGGCAGGAAATCGCGCAGGCGCTCGGATAAGAGCAGAGCAGGGAACAGGCAGGAGCAACAGCTCAACGCAGATACGGGAAGGGACGGCCCTGAGAATAGCCGAGGCGGATGTCAGTAGACTTCGCGGCGGAAGAGGTCGTCCTTTTCTTTGCAAGGCGAACAGGTGCAACCGACAGCGCAGCCGACAAGAGCCGCCACGCCAAGGGTGATGAGCAAGGCCGGCAGATAGCTGCTCAGGTGCGACAGGTGCGCGAGGAGATCGTGCATTTTAAGGAACCACATAGTCAGCTCCCATCAATGGGACACCTGAACGCCCGTTCAGGTTTGCTTCATGGAGGAGAAGACGTTCATCATCGCAAAAAGGCGGGTGTGTGGAAATGGCTTTTTAGGTGGATTTCGGCGGTAACTTTAGGTAATTACCCGATTTGGGAATTGGAGGGCTGGCTTCGGGATCGACTGAGCTGGTTAATTTCTATGCAACTCCATGCAAAATAGCGTCTTATCGGCGGAAGAGGCGCATAAATCCAGCGGAGGGGAGCTCAGGGGCGACGAAGCCGCGGTGGATTCCCTCGGACCGGGTAAGGGCCTCGGCGGCTTGGTAGCCGCTGCGGGCAGCTCCTTCCATGGTGGCGGGCCAGCCAGTGGCGGTCCAGTCGCCGGCGAGAAAGATCCCAGGCCAGGGGCTTGCGGCGGAGGGGCGGACAGCCTCCAGAAGCGGGCGGATGGAATACGTCGCGCGAATCTCTTTCACTACGGCGGCCTTGAGCAAATTCGCTGGGTTCGCGGCAGGGAAGAACTGCGCGATTTCGCTGAGGGCAAGATCAATGATGGCCTGGCGCTGCATGGGAACGAGGGAGCGCGAGGCGCTGACGACCAGTTCCAGATAGCTGCCTTCGCTGGTACGGTGACCTGGCTGGAGGCGCGACTTGTTAAACATCCATTGAATGGTGGTGTCGAGCAGGACGGCGTGGTCGAGGTCCGTGACCTCTCGGTCGAACCAGAGGTGGATTCCAGTGATGGGGGAATGCTCGAACTGGGTGAGATGCGCGGCGAGGTCCTGGGCGGCGGGATTTTGCGGCAGCGAGGGGAGTAGTCCCGCCATGGCTTCAAACGAGAGCGCGAGGATGACGGCATCGGTGGGAATAGCGCGAGATGTGCCGCCGGATGTTGCGGTGAGGAGCCATCCGCCTTTCTCGGGAGCGATGCTGTCGACGCCGGTACGCAGGGAGACTTCGCCGCCGCGCGCCTGAATGTAGCCAATGGCGCGGCTATAGAGCTCGCTGAGCGGGACAGCAGGAATGCCCATGCGGCCGGACTGGGGCGACATCAGGAAGGACTCGCGGAAGACCTTGGCTGCATAGTGGACCGAGATGCGGTCGAGATCCTCGTTGAGGGCCGAGACGAGGACCGGCTTCCAGAAACGATCAATCGCGCGCTGCGTCTGCCCGTGGTTACGGAGCCAGTGGAGAAAATTCTCGCCGCTATCGGGCGGCAGTCCCGGCAGGAAGGCTGCGAGGCCGCGCGCAATGGCGATCTTGTCGCCGGTAGAAAATGCGGGTGCGCGCAGAAAAGCGAGCGTGGAGTGAAAGGGTGCGGGGAGCGAGCCGGGTTCGATGATGCTGGTGGTCGCCCTGGACGTAGAGCTGCCGGGTGTGAGAAAGGTGAAGCGGTCGTACCAGCGGATCGCGTCGGCAGCGCCCAGACGGTAATAGAGGTCGATAAGGCTGGTGCAGCGGCCGATGAGGACATGTTGGCAGTTGTCGATGATCTCGCCGGTTCCGGGATATTCGTATGAGGAGGCGCGTCCACCGAGATAAGGACGGCGTTCGAGGAGTTGCACGCGGTAGCCGGCGTCGGCGAGAGCGCAGGCCGCAGCGATGCCGGCGATGCCGCCGCCGACTACGGTGACGGATTCAGGCATGCTGGCTCGCAGCCCCGGTCAGGCGATTGAAGAGGATTTGGATGAGGCCGCGGAAAAGGATGCTGAGGCGGGCAGTGAGGGGCACGGAGACGCGTTCGGAAAACACATCGAAGCCACGGCGTTCGATGCGGCGCAGGAGGCGGTGGTAGATCGTGATGAGCACCCAGAGGGCAGGTCGAGCATCGGGGGCGATGAGCGGCAGCAGTTGCCGGCCGGACGCGTAGTAATCCTCGGCACGTTTGGCGAGGCCTTCGAGGAGCTCGCGCTGGTTGAGGGTCATGTGAGAGCCATCCTGGAGGGAGGCAATCTCGCTGATGCGAACCCCATGACGGTCGAGTTCTTCGAGCGGAAGGTAGATGCGCCCGCGGTCGGCATCTTCGCGGATATCGCGGAGGATGTTGGTGAGCTGGAAGGCGATGCCAGTATCTTCAGCAAGCTTTTCGGCGCGGGGATCTGAGTAGCCGAAGATGCGAATACAGACCAGTCCGACGACGGAGGCGACGTAATAGCAGTAGCGGCGGAGATCCTCGAAAGTGGCGTAGGTGTCCCACGGGCGAGCTTCCTGCGCTTCTCCGTAAGCCGCCTTTTCGTCGAGCGTCGTATCGAGATCCATAGCCGTACCATGGACAAGCTGGTCGAGCAGATCCATGGAAATGGCGAACCGCCGGCGGGTATCGGCGAGGGCGAGGAAGACGGGATCCGTCGTCTGGGCACCGGCCGCGGCGCGATGCCAGGAGTCAAGCCAATCTGCGAGATCGGCGCGGCGCTGGGCGCGGGTGCGCGATTCATCATCGGAGACGTCGTCAGCGTGCCGCATAAAAGCGTAGACGGCGCAGATGGCGTCGCGCTTACGCCTGGGAAGCGCGAGGAAGGCGTAATAGAAATTCTTCGCCTGGCGACGGGCAATTTGCGTGCAGGTCCTGTAGGCTGCGGCGAGTTGGGGGTTTGAACCCCGATCCTGTTCGGGGCCATCGCCCGGGAGCGTCAAGCGGCGCTCCTCGCAAAAGCTCTCTGGGCGAGCGCGCGCAGCAGGAGGGCGAGCTTGCGCGGCTTGGAGATAGCCGGACGCTCGCGAAGGACATCGTAGTCCTGGCGCCGGATGGCCTGGAGGATTTCCATGCCACCCCGGGAAAAGAGGTCGATGTCGAGGGCGAGTTCCGAGTCAACCATCCCGATGAGAGGCAGGCCGGCCTGGAAAAGGTCCCTGGCATAATCGACCTCGTAGCGCATCAGCCGGCGGAACTCCGGAGTGAAATGGCAGGCGGCGAGGCTCGCCTCGTCCACGTGAAAGCGATCCAGGTCCTCCTGGGGAATGTAAACGCGGCCTTTCGCGTAGTCCACTCGGACATCCTGCCAGAAATTGGCGAACTGGAGGGCGGTGCAGGTTTTATCTGACAGCTTGAAACGCTCGTCGTCGCGATAGCCACAGGCGTAGAGGACGATTCGACCCACAGGATTGGCGGAATAGCGGCAGTAGTCCAGAACGTCGGCCATGGTGGCGAAGCGGGTGACGGTCTGGTCCTGGCGGAAGGCGACGAGAAGATCGGCGAAGGGCTCTTTGGGGATGTCGCAAACGCGGATGGTTTCCGCCAGAGCGACAAAGACAGGATGACGGGCTTCGCCGCGGTAGCACGCGTCCAGTTCGGCTCCCCAGAGGTCGAGGAGTGCGAGCGAGGCATCGCGGTCGCCTACCTCATCGCCGAGGTCATCAGAGACGCGGCAGTAAGCGTAGATGGCGTGGAAGTGCGGACGCAGGCGCTTGGGCAGGAACCAGGAGGCGACGTGGAAGTTCTCGTAATGGGTCTCCGCGAGACGCCGGCACCACGCTCGCGCTTCTTCCAGAGCAGGGGGTGTCGCGGGGATCCGGTACTCGGGCGGAAGCGCCGACCATCCCTTTTCGATCAACTCATGCTGTACGGTATCGACGGACATTGCCGGCTCAGGGGATGATGGCGGTTTTGATATCGCCCGCACGGTTCATGAGGCGGCGGAAGACACGGTTCAGCTCCGAGAGCGGGGCGCGACTGGTAATGGTGTCGCTGCAGCGGAACTTCCCGCTGACAATCAGGTCAAACGCCTTACGGGCTGCCGCGGGTGTGTGGTGGAAGCTGGCGCGCAGTGTGATGTTGTTGTAGTGGAGCCGATTCGTGTCCAGCTCGACTTTG
>DASRRO010000199.1:0-30130 GCA_035656855.1 Acidobacteriaceae bacterium | reverse complement strand
CCGCTGAACCCGCCGGGACAACCCACGACCTTCGACTTTGGAACCCACAGTTATACACCGACTTTCCCCACT
This sequence comes from Acidobacteriaceae bacterium, assembly GCA_035656855.1. Lineage (GTDB taxonomy): Bacteria > Acidobacteriota > Terriglobia > Terriglobales > Acidobacteriaceae > Palsa-343. The sequence continues at coordinate 30,058 of DASRRO010000199.1, read as the reverse complement.
GATACCGACACACACGACATCACCATGGGCGTCATCGCCACAACCATCACGCCGGCGCAGTTCACGTCTCTGTTAGGCCTTGGGCCGACGCAGTACACCGGTTCGGCCTGCCAGGTCTACGACGATACCGGTGGGAAGTGCATTATTTACTCGGCCTACTGTTACTTCACCGACACCAAAGCGCCCACAGCGTGCCCGGCCCCGACGAGTCCGCCCACCGACTGCTCGGACCCCACCGCGAACGACTGTATCGATCTCACGTCGTCGTATAACAACTCCGCTCAGCCGACTTCGCCGGGATACCTGCAGGGCGACCCCCTCTTCAGCCCGATCAGTTCCGTCAGCACCACAGGCAACGCGGGCACGGTGAACTGCCTGGGCGAATGCGCCGTGACCGCGAATCAATCCGTGACGGTCCTGGATACGAACGACAACGCGGTTGCCACCGTAACGGTCCAGACGGTGCCGGCCCTGAATCACTTCACGTTCACCACTTCATCGCCGATCAACCAGACCGGCGGCTTCCTGACCTCCAACAATGTGCAGGACATTTTCATCTCCTATAGCCCGCAGAACATCGACGGCTCGACGACCGGACACGCGAAGACCTTCTCCGACTTTGTTGTCACCGCAGTGACCAATGCGGGCGGCCAGATGCAACTCTCGGCGCCGAACAACAACACGGCTACCGAGAATGTGCCGGACACAATCACGGCGGGCATCACCCTTCCGTCTACGGTTCCGGAAAATGGCATTCCCGGCAACCTGCTGTCTTTACTTCCTGCGGGAAGCCCCGGACTCACGCCCGTCGGAACCATCAGCTTCTTTGAAGGCACGAGTACGACGCCGATCAGCGGCTGCAATAACGTTGCGCTCACGCTCAACAACCTGGTCTATCAGGCCACCTGCAGCTACACTGCGATCTCGACCGACCCGGTCACGATCAACGCAGTCTATTCCGGCGATGCTTTTCACCAGATCGGTCCCCAGAGCCTGATACTTACCGTGAATCCGCAGACCGTGAGCGTGAACGTCGGCACCATCCCCTCGGGCCTCGCCTTCTCGATTAACGGAACGGGCTACACCACGCCGCAGTCGCCCACCTGGAACGTGAGCAGCAACAACACCCTGGCCACCACGTCTCCGCAGGCCGGGACCACAGGGACCCAGTACGTGTTCTCATCCTGGAGCGATGGTGGCGCGATCAGTCACTCGGTGCAGGCGCCGACCAGCACGATGAACTACACAGCCAGTTTCACCACGCAGTATCTGCTGAGTGCCTCCGCGGGAACGGGAGGGACCGTGAGTGTGACCAACGGCTACTACAACGCGCAAAGCGTGCAGAGCCTCTCTGCCACGCCAGGCGCGGGCTACACCTTCAGCGGCTGGGCGGGCGGCACGGCGGGCGCCATTGCGAATCCAGCCAGCGCGAGCACATCGGTGACGATGAACGCCCCGGAGGCCGTCACGGCGAACTTTACTGCCGCCGCGACCGCGAGCGTTTCGCCCTCGTCGATCGATTTCGGCACGCTGTATCTGGGCAGCATCGTGACCAAGACGGTCACGATCAAAAACAACGGAACCACACCTCTGTCGATCACCGATCCACGCATCGCGATCGTCCGGGGAGGCAATTCCAGCGAATTCATCACCCTGAACCTCTGCCCGAAGAGCCTTGCTGCGGGCAAGAGCTGCATCATGACCGTGACGTTCATCGCGGGCCCGTTCTACACGCCACAGACGGCGCTCCTGACCATCAACGACAGTTCACCCGCCAGCCCGCAGACGGTTCCGCTGACGGCGACGGTGATTAATCCACGCGTAGGCCTCAGTGCCAGCAGCCTCAACTTCGGTACCCATAAGGTTGGAACCAGCACAACGACAACTCTGAAAATCACGAATGTCGGGGCGACAGACCTGTCCATTACCAACATCGGTCTGAAGGGTGCGGACCCGCTCGACTTCTCCGCCCCGAACGCCTGCCCGGCCACTCTCACCGCCGGAAACAGCTGCACGCTCCTGGTGACCTTTACGCCGAAGGCCACCAAGGGACGCTCGGCAACCCTGGTGATCACCGACACCGCGCAGAACAGCCCGCAGAGCGTCTCCCTGTCGGGTACGGGCAATTAGCAAAGGACTGAAGCGGGGCGCTCGCAGGTTGGGGCGTCCCGCAGGTTCTCCACCGTCATTCTCTCCGGCGCAACGCTTCCGGGCAGGCAGCGCCCCGCAGTGTATGCTGATTCATCTTCGGGGAGAGGTCCGCTCAATGTGCGAAGGAGCCGGTTTTAGTGGCTGCCCGCGATCGCCTTCTGCGCGTCGGCGTAAAGACCCTTCAGATCCGCGCGGTTCAGAATCTGCGCTGAATTGTCTTCCTTGCTGATCGCATCCAGGATGCGCACAGCTTCCCGATCGTGGATAGCAGCGTCGCTGGCCCGGCCTCTCTTTGCCAGCAGCGTGCCCTGAAGAGCCTGTATTTTCGCCTGCAGGATGCGCAGCCCGAGGTTCTCCGCCCGCGCCAGCGTCAGGCTCAGATCCGGTTCGGCTGCGGCGCCGCCCTTCGTCTGCGCCAGCGCCTGATCCAGGTAAAAAGCGCACTCCACCGAGAGCGACTTCAGCCCCGCGGCGTCCGCATCCTGCGCCAGCTTTTTCAAATCCGGGATCGCCCCCGCCACATGCCCCATCGCCAGATCGGTCTTCGCGCGATTCACCTTCGACAGCAGGATGGTTTCCTTGTCCGTGGTCTTCGACGCAATCTCCAGCGCATGGTCGTACTGCTGATGCGCATTGGCGTAGTCGCCCTGATAGAAATAGGCGTCGCCAATCCAGTTGGTGGCCAGAGCCGCGGCCCAGTTGTTCTGGATCTGCTGGGCAACATGCAAGGCCTGTTCAAGGCTGGCCCGGCCGTCTGCGCCGCGACCTACCCGCGCCTGGAGATTGCCCCAGCCACCCACCACCTCCACGGTCAGCGAAGTCGTCTCCTTGGTCTGCTGCACGATGTTCAGAGCTTCCTTCATCGCTGCCAGCGCCGCGCCGTAGCGCCCCTGAGCCGCGAAGATTTTGGCCATGCCATTGTCTTCAATGGCCACCCCGCGCTGATCGTTCGCGCTCCGGTAGGTCTCGATGGCCTTCAGATAATCCGATAACGCTGTGTCATACTGCCCGAGCTTCACGTTTACTTCGGCCAGATCGTGCAGGGAGTCGGCGAGATCGTCCGGGACGTTCAGCTTCTGGCGCAGTTCGTAGGCCTGCTCCAGATAAGTGAGCGAATCCTGATAAGCACCCTGATCCATCCTGATCGATCCGATGTTGTGCATGCAGAGTGCCTGCTCGCTCTGATTTCCCAGCTGGCGTTCGATCTGCAGGGCTTCGAGGGTGCTCTTCAGTGCCTCATCGGGCTTCGCGTGATTGTGGTAGAAGTCGCCCAGGTTGATCAGCGAATCGGCAATCCCCGTCTGGTCTCCGATCTCTCGACCCAGTGTCAGCGACTGCTTATAGGCTGCGAGCGCCTGATCTTCCTTGCCCTGCCGGTCTTCCATATAGGCAATCTGATTCAGGCTGGAGGCCTCACCGCGCTTATCGCCGATCTGCTGTTTAATGGCCAGCGACTCCTGATAATTCCGCAGCGCATCGTCCACACGATCCATCGATCCATACGCTACTCCAGTCGCCTGCAGGATCGATGCCTTCTCCTCCTGGTTGTCGAGTTCTGTCGCCAGCGGCAGCGCGCGGCTAAGGACATCGAGCCCCCCCTGCGCATCGCCGGCAAGAATAGCGACCCGGCCGCTGGCCAGCAAAGCTTCCACGTTCCTGGGATCGCTCGCCAGCACCACAGCTAATTTCTGCTTCGCCGACTTGTAGTCCCCCTGCTGCTCGTACAGGCCGGCGAGGGCGAACTGCGCGTCTGTATCCGACGGATCGGCGACGGCCAGTTGCTGATAAGCATCGATCGCTTTCTGCGTATTGTGATTGATCCGCGCGTTGTCAGCTTCGATCAGGTAGCGTTCCTGGGCCGGCAGAGTCTCGCTCAGATCCACGGCCCGGCGCGACGCTGTCTGCGCCAGATCGTCGTGTCCCAGGCTCGAATAGGAATCCGCCAGCTTCGCAAAAGCCAGTGCAAAGTTAGGATCGGCCGTGGTTGCAGTCTGGAACTGCTGCTGCGCGTCGAGGTCCTTGCCGTCGCGCTGCAGCGCCACGCCGGCTTCATAAGCCCGCAAAGCGTCCACCGAATTCGTCGTGGGGCGGGCCGCATGCGCCTTCAGGTCGTTTACGATCTTTGGATCGGTCGAGAGCCTCTGCCGCAGGTCTCCGGCCAGCTTGTCCACCGAGGCGAGCAGTTGATTCTGGTCCGGAACATCGGTGGTTACCGACGAGCGCGCGTCGTGCGTCAGATCCAGCACCGTTGTGTTGATGCGGATCTGGTTGCCCGCCTGGATGTATTGTCCGAAGATCACCGTCTGCGCGTTGGTAAACTCAGCCACCCTGCGCATCATCGCTGGGTCGGGCTGGGAGTTGGCGGAGACGTGCAGGTCCTTGAGCACCTGCTCGAGGCGATCGCCGGAAACCATGCGCACCTCCGCCGACTGGCCGATATCGCTGCTCAGCATCTCCGCCATGCTGGCGCTCAGCCAGTCGAGGGAGGCATTGCCGGAAGCGTTGTAGAAGGGCAGGATCGCCAGCGAGATGCTGGGCTTCGCCAAGGCGCTGGCGGTGGAAGGCGGCGAGCCGCGAGAGTGGCGTACTGCGATCGGAATCCCGGCCGCCAGAGCGATGGCCAATATGCCGCCGCCGATCGCCAGCAGCCAGCGTCCGCTGATGCCCTGCGACGGAACATTGGCGGTAAAGCGCAGGCTGGCCGCCGCAGTCTTTTCCCGCCACTGCTCCAGGTCCTTCAGGATTTCACCGACGCTCTTGTAGCGCTGCTCGACGTCGGTTTCCAGGCACCTGCCGATGATCTCCGTCAGCGCCCCGGGCAGCGTGGCGTCCAGCTGCGAAATGGGCGTTGCCCGCTCGCGGGTCCGCTTCAACAGGCTGGCGATGGCGCTCTCGGCTTTGAACGGCATGTCTCCGGTGAGCATCTCGTAGCCGATGAGACCCAGCGCAAAAATGTCCGAACGCTGATCCAGCTCCTTGCCCAGGGCCTGCTCGGGCGACATATATTCCATTGTGCCGAGCAGGGCGCCGGACTGCGTCATACCGTCGCCTTCGATGGTCCGCGCCAGCCCGAAGTCCATCACCACCACACGCCCCGCGTCTTCCACCATGACGTTCTGCGGCTTGAGGTCGCGGTGCAGGATGCCGACGCTGTGCGCCGCTTCCAGCGCAGTACAAATCTGTTGCAGGACCTGCACCGCCTCGTCGGGAGGCATCTTCCCGCGGTCTTCCAGGATGCTGCGCAGATCGCGTCCCGCGACCAGTTCCATGGTCACGAAGCGCATGCCCGCGTCTTCCGAAAGGTCGTACATCCGCACCACATTCCGGTGCGTCACCTTGTGGGAAAGGCGGATCTCCTGCTTGAATCGGTCGACGATGGCAGCGTTGCGGGCCAGTTCCGGGCGAATTACCTTCAGGGCCACCAGCCGCTCCAGCTCGCGGTCCTGCGCCTTGTAGACCGAGCCCATACCGCCGGTACCAAGGACGGACAGAATCTCGTAACGGCCGGCAAGGACGGTCCCCGCCTCGAGTTCCGGCTCGCTTTCACCCCAGCCGCCCGTGGCCTGAGCGCGACTGCGCCCCGCGCCCCCGGGGGTCGGCTGACCAGAAGCGGGACTCGCCCCGCCCACGAGCGTAGGCGCGTCGCCGCGCGTCGCCGGAACCATGGTTTCTCCAGGCCGCACATCGCCGCTGGAGCTGCTCACGGCTGCAGAGGGGCCGAATTGCGTCGGCGTGTCACTTGCCGGTCGCCTGGGGCTGTCCGCCATACCTGTCGGGTCAAATGCAATTCAGTCTCCGGCGCGGGGAACGCCCTGAGGAATGAAGACACCTGAATCAGAGACTGTGACGACCAGCATATACCGCAAACCCGCGCTCTGTCGCTCGTTTATCGGGGCCTTGCCCGGCTCTCAGCCCCTTCGCGGGCCGCCCCCACAAGCGAGTCGCCTCCCTCCAATCTTTTTGAAGATTTCATACTGGAAATCTGAATGTAATCTGCAGTATTCTCTTCGGAACTGATTTGCCCTGTTGTGACCGTTCCAGCGCTCCCCAGAAGAGTTCGGCGGATTCTTGCAGGCAGCGCATCGGCTGCCTCGCCGTAAAGTCAACCCGTTATAACGCGGCTACCAACCGCCGCTTGCGCCGGACCCCTCCCAAGTTCCTGCCGGCGCAGTTCAAGGCTCCCGTTTGTGCATTGACTGGAAGCGATCTGATCCCCATCCGCTTCCGATTCCAAAATGAGGGATACGTTGACCGTGTCAGTCCCTGATAGTTCCCGCTGCCTGGTTGATTACTACCGATGCCCCCCTGAGCTTCTGCATCTGGAGGTGCGCGCACCGCGGAGCAGTGCGCCAGGTTATTTCCGGTTCGGCGAAGACGCAACCTGCTTCGGCCGGACCGCCGGCCACCAGCCGGCGCATTCTCCAAATGCCTCCCTCCACGACGCCTCCGGAGATGTGCGCATCGAGCGCGGAAGGGTAACTCTGCCTTTCGATCCCTGTGAAGTAGCCGATCATCTTCGACTCGAAAACTATGCCGGTGTTCGCGGTTCGGGTTCTTCCTCCCTGATCGCTCGTCTCTATTACCTGCTCCGGCCTTTACTGCCGGTTCCGGTGCGCAGACATCTGCAGAAGTTCCGGCTGCGCAACTGGGATCAGCTGCCGTTCCCACACTGGCCCGTGGATTTTTCCGTGGATGTCATGATGGAGAGCCTGCTCCTCGCTGCCTCTCGAGCCTTGGGCCGGCCCATCCCGTTCATCTGGTTCTGGCCGCAAGGGCACTCCGCCTGCATCCTCCTCACCCACGACGTGGAGCAGATGGCAGGACGGGATTTTTGCGGAAATCTGATGAATCTGGACGCGGCACACGGCTTCGGGGCGTCCTTTCAGATCATTCCTGAGAAGCGGTATCCGGTTTCCCCGGAGTTCCTTGACTCAATCCGTGCTCGCGGTTTTGAGGTTGCCGTTCACGACCTGAATCATGACGGCCACCTCTATCGAGATCGCGCGGAGTTCCTCAGACGTGTGGAAAAAATCAATGAATACAGGCGCAGCTTCGAGGCCGAAGGCTTTCGCGCCGGCATCCTCTATCGGAATCAGGAGTGGTTCGACGCGCTTGAATTTTCCTATGAAATGTCCGTTCCCAACGTGGCCCATCTGGATCCCCAGCGAGGCGGCTGTTGCACTGTCATGCCCTACTTTATCGGCAAGCTCCTTGAGATCCCGGTGACCACCGTGCAGGACTACACCCTCTTCAATATTCTCGGCGACTTCTCCATTGATCTCTGGCAGAAGCAGACCCGTCTCATTCTCGACCGGCACGGCCTCATGAGCTTCATCATCCACCCCGATTACGTCATCGATCCGCGCAACCGTGCGGTTTTTGAATCTCTGCTGGCGTATCTGGCCACTCTGGTGAAAGAGGAAGGAGTCTGGTCCACCACCCCCGGTAAACTGAATCGCTGGTGGCGCGAGCGCTCGGCAATGCAGTTGGTGCAGCGCGACGGCGCCTGGCGCATCGAAGGGTTCGGCAGCGAGCGGGCTCGTATCGCCTGGGCCAGCGAGGAGAACGGTCGTCTGACCCTGACCCTGGAAGATCGGGAATACGATCCCGCCACGTGGACGGAGCCGGTATTCGGCCCACGCGCCCGCCAGGCTAACGGGTAGTCGTCGCCGGCCAACCGGATCGTCAGGCGGCGCCTTCCTCCGCAGCCAGTTCCGCCGTCAGGCTCTCAATCTGATCCAGCTTCCGCAAACTCATCTCCTGAAATCGAAATTCCACTCCGGCTTCACGCCGCTCCACCAGATGCGCCAGCAAACGCAGCGGCATGCGCTCGGTCCTCATCCATAACTCCACTGTGGTCCCAGGCTCCAGGCGGCATTTCGACTCGATCAGGCATCCCTCCGCGCTCAGATAGACGATGCGCCCCGAGTACTGCAGCCCCCGCCCCGGCAGCACAATCTCCGCATCGCTGGGCGCCCCATCCTGCCCTGTCGATCTGTACACAGCGACCGTGCGGCTTTGGCTCATGCCCGGGTTATCGGCGAAGCCGCTGCCCCCCATGAGCCGCGGTCCCAATCCTCTCTCCGAAACTGTACAATCCCATTTCCCGCTATGAATCGTTCCCCGATCCTGCTTGTCCACGGTGGCGCCTGGGATATCCCCGCCGATCTGCTCGATGCCCATGAACAGGGCGTTTTTGATGCCCTCCAGGAAGGCTGGCGCATCCTGGAACGTGGCGGGTCCGCCCTCGATGCCGTCCAGGCCGCGGTCACCGCGATGGAAAACGATCCAGCCTTTGATGCCGGCCGCGGCAGCTTTCTCACCCGCGATGGACGCGTCCAGCTCGATGCCCTGATGATGGACGGCGCCACCCTCCGCGCCGGTGGCGTTGCCTGCGTGGAGCGTCTCCGCAATCCCATCCAGGCGGCCCGCCTCGTTCTCGAAAAAAGCCCTCACGTTTACTTTGTCGGGGCCGGCGCTGAGGCCTTCGCCCTGTCCCACGGCATGCCGTTGATCGATAATGCCGAGCTGGTCATCGACCGCGAACGCCGCCGCCTCGCGGAAGCGCAGACACGCGAACAAAGCGGAGTTCCGGATCGCACCTTCTCGGGTCACCCACCTCAGGATTCACACGACACGGTCGGCGCCGTGGCCCTCGACAGCGACGGCCGCCTGGCCGCGGCCACCTCCACCGGCGGCACCCTTAATAAGGATCCCGGCCGCGTCGGCGATTCCTCTCTCATCGGCTGCGGCTGCTACGCGGACAACGCCTCGGCGGCCGCCTCCCTTACCGGCTGGGGTGAGCCCATCATGAAGCTGGTCCTCGGCAAGTGGGCCACCGACCGCATCCTCGCCGGCCGCTCGCCGGAACAAGTTGCTCCGGAAGCCATGGCCTATCTCCTTCGCCGCCTCGGCGGACACGGCGGTATCATCCTGCTTGCACCCGACGGCCGCCACGGGCTCGCGCACAACACACCGCGGATGGCGTGGGGCGTGCACACCCTGGAGGGACCGCGCGTGGGCACCGAAATCCTCCCGGAGAGCGGCGAGGAGCTGGACTAAACCCCTTCGGAGCGGCAGCGCTTCCTCATCCGCCGTGCTACAGTCGGGACACGCTGCGGCTAGCCTCGTCCACGAGCTCCTTGCCATATTGCCTATTCCACACTTGCCGCATGCGAATTTCTATCGCCAATGGGGAGATTCATCGTGCTTAAGGGCTTTCGTGATTTCATTCTGCGCGGCAATGTCGTCGACCTCGCCGTCGCCGTCGTAGTCGGTGCTGCCTTTACCGCTATCGTCAACGCACTCGTCAAAGACCTCATCAATCCCCTGATCGCCGCCATCGTCCACCAGCCGGATTTCGGCGCGCTGGTTCTGAATGTGCACGGCGGCAAAGTCCTCTACGGTGAGTTCCTCAACGCTCTGCTTTCGTTCCTGCTCATCGCTGCCAGCGTTTATTTTCTGTTCGTACTGCCTGTTAACGCCCTGCTCAAAAAATTTCACCCTGCCAAGGCTGCTCCTCCAACGACGCATCCCTGCCCGGAATGCCTGTCGGACGTTCCGCTGGCGGCCAGGCGCTGCGCCCACTGTGGCCAGCCGGTGCTGCCCGCGACGGCCTAGCGTGCGGTCCTCCCCCGCCGCGCCGGGCTCTGCGACCCAGTGGTAAGCTTCTCTCTTCAATCCGCAACCCCATTTCACTGCCGGGAGCAACTTTGTCGATGCCTTCGCGCGCTTCGGTCCTTTTCGCCTCGCTTCTTCTCTCCTCGCTCGTGCTGGTAGGCGCGCAAACCGCTTCCGCGCCCAGCTCGCTTTTCGGGTACAAAGACTTTTCCACCGAGCAGGCCAGGACCGACCAGACCTTCATGGCGGTGCCCAGCGCGCAACTGGCCGGCGAAGAACTGAAGACCCTTACCGCCGAGCCGCACATCGCCGCCTCGCCTGAGGATCACAAGACCGCCGAATACGTCGCCTCCAAATTCAAAGAAGCCGGCCTCGAGACCGAGATCGTTCCCTACAAGGCCTGGCTCAATATGCCCAAAGAAGTCAAAGTCGAGGCCTGGGACGCCGACGGCAAGCTCCTGATGACCGGTCCCGTAAAAGAACACGTCGACGGCAACGAGCCCTTCCAGGACGATCCCCGCGTCACCCCTGCCTTTAATGGTTCCTCACCCTCCGCGGACATTACCGCGGAAGTCGTGTACGCGAACTACTGCCGCCCCGAAGACTTCAACAAGCTCGCGGAAATGAACATCGACGTGGCGGGCAAGATCGTGCTGTGTCGCTATGGCGGCAATTTTCGCGGCGTGAAGGTTTACATCGCCCAGGAAAAGCACGCCGCCGGCGTCCTCATCTACTCCGATCCCATGGACGACGGCTACTATCGCGGCGACATCTATCCCCACGGCCCGTACCGCCCGGCTACTGCGGTGCAGCGCGGGTCGGTTCAGTTCATGTTCAAGTATCCCGGCGACGCGCTCACTCCCGGGATCGCCTCACATCCGGACCTCCCCGCCTCCCAGCGCATCAAGCCGGAACAGGCGACCAGCTTGCCTGCCATTCCCTCTGAACCCCTCTCCTACCACGACGCTGCGCCCATCCTCGAGCACCTGGGCGGACCCGACGCACCCCGTGAATGGCAGGGCGCGCTGCCCTTCACCTATCACACCGGCCCCGGCGTTAAAGTTCACCTCCTCCTGAAAATGGATTATGAGTACTCGACCATCTGGGATGTCACCGGCAAAGTACCTGGCACCGAGTTTCCCAATGAATGGGTCGTCGCCGGGAACCATCGCGATGCGTGGGTCTATGGCGCGGTCGATCCCAACAGTGGCACGGCTGCCATGCTGGAAGCCGTTCACGGCATCGGCGCTTTGCTGAAAACCGGCTGGAAGCCGAAGCGCACCCTCTTCTTTTGCAGCTGGGACGCCGAGGAAGAAGGCCTCATTGGCTCGACGGAATGGGCCGAAGACCACGCCGACCAGCTTTCCCACGCTGTCGCCTACTTCAATACCGACGTGGGCGTCTCCGGTCCCAATTTCGATGCCTCCGCGGTGCCCTCGCTCAAGGATTTCATCCGCGACATCACGAAAGAAGTCCCCAGTCCGAAAGGCGGCACGGTTTACGAGGAGTGGAAGAAATCGCAGGCCGAAGCCGCGACGCGCCATCACCTCGGAGTGCAGGAGCACGCCAGTGAGGAAAGCGCGCCGGTCGATCATGACGTACGCATCGGCGATCTGGGCAGCGGTTCGGACTTCACGCCGTTCATTCAGCATCTCGGCGTTCCTTCCACCGACATTGGCTCCGGTGGTCCCTACGGCGTCTACCACTCCGTCTTCGACAACTACGCCTGGTTCGTGCAGAACGCCGACCCAACCTTCGTCTACGAGCAGGAGATGGCCCGCGTCTTCGGCCTCGAAGTCCTGCACATGGCCGATGCCGACGTGCTCCCGTACGACTACGTCACCTATGGCAAACAGCTCACAGCCTATCTGCAAGCTGCCCGGAAAAAGGCAAATGAGGCCGGCATGAAGGACCTCGATTTCGCCCCTGCCCTGGCCGCGGCGCAAAAATTCACCTCGCTGGCCCAGCAGGTGAATGAGCGGCAGCGGCAGCCCGGACAGATCGCCGATCTGCGCTCCTTTAACAATCAGCTCCGCAATGTCGAGGAAGGCTTCCTCAACCAGGCAGGTCTTCCTGGACGTCCCTGGTTTAAGCACACCATCTACGCTCCCGGCGAATACACCGGCTATGCCGCCGTCGTTATTCCTGGCGTCAACGAAGCGCTCGATGCAAAAAACGACGCCCGCGCCCAGCAGCAGATGACCGCCCTCACCGACGCCCTCAACCGCGCCGACGATACTCTCCAGGCGCTGACGAAATAGCGTCATCAGTGAGGCAGAGCTGCTGGGATTACTCAGCCCGGTCTCGGTGAGTTTCGATCTGCAGATGCTTGCGGGTGGGTGCCTCGTCGGCCTCTGCTGTCTCCTGATCCCTCTCCGTCCGATAATCGATGATCCCCTGCCGCGCGCCGGAAATCGAAATCGGACCGGGTCCCACAATCAGCAGGAAAATCAGCCCCAGCAGCATGCTGAAATCGGTGCGCGCGTCGTGCAGCATAAACCACACACCCTGGTTCACATGCCAAAGCTCCGGAACCTTCGTTGTTCCGATCGCCGTCAGAATGACGGCCAGCAGCGGCAGGGCCGCCAGACGGGTAAATACGCCGACGATCAGGAGTGCCGCACAAAAGATCTCCACAAACCCGACAAAGGGTGCGGCGAACTGCGGCAGCGGGATACCGATCGCTTCAAATCTTCCCACGCCCAGCGCGTTCGGGAAGAGAAACTTTTGAATTCCCTCGGAGATGAACACCCAGCCCACCAGAATCCGAATCAGAATCACGGCCTTCATGGACTCGCCTCCGTGACAACGAAATCAGGAATCGCTCGAATGAGGTTAGATGCACAGACGCACGGACGACCCCTCGACGAGTAGTCCTTATTGGGCCTCTTTCTCTTCCACTGCATCGCCTTCGCCCGGCGCCAGGAACAGATTTTCTTCGAGACCATGCTGCCGTGTGTACAGGTCATAGTACCGCCCGCCCAGCGCGTACAGGCTCTGGTGCGTGCCCCGTTCCACGATCAGGCCGCCCTCCACCACCAGAATCTGATCGGCCCGCCGAATCGTCGACAGCCGATGCGCGATCACAAAGGTCGTCCGCCCCTGCATTAAGTAACTGAGGCCGTGCTGAATCATTGCCTCCGACTCGGAGTCGAGCGACGACGTCGCTTCGTCCAGAATCAGAATTCGCGGGCTGGCCAGGATCGCGCGCGCAATTGACAGCCGCTGCCGCTGCCCCCCTGACAGCTTCACCCCACGCTCGCCCACGATTGTCTCGTAGCCCTCCGGGAAACGTTCCGCAAATTCATCCACGCGAGCGATCCGGCATGCGTTGAGAAATTCCTCCTCCGTCGCGTCCGGATGCGAGAACATCACATTCTCTTTGATCGTCCCGTCGAACAGGAAAGACTCCTGCAGAACCACGCCGAGCTGCGAACGATAACTGTCCAGGCGAACCGTCGATAAGTCGATTCCGTCCACCAGCACACGCCCCGAATCCGGCTTATGAAACGCGCACACCAGGCTGATGATCGTCGACTTTCCCGATCCTGATGAGCCCACCAGTGCCGTCACCGTGCCCGGCTGGGCGTCAAAGCTGATCCCGTGCAACACCGGCTTCTGGGGATCATAAGCGAAGCGCACATCGTCGAACTGCAGCTCCCCGACAATCTCCTTCAACGCGTGCACGCGGGCCGGATCGGCAAACTCGTCGCGCTCGCCCAGGATCTCCATCGTGCGGTCAATGCCCGCCACGGCCTCGGTAAGCTGCGTCCCGATGTTCACCACCTGGAAGACCGGCGCAATCATGAAGGCCAGAAACGCGCCGTACTGCGTATAGTCACCGGCCGTCATGTGGCCACCCAGCGCCAGGTGCCCGCCCAGCAGCATCACCAGGCCGCCCACCACGCCCAGCACCGTGGTCGCCGCCATCGACAGCAACGACGTCGCCGTAAGCGAATGCATCACGTTGTCCAGCAGCCGCAGCACGCCGACCGAGAAGACCCCCGCCTCGCGGTTCTCCGCGTGATAGCCCTTCACCACGCGCACCCCGCCCAGCGACTCCGTGAGCCGCCCGGTTACCTCGCCGGTAATTTTTGCCCGCTCCCGAAAGATCGGCCGGATTGTCTTAAACGCTCTTTGCAGCACAATCACGAACACCGCAACCACCGAGAAGACGATCAGCGTCATCTTCGGCGCGCGATGCAGCAGAAAGAAGAACGCCATAACCGCCGTCAGCAGCCCGCCCACAAACTCCACCAGGCCGGTGCCGACCAGGTTACGCACGCCCTCCACGTCGTTCATGATGCGAGATACCAGTACGCCCGTCCGGTTCGCGTCGTAAAAGCTGACCGCCAGCCGGCCCACATGCTGCTGCACCTGCTGGCGCAGATCCGCGATCATCCGCTGCGCTGCTTTCGACAGCAGCTGCGTGTTCGAGAACGAGGTCACCGCCTGGATCAGCGTCGCAAGAAACACTTCAACCACCAGCCGCGGCAGCAACTCCCCGTGATGCTTCGTGATCACTTGATCGACAAAGGGCTTCGTCAGGAAGGGCAGTACCAGCCCGGCGACGCGGTTAATGGCCACCAGCGCAAGCCCCGCCAACAGCAGCCACTTCCGCGGCCGGACAAGCTTCCAGATCTCAGGCATCGCCTTCTTGAGATCGGTCTTCTTCTTTGGCAGATCCGCCCCGGCGCGAGCCCGCGAACGCGCCCCACCGCCGCGCTCGGCGTTCATTCTCGGAATCGATCCCATGGCCATTGAAGAATCAGCCACTCCTGTGGCCGGCAAGCCGGTTGTCTGGCCTTGTTGCCCGTCCGCTTATACGCTGGCCGCCGGTTGCCTTCTTGCTTTGATGAACGACCGCACGCAAAGAAGCACATAAACCAGCAGCATCATCGAAAACACGGCCTTGTCCTCAACCGCAATCGGCCGCAGCATCGCGTGCCCCCGCTCCATCTGGATAAAGTCCCAGATGCTCTTGGCCGTGCCCAGGAACCCCAGCAGCCCCAGCGTCACGGCAATATGCATCATCGTCATTCGCCGCTTCTGGCTGCCTCTGCGGGCGAGAAAGCCGAGAATCGTGAGCACGATCCCCACATAGGTTGGAATCAGCGCGGTCGGCGCACGCCACCCTGTCGCCATGTACACCGCCAGGCCTAGAACGATCAGCAACAGTCCGAACACAATCGTAACCTTCGCCATGCCGCCTCCAGTGCCAACAGTCTACCGAAGGCTCACCCCGACAGCCGCTGTGCTTGCGTTGCCGATGGCTTCCGGAACCCAGTCCGCCACCCTGCCCGTCGTTTATCTCCGTAACTCCGAGCCGCCTGCCTCCAGCCCGTTTTGCTTTCCCGTCTCCGGGAGCAGCCGATCGCATCGCCACATCCGGCCTGCCTTCGCAAGCCCCTAGAATGGCTGCAGACATGCTGCAGAACACTGGCCGTATCCCTCTCCCGGCAAGGATTGCGGGCTCCGCTATCCTCGGTGTCTGCTTCCTCTGGTTTGCTGTCGCTACTTTCCACTGGCCCCTGGTCGGCGACGCCTCGCTGATGCATTACGTCGCTTTTCTTATGAACCATGGCCGGTTTCCTTACCGGGATGTCGCCGAAATCAACATGCCAGGCGCCTTTCTCGTGGACGATGCGGTGATCCACACCCTCGGCCCCGGCTCGCTGGCCTGGCGCGTTTTCGATCTGCTCCTGATCGCCGTGGGCGTGGCAGCAATGATCGCTATCGCGCGCCCGAAAGACTGGTTCGCCGGACTCTTCGCCGGTATCGTGCTGGGGCTCGTTCACGGCCGCGATGGGATCTTCGATATGGGCCAGCGCGACTTTGTTATTGCCGTGCTCCTTCTGGCCGCCTATGCTGCATTGTTTCGCGCGACGCGGAAAACGTCTCCGAACTGGATGCTTATCTTCGGCCTGTGCGCCGGCATGGCGGCGGCTATTAAGCCCCCCTTCCTCCTGCTCGCCCCCGCGATCATGGTTGTTCTTTTCATCGCTCGCCGCGCAGACAGACGTGCGTCAGCCGCTTTCATCCTGTACGCGGCTGCGGGGTTTGCACTCCCTCTTATAGCCATTTTTCTTTGGTTATGGCGCGCACACGCCCTGCACAGCCTGCTTCTTGTGATCTTCAGTCTCGTGCGATACCACGTCAGCCTGGCGCATCGTTCGCTCGGGTACCTTCTGCTTCACTCGATCTCGCCGCTGCTGCCCCTCGTCCTGCTTTGGCTGTTTCTGGCACTCTCGCAGCGAGAAGACTGGTCAGGATGGGAACGGCGAGCCCTTATCGTTGCAGTTGCAATCGGATTATTCTCCTGGCTGGTCCAGGCCAAAGGATATCCATATCAGCGCTACCCGTTTCTGGCTTTCCTTCTGCTGATCATGGGAATGGACTTCAGCGTTGCTGCCCGCAAATCTGGTCTTCCGCGCCTAATAGGAGTCGCAGGACTGGCTTTCGGAGTTCTGTTTCTCGCACCCACGTCCGCCTGGACCGCCAGCCGCTATGACTGGCGCAACACCGATTTCCTTACCTCTCTGCAACATGACCTCGATCGGCTCGGCGGCCAGAGACTCTCCGGCCGCATCCAGTGCATCGACACCACCCGCGGCTGCTATAACGCCCTGTACGACAGCCGGCTGATTCAGAGCACTGGTTTCCTCTATGACGAGTTCCTCTTTGGCCCTGAGCGGGATGGCGTCGTCGCCGCCAGCCGTAAAGCTTTCTGGAACTCTGTCCAGTCCCACCCTCCCATCGTGTTCGTCGTCGTCGGTGACCTTTTCCCGGCAGGGCCTCCCGGGTTCGCGAAGTTAGCCTTCTGGCCGCAGTTCGATGCTTATCTCCAGACGCATTACTTCGTCTACCACGAAGTGGACCTTTCCCCGGCCCATTGGTGGAGCCGCCCAGAATTACACCACAGCTATCGTATCTATCTGATTCGGACGCCGTCATCGCCGGCCATCATCCAAAGCGCCTCGCAGCATTGAGATATTCCAGCCATCAGGCTGGTCCCGGTTGCCGGTTCCGGATGCGGAGTTTACCTCTGAATCCGTGCCGACCCGCCCTGGGAAAACGCACGCACCTGCTCAAGCGTCGCCATCGTCGTGTCGCCGGGAAAGGTCGTCAGCAGCGCGCCATGCGCCCAACCCAGCCGGGTCGCCTCTTCCGGATCGGCGCCCGTCAGCAGTCCATAAAAAAAGCCTGCAGCGAAACCATCGCCGCCGCCTACGCGATCGTAGACGTCCAGCTCGGCCGTCGGCGCCTTGTACGTCTTCCCGTTCACCCACGCCACTGCGCTCCAGCTGTGCCGATTAGTGGAATGAACCTCGCGCAGCGTGGTCGCCACCACCTTCACCTTCGGATATTTCTTCACGACTTTGTCGATCACCGCCACAAACGCGCTCGGGTCCAGCTTTGACTTGCTCTTGTCTTCGACCTTAGGCCCTTCTATCCCCAGGCCTTTTTGCAAATCTTCTTCATTGCCGACGAGCACATCCACGTGCTCCACAATGCGCGCGATCGTCTCGACTGCCTTGTCTGTGCCGCCCGAAACCTTCCACAGCTTTTCACGGAAGTTCAGATCGAACGAGGTCACTGCCCCCGCGGCCTTCGCTTCCTGCATCATCTCCACGGCCAGGCGGCCCGTAGTGGGTGAAAGCGCCGCAAAAATACCTCCGCTGTGCGCCCACTTCACGCCACCAGCGAACATCGCCTTCCAGTCGAAGTCTCCCGGCTTCAGTTGTGCAGCCGCCTCATTGCAGCGGTTGTAGAAGACCACTGGCGGCCGCACCCCATAGCCGCGGTCGCTGTAGACCGTCGCCATGTTCGGCCCATCCACTCCGTTGTGCTCGAAATGCTTATAGAAAGGCCGCACGCCCATCGCGCGCACGCGCTCGGCAATCAGGTCACCGATGGGATAGTCCACCATCGCCGACGCCATTCCCGTCTTCAGCCGGAAACAGTCCGACAGATTTGCCGCTACATTGAATTCGCCGCCGCTCACGTGGATTTTGCACTCCGTCGCCTTGCGGAACGGCACAATCCCAGGATCCAGCCGGTGCACCAGCGCCCCAAGCGATAAAAAGTCCAAATCAGCCTCTTTGCGGATCGTCAGCGAAGTGCTCATCTTCTCCCTCGCCCCTCTTCTCGTGCTCGCATAGCTCTCTCATCAGATGACGTAAAGCAGCGTATCGCAGAATCGAGGCGCAGCGCCTCGCTCCCAGCGTACCCGCCCCATTCCAGCCTGACCCATCAGCCCGCCAGTTTCTGCACATCCGCCAGCACTTGCTCCGGGGTCCACTCATTGCCCGGATACCACCTATAAAGTCTGCCATCTGGCGCAATCACCACCGTCGAGAGTGAATGCGTAATTGTCTTGTCCTTCTCCGGCGTTGCGCCAATGTCGAAAAATTGCAGTACCTTCGGCAGCTCCTTCTCCGTCGGCGCGGCAAAATCCCAGTGCGCGAAGGTTTCCTTCGAGTAGTTCCCGGTGTACGCGCCGCCGTAGCTCCGCAGCACCGCAGGCGTGTCGTATGCCGGATCGAAGCTCACGCTCAGCAGATGCGCCTTGGCATAAAGCGCCGGATCCTTCTGCAGCGCCTTGTCGATCTGCTCGAAATTACGGCTCATGCGTACGCAGAAGTTGGGTAGCGGGCAGCGCGTATAGATAAATGTCAGCAGCAGCACCTTTCCCCTGAACTGTTGCAGATGGATTGTACGGTCGCTCTGGTTGCGGAACGCGAAATCCGGAACCGTCTCCCCCGGTTCCAGATCGTTGAAGGTCACCGCCGGCTTATAGTCCGGACGCGCCTGCGCGATCACGTCGACCTGGTCCAGATAATCCGCATCGTCCGTCGGTGTCAGCACCGCCGTGATCGTGTCGCCCGGATGCAGCTCCGTCGCGATGTTCGGCTGGCGCAGTGTGTACGGCATGGTCATCGCGCCCATGTAACCGGGAATTGCCTGCGTATCGACCGTCACCTGCCCGGTCTTCTCGTCGCTCGACACCACCACACCGCGAATGGGATATTGCTTCCCTCCTGCCTGCCCCCCTGGCGCGGGGCCGCCTCTGCCTTTCTCCGCACTGCGGCAGCCGCCCATAAACACAAACACCGCCAGAACCGCGGCGGTGGCCAGAGCAGTGGAAATGTGCACCAGAATCCGTTTCACCTGCCAGTTTACACTTGATCAAGCGACTCCCCATGCACCTGCCCGGGCCTATCGCCGACGCGCTACGGCGCGGCGCCACCATCGTCGCCGCCAGCCCCCGCATTGCCCGTGCTCTCCATCTCCGCTTTGCCGAATCGCAGCACGCCATCGGTGTCGGCGTTTGGGCTTCGCCCTCCATCCTTGACTGGGATTCCTGGCTGCGCGAACGTTTTCGCGACTACGCCTTCAGTGCGCCGAACTCGCCTATGCTTCTCTCGGCCCTCCAGGAGCAGGCTCTGTGGACCCGCGTTCAGGGAGACGATGCCGCCCGAGTCCTCGCTCCGGAAGCCATGGCCACTCTGGCCGGCGAAGCGTGGTCGCTTCTTTGCACATACAACGCCCACGCCGCGCGCCGCCAGAGCTGGGAGCAGACGGATGCCGAGCGATTCCGGCACTGGGCCGCAGAGTTTGAACGTCTGTGCGGACGCAATCGCTGGCTCAGTGCAGGGCAGCTCGCTGGTTTCCTCACTGCGGAAGCCGCCGTCAGCCCTTCGCCGGAGATCCTGCTCGTCGGATTCGATCGCCTCCCTCCGGCACATCGCGATTTCCTCAACGCTCTCTCGCTCCGCAATATCCGTGTCGCCGAGTATCGCCCCGAGCCGGATTTCTCGCCGGATCAGACCTCTCGCTCCTGGGTCGCGGCTTCCGATCAGACTTCCGAGATCGACGCCTGCGCCGCGTGGGCACGCGACTTCCTTCTCGCCCATCCCGGTGCGCGCATCGGCGTCCTCGTCCCCGGGCTCGCGGCGCTCCGCAACCCCATCGACCGCGCGTTCCGTCGCATCGTGATGCCAGCCAGTGAAGATATCCGCCAGCCCTCCGGCGCCATGCCATGGGAGTTCTCCCTCGGCCAGCCGCTCGCCGACGTGCCCGCTATCCGTGCCGCCCTGCTTCTGTTGCGCTGGATCGTCACGCCTCTCCGCGAAGAGGAGATCTCGTGGCTGATTATTTCCGGATTCGTCTCCGACACTGCGACACATTCCCTCGCTCTGGCTCGCCACGATGCTCTCCAGCGCAACTCGGACCTGGGTCTGCTCACCCCTGAGCGCTCTCTCGCGAGTTACCGAGCCTCCCTCACCAGCGCGCCCGGCCCGCGCGGGCTCTGGACGGCCCTCGGTGCGCTGCAACAGGCGGCCGGTGTCAACCAGATCCTCAGCACGCCGCGTCAGCCATCGATCCTCACCGACCTCGCTCAGCACTTGCTCGAGGCCGTCGACTGGCCGGGCGACCGCTCGCCGGACTCGGTCCAGTATCAGGCACTGCAGCGCTGGCATCGCCTCCTCGACGAAGTTGCGCTGCTCGATTTCGACGGCACGCTCTACAGCTACTCAGACTTCGTCAAACTCGTCGAACGTACCGCCCGCGAAACCATCTTCGCCCCCGAATCCCACGACGCGCCCATCCAGATCATGGGTCCCTTCGCGTCCTCAGGCCAGCAATTCGACGCCGTCTGGTTCCTTTCCACGAGCGAGGCTTCCTGGCCGCAACGCGGCCGATTTCATCCGCTGCTGCCGCCCGTTGTGCAGCGTCAGTTCGATATGCCCCACAGCATGCCCACCGACGACTGGAACCTCGCCGCCAGCGTCACCGCGCGCCTCCTGGCGTCTGCGCCCACCATCGTCTTCAGCTACGCCCAGCGCGACAGGGATGCGGAACTCCGGCCCTCGCCCCTCATAGCCGGGCTTTTCCCGGACCAAAACAAGGCCGATCCGGCCGCAGTTCCTCCATCCGCACCCGCAAATCTTCCTACCGAGCCCATCCCCGAGGCCGGCTTCCTTCCATGGCCGGCGGAGCAGAATGCCGGCGGCGCCAGCGTCCTTAAGGCCCAGGCTGCCTGCCCCTTTCAGGCCTTCGCGCGCCGCCGCCTCGGCGCCGAGCCACTCGACGCCACTGAGAAAGGCCTCACCCCCGCCGACAAAGGCCGGATCCTGCACGAAGTCCTGCAACGACTTTTCGGCGGCCCACCTGCCGCGCCGAACGCCCCCTCCGATGGCCCGCCCTCCGTCCCTGCCCTCCGCACTCGCGACGATATTGTCACTGCACGAGATACAGAACAGCTCCCGGCTCTGCTCGACGCCCACATCGACGCTGTCTTCCGCCGCCATTTCGACATAGCCTCCGACGATCCCTGGCAGCAAGCCTATCTGGCCGCGGAGAAGCGGCGCCTCCACGCCCGCCTTACCGAGTGGCTCGACTGTGAGGCCCGACGCCAGCCGTTCACAGTCGAAGCCCGCGAGCAGAAACTCTCCGACGTCCACATCGGCGAGCTCCGCCTCAACCTCCGCGCCGACCGCATCGACCTCCTTCCCGACGGCACGCGGTTTCTTCTCGATTACAAAACCGGCCGCATATCGTCCGCTGCCTGGAAGGGCGGTCGCCCCGATGAGCCGCAGCTCCCCCTTTATGCCGCCTACGGCAACGTGGAGAACCTGAGCGGCGTGCTCTTCGCGAAAATCCGCGCCGGCAGCACCAACAAAATCCGCAATACCGGCTTTGAAGGACGGGTCCGCGACGCGCATGCGCAGCTCTCCGCCGACTTCGGCGCGAAACAAGTCATCGTCACGGATCCATATTCCGGCGACATGCGCGACGAATGGGCCCGTGCCCTGCAGAACCTCGCCCTCGAATTCCTGCAGGGCATTGCCACCGTCACGCCCCGTGAGCCTCAGGTCTGCCAATACTGCGCGCTGCCCGCCTTGTGCCGTAAGGCCGAGCTTGACCTCGTGCCTGTTGTCGAAGGCGACGACGAGGGCTCCGATGCCTGACACACTCATTGACAACCCCGCCGATCTCGCTCAGCGCGAACGCGCCCTCGATGTACGCCGCTCCGTGCTAGTTGAGGCGCCCGCCGGCTCCGGCAAAACCGAACTTCTCACTCGTCGCTTCCTCCGCCTGCTTGCTGTCGTTGACGAGCCCGAGGAGGTCCTTGCCATCACCTTTACCCGCGCCGCCACGGCCGAGATGCGCAACCGCATCCTCTCGGATCTGGAAGCCGTTGCCAGCCGCCGCCCGGTGGGACCCGCCGAGAACGAGCGCCTCGGCCCCGCGCAGGAAGCCTGGGTCCACGCCGAAAAGCGCGGCTGGGACCTCCTCCGCCAGCCGCAGCGGCTTCTCATCGAGACCATCGACTCGCTCTGCCTCCGCATTGCATACGATCGCCCGCTCCTCGCCGGCCTCGGCGGCCGCTTGCAGCCGGTCGACGATGCAACGCTCCTCTACCGTCAGGCCGCGCGCCGCACGCTCGACCGACTCGGCACCACCGATCACGCGCTTAACGCCGGCCTGGCCCACCTCCTCGATCTCCGCGATAACCGCCTGCAGGACTGCGAAACCCTTCTCGCTTCCATGCTCGAGCGCCGCGACCAATGGCTTCACGCTTTTCCATCGCCGCGCACCATGACGGAAGACGACTGGGGCCGCCTGCGCAGCACGCTGGAAGCACCTTTTCATCGCGAAATCCGCCGGGTCGTCACCGAGGCATACCGCATCGTCGCCGCCCAGCCAGCCATCGCCGATCAGTTGATGGAGCTCGCCAACTACGCCGTCTCTAAGGGCAATGAAAAAGTTGCTCTCCTTGCCGGCGTCACCGAGTTCTCACCCGCAATGCCTCTCGACCATTGGCGCTCCCTCTGCGATTTCCTGCTCAACGGCAAGCACGAGTGGCTCACCCGCGTCGACAAACGTCACGGCTTTCCTTCCGGTACGCGCGAAGAGAAGGATCGCAAACAGGCCATGGAGCGACTGCTCGCCTGGCTCCAGCACCGGCCCGATCTGCTCGCTGCCCTGCGCGCGCTGCGCAGGCTCCCGCCCGAGCGCTACTCCGAAGAGCAGTGGACAACGCTGCGCCACCTGTTCACTGTGCTCCGCCAGGCGATCGCGGAACTCCACGTCGTCTTCGCCGAGAGGAATATCGTCGACTTTACAGAGGTCTCTCTTGCCGCCATTGAAGTGCTGGAGCATGCGCCCGATCGCCTCCTCGCCATCGGCGGCAACCTCCGTCACCTGCTTGTCGATGAGTTTCAGGACACCTCGCGGACCCAGCACAAGCTTGTCACGCTGCTGCTCTCTGCCTGGGATCCCGATCCCAGTGAATATCGCTCGGTTTTCCTCGTCGGCGATCCCATGCAGTCGATCTACATGTTTCGCCAGGCCGAGGTTGAGCTCTTTACCCATGTCCGCAACTACGGCATCGGAGATGAGCCCAACTGCATCCGCTGCGAGCCCGTGCAGCTCTCCGTCAACTTCCGCTCCCACGCCGGGCTCACCGATCCGCTGAACGGCATGTTTACGCGCATCTGCGCCGACGACCCACCCCCTGGCTCCGCCGCCGTTGGCTTTGCCTCGGCCACCGCCCGCGAAGCCGCCCCGCCCGAGCCTGCGCTTCACGTTCACCCGCAAATCCTCGGCACTCCGGATCGCCGTCCGGCTCTCGATGAAACTCGCGAGGCACAACAGCAGGAAGCCCAGGAGATTCTCTACATCCTCGAACAGCATCTGCCTGCAATCGACGCGGCCCGCGTCGAAGGCAGGGAGTACCGCGTCGCTGTTCTGGTCCGCGCCCGTTCGCATCTCGCTCAGCTCGTTCCGCTGCTCCGCCGCCGTGCCATTCCTTACCGCGCGGTCGAAATCGAGCGCCTCTCCGAGCGCCAGGAACTGCTTGACCTCCTCTCGCTCACCCGCGCTCTCGTTCATCCGATGGATCGCATCGCGTGGCTCGCCGTTCTGCGCGCGCCGTGGTGCGGACTCACCCTTGACGATCTCCATCGCCTCACTGGTTCCGACCGCCCCGCCTTCAAAAAGCTCTCTGTCCTCGAGCTCATCGATCTGCATCAGCATCTTCTCTCGCCCGACGGGCAGCAGCGCCTCGCCCGCACCATCGACATCCTCCGCCGTGCTCTGGATCTGCGCTGGCGCCAGGCTGAAATTCCCTCCTTTGCCTCGTGGATCGAGCGTGCCTGGCGCACCCTTGGCGGCCCCGCCTGCCTGGATGCCGCAGCATACGAAAACGCTCAGGTCTTCTTCTCCCTCCTCGACCTACTGCCGCCCGACGGCCTCGCCCCCTTCACCGGCGAATTCGCAGCCTTACTGGACCGCCTGTTCGCGCAGCCCGATCCCTCCGTCAGCGAAAGCTGCGGCATCCAGCTCATGACCATCCACAAGGCCAAAGGCCTTGGCTTTGACGTCGTCGTTGTCCCTGGCCTCGATCGCAGTGCCTCCGGCGATGACAACCCGCTTGTCTGCTCCCTGGAGCGCATCGACCCCTGGCGCCCCGGTGAAACCGAATTTCTGGTCGCCCCCATCGGCCTGCACGGCGACGAAACACATCCCCTGTACCGCTGGGTTCGGCGCCAGCGCCAAATCCGTTTCAACGAAGAGCGCAAGCGCCTCTTCTACGTAGCCTGCACACGCGCCCGCCGCGAGCTTCATCTGCTGGGGGCTGCCGTGTACGGCGCCTCTGGCCTCCGCCCGCCCAACCAGGACAGCCTCCTCGCCACCGCCTGGCCCGCGCTTCAGGATGACTTTGAAGCCGCCGCTGGCGCGCAGCAGCCCGCCTCCGCTCCCGCCCGTGTGCTTGCATTTCCGACGCCCGGCGTGATCGGTGAGCTCGCCGCCGGCGCCGGTCCTGACGCTGCACCCGGTCCGCGCCGCCTGCTCCTCGAGGAGGAGCCTCTGTCCGGTGCTCTCAATGTCACGGTTACCGACACTTTCCTCGCCCGCTCGCCCCAGTCCCCCGATTTTCGCCGTCCTGAAGGATCGCGCAAGGCTCGCCTCATCGGCTCGGCAGTGCATACGATGCTGCAACGCCTTGGCCCGGATCTCCCTGCCATCATGCCGGCCGATCTCCGCGCCCGCGCCGCCAGCCTGCTCCGCGCCACCGCTCTCACTGGAGAAGCCCTCGCATCTGCCACCACCGCTGTGACAAAAATGCTGCGCGCCTGCGCCGCCGACCCTGTCTGCCAGTGGATCCTCGCCGCCCATCCTGATGCTCAGTCGGAAGCTTCATGGTCCGGCGACTTCCCCGACGAAACCGGAGCAACCCGCCTTCGCACCCTCCGCGCCGATCGCGTCTTCCGCGCCGGCTCAGCGCCGCTTGCGGAAGGCTCCGACGTTATCTGGATCATCGACTACAAGACCAGCCCCGGTCCCTCCGGAGCGCTTTTCTTCCAGCAGGAGCGTGTCCGCTACGCCCCCCAGCTCGAAGCCTACGGTCGCGTGCTGCGCGCTCTGAACGGAGAGGAGGTACCGCTGCGGCTGGGCCTCTACTACCCAATGATCGGTGAGCTGGATTGGTGGTAAGCATAAATTTAACATCTAGATAGGGCAATGGTAGAATTATGGTTGAATGGTAGATACCGATGAAATCGCTTAACATCAAAGATCCGGAGGCCTGGCGGTTGGCAGTTGCCATCGCTGATCGCACAGGAGAGACCATGACCCGAGTCGTCACGGAATCTCTGCGCGAACGATATGAACGTCTCCCTGGAGACCGTCACAAAGCGAGCATCGAAGAGCTGCAATCCATTGCTAGCCGGATTTCCGCCCGGGTGAATCGTCCTTACCTCGATCACAGCGACCTCCTTTACGATGAGCGCGGCTTGCCCAAATGATCCTCGATACCTCCGCGCTGGCTGCGATCTTCTTCGGCGAAGCCGAAGCCATTCCTTTCATCCAGCTCATTCATCGAACCCATCTGAATCGGATCAGCGCAGCCACGTTTGTCGAATTGTTCATGATGATTGAGAGCCAGCTTGGGGCGGATGCCAGTCGCCAGTGCGATGCTTTTCTGCGCCGTGCCGACGTTCTCATTGAGCCGGTCACAACAGAACAGTCCTTCATCGCGCGTCAGGCCTTTCTGGACTACGGCAAGGGCCGCCATCCTGCTGGGCTGAATTTCGGCGACTGTTTTGCCTTTGCTCTCGCTCGCATCACCGGCGAACCCCTGCTTTTTAAAGGCGCCGATTTCGCAAAGACAGACATCCGGGCCGCCGTCCCGGATCAGGATCCCGCTGCCGGCTGACTGTTTTTGCCGTCTTCCATCGCCGCCGCCGCTGCGCCCATGTGGTGCCGCACGTCCGCGCCGCGCACCCAGAAGATCACGTCTTCCGAAATGTTGGTGGCATGGTCGGCCACCCGCTCCAGGGCCCGCGAGATCATCAGCGCATTCAGCGCCTGCGGTGCCAGCCCTGGCTCCTTTTTCATCAGGTTCAGCAGCGTGTAATGGGCCGCGCCGTTCAACTTGTCCACGCTGTCGTCCATTGAAAGCACGCTCTCGGCCATCTCCGCGTCGCCTTCAATGAATGCCTGCAGAGCCTTGCGCACCATTCCGCTCGCCAGGTTGGCAATCCGCGGAATATCAATGGGCAGATCCGCCACCGGAAATGCCTGCAGTTCCCGTACCCGGTCGCTGATTGCCCGCGCCGAGTCACCCACCCGCTCCACGTCCGCATTGATCTTGATCACTGACAGGATAAAGCGCAGGTCGATGGCCATCGGCTGCTCCATGGCCAGCAGGTCCAGCGCCATCTGGTCGATCTCCCGCTCCAGCCGGTTGATCGCCATCTCTCCCCGATCCACCAGATCGCAGATGGAAAGATCCCGCACTCGATAGGCTTCCACCGCACGCTGGATCGACTGCTCGGCCATGCCCGCCATCACCAGCAGCTTCTCTTTCAGATCGTCCAGGCTTTGATGAAATCGCGTCCTTGCCATTATCCGAACCTGCCGGTGATGTAATCTTCCGTCCGTTTGTCGCTGGGATTTGTAAAGATTTTGTGGGTCGAATCGAATTCGATAAGCTTGCCGTTTAGAAAAAATCCTGTCCGCTCCGCTACGCGCGCAGCCTGCTGCATGTTGTGCGTCACGATCACGATCGTGTATTGCGTTTTCAGCTGAAAGATCAGGTCTTCGATCTTCGCCGTCGACACCGGATCCAGCGCCGACGCCGGCTCGTCCATCAGCAGCACCTCCGGATCCACCGCCAGAGCTCGTGCAATGCACAACCGCTGCTGCTGCCCCCCCGAAAGGCTCGCCCCCGACTTCTTCTTCAGGTCGTCTTTCACTTCGTCCCACAGCGCCGCCTGCTGCAGCGAGCGCTCCACCACTTCATCCAGAACCCGCCGGTTCCGAAACCCGTTCAGCTTCAGGCCCGACGCCACATTGTCGTAAATCGACATGGTCGGGAATGGATTCGGCCGCTGGAATACCATCCCGATTCGCCGCCTGACCTCCACCGCCGAGGTCTCGCTGTAAATGTCCTGGCCGCCGACCTTCACTTCGCCCGTCACCCGGGCGATCGGATTGGTTTCGTGCATCCGGTTCAGGCAGCGTACAAACGTCGACTTCCCGCACCCCGAGGGGCCGATCAGCGCCGTCGCCTCGTTCGGCGGAATATGCAGCGTGATGTCCTGCAGCGTGTGATTCGACCCGTACCACGCGTTCAGGTTGTTCACTTCAATGCCGACGCCCATTCTCTAACTTGCCCCTTTCAGAACGCCGCGCGAGGTCACATAGCGAACCAGAGAAACCGCCAGCACGATCAGCACGATCAGCACCAGCGATCCCGCCCATGCCAGCCGGTGCCAGTCATCATAGGGTCCCAGTGCGTAAACGTAAATCTGCAGCGGCAGAGCCTCAATCGGCTGGTTCAGCCCCGTGCTCCAGAAGTTGTTACCGAAGGCTGTAAACAGCAGCGGTGCCGTCTCCCCGGCCACCCGCGCAAAGGCCAGCATGCACCCCGTGATCACGCCCGGCAGTGCCGTCTTCAGCGTGATCGACAACATCGAACGCCAATTCGGCACCCCCAGCCCCAGCGCCGCCTCCCGGATGGAATGCGGCACCATCAGCAGCATCTCCTCCGTCGTTCGCGCCACCGTCGGGATCATCATGATTCCCAGCACCACGCCGCCTGCGAAGGCCGAGAACCCTTTCTCCGGTACCACGATAAGGGCGTATACCGCGATCCCCATCACGATTGAGGGCACGCCGTTCAGCACGTCCGCCGTAAACCGCACCAGCGTCGACAGTTTCGTTCCGCGCCCGTACTCCGCCAGATAAATCCCCGCTGCAATCCCGACCGGCACGCCCATCCCGCTGGCCAGAGCCAGCAGCACGCCCGAGCCCACGATGGCGTTGGCCATCCCCCCGCCGGACTCCCCGGGCGGTACCGGTAGCTTTGTGAAAAAAGCCAGATTCAGAGAAGTGGCACCCTTGTACAGCAGGTCGATAAAGATCGCCACCAGCGGCGCGATCACCAGGATCGTCGCCCCCACCGCCAGCACCGATGCCAGATGGTTGGCAAACCACCGCCAGTGCCGGTTGGCCACACTTCCCTGCAGATGGGCTGCCGTCGCCATGCCTTACGCCGACCTCGCCGGCGCCCCGCGCGTCACTGCCCATACCAGCAGCCGCGCCAGGATGTTCACCACTATGGTTACCAGGAACAGCGCCAGCCCAATCTCGATCAGCGCGGTCCGGTGCAGGTCGCTGACCGCCTCCGTGAACTCGTTGGCGATCACCGCCGCCATGCTGTACGCCGGAGCCAGCAGCGACCGGGTAAGCGTCGGACTGCTGCCGATCACCATCGCCACCGCCATCGTTTCGCCCAGGGCCCGCCCCAGTCCCAGGATGATGGCTCCCACGATTCCGATGCGGGCGTTGCGCAATACCCCCATCCGAATCATCTCCCAGCGCGTCGCCCCCAGCGCCAGCACCGCTTCCCGCTGCATGTGCGGCACCGCCGTCATTACTTCTCGCGTCAGCGACGAAACGATGGGCAGAATCATAATCGCCAGAATGACCCCCGCCGCGAAAAGCCCGATGCCGAAGTCGGGATTCACAAACAAACCCGTCCAGCTCAGCATCTTGATCAATGCCGGATCCACATAGCCTCGCAGCAACGGCACCAGCACGAAAATCCCCCACAGGCCGTACACCACGCTGGGAATCGCCGCCAGCAACTCGGTCAGGAATGACAGGATCCCTCGCAGTGCCTTCGGGCACATCTCCGTCAGAAAGACAGCTACCCCCACCGCCAGCGGCACCGCAATCACCAGGGCCACCACCGACGACATGATCGTTCCATATATAAAAGGAAGCGCACCGAAGTGGCCGTTCACCGGATCCCACGCCGAGCCGACAAAAAATTTCCACCCGAAGGCCTTGATGGTGGGTTCGGATTGTGTCACCAGTTCCGTACCGATTAGCGCTACGATGCCGAAGATGCTCAGCGCACACAGCACCATCACCCAGCGGAAGGTTGAGTCCGCCATGCTCGAATTGCCACGGCTCTGCAAATAGCTGCGAACGGCCGACGCCGGGGCGGGAACGGAAACCGCGGCGATCCCATCCACAGGAAGGGCGGTCTCGGCATGTTTCGATGCCCTGGGTGCCTGGATGCGCAGGTTCACGACTCGTCTACCCTAACCCTGAAATTTGAACGCCACGTTAAACGCTATGAAAAATAAGGAAATAAAAGGGCCTGAACGCACTCCCCCGCGCGCTGATTCCCCTCTGTCGATGGCAACAGGACGCAGGCGCCTTTTGCCTCTCACCAGACCGGTCAGTCGATTTTGGTTGCCGATGGTGAATGCCGGTTTACGCAACCGTGAAAAGACCGCGAAAGGACGCGATGGTGAACGCGCCCACCGCGTGTGCCTCCCCTGGACCGCCGGCCGCTAGTTCGCAGGAAAGACCAGGTACTGCTCCAGCTTTCCGTCCGGCTCCGTATAGGTGGTGATCGTCACGGGCGTCTTCCCGCTCGCGAACTCCACGCGGAACACCCGAAACGTCATCCCTCCGCGCAGCTCCTCGCCCATCTGCTGCATATGCGACGGCTTGCCCAGCGGACCGAGGCTGGTCTGAAAATCCTGCAGCGCCTTCTCGTCGAAATACGCGTTGCACCACGGCGTAAACAGGCTCCGGTCGATTTTCCCCTGCTGGAAGTTCTCCAGCAGTGCCTGCGCCTGCGCCTCGGCGGCCGTGGGTGTCGTCTGTGCAATCCCCAGCAGCAGCGGCGCCAGCTCCCGCCCTATCACCCCCGCTGCCCGCGACGCGTCCTGGTTCGTCAGGACCGCAATCG
>DASRRO010000198.1:0-2096 GCA_035656855.1 Acidobacteriaceae bacterium | reverse complement strand
CTACTGCGCTCGGCAATCACATCCTCAACGTCACCGTGGAAGACCCCGCACAGCCGAATGCTGCTGCAATGACGACCTTCCGCATGGAGACCGCGCTCGATCTTCTGACCCGCACGAACACGGTCCCCACCAGCGGCAAAGCCGGTGACGCGTCGCGCTATGCGCTTGGCAATGTGTGGAGTGCGCTGCTGGTGTGGGTGCCAAGACCTACCCGAGTCCCTGTATCCACGGTCGCCTTCAACGTCACAGTGACGCTGACAGATCCAATCAACCGTTCCACTGCGGAAACCACACAAGTCGGGTGGTGGACATAATGAATCCAACAAGCCTGGCAGCCCGTCTGCAGCAATATCTGGTGGAAAGCCTGGGCGTTGCCGCGCCGCTGCTCGGCGCGCAATGGGCTTCGTCGAATCCCACGTACAACGGCGTGAACGCGACCGGCGACAGCACCCCGCCCATGTCGCTCACCTTTTCCGGCGCCTGGAATGCGCCGTTTACCGGAATGCTCAGCTACTCGGCCAGCGGTACAGATGCGCAGTTCACCCTGGACGGCCTCGTTATCACCGGCTCAGTTGCGGTCTTATCGCAGCATCCGCATGCTCACCTGCGATTGCGCGACATGTTCGCCAGCCGCTTCGGCAACGACGGCAGCAGCCACAGTGTGCGGCCGGTGCCGATGACTGCCGTGATCCGCATGAGTTCGCCCCCCAGTCCGCTGCCCGATGCACTGTCGCTCGTCAATGCGGGCGATACGACGAACACCCTGCCCGCCGGCACAGTTACCTTCCACGATGCAAACGGCCTGCTGATCGATCCGCTTTTTGTCGCGAGTGCGTGGACCGACATCCTGAACAATTTCGAAACACTCGGCCCCAACGGCTTTACGAAGAGCCAGCTCAACAAAACCGCAGGCTATGTCGATGCCATCGCAGCTCTCGATTCCGCGAATAACCGTTACATCCACATCGTCAATCCGCATGGCGGAAGCTGGAACGACCCCGGCAGCGGGCACGGCCTTGCCGTAACATCTTCCGGCACGCCGACACGCATCTCCAGTTATCTGCCCGCCGCGTTTCCAGATAGCGCAACGCTCGGCGCGGAGGATACATCCTCGACGCAGCCCCTGCGCTGGGGCCTGGCGACCTTCGGAAAGCTGGGCAAGACGGCTTTCTCAGCTCCGGCACTCGGCACAGGCGCGTCTCTTACACGGGACTTCCTGCGCGTCATCGCGGTGAACCTCAACAACTTTCTCCTTGGCAACCGCACTACCCAGGATGTGGACGGCGTCCTTTACGCCGACGCCGGCACCGCTTCCGAACCTGCGCCGCTGGTCCGCGAAGGTTCGACGGTGCGCTTCTGCCCCGATGGCATCGCGGTCCTCGGCGAAGTGCATACGCTCCTCTCGCATGCGCCCACCGGCGGCGGCACCTCGTTCCTGGGGTACCTCGTTTCTCCAGCCATCAGCGACAGCTTTTCCATCCCCTCGGACACCACTGCGAACAGTCGCTGGGGCAACGCATCCGCAACAGAAATTACGCCGTCCTCTGTCACGCCGCTGGATTGGGACCCTTCGACCGCTACGCTGATTCGCCCGGGTCAGAGCACCACGGACGGCAAGCCATCCATTACCGCCGCGTGGAACTCTGCGACAGGTACAGACATCGTGGTGACATTTGCGGCAGGCGCCGCTCCGGCAGGCGCTTTCCTGCGCATTTATAACCGCATCTTCTACACCGGCCCGTCGCTCGATCAGAGCGCGACATTGTTCCGCGGCGATGGCGGTTCGATCGTCGCGGGCGCCGCGTCACAACCCGTGCAGGTGTTGCTGAATGACCCGCTCAGCCTCGCCAAGTCGGGGCAGATCGGCAACGCCACACTGCATTTCGATCTGCACGTTCTTCCCAACGCCGGTTCACCACCGCGCGAGCGTATCTTCGGTGGCTACTCGCTGCCGGTCGGCACCTTTAGCGGAACCAGCTTCACCCCTCCCACCGCAACCAACAACTTCTCAATCGTTCCGGTGAACCGTCGCGGTATCTGCACCGCAGCGATGCTCGGCCTGCATCCATCCAGCAACTTCAGCCCCTCGGTTGTTG
>DASRRO010000197.1:0-8959 GCA_035656855.1 Acidobacteriaceae bacterium | reverse complement strand
CTAGTGTGCTGTCCCAGATATAACTGGCAAAACGGTTGATCTTCGGTTAGCCTTGATTATGCTGACCGGGCGGCCAAAGATAGCGCTTGAATTGAGTGCGGAAGAGGAAGCCGAGTTGCGTGGCTTCTCCAAGTCGCGCAGTTTGCCTCACGCTCTCGTAGCACGCGCGAAGCTGGTGTTGTGGTCAGCAGAGGGCGAGAGCAACACCGAGATCGCATCCCGTCTGAACTGGACCAAGGCCACGGTCGGTAAGTGGCGTCAGCGCTTTGTGGAACGCCGCTTGAGTGGTCTTTATGATGAACTCCGGCCTGGCCGTCCCCGCTCGGTCTCTGATGAAAAGGTCGCACTGCTGCTCCGTCGCACGTTGAAGAACAAGCCACCGGCCGGAAGTCACTGGAGCGTCAGGCAGGCAGCCGATTCCAATGGCCTATCGAAATCGACGGTGCATCGAGTCTTCCGGGCGTTCGCCGTCCAGCCGCACCGTACCAGGAACTTCAAGTTGTCCAGTGATCCGTTTTTCGTGGAAAAGGTAAGAGATGTGGTGGGTCTCTACCTGAACCCTCCCGATCATGCCATCGTACTTTCGGTCGATGAGAAGTCCCAGATTCAGGCTCTGGATCGTACCCAGCCTGTGTTGCCGATGGGCCTGGGCTACGTGGAAGGCATCACTCATGACTACGTTCGTCATGGCACCACCACTCTCTTTGCCGCGCTCGACATCGCCTCCGGGACTGTCTTCACCGAATGCAAACCACGCCATCGCCATCAGGAGTTTCTTGCCTTCCTGAAGCGCATCGATGAGGTCGTACCCGAAGATCTTACGGTCCATCTCATCGTCGACAACTATGCTACTCACAAGCATGCCAAGGTCCGACTCTGGCTGGCACAGCGGCCTCGATTTCAGATTCACTACACTCCGACCTACTCATCATGGCTCAATCAGGTCGAACGATGGTTCGGTCTCATCACTCAACAAGCGATCCGCCGCGGAAGTTTCAGAAGCGTCAAGGATCTGATTGCTAGAATCGACCACTTCGTCAGGCACTACAACCGGAGTTGTCGCCCCTTCGCATGGACCGCGACCGCCGATTCGATCCTCAACAAACTTGCACGGCTTTGTTCACGTATTTCTGGGACAGCACACTAGCTCAGCCCCTCTGAACTGGCTCTCGGAGGTCTCCAGGACCATGTTGAGGAGAATTTGGGAGATCCCGATGACCAGCGAGCGACCCCTTCCATAAACCTCCCAGACTGCGGGTATGCCTGCCGGGATTGTGTCGATGTCTCCATAATTGGCAACGCCATCGTTGCGTTCACTCCCGCGGCGGCAAGCAACTCTGACAGAAGCTCCTGCGTGGATCACCACGCGTGGTTTGCTCTGTTCGGGAATATTGAGCGTGCCCGCAGGTTCATCGATCATTGCCGCAAGGTGTCGGCACACACCATTATCGCGGCAGCAGCTCAAATTGCCGAATGCCCACGCGAGCGCCCGTCGTGTCTCGCACCGCCGACGGGAAAAACAGAACCGTGATCGTGTCGAATTGCCGCATCGCAGGATGCTGCGGAATCGCAAAGGTCAGATCCTCGTCCACCGGGCTGCTCTTGTATGCGAACTGCGGCGCCTCCGACGTCAACATCGGCTTCACCCCCAGCACCAGCGTGGGCTTCTCGATTGGCGTGACGCCCGGCCCGCGTGAGTCGGTCAGCAGCACGCCCACTTCAATCCGCCCATCCCGATTGTCGCCGTTGCGCAGCGTCAGCTCGAAGCTCTCGCCCGACTGCACCGCAATCGCCTGGGCCAGCGTCTGGTGCGCCTGCATCGCCAGCGGAATCCATCCCGTCGAATATATATTCATCGACACCGGATCGCCGTGCGCCAGGTGCGGATGCAGCCCCGGCCCATGCTGCGGCGCCTGAAAATACCAGTACGTCCCGTCAAACGGAATCACCACCGGCCGGCTCTTCCCGGCGCGCAGCATATTGCGCTGCACCGGCGGAGGCGGCAGCTCCTTCGCCTTATCTGTAACCGTGAAGAGAACAATTCCACGATACGCATCGTCCACGGCGGCTCCCGGCTTCTTCCCCTGCGCCTGAGCGCTGGCCCTCGCCGGTCCGCCCGCGCTTCCCGCCACTCCCTGCACCGGCCGCATCAGCAGCAGCGCGATCACCACCGCCAACGCTGCCAGCGCTGCACCGCCCAACCGCGCTCGCCCATCAACGGATCGCCTGTCCGGCCTCGCCAGCAACCCCAGCATCTTCCACACCAGCAGCAGAGACCCTGTCGTCAGACAAATCGCCGCCCAGAACAGATCATTCCGCAGCAGCGAAACCAGAGCCGCCTCCAGGCACACCGCAATCAGCGCCGACTGCTTCGCTCCCGACTTTGACGGAGGCAGCTCCGCGAAATGCGGCCCCTCGCCGACCGGCAAAGGTTCATCCGCCTCGTCAGGTTTCCGTGGCGCCACCGCCCGCAAACAGACCGCCAGCCCCGCCGCCATCGCGGCCACCAGCGCCAGCAGCTGCGGTGAAGCCTCAAGAAAGAGCAGAATCAGCGGTGGTATCAGCACCCATACCGGAGCGGCATTCATCCCCGCCCTGAGCAAGTCTCGCCGGCCGCGCGTCCGCCCAAAGCCTCCCGCCAGCGCCATGCCCAGCGTGCCCGCGATCACCGTAGCCACCAGCCAAAGTGCGCCCCTGCCCATCGCGTGCGCCAGCGATGCGCCGGGATCAATCGCTGGCCGCGAACAGTACGCAGCCAGCACCGCCGCCATCAGCCCCGACGCGATCGCGCCCCAGTGCGCTGCCCGCGTCGTCTCCGGATCCTCGCGCTCTGCCATTTCCAGCTCCTCGCGCCCGTTTCTCGCGCCCGTCTCCGCCGCCGCGACCCCGCAGTCTGTCTTTAGAAAGTCGTTATCCTGATCCGTTTCCGCCGCCCGCGCGGGAGCGCCGCCACAAGCGCCACGCTCAGAGTGAACCAGCATGCCGCGTCGTAGGGAATGAACACCGGCTGCCGAATCAGCTGCATCCAGTTCATCTGCTCGATGTTGATCCAGGAGTGCGGTGTCACGCTCACCGCCAGCGTCGCCATCGCCAGCGCTGCTGCATACAGCGGTACGCACAGCCAGATTCCCCGCCACAATCGCCGTCCGTCAAAGCGCCACGTCGCCATCGAATACAGCGCGACGCAGAACACCAAACCGCTCCAGAGAAACACCAGTGCCAGTCCCAGCGAGTACCCCAGGTCGCAGATCGTGGACCACGGCCAGTTCATCTCCCAAAGCCGAGCTTCAAACGCCTCGTTCTGACGCTGGATCAGCTCCAGCCCCGGTGCGGAAACACTCCACAAAAGCGCGAACATCAGCGCCGGCCAAGTTCGGCGGACGACCCCCGAGATGCCCGCGGCGATGGACAGTGCCACTTGCCGCCACAGCCAGCGCTTCGAGCGGCCCTCCGCCAGTTCTTCCAGCACGTCGCCGGTCAACCCTTGATCGGAACCTCCAGGCACCAGGTGATCCAGCACCCACACCGCCGCCCCCGCACTCCGCGACTGGCTCATGCTTTGCCTCCCTCGTGTTCAGGCAGACTCCGCCACAGCGCCATAAGTGCCCGACGCGTCGCCTGCACCTGGCGCAATCCTTCCTTCGTCACGCGAAAGAAGCGCCGTGCCCGCCCGCCCCGCTCCGGCGTCGGCTCGCCCAGGCTGGACGTCACCAGCCCCTTCCCCTCCAGGCGCTCCAGCGCTGCGTAGATGCTGCCCAGCGCCACATCGCGCCCGCGAATCGCCCTCAACTCCCGCGCCACCGGCACGCCGTACGCCTCATCCCCCAGCCGGATGAGCGCCAGCAGCACCATCATTTCCATCTCTCCGAGAAACCCTCGCTGCGTCATTTGTTCGTCATTGTTGAATAAATCGCCCTCGCCCGTCAAGACCCTCCACAACGACCTCCCGCATTTCCCTGGACCCCAATCCACTCGTTCTCTCGTGTCCCCTCGTGGACACTCGAGTCCGCCGACGAACAAACCTCGGCTCACCCGGCGGCCCAATCCACCGGCGAATCAGAAGATTGCCGCTCGTCCTCTTTGGCCCGCAACGTGCCTTTTGTGCGTTACCCCAGGCGCAACTCGCTCTCTTGCCCTGCGCTGGCCGGCCCCAGGAAATCATGCTGTCCCGGAGGAGTCATGGTGGTCACGCTGATGCAGGACATCCGCTACGCGCTGCGGCAACTGAAGAAGACACCCGGCTTCACCGCTACTGCCGTGCTCACCCTTGCCCTCGGCATCGGCGCCAACGCCGCCATCTTCACCCTGGTCAACGCCGTCCTGCTCAGGAACCTCCCCGTCGCCGATCCCGCCACGCTCGTGCGCCTCGGCAACACTGACGACTGTTGCGTCAACGGCGGCGGTACCCCCGACGACAACTCCTACTCCCTCTTCTCCACGAATACCTGGCAGCAGCTCCGCAAAGACCTTCCCGAGTTCCAGGATCTGGCCGCGATGGAATCCGGCTTTTCCTACCGTCCCGTCACCGTCCGTCGCGACGGAAGCCAGGCAGCAGCCCGCTCCGTGATGGGCG
The DNA here is from genome assembly GCA_035656855.1 of Acidobacteriaceae bacterium. Classification (GTDB taxonomy): domain Bacteria; phylum Acidobacteriota; class Terriglobia; order Terriglobales; family Acidobacteriaceae; genus Palsa-343. Next base: position 4,386 of record DASRRO010000197.1, on the reverse strand, counting down.
ACTTCGTCTCCGGCAATTATTTCCGCACCTTCGGCCTGCGTCCCCATGCCGGCCGCCTGTTTGCCGACTCCGACGACACCCCCGGCGCACCCATGGTCGCCGTCCTCAGCTACCAGAACTGGCACGACAATTACGCGAGCGATTCCTCCGTCATCGGCTCTACATTCTGGGTCAACACCAAACCCGTCCAGATCGTGGGCATTGCTCCTCAGAGCTTCTACGGTGACCGCCTCACCTCCACCCCGCCCGACTACTACATGCCCATCCAGTCCATGGGAGTCATCCTGGGGGTCGATTACGTCACCGATCCCGGGACGCAATGGCTTTACATCGTCGGTCGCCTCCGCCCGGGCGTGGCGCTCGGCCCCCTGCAGTCGAAAATCAACGGCCTCTTCCGCCAGATCGTCGCCTCCGATCCAACCTACTCCGGCGAGAAAGGCAAAGCCTCTCTGGCCCGGGCACACATCGTTCTCACCCCGGCGGGGGCCGGCATCCAGCACCTCCAGGACCAATACAAATCCAATCTCCACATGCTCATGTGGATCTCGGCAGTCGTCCTTCTCATCGCCTGCGCCAACATCGCCAATCTCCTGCTCGTCCGCGGCATGAACCGCAAAGCCGAGATGTCCATCCGCACCGCGCTCGGCGCGCAGCGCCGCCGCATCATCCGCCAGTTGCTCACCGAAAGCATCGTGCTGGCCGGCATTGGCGGCATCGCCGGATTAGCGATGGCCTGGCTCGGATCCCACGCTCTGCTGGTCATGGCCTTCCCCGGTGACCAGAACGTGCCCATCGACGCCAGCCCCTCCGCGCCCGTCGTGCTGTTTGCCTGCGCAGTCTGCCTCATCACCGGAATCCTCTTCGGCATCGCTCCCGCCTGGATCAGCGCCAGGGCTCATCCCGCGGATGCGCTCCGCACCGGCACCCGCACCACCGCCTCCGGAGCCTCCCTGCTCCAGCGCAGCCTCGTCGTTCTCCAGGCTGGACTCTCTCTGGTTCTGCTGGTCGGCGCCGGCCTCTTCGCGCAAAGCCTCAACAAGCTGCAGAGCTCCGACCTGAAGCTCAACCCGGTCAACCGCTACATCATCCACATCAATCCCCAGGCCGCCGGTTATCCGGGATCCAAACTCGCGCCGCTCTACCAGGCCTTCCACGACCGCTTCCACGCCATTCCCGGCGTAGTCCACGTCGCCTGGACCACCTACACGCCCATGGAAGACGACAATTGGGGCTCCGGCTTTAAGGTCGATGCGCGCCCCGACGGCGGCCTCGGCGCCTCCACCGTCTACGTTTCGCCCGAATATTTCGACTCCGTCGGCACCAGCGTCCTGCTCGGCCGCGCCTTCACGCCGCAGGACTCCCCCACCTCGCCCACCGTCGTCGTCGTCAACAAAACCTTCGTCAAGGATGCATTCCCCGCCGGCACCAACCCCATCGGCAGGCGCATCGGGAGGTCCGGAAAAGACGCACCCTTTGAATTCCAGATCGTCGGCGTCGTCGATGACACCACCTATACCGCCGTGCAATGGAAAGACCATTCCATGGTCTTCTTCCCCATCCTCCAGCGCCCGGCCAGCGACAAGGGTCCCATCGACACCGACGGCTCGCTCTACGCCGGCGCCATCGTTGTCGAGACCGCCCATCCCATGCCTGACATGGAATCCATCGCGCGCAGCACCCTGGCAAGCATCAATCCCAATCTCGCTGTCGTGAAGTTCCAGACCTTCCAGCAGCAGATCGCCGACCGCTTTGTCGAAGAGCGCCTCGTCTCCCGCCTGACCATGCTCTTCGGCGCCCTCGCCCTCCTGCTCGCCACCATCGGCCTCTATGGAGTCACGGCCTATACCGTCGCCCGCCGCACCAGCGAAATCGGCCTGCGCATGGCGCTCGGCGCCGACCGCGCCGGAGTGATCGTCACGGTTCTGCGCGGAGCCCTCCTCCAGACCGTCCTCGGCCTCGCGATCGGAATCCCCATGGCGCTCCTCTGCGTCCGCTACATCAAAGCCCAGCTCTACGAAATCACCACCGCCGGGCCAACGGTTCTCGTGATCGCCACGCTCACCCTGGCCCTCGCCGCTCTTATCGCAGGATTGATACCCGCCCGCCGCGCCGCCTCCATCGACCCCGCCCAGGCCCTGCGCACCGAGTGATCCCGGCCCGACTTGTCATCCCGAGCCGAGCGCAAATGGGGTAAGCGGAGCGAGAGCCTGCCCTGAGCGAGTCCGCACAAGCGGGCGAGTCGAACGGGAACCTGCTTTTGTCGGAGGGGGCCGGTACCCACTCCGGTCCATCGCGGTGCAAAGCGCCCCCCCGCGCGCTGTCATCCTGACGACTCGCACAGCGAGTCGGAAGGATCTGCGGTTGCCTTTCTGCATCCGCCCTCGGCTCGAACTTCCCATTTGCCGACTTTGCGCCCAGAACACGGAAGGCTGCGCCGTCGCCCTCTCCATTCGGGTCATAAGAATTGCACCCATCCGCCCCCGTGAGGTTTACCCTCGACACACGAGGCCATCATGAAACGTGAGCGCGTGTTGCAGGTCTTCCTGGCTGTGCTGGGACTCTTGTTTATCGCCCTGATCTATCCGCTCTACACCGATCTAAGGCACGCAAAATGGCTTCTGCAAATGCACAATGAAACCGAGCCGATGTTTCTTAGCTTCTTCATTGCGCTCGGCCCTTTTCTCCTGGTCGCTGCGAAGAAACCATCGGCACATCGCTCACTGATTGTCTTTACGGCCTGGTGGAATCTGGCGCACGCTGCTGTCATGACCATCGAAACTGTACAAGCCTGGAATCGCGGAGTTCACCGTCACTTTACCGACGTTGTAGTCGTCGGTGCCATTGGGTTGATCTTGCTGCTGCTCGCGCCAGCGCGTCGTGACCAAAGCGCATCGGCTTCCGATTTGGCCTGACTGACGTAATACCGGCATCCATGTAAGTCATAGTCAAGAGAAAAGCACGAGTCATCCGTTCGCGCTCTGGAGAGCGCGTTGTTAGTCCGATCAGGAGCTGCCGCTGCGCACCTTTGCCTCTCGGCGGTTGGTTCCTGCACTCTGCAGAACCGGACATCCATTTGCTGCCTCAGGCTCCTGGGAGCCGTCGCAGAAGATTGAGTTTGTGTTCTCTGCCAGTCCCGAAACAATCCGAAGAGAGCCTCGGGAGTTGCCTCCGTCGCCCAGCCGGTGATCTGCGGGACCTGGCAGCCTGCGCATCGATGGATCCTGATGTTTTTTCCTTCTCAGGAAGGTTTTTACGCTGCCGCGGTTCGTCGGAACTCGGCGGCGGGCACGAAATCGGTGTTGCGTCTCTCTACAGCCAGCATCAACGCGACCATCTTCCTTGCCACGGCGAGCGTGGCCCTGTTGCCGTTGCCGCGTTGCCGTTCCTTTTCGTGGAGCAGGGCCAGTTCGTCGCTGTAGCGCGGTGCCAGTCTGGCCGCCTCCACCAGCACCTGCTGGATATGCTTGTTACGCTGCTTCGAGATCGGCGTGCGCATCGTCTTGTCCGCGGAACTCTTCTCGGCGCTGCACAGCCCGCAGTAGCTAATGGCCTGCTTGATCGAACGGAAGCGCGAAGTGTCGCCCACCTCGAGCGCCCAGGTCAGCGCTGTGATCGGACCCACTCCGGGGATGGTCCTCAGCCGCCTCAGCCGATCGGCCAGCAGGGGATCCTGTTCAAGCGATCGCAGCAGAGTTGTGTCCAGCCGGATCGAGCGGTCGATGTGTTCCCGGCAGAGCTTCAGCAATGGACGAATGCTCTCGCTGACCTCTTCGTTGGTTGCGAGCAGTTCAGCGAAGTAACCCATGCGGTGCAGGCGCAGCTTGTTGTAGCTCACCCCAGTCTCCATCAGCAGCCCGGATACGCGGTTCTTCATCTGTACCGACTGCCTCAGCACCAGGTTGCGATAGCGGAGGACCCGGCGCCGGTCCCGGATCGGGGTCGGGGCCATGTGGCACTCGGGCAGGAAATCGCAGCGCAGGCAGTCGGCGATCTTGCCGGCGTCGATCCGGTCGTTCTTCCGCTTCGCGGCTGCTATCGCCCGCAGCATCAGCGGATGGGCTACCTTCACGGCTTCGGCATGGGGAAGCAGATGGTCGTAAATCCAGCCGGTGAAGATCGTCGCTTCCATGGCGATCATCCGGGGTTGAGGAAGTGTTCTGATCCACGCGTCCAGCTCGCGCCGTGTCGAACCAATCTTCCCTTCCTGGTGCACACGACCAGCTGCATCCTTTACGCAAAAACTGATCGTCTTCTTGTGAACATCCAGTCCGATGTAGTACATGTCGTCTCTGAGGAGCCTCCGAGGTTGTTTTCTGAATCAGCTTGCCCGCTGAGTTCAGCTTCTTGTAACACCTCGTGCTCCTCCTCGACTTAGCATTCAAACAA
>DASRRO010000196.1:0-6734 GCA_035656855.1 Acidobacteriaceae bacterium | reverse complement strand
CCGAACTGGCGGTCGGTGTCTATCGCATCGTGTGCTCCGCGAGCGGCTTTCAGCAGATTACGATCGATGGACTCGAGCAGACCGTGGGACACACGCGGACCCTCGACCTGACTCTCCGCGTCACGGGTCTCACGCAGCAGGTGAGTGTCTCCGCGCAGACCTCGCAGATGGATGAGACCACCGCTGCCCTCGGCGCACGCATTGAGCCGCGGCAATTCAAAGACCTGCCTCTGAACGGGAGAAACTGGTCCACTCTCACCGCGCTGGTCCCCGGCGCAGTCGATACCGGAGGCAACAACCAGCGCCCCAACCGTGTACCCGGTGTCTCGCTCGTTCCCGCGGGCGGCCGGAGCATCGACGGCTGGATCAACCCCGCAGCCTTCTCTTTGGTCACCGGCTCGGGCTATGGCGATACCCCGCGCAACCTGGCCCGCGGTCCTGGTCTCTGGCAGGCTGATCTCGGCCTCGCCAAATACATCCCGATTGCAGAACGTGTGGAACTGCGGTTCAGCAGCCAGTTCTTCAATGTCTTCAATCGCGCTCAATACGGCCAGCCACTGGCTGATTTTTCATCATCCACATTTGGGCAGATTATCGGTACCGTGAATCCTGGCCCGGTGGGATCAGGAACTCCGCGTCAAATGCAGTTCGCCTTACGGCTCGAGTTCTAAGCCGCGGAGAGTGTGCGCTTGGCCTGGCGAGTCGCCCTGCACCGCCCTATTTGGCTGGGCGGGAACCGGCGATGAGGATGTCTACCAGTCTTCTGGCGCTTTGCTGCCAGTCACCCCCGGAGCCCACATAAGAGACGCCGATCACCGCCCGAAGCAGATCGGACGCGTCAATATCTCTCCGCACATCGCCGCTCTTTTTCGCGCGCTTCACTAACTCATCGATTGCTCCCTGGACCATGCTGCGAGAACCCTCATAGAGCCTGGAAGGGCCTCCGGCGACACTGTTGAGAGCGGGCGCAATAATGTGCTTTGACGCGATGTAGTCGACAAACAGCAACAACCAGGCGCGCAGGGCCTCGACCGGGGCCATCGCTGCAGTGAACCCGCGCGCTGCGGCCGCCAGCTTTTCCACCTCGCTCCGGTAGACCGCTTCAATCAGCGCGTCCCGTGTGGGGAAATGGCGGTACAGGGTACCGGCTCCAACACCCGCCTGCTTCGCGATGTCGTCCAGACTGGTAGCCGCGCCGTGGCGCGTAAAAGCCCCCTTCGCCACTTCGAGAATTCGCTCGCGGTTGCGCACAGCGTCCGTTCGCGGCCTTCGCCCGGCAGGTTGGGAATGTTTTTTCGTCATTTCCAAAAATTTCCTGCAACCGGAGACTGTCTCCGATTATCTATTAATTCGGAGAATATCTCCGTTTTAGTCGGGCGGCTGCTCTTCGTCAATCCGGGAAGTATAGGGGTAAAGGAGATTTCTATGCGCGTTTTCGTGACAGGTGCAACAGGATTCATCGGTTCCAGGATAGTCCCCGAACTGATCGGCGCAGGTCACCAGGTGCTCGGTCTTGCGCGCAGCGATGCGGGCGCCCAGTTTCTGGCCGCAGCCGGCGCTGACGTCCATCGCGGCGATCTGGAAGATCTGGAAAGCATCCGCAGCGGCGCCGCTGCGTCCGATGCCGTCCTTCACGTCGCGTTTCGGCACGACTGGACGCAGTTTGCGGAAAGCTGCGAGCTGGACAAGCGTGCCATCGAGACCATTGGAGATGTGCTCCAGGGTTCCAGCCGTCCGTTCATCGTCAGCTCCGGAGTCGGAGTAGCTCAGGGCCGCGCCGCCACTGAGGACGATCCGCCGCTTTCTTCTCCATCGCTTCCTCGCGTATCCGAGGTGACCGCTATTGCGCTCCGGGAGCGCGGCGTGCACGCCTCGGTGATGCGCTTACCGCAGGTCCACAACACAGAAAAGCAGGGCCTGATCACTCCCCTGATTGCCATAGCACGCGCGAAGGGAGTCTCAGCGTACATCGGCGATGGTCACAACCGCTGGCCCGCAGCGCACGTATCAGATGTCGCCCGTCTTTACCGGCTCGCTCTGGACAAGTTCACTGCGGGTGCCCGGTACCACGCAGTCGCAGAAGAGGGTGTGGCGTTGAAAGACATCGCCACCGCCATCGGCAACGGCCTGAACTTGCCTGTCATTTCTATCTCACCGGAACAGGCCCAGGAGCATTTCGGCTTCCTCGGGTTCTTCGCTGCGCGGGACGCTCATGTTTCCAGTGCGCAGACCCGGGCAAAGCTGGGCTGGAACCCCACGGGTCCCGACCTTCTCACCGATCTTGGAAATATGCGTTATTCGCAGGCCTGAACAAAGGCGCAAGGGCACTGCGTACAAGCCAAACCCAACTCAGCCAATTTGAGAGGAATCAATATGGAGAAGACATGGTTCATCACGGGCGCTTCTCGCGGTTTTGGCCGCATCTGGGCCGAGGCCGCGCTCAGGCGCGGAGATAAGGTTACGGCCACCGCGCGAAGGCTGGAAGACATCGCGGACCTTAAAGAGCGCTTCGGAGACGCGGTCCTGCCAATGGCCCTCGACGTGACCAATGCGGAGCAGGTCCCCCAGGTCGTTCAGCAGGCGTTCAGGCATTTCGGCAGCCTGGATGTCCTTGTGAACAATGCCGGCACGAGCCTGTTCGCGGCTACAGAGGAGGCGAGCGACGATCAGATCCGCGACTTGTTCGACGCGAACTACCTCGGGATGGTTCGGGTGTTGCGATCGGCACTGCCTCTGCTGCGAAAACAACGGAGTGGACACATCCTCGGGGTTTCGAGCGGTCTTGGGATCACCGCGCTGCCGCTCATCGGCTTCTACTGTGCCACGAAATGGGCGGTGGAAGCTCTGCACGAAAGCCTGGCGCAGGAGGTGAGACCCTTCGGCATCAAGGTGACGCTGGTTGAGCCTGGAGCTTACGCAACCGACTTCGGCAAATCCGCAGAGATCGCCGATGCTCTGGAGCCATATGCGGAGTTCCGGAAGCAGTTTCTGACGCGCCTTGCCAACGTGGAACGGGGCGACCCGGAGGCGACTGCAGAAGCCGTCCTGAAGCTTGTGGACGCGGACGATCCACCGCTGCGACTCGGACTGGGGAACTCGATTCTGCCGAGAGCACGCGCCGCGTATGCAGAGCGACTGGCCGAATGGGAAGCGTGGGAGCAGGTGTCGAATGCGGCTATGGGCGAACCGAAACAATCGGCGACAGAGTGGATCGAGCAACTGGCCACGCATGATGCCGCGGATAAGTCCGTCTTCACAGCAGGCGAGACGAATTGATTAGAGTTCCTCAGCGATGATAGAAAGCGACGGGACGACGAACACTTTGCACCTGGCGTACGTCGCAGGAGGTTGTATGGCAGATACGAAGGCCCTTATTGAACAGGCGTACTCCGCATTCAACAAAAGGGACATCGACGGCGCATTAGCACTGATGACCGAAGACGTGAGCTGGCCCAAAGCTTCGGAGGGCGGCAAAGTTGTCGGAAAGGAAGAGATCCGCGCCTATTGGACCCGACAATGGGGCGAGTTCGATCCCCACGTCGAACCACTGGCAGTCACACAGGGAGACACAGGCAAGGTTCGCGTCAGGGTGCGCCAACTCGTCAGGAACCTTCAACGGGATGTTCTTTCGGACAGCGAAGTTCTCCACGTATTCACGATGAGCAGCGGCCTTATCGCAGCCATGGACCTTGGGGATGGTGCCGATCGCACTGCTGGTCCGTCCGCCGAATTCGCACATCGATCCTGACTTGCTGCCCGGCGTGGAGCATGCGACCAGAGCACCCGCCTGTGCAGACGCGTTCACCATTGGGAATCATCCCAACTGGCAGGGCGTCGACTCAGGAACAGGGCCCGACGACCCAACCCCCGGACTGGTGAACAATCCTTCGAATCCCCGTATTCTGGAGATGGTGGGGCGTTTCAGCTTTTGATTTGATCCGATCTGCGGGCGGCGGGGCGTCACCGGCGGTCGCCGCTTCGGAACTTCTGAGGCCAGGCATTCGCGGTCCACCCACCAGTCAATTATCGTCACACCAGGATCTCCGGCAGATGAGTCAATCGTCCTCTAACGTCCCCAGGCGCAGATTTCTGCAGGGCGCCGGCGCCGGAATATTGAGCACTGCACTAGCGCCCAGGGCGCCTGCCCTGGCCGGATCTGAACAGGGAACGCCCGCCTTACGCAGTCCAATGCAGACGGCGATCGCAGTCCAGGCCGACCTGTCCCGTGGCTGCATCCCGTTTCTAAGCTGGGACATCGAAGGCGGAAATATGGCGCGCAGGAATCTGCTCCGCAGTCCGCTCGTACTGCGCTTCTGCACCGGCGGAACCACTCGGATGAGTGCTGATGTTCCGGCGCAGAAGCTGCTGCACGGAAGCGACGAATCCTGGCGCTTTGTTTTATCGCCGCATGCAGAGATTATCTGGACGGTCGTGACATCGCCCGATGAATTCACGATGTCGATATCGGCAGGCGGTTCGAACCCGGAGGAAATCGAAGCCGTCGAGATGCTCTTTCCCTTCGATCCGAGCGTCACCCCGGTCACCATCCTTCCTCATGCATGGTCCGATGATGGCCACGCCACCTTGCCGGCGGTCCTCTCCGCTCCCGACTTCGGCCAACTCCTCCTCGACGATGCTTCTCATCCGGGGATGACAGCCCGGCTCAAGGGCAGCCGCACCCAGCGTTCCGTCGATCTGATCGTTGAACTTCCTCCGGCCATCTCTGGAAAGTTTTGTGAGCTGACCTTCACGCCCGTCGTTTTGCCGCCGCCAGCCGGGGTGACCGCTCCACAGCTATGGCGGAAAGCTCGGCGCGGATGGTTCAACGTCTGGCAATCGAGCTCGCGCTGGGGCGATCAGGACCGTCCCTTCAGCGCTCCTGCCGGTATTCTGGCCAACAACGTCATCAGCGATCCGGTCAGTTTCGCTTTGCCGTTTTATGCAGATCAGGCACTCTGGACTCCGCTCATCGCGCCAGGCGTATCGGTCATCGACCAGGTGCGGCGCTCGATTGAGTGGTGGCTCGAACACCGGACCGACGCGGCGGGCGAGGCGATCGGCTACTGGAACTACCGCCATTTTCTCGATGCCAATCCGGGATTGATCATCGCGTCCTGGGATTATGTCGAAGCCACAGGAGATCATGCGTGGCTGGCGAAGAACATTGGGCGGCTCGAACAGCTCTCCGATTTTCTCGAGCGGCGCGATGTGGATGGCGATGGCATGGTGGAGGCTACGCAGAGCGGCAACTTCGGAACACTGATACAACCGGCACGTTCCTGTTGCTGGTGGGACGCGCTCAACTGCGGACACAAAGCTGGATATGCAAATGCAATGATCTGGCGCGCCTGGTGCTGCCTGGCCGAGCTGGAGGGTCTGCTGGGACGGGTGCAGCAGCAGACTCACTGCGTAATGCTCGCCAGACGATTGCAAGCTGCCTACAGCAGCACGCTTACGAATCCGCAGACGGGCTGGCTCGCGTGGTGGAAGAGCGCCGACGGGCAACTGCACGACTATGCCACACCCATTGTGAATGGACTGGCGATCGCATATGGCCTGGTGGAACCGCAGGAGGGGCAAAGAATCCTCGCGCGTTTGCAGGCAAAAATGCGCGCAGTGAATTTCACCCGCATCGATCTGGGTCTGCCCTGTACTTTGATCCCGGTTCTCGCTGGAGATTATCTCCAGCCGTCCGGCGTCGGATCTCCGCATCGCCCCGATGGGACGGACACGTTTCAGCAATATATGAACGGGGGAATTTCAGCCGGACATTCGCTCCCCTTTATCCTGGCTCACTACGCCGTCGGAGAGCAGCAGGAAGGCGACGAAATCCTGCAGGCAATGCTCGATCGCCAGAACACGGTCGGCTTCCAGAACGGGGTGAGGAATTCTGCAGGAGGCGTGGGATGGACGACGTGGAATGGAACGCCCTGCGGATATGAAGGCTACCTTGCGGATGTCTTCATGTTTCTGCAGGCAGTCGTCCTGCGTGAGCCTTCGCTGCGGGCGCGCTTTTTGCGCCCAATGAAGCACGTGAGTCGTTAGAACGGGAGCGGGCTTCACCTGATATCCGCGCGTCGATCTTTCTCCCCTCTACACGACCAGGCGCGAGGCACTCGTTGAGGGCGCAGCCATGACCCCGGCGCCGGGGACCGCAATGGCTGGTCTCCAGCGTGGGTTTGATTTGTAACATGCACAATTTGTCTGAGTTTCAGGCCTGTTACCAGGCCGGTCGTCTCCGCTTAGTGATCTCATCCGCCGGCAGGAGACAATCTGGGCAATCAGAAGTCGGCGCCGCTATACGCAAACCAACGTCCGTTATGGAAGGTGTATCCGTCGACAAAATGAACCTCGCGAGGTTTTCCCTCCTTATCGGTCGTTCTCATAATGGAGTGAGCCGTCGCGCTGTCACCGTGGATGAAAACGATTGTTTGAAGAGCAGGTACCGGTTTGGACATGTCTGTCGTCAGCGAGACGTGATCAATCACATCTTGCCGCGCGAATCATGGAGTATGTGGACCGCGCCCTGGAGGCCAAATTCCAGGAATTCGGCATCTCCCGGGCAGCTTTCGATGTGCTCGCCACCCTTCGCCGAGGCGGGAGGCCGTACAGGATGACACAGCGTGAATTGATGCGCAGACTCCTCCGCACCTCGGGCAGTATGAGCCTCCGTATCGATGCGCTCGAACGCGAGGGATTTGTATCCAGGTTGAAGGACAAGGAGGATCGGAGGT
>DASRRO010000195.1:0-7289 GCA_035656855.1 Acidobacteriaceae bacterium | reverse complement strand
GATTCTTCTCTCCGCATTCCTGGCCGCAGCCGCCACCACCATGTGCAGCGCGCAGGACCAGTTTTCCTCCCTGCACGGGCACTGCAGCATCGCTCCTGGAACGAAAGACGGTCAGGTCCGCTTTGAGCTGGAAGAAGGCGACTGCGGCGACGACGGCCACAACTGCCACAACCACGACAGCGATTCCATGCGGCTCAGCGATTTCTCCGGATTCACCCTCGCCGATCTGCAGCGAGAAGGCGCCCACCTGGACGCAGTTATCTCCGCGGAAGCCGGCAAGCTAACCTGCTCCGGCACTGTGCACGACCTCACGCTCTCCGGCGATTCGACCTTCGTGCCCAATCCGGCGTTCGTTACTCAAATGGGGCAGATGGGCTTGAATGATTTTGACTCCCGTAAGCTCGAGGCCTACACGCTCTTCCATATTGAGACGTCCTGGATTCGCTCCCTCCAGGCCGAAGGCATCTCCGACATGGACTCCGGCAACATCATCGCCCTGCGCATCTTCAAAGTGGACGCGTCCTACGTCCGCGAGATGGCCGGCCTTGGCTATCCGCATCTCCCCGCCGGCAAACTAATCGCCTTCAAAGTCCAGGGAGTCAATCCCGAGGAAGTGCGGCAGTATCGCGCCCTTGGCTATGAGCCCACCGCGGAAGAACTCATCCAGATGCGCATCTTCAAAGTCACCCCCGACTTCATTCAGCGCATGAGTTCGCGCGGCCTGGGCAAACTCACCATCAGCAAGCTCGTGCAGATCCGCATCTTCAAGCTCGCGGACTAACTTTGCCGATCACCGCTCCGATGCCCCCGGCATGGCGGCGGAGAGAAAATTCCGCCATGTTCCGGTCGGGCCGGCAACCGGCATCGGCATGAATGAAGCCTCTGTCGCCCGCGAAGTGAACTCCAACAGATGAGAGTCAGCGCGGCGCTGCACTAACAAATCAGAACGCGGTCGGCTCCTGCAAAACTTCCCTGCCGTCGCGCTTGTAGACGACGCCGGCCTTCATTACAAAGTTGACTTTGCCCATCACCATGATGTCGTCCAGCGGATTGCCCGGAACCGCGACGATATCCGCGTACTTACCCGGGGTGACGCTGCCAATCTCATCCTGATGACCGAGTAACTCAGCCGCGTTCACTGTTGCCATCTGCAGTGTGTAGGCGGGCGGCAGCCCCGCCTTCACCAGATAGATAAAGTCTTCCCAGTTCTGCCCGTGCGGATACACGCCGGCATCCGTCCCATAAGCAAATTTCACACCGCCCTTGTAAGCGCGCGATACCGTCTTGATGATCTGCGGCCCCACCTGCAGTGCTTTCGCCGCAACCGTCGGCGGATACTGCCCCTTCTTCGCCTGCTCCGCAACGAAGATCCCGGTGTAAACCGTCGGGCAATAGAACGTGCCGTGCTCCTTCATCAGCTGGATGTCCTGATCGTCCATAAAGGTGCCGTGCTCCACCGAGTCCACTCCGGCAATCACCGAACGCCGGATCGCCTCCGCGCCGTGCGCGTGCACCGCTACCTTCATGCCATAGTCGTGGGCCGTATCCACCAAAGCCTTGATCTCTTCCTCGCTCATCTGTGGACCCGAGCCGTTCGTCCCCAAATCCATCACCCCGCCGGAAGGCATCGCCTTGATCAGGTCGGCACCCTCCTTGTAGTGCAGCCGAACCACCTTCCGCGCCTGGTCAGGACCGTTGAAGATCGACTGCAGCGGTCCCGGATCCCCCTGCAGATCCATGCTCAGCCCGTTGGTCCAGTCGGCGTGACCGCCCGTCGTGCTGATCGGCGGCCCGGCCGTGAAGATCCGCGGCCCGATCACGTAACCGGCATTGATCTCATTGCGCAGCGCCACCGTGTCGTAATCGTGATCCCCAACATTGCGCACCGTGGTGAACCCGGCCATCAACGTGCGATGCGCATACAGCGTCGACCGCAGCACGCCGTCGGCGAAATTCAGGTGCGCGGCCTCGATGTAAGTGTTCTTTCCGAACTGCATATCCAGGTGCACGTGATCGTCGATCAACCCTGGAAGGCACGTTGCCCCGGCCAGATCAATCACCGTTGCACCATCGACGCTCTGCGTTCCCGACTCCACTTTCTCGAACTTGTCGCCGGAAATCACGACCGTCGTCGGCCCCAGCATCTTCCCGGCTACGCTGTCGAAGAGCTGCGGACAATGCACCACCGTCACCGCCCCCGACGTTTCCTGGCCCAGCATTACCGCCGCCGGCAAACACAGCAACCCCACAACCGCGCTCACTGCAAAGCGAGACACACGCATCCTGGCCATCTCCTTATTGTTTTGGTCCTCGTTACAGTTACTGTCCGGCCTTCTCTTCTCCTGCGCCCCTGGCCGGAAACAGCTTCGTGGCCTGCCGCAACAGCTCGGCCTCATGCTCCAGCGCCTCGGAGACCCGCCCGATCTGCACATCGGCTTCCTTCCATTCCTTCTGCTCGATCGCCTCCCGCACCCCGGGAATCGTCTTCACACCATAGCCGGTGTAGAAACCCGGTGCGTAGAGCAAATGCTCAAACCACGGCCGGTTCGGCAATCCGCGCGAGTCCGTCAGCACCCGCTCACTGCGAATCAGATCCGGATTCAGCCCTTCCGGCGCCACACCGCCCGCCGACGCAAACGCCTCGTCGAAGGCCTTCGCCGCATCGGTCAGGTCGTCCGACGCCTGATCCAGCGGCGCGAAGTTCAGATACGGCGGTACCTCCTCCACCGGCGGCGGCACCATCTGCTTCTTCGGATCGTAGAGTGCCTTATACACGCCTTCCCTGATTTCGCGATCGCGCTCCTTCGCCTCGCTCCGTTGCTGGTCGTCCAGCTTCTTCAGTTCGCCCACATACATGTGGACCGTGTCCGCGAGATCGGAAAACTGGAAGGGAAGCATGTCCGCATCGGCCATCCGCATCACCATCGTGCCCGCCGTTTCCGCCAGCGCGCGCTCATAGTGAAACGTCGTGTCCATGAAATGGGTGTAGTAGTAGAAATCGTCGTAAACGGAGTGGTACTGTCCGCCTTCATCCTCGCCGCCGTAGCCCAGATTCAGGCTGGCGATGCCCAGGTGATCGATGAACACGGTGTAATCGCTCCCCGACCCCAGCGCCGGAATCCGCAGATCCGCCCGCGATCGAATCTCCGAGCGTCGCTCCGCGTTTGCGCGCGATATATCCACCAGCCGTACCCGTTTCCACACCGACATGCCCGTTTCCGGATCCTGGATGTCCTTCGCCACGTCGTTGACAAAGTTCTCCAGCGAGTGCGACCCGCCCGCCCGGAAATATCCGCGCCCGTTGCCATCGGAATTGATATAGAGCACGGCATGCTGTTTCAGCTCATCCGCGTGATACTCCGCCCACTCCGTCGAACCCAGCAGCGCCGGCTCCTCGCCATCCCAGAAGCAATAAATAATCGTCCGGTCCGGCTTCCACCCCTGCTTCAGCAACTCGCCCAGCGCCCGCGCTTCCTCCAGTTCCGGAGCCGCGCCTGAAATCGGATCTTCTGCCCCGTTCACCCACGCGTCGTGATGGTTCCCGCGAATCACCCACTGGTCGGGATACTTCGCGCCCGGGATTCTCGCAGTCACGTCGTAGAGCGGCTTGCGATCCCAATTGAAGGCCAGCGCAAGATGCGCCTCAGCCTTGCTCGGACCCACGTGATACGTCAGTGGCAGCCCGCCGCGCCATGCTTCCGGAACCGTCTCGCCACCCAGAGCCTTCAGGAACGGCGTCGCGTCCGCATACGAAATGGGCAGCACCGGAATCTTCGTGATGGTCTGCACCTTGTCCAGCGGAATCAGCTTCACCCCCGGCTTCGCTCCCACACCCGGCGTCTGCGGATCCCCAGGATAGATCGGCATGTCCATCACGCTGCCGCGCTGCGCCCCCTCCGGCGGACGCATCGGCCCCTCCGGATAAACGTCGCCCTGGAAATACCCATCGTCCCGCGGATCGGAGTAGATGATGCAGCCCACCGCGCCATGCTCCGCCGCCACCTTCGGCTTAATCCCGCGCCAGCTCATCCCGTAGCGCGCAATCACGATCGCGCCCTTCACCGACACGCCCATGCGATCAAGCACGTCGTAGTCTTCCGGCCGGCCGTAGTTCACATACACCAGCGGCGCCGTCACATCGCCATCCCGCGAATAAGCGTTGTACGTCGGCAACTGTTCGCTCGTCTGGCTCGACGTGGGATCCACGCTGACCGGCGGCTCCTGCAGCGTAGCCTTGAACGGCGTCGGCCCTTCCAGTTCCAGCAGCCGCGATTTCGGCGTCGGAAACAGCGCACTGAATTCCTCGATCTGCGCGTCCAGCCCGTACGACTTCAGCTGCGCCACCAGCCATTCCGCGTTGTCCTTGTCATACGGCGAGCCCACATGATGCGGCCGCGCGCTCAGCCGCTGCATGTTGTCCTTAATCCGGTCCGGCTCCGGAATCGCCCGGAACTTCTGCTCCCAGCTGATCTCGGTCGCGGAATCCTGCGGTGTGTAGCCGCGCAGACTTTGTCCCATATCCGCGGCGTAAGTGGTAACGGCAAACAGACAGACAGCAGCGATCGGCAACCGCATACGAGTCGAACCTCTTCGTGGCTGTGAATTGAACTGCGGGAAACGTGTCGTGTACTAAGCGTGAAACACTATACCCTATAAACCGCCTCGGAACGCATTTCTGCCGGGACGATTACGTTTTTCCATTGCGCCGCTGTGCCCGCATCCTCTCTCGCAGCGCTGCCGTCGCCGCTCGATGGCAGCGCAGGCAGAGCGTCTGAATGTTCTCCAGATCGCACTCCCCGCCGCCTTCAATCACCGGGACGATGTGATCCGCGTCCCACAGACTGGCGCGCCGCCGGCGCCCCGGCTTCCAATCCTCCATCAATCTCGCCCGATTCGCCCCACGCGATCGTCTCAATTGCCGCAATGCAGTCGCGGTATCTGCCCCACATGAGGCGCAAATCCCTCGATCCCGCAGAAGCACCTGCTCCCGCAGATAACCCGGTTGCGTCCGCAGCTTCCACTCATGCACGCACCAGGCGGAGCAGAACGTGTACCTTCCTCGCGGAACCTCCAGCGCGCACCACCGGCACAAACCCCGCCCATTCGGGCCGCGCCGGATCGTGTTGCGGCTCACCCAGCCTCCCGGCGTCGCACGTACCATACTCATTTTTCTTTTCTAAAGGACGCCGATGCAGGATCGCGCAACAACCGAGCTACCCGGACCAAACCGGTTACGGCGTCACTCGCCCCGCAGAAACGCCGGCAGCCGCTCCTCCCGCACATTGTCATAGCACTGTAGAGTCGTGAAGCGCGCGATCGACGTCGGAATCCCCACTGCCGTAAATCCCGGGTGCCCCGTCGCAGGATACGGCCCGCCGTGGTTCATCGCCGGGCTCACCGCTACCCCTGTGGGCATCCTGTCGTTCAGCAGCCGGCCCGCCTTGCGCCGCAGCACCGGCTCCAGCCGCGCATAGAGCGCATCGTCGCTGCCTGACGCCGCCGAATACACCGTCGCCGTCAGCTGCCCCTCCAGATGCTCCAGCACCCGCAATAATTCGGCCTCGTCGGCAGCCACCAGCACCATCACTTCGTTGCCGAACGCCTCACGTTGCAATTCCTCGGGCGATGTCAGAAAGGCCTTCCCGGAAACCCGCAGCAGCGTCGCCGCGTACCGGTAGCCCTTCCCGGAAACATTCTTTCCGCCCGTGACCACCTTCGCCCCGGCATATTGCAGCGCGTCGATCGACGCGTGCAGTTGTTCCCGCCCGCCCGACGATAGCAGCGCATGCGGCTCGCGGCCGGCGAACGCCGAAGTCAGCTCCTGCAAAAAGCTATCCGTTGCCTCGCCCGCAATGGCCAGCGCCAAATTGGGCCGCGTGCAGAACTGCCCCGCCCCCATCATGCAGCTGTCCGTCAGCTCCCGCGCCCACTTTTCGGCGTTCTCCTTCAAACCCTCCGGCAAAAAGACAACCGGGTTCAGGCTCGACATCTCCAGATAGATCGGCTTTCCCGCCGCGTCCGCTGCACGTTTCAGCTTCAGCCCTGCGCCCTTGCTGCCCGTGAACCCCGCCGCCCCGATGCGCGGGTCGCTCACCAGACGCTCTCCGTTTTCGTGGTTCACCTTGTAGATCATCTGCACCGTGGCCGCCGGCAAGCCTGATCCTTGCAGCGCCCGCGCCGCCGCCTCCGCCATGCGCTGCGACGTGTAGGCATGCAGCGGGTGCGCCTTCGCAATTACCGGATTCCCCGCCGCAATCGCCGCCGCAAAATCGCCGCCGCTCACGCCGTTAAACGCAAATGGAAAATTGTTCGGCCCGAACACCACCACTGGTCCAATCGGCCCGTAGCACGAACGCAGGTTCTTCGCCTGGTCAATGATCGGCCGGCGCCACGTCCCCTGCCGTGCCGCCGCCGCTGCCTGCCGCAGCTGATCGGTCGTCCTCGGCAGTTCCGCATCTTTCAGCCGTGGCGATAACGCCAGCCCGGTCTCCTCGTGCGCTGCCTGCACAATTGCCTCGGCATCCCCCTCGAGTTCTCTCGCATAGCCGTCCAGAAACCCCGCAATCTTCTCCGCCGCGATCCCTTCCAGCGCATGCGCCGCCTCCACCCCTGCGCTCAGCGCCCGGTCGCAGTCGCTCCAGCGGCTCACCGGAAACTGCCGCCCCAGCTTCTCCCCCGTTCCCGGGTTCTCCGGCTCAAATGTGGACTCGGCATCCGCCGCCCGCCACTCTCCGCCAATCCAAACCTTCGCCGTCTCCATTCCAACTCCTCATCCTGTTGTTGATGGTGTGTGCCCGTCGGGCCAGTCTGCGGGAACTCTCTCCCTGTTTGACGTCGCTGCTACCCTACGGGATTTTTGAGTTCTCCAATGCCGTCAATCGCTATCCGAATCATGTCGCCTCTCTTCAGCGTAAAGGAATCCGGCGGCACCACGCCTGTCCCCGTCAGCAGAAACGTCCCCGTCGCAAAAGTTTGATCGCGATACAGGTACTCCACCAGTTCCTGCGGCTTTCGCTTCATCTGCGCCAGGGTCGTCTCTCCGGCAAACGCCGTCTCCGCACCACGCGTGATGCTGATGGCAATCCGCGTCTCAGCCGGCATCGGCTGGCTCGTGATCAGGATCCCCGGCCCCAGCGCGCAGCTCCGGTTGTAAACCTTTGCCTGCGGCAGATACAGCGGATTCTGCCCCTCGATATCCCGCGAGCTCATGTCGTTCCCGATCGTGGCGCCCACAATCTTCCCTGCAGGACTGATCACCAGCGCCAGCTCCGGTTCGGGCACGGTCCACG
>DASRRO010000194.1:0-2845 GCA_035656855.1 Acidobacteriaceae bacterium | reverse complement strand
TTGCCGGGATTGATGCGGTACTTGGAGAGGGCCTGGGCGCAGGCGGGATATTTCGTCAGCAGCAGGTGGCCGTTGTAGTGGAAGTCGCCGATGATGGGCGTGGTCCAGCCCTTTTCGCGGATGCCATCGACGATGTAGGGGACGGCTTTCGCTGCCTCGTCGTTGTTGACGGTGATGCGGACCAGTTCCGAGCCGGCGCGGGCGAGCGCGGCGACCTGCTGGACGGTGCTCTCGACGTCGGCAGTGTCGGTGTTGGTCATCGACTGAACGACGACGGGGGCGGAGGAGCCGACACGGACTTCGCCGATGGGGACGGTGACAGATTTTCTGCGCTGGATTTCCGGCATAAGGGTCCACTCCAGTTTACCGTGGGTGCTCGCCGCACGGGCGGAGGCGCCTGCGGCGCGGGGTGCTCGCCGCACGGGCAGAGGCGCCTGCGGCGCGGGCCGTGGGGTTCGCTCCGTTGTCGCTCACGCCGGCGCGGCCGGGTTTGGAGATGCGGGAGACAGCAGGCAGCCTACCGCCGGCAGTCACGTAACCGACCCCCCTCCCCCTCCCGGCACCGGAGGCTGGCTTGTAAGTGGCTTGCTTTCAGCGGGTTAGGGTGCCTCCCGCGGCCTAAATTCGTCCAAATAAAGGACTTATCGCTTCATTCGTCTATCCATTGGACTTAGCGCACACCTAAAGACCGGATCGCTGAGCGGTCCACTCAAAATGCGAAACGCCACCGATGTAGTGGCGTTTCGCTGAATTCATTTCTACTTCCAGTTTACCGAATGGAGAGGGTCAATATGGCAGTTTCTGCGGTTGTTTCCCGGATTGGGAGTTACCTTGTCCTGCGGTTCACCTGGACGAGAAGCGGCAGTGCCGCCAGCTGAACTACGAGACAAAATGCCACCACGGCGGCTACTGAACGATCGTAAAGAACGCCAATGATCGCGCTGCCGAGGAACCAGGCGATTCCATAGGCGGAAGTAAAAAGCCCATATGCCGATGGCCGGCGATTTGACGGCACCATAGTCGCGACAGCCGCGGGAATGATGGATTCATGCACACCCATGCCGAGTCCCCAGAGGGCCGCACCAGCTACTGCCGCCGCAAAGCCGCCAAAGAAGACCAGCGGGGCGGAGACGGCGGACAGCAGCGTAAGGGGCAACAGAACGCTGATCCCAAAGCGGTCGAAGAGCTTTCCGAAGAGCAGTGAGCCTGTGCCGCTTACCGCCATCGCGACCGCATAAAGAACGGGGATCAGCGAAGACCGGACGACGGCGACTTTCTGGAAATGAAACGCAATCAACTGGAAATCTGCGAAGCCAGCAGCGATGAGTCCGGCGGCTGCCAGGTACACCCAGAAGATCCTCGGCAACCCGGCAGCCTTCATCTGTCGCGGCTCGACTTCCATATCCTGCGGACGTGGATAGAGGAAGCGTGCCGCGGCGAGAAGTGCCAGCGTGATGATGCCCGGCACAGCCAGAGTTACAAATGCCAGGCGATAGTCTCCTCTCTTTGCGAGGACGAGGGCGACGATGAGAGGCCCAACCAGCGCCCCGAACTGGTCCAACGCTTCGTGAACGCCGAACCCCCAGCCCAGGCCCATCTCCTTCGCGGCGTGGGAAAGCATGACATCGCGAGGCGGATTGCGGATGGCCTTGCCAATGCGCTCCAACAAAATGAGGATAACGGCCCACTGCCAATTTCGCGCGAAGGCGAGGAGCGGCACAGCCGCCATCTGCACGATGTATCCGAAGAAGGTGATTGGCCAGAATTCTCCTGTTCGCTCGCTCAATCGGCCGGAGAAGAACCGCAGCCCATAGCCGAGCAGCTCTCCGAGACCGGCGGCTGTGCTCACGATGGCTCCGCTCGCTCCAAGAACAAGCAGGAATGGGCCAGTGATGCTCCTCGATCCTTCGTAGGTGAAGTCGGCAAAGAAGCTGACCACACCGATCACCAGAATGAATCTCAGCGCGGACTTGCGTGCCATCGTGGACTCCCGTCCTAAGTGATGGGTAGTTCGATTCAACTGCATTGTAGGGTTCGGCGGTTAAGGCGATGGGTAGAGGCAGGTATTCGTGGCATCTCACGTTTCCCTGCACGCTACTCAGGTTCAGGACGGCGAACCCGGAGCTGTGGTTTTAGGTTTGAAGCACCTGTCTGGCGGCGCGCAGGCCGGATCGCAAGGCTCCGTGGACTGTACCCCAGTGGCCAGTGATATCGGTGTGTTCGCCGGCGAAGAAGAGAGTGTTTTCGACCGGCTCGGACATGATGGCTGAACAGTCAAGAGCCCCGACGGGCGCGTAGCTGTATGCGCCGCGGGTCCAGGGATCGTTTTGCCAATCGTGCTGGTATCCGTTACGTAATTCGGCATCGAGCGAATGCGGCGGTAGCGAAAAGATCTGCTCCAGCGAGCGGAGGGCCTGGGTGGGAAGCTGCGCGGGATCATGGATGGCATTGGCGGCGGGTCCGCCGATCCAGGATACGAGCATGGGAACGTTGCGCGGCTGCTGCGTCCAGTAGGTGGGCGGCGTCACGCCGGGCGCGAAGAGGAAGCGCATGTCAGGCATCTTCTGCCTCCAGAATGCTGTGCGGAAGAGGAGGACGAGGCGGCGTGCTGAGCCGGCTTCCATACGGTCTGCTGCGGCGAGAGTGCGCGCGGGCTCGGGATCGAAGCGGACGCCGCGTGCTTTCAGCACGCCGAGCGGAAGCGTGAGGATGGCCTTCTGTGCGGAGTAGAGTTCGCCGGATACGGTGCGGGCAGTGACAGAGCCGGGCTTCCACTGCAGCGAGACAACGGGCGAGCGGAGAACGATGCGCGCTCCTGCCTGCTCCGCCTGCCTGGCGAGGCTGC
>DASRRO010000193.1:0-1577 GCA_035656855.1 Acidobacteriaceae bacterium | reverse complement strand
TGATCCGCAGCGCCACGTAGACACATTCCAGCAACAGCAAAGCACCCAGCGCCAGCACCGCAAGCGTCCGCTTGGGACGGCCCTCCTTCAGCCCCCCAATGCCCGGCGCCGGCACCAGCGAAAGTGTCGCCGCCGGATGTTCCGGGCTCGGCGCACCCAGGCTCGCATACGCCGCCGCCCGGAATCCCGGAGCCGCTCCCGCCACCGCTCGCTGTGCATCCATGCCCGGTGCCAGCCGCGCGATTAGCCGCAGACACCACCAGTTCGGCGAGCCATACAACGTCTGCTCCGTCGCAGAGCTGCCCCACGGCGTCAGTTCAGGGCGGTTTTGCAGCGGAATCCAGAAGTCGGTGGGCCGTCCCGGCTCGACGCCGGAAAAGCCCTCGGCCGTGACTCCGAGAACGGCAAATGGAACGCCACGGATGTAGATCACCTTCTCCCCCGCGACCCAGGGATCTCGCGAATAGAGATGCGTCCAATAATCAAAACTCAGCACCACGAACGGCGTATGGCGACGAACGTCCTCCATCTTGAACCCACCGCCCAGCCTCATCTTCACGCCCAGGCCGGAGAAGAAGTTCGCGCTCACCATCTCGCCCCTCGCCTCTTCCGACACGTTGCCCTCATGGACAGCGACTTTGTCCTTGCCCAGCGGCACATATGCCATCACGTCAGAGAAGGCGCTTCGGTCTCGCTGCAAGGCCTCGAAGACTGGCAGCGAGAAAGACGTTGTGTCGCCGCCCGTACTCGAGGCGCCATAGGGCGCCCCCGTCGGCACGTTCAGATAAAACAATTGCTGCGAGTCTTGGGGCCGCAGCCAGTTGGCCAAGGCTGCGTTCGTCACGCTGGCGGTCGCCGCCGTCGCGCCCATCCCCAGCCCCACGATCGCCAGCAGCGCAAAGCGCTCGACCTTCGAGCCGAAGATGCGATTCGAGAGCTGGCGGAAGTGAAGCATGGCATCCCTTTATACGTTCATTTACTATGCAGCGCCTGCATCGGATCAATCGGAGCCGCAATGCCATGCTTGTAACCGTATCTCCATTTATGATCCACCTACGATGAAACGACTCCGCGTGCTTCTCCTGTCGCTGCTGGTGGCCGCATGCGCCGCCGCCGTCGTTCGCTATCTCTGGGAGCAACGCACAGAAAGAAGGCAGGAGGCCGCATACCAGTCGATCCTCCTGTCCTACTCCAAAGCGGTCCGGCCCGGGACCAGGCGCAGGGATCTGGAAACCTACTTCCGCCTGCGGTCGACTCCGTTTCACCGGCAGCGCCTCCAGGAACAGGACGCATACGCCGACCTTACGAAGATCGGCGAGGGGGACCACCCCTGGTACTGCAAGAGAAAGAGCGTGTACATTGCGTTCCAGTTCAATTCCACGGAGAAGCGGCCCGACTCCACAGGCCAAAGTCCGTTGGATACCTTGAAGCAGATCACGCTCTTTCCCCAGCTCGAGGGCTGCCGCTAAATCCCGGCGCGTCATCGCTCACATTGCTGACCGCTGTTGTGATCGAAGGTCTTTCAGCAACGTGTCGAAACGAACCCAGTAGATCGCGCAGTCCTTCGCACTCGTGCC
>DASRRO010000192.1:0-12613 GCA_035656855.1 Acidobacteriaceae bacterium | reverse complement strand
AGATCGAGTGTAGCCGGGTCGACGCTATGGGTCTGGAGCGAGCAGGTAGTGTAAAAGAGCTGAGTGCGGACCCAGTCGGCACGGCCGAAGGCGCCCGCGCTGTTCATGCGCAGGACGAGCTCCGCTGGGATGGGCTCGTTGGTCTGGTAGTGGTGCGCGAAGGTGGCCAGCAGGCGCGGATCGCGGAAGAACTCTTCGAGCATTTGCGAAGGGACTTCGACGAAGTCGCCTTCAGTGGCGATGCCGCTGATGCCGGCCCAGGCCTGGCGTCCGCCGAGCAGGGCGTGCATGAGGTGGCCGAACTCATGGAAAAAGGTGACGACGTCCGAGTACTGGAGGAGGCCGGGATTGCCTTCTTTCGGCTCGGGGAAGTTGCAGATGAGGGCGGCTTCGGGAAGCTGGCGTCCGCGAATACC
This sequence comes from Acidobacteriaceae bacterium, assembly GCA_035656855.1. Taxonomy (GTDB): domain Bacteria; phylum Acidobacteriota; class Terriglobia; order Terriglobales; family Acidobacteriaceae; genus Palsa-343. The sequence goes on along the minus strand of DASRRO010000192.1, from coordinate 12,197 downwards.
GGGGACCAGCGGGTGCGCGGAGAACCATTTGTCCTTGCCCTCGCGCGGATGCATGTCGAGGTAGAAGCGGCCGGCGAGCTCGGTGCGGTCCCAGACCTCCCAGGCGCTGACGGAGGGATGCCAGACGTCGGGGCCCTGAATGCGGCGGAAGGTGACCTGGAAGAGCTTTTCTGCGGTGGCGAGGACGCCGGGCTCGACGCGGTCATAGGGAAAGTAGGGGCGGACCGATTGGGAATCGAAGTCGAAGGCGGATCGGCGGTATTGCTCCAACCAGTACGTGCGGCTGGCGCCGTCGATCTGGGTGAGGCCGGGCTCGGCTTTCTGCGCGAAGTCGAGGAGCATCGAGTATTCCTTCTCGGCACCGGCTTTGCTGGCGGTGTCGAGGTCGTCGAGGAAGGCCTGCATGTTCGCGGCGGACTCCATCATCTGATCGGCGGTGGCGAGGTCGGCCCAGTGAGGGAAGCCCAGGATCGTCGCGATCTCCTGGCGGATCTTGAGCAGGTCAAGGAGAACCTGGCGGTTCGCGGGAAACGCGCGGGTGTTATAGGCGAGGAACATGTGTCGGCGCAGATCGACGGAGCGCGCGAAGGTCATGACCGGAAGGTAGTCGGGGAAATCGGTGGTGAGAACGATTTTGCCGTCGTCGCCTGGCTTGTGGGCGTCGAGGAAGTCGGGAGGCAGGCCATCGAGTTCGGCGGGATCGTCAATGGTGACGGTGTTGCTGCCTTCCTGGACGTTGCGGCCGAAGTTAAGGCCGTGGAGGGTAGCCTGATCGGACAGTTCGCGGATGCGGGCGCGGGTCGCATCGTCCTTGTCGACGCCAGCCAGGCGGTACTGGAGGAGGGTGCGGTCGAGATAGTGCTTTGTAGCGGGGTCGGCGCTGCTCGCGTCGATGGCAGCGAGGGCCTGGTAGACCTCGCGGTTGAGTGAGAGCTCGACGCCGGCCTGGGCGATGGTCTGCAGCAGGTCCTGAGCTTTATCGCGGACGGGCTTTTCGGGATAGACGCTGTGGAGCAGGCCGGTGAGGGAGCCAATGGTGCCCAGTTCGGCGATCGCATCGTCGTAGGCGCGGAGGGTTGCATCGAGATTTCGGGACGAGGCTTCGGTGATACCCGCGACGGCCTCGCGATGACGCCGCAGCCCGTCATCCACCCACGCGCCCAGGGAATCGGGAGTGACGGAGCCGGTGTCCCCGGGGTTCCAGGGATAGACGAGAACGGGGGAGACCGAAGCGGAAGCCGGCGGCGTCATTCTGAAGCACCTCTCTTCGCAGGGTAACGCACGAGCCGCTGAGGATCACAGTCGTGTGATGAAGACGACGGGAGCTAAGCCAGCAACGACTTCAGTTCCGGTTGCATGGTGCAGCGATGGCAATGGTGCTACCAGCGACGAACTTCGGCGATTTGTACGAGGAGCTGCCTTTCGCTCTCGCCGTCGAGCGCGGCCCGCACAGACTCAAGCACCCTCGTCGGCGTAATCGCGCGCATGCATACGGCGTCGGTGCAGGCTGAATTCTTCTGGTTGGCGGCTGTCACACAAGGTGAGCAGGAAAGCTCGGCCGTGATGGATTCCGTATTTCCCAGGCTCCCGTACAACCGCGGCGTCTCCGGACCGAAGAGAACGATGGATCGAATGGGTGTAATGGCAGAGAAATGCGCAGGACCGCTGTCGTTCGTCACAAGAACCGAGGCAAGGTGATAGAGTGCGGTAATTTCTGCAAGTTTGTGCATGCCGGCAAAACTGACGATCCTCCTCTCCCCGAGGGTGCGTTCCAACTGCCGAGCTTCCCCGCGTTCGGCAGGGGACCCGGTAATCAGCACGAGCACATCCTCCCATTCCTCCACAATCATCGTCGCCAGCGCACCGAAGTTCTCGCGCTCCCAGCGCCGCTGCGGCAGCAGCTCCGAGCTGTTGGGATTGATGAGCACGATGCGGTGGTAATCGGGACGGTAATCCGGATATACCTGCCACACGAGCTCCCGCATGCGCTCTTTGGCCTCCTCGGCAACAGGCTGAATCGGGAGCCGTATCTCCTCATCGGATATCCAGGTTTTGGAGTACGGCACCTCCCCAGCGGGTGCAAGAAGAGCATTGACCATGCTGATGAAGTTCTTGGCCATGTGAATGTGGCCGTTGTAAGTCACGCGGTGGGTGAGCAATTCGCCGCGATAGAGCCCCTCAGCCCGAAACCGGTGAAATCCCACACGCCGCCGCGCTCCGGAGAGAGCCGTGAGCAAAGCGGAGTAGCGCGAAAAGAGCTCGAGATCCACTACGGTGTCGATCCCGGCTGCACGGGCCCGGCGCAGGAAACGAAGCGAATCGATAACCAGAGCCCAAAGGCTCGTCTCCCGAATAGTGAGAATATTGGCCTCGGGCACGATGGGAACCAGCCGGAGACTGTCGACATTGCGTTCAAAAATGAGAAAGAAAATCTCTGCGTCGAGAGCGTCTCTGGCCTTTTGCAATGCCGGAGAGGCGATGACAGCGCTGCCCATCTCGGAAAGCTCGATAAAAAGTATTCGCCGCGGTCTTTCCGATCCGTCGGCTCTCCCCATCAGGCGCAGCAGCAATGTGCACACGAAGCACAGCGGTATCCCGATCCAGTAGTCGACCCTCCGCATGGTTTTCAGTTGCATTCGTGAGCCCTCATTATGGCGCTTCGTCTCCGAGGCGGGATCGAATAGCATTGGCAATCGGATCGTTCGCCGCTATCCTCGTCCACTACAATAGACTCATACGCAAAGCCACAGGGGGCCGGCGCGGCGCGTACGCGATCGAGGAGCAGGTGAATGTTGTTTGCTTCACGGAGCGTGGGAATGACAAGCGCAGGGGCCGGTGGTCGCGTCGCAGGATCAATCCGGCTGGAACGGCGCAGGCTCGCCCCCTGAGCGGCAGAATTCGTTGTAGGAAGACTCATGCTTTTCTGGAGTGACGCCAACTTATTTTGAAAAGTTGCAGCCAATACAGGAACTTCATCCTGCTGACATGCCTGAGTGTGGGGGCACTTCTCGTGGAAGGATACCACCCTGGGGTGGAGGATGACGCCGTCTATCTGTCGGCCATTGAGCGACGTCTGCACCCGGCATTGTATCCACACGATTACCGTTTGTTCACGCTGGAGATGCAGGCGAGTATCTTTGATCGGATGGTAGCGGGCTGGGTACGGCTTACCCATATGCCGGTTCCCATAACGGAACTGCTCGGCCAGATTCTCGCAGCGTTTTTTCTGCTGTGGGGGTGCCTGGCGATCGCGCGGCGCTGCTTTCCCGGAGAGGAGGGGCGCTGGGCGGGCGTAGGACTGGTCGGCGTCCTGTTCACCCTGCCCGTGGCCGGCACGGCGCTCTATATTTTTGACCAGTATCTGCATCCGCGGGCCATTGCCACAGCGTTGATTCTCTGGGCGGTAGTGGCGATTCTGGACCGACGGGGATTGCGGGCCACCGTTCTGCTGGCGGTGGCTGTGGTGATGCATCCGCTGATGGGCCTGCTGGGCGTGTCGTACTGCGTCATCCTGTGGATGGGGGGCATGAGAATTGAACGACTGGTACAGAAACCGGTGATGGCGGCAGCGGCCTTCGGCCTTGTGCCTTTATGGATTTTCGAAGGACCATCGGCCGCCTGGAAGACGGCATTGAACACGCGCACCTATTACTTCCTGGGACGATGGACGTGGTACGAGTGGCTGGGGGTTATTGCGCCGATCTTCATCCTGTGGCTGATGGCTCGATGGGCAAGACGCGCGGATCGGCTGGAGATGGCGCTACTGGCGGGCGGCGGGGCATTCTACGCAGTCTTCCAGCTCGCGGTGGCCTGCGTGGTGCTGCTGACTCCGAGTCTGGTACGGCTGACGCCGATGCAGCCAATGCGGTATCTGTACATGGTGTATCTGCTGATGGCGGTGCTGGGGGGTGGCCTGATCGGGGAGAAGCTGCTGCGCTCCCACGTGTGGCGGTGGATGGCGCTGTTTCTGCCGCTGGCGGCGGGGATGTTTTGGGCGCAGCGATCTCTGTTTCCGGGGACTGTGCATCTGGAGCTGCCGGGCCGTGCGCTGCGGAATCCGTGGCTGCGCGCGTTTGCGTGGGCGCGGGGCAACACACCGGTGGACGCTTATTTTGCGCTGGATCCTTACTATATGCAGCTGCCGGGGGAGGACTATCACAGCTTCCGCGCGCTGGCGGAGCGCAGTGAACTGGCGGATGCGGTGAAGGACGCGGCGGTGGCAACGCAGGTGCCGGATTTGGCGCCAGTATGGCTGGAGCAGTCGCAGGCCGCAGCCGGCTGGCAGCATTTCCAGAAGCAGGATTTTCTGCGACTGCGGCGGGATTTCGGGGTGGATTGGATCGTGGTGCAGGATGCGGGCATAGCCGGGCTCGATTGTCCCTACCACAACGAGTCTGTGGCCGTTTGCCGGCTGTGATGCTGCCAGCGTGCAGCTACAGGATTTTTTTGCCGAACGCGGAGGAGATAAGTTCGACCGCGAGATCGGCGGTGCGGTTGTGCTCGTCGATGACGGGATTCACTTCAACAACTTCAAGGGCGACCATGCGGCCGTGGTCGGCGATGATTTCCATGGCGAGGTGCGCTTCGCGGTAGGTGGCGCCGCCGCGAACCGGGGTGCCTACGCCGGGGGCGTCTTCAGGATCGATCCAGTCCATGTCGAGGGAGACGTGATAGCCAGCGGTGCCGCGACCGGCCGCGCGCAGGGCTTCCTCCATGACAGAACGCATCCCGCGCTCGTCGATGTCGCGCATGGTGTAGACCTCAGTGACGCCGGCGCGGTGGATGTTCTGCTTCTCAGTAGCGTCGATATCGCGGACGCCGACGAGGACAACGTTTTCGGGCCGGACTTTCGGCTTGAAGCCAAGGATGTTGGCCATAGATTCCGGTCCGAGTCCGAGCAGCGCCGCGAGCGGCATGCCGTGCACGTTGCCGCTGGGGGAGGTTTCCGGAGTATTGATGTCGGCATGCGCGTCGATCCAGAGCAGGCCGATGTTCTGGTTCTGGCGGCGGTAGAACTCGGAGACGCCGGAGACGCTGCCCGCGGCGACGGAATGATCGCCACCAAGGATAACGGGAGTCATGCCTTCGGTGAGCGCCTTCAGCACCATATCGGCGACGCGGGTGCAGGTCTCGGTGATTTCCTTCAGGTAGTGCGCGCTCTGATCGCCGGAGCGTTTGGTTTCGGCAATCGCGACGCTGACGTCGCCGCCGTCGCGGACCTCGTGGCCGAGCGACTCGAGGCGTGCTTCGAGACCGGCGACGCGGACGGCGGACGGGCCCATGTCCACTCCACGACGCGAGGCGCCAAGATCGAGAGGGACGCCGATGACTTTGATTTTGCGGGGAGGCAGCGACTGCACGCCGCCATAGAGGGGCGGACCGGACGCACTGGGGAGCGATACGGGAGCTTTGTTTGACTCAGGCATAAGGTTACGGGTAGATACGGTTCAGCGTGCGAGCAAAGGGAATGGTCTCACGGACGTGATCGAGGCCGCAGATCCATGCGACCGCGCGTTCGATACCCATGCCAAAGCCCGAGTGCGGAACCGAACCATACCGCCGCAGATCGAGATACCACTGGAAGGCATCGATTGGCAACTGATGCTCCTCGATGCGTTTCTTCAGCAGGTCGTACGAGGCGATACGCTGTGACCCGCCGATGACTTCACCGTAGCCTTCCGGCGCGAGCACGTCGACGCAGAGGGCGTATTTCGGGTCCTGCGGGTCGGGCTCCATGTAGAACGCCTTGACGGCAGCAGGGTAACGATGGACCATGACGGGCCGGTTGAACTGCGAGGAGATGTATGTTTCGTCGGGTGAGCCGAAGTCGTTGCCGTATTCGAAGGGCTGCTCGATGAGGCCCTTCTTGTGGGCGTCGTTCAGCATGGCGACGGCCTCGTCATAGCGCAGGCGTGGGAACGGCGGCTTGATGGCCTCAAGCTTCGCGGCGTCGCGGTTGATGGTCCTGAGCTCGGCGGCGCGGCGGGTGAGGACACGGTCGACGATGAAGCTGATGAAGTTTTCGGCCAGACCCATGAGGTCGTCGAGGTCGGCAAAGGCCCATTCCGGCTCGACCATCCAGAACTCGGTGAGATGGCGGCGGGTCTTGGATTTTTCGGCGCGAAAGGTGGGGCCGAAGGAGTAGACCTTGCCGAGGGCCAGCGCGGTGCTCTCGATGTAGAGTTGGCCGCTCTGGGTGAGGTAGGCTTCGTCGCCGAAATAGTCGACCGGAAACAGCGTGCTGGTGCCTTCGCAGGCTGCGGGGGTGAGGATGGGTGGGTCGGTGAGGATGAAGCCGTTGTCGTCGAGGTAGTCGCGGGCGGCTTTAATGATCTCGGCACGTATGCGGAGGATGGCTGCCTGGCGCGGGGTGCGGATCCAGAGGTGCCTGTGCTCCATCAGGAAGTCGGTGCCGTGCTCCTTGAGGGAGATGGGGTAGGGATCGTCCTCGGGGACGCGCTGTAGGACCTGGACGTTCTCGACATCCAGTTCGTAACCGCCCGGGGCACGTTTATCGGCGCGGACTTTGCCGGTGACGATGACGGAGGACTCGTGGGTGAGACCTTTAACGGTCTCAAAGGTCTCGGGCGAGACGGCTGCTTTGGGCACGATGCCCTGGATAGTGCCGGTACCATCGCGAAAGATGGGAAAGAGCAGCTTGCCGCTCTCGCGCAGATTATAAAGCCAGCCGTGGAGGGTGACGGTTTGTCCGTCGTGCTCACCGATGCGGGCGATGGTGGAAAGAGGAGCTTCTGTAACCGCCGCTGCTGCTGTTTCCGGATTTGGGTCCGCCATGTCTGCCTGTCCTTCGATGTCAGTTCTTGTTTGCCGCGTCGATTTTGTCGAAGGCGCGCTTCGCCTTTTCCGCCACGGACTCCAGGGTTTCTCCCAGCGTGTAATGGATCTCGAGAACGCCGGCGGGGCTTTGCGGGGCGCCCTTCAGCTCGGCGAGCGCTTCATCCCAGGCGATAGTGCCGTCGCCGGGCCAGAAGTGGGCATCCTTGTCACCTTTGTTGTCGTGGAGGTGTGAAGAGCGGATATAGCTGCGGAGCTCGCCGAAGGCCGCACTGACGCCGTCGCCGAGATTCGCGTGGCCGACGTCGAGGCAGACGCCGATGTCCCGAAAATGACCGGAGGTCAGAATCTCGACGAGGTGCGCGGGACGGGTGACTTCACCTTGAAGATTTTCAACCAGTATCTTGACGCCGAGCGGGTTCGCAAAGGCTTGCAGATGTTCGAGCGCGGTGATGGAGTGCTCCAGAGAGCGCGGACTCCATGTGTCCGCGCGTTCGCCGAGGTGCAGGATGAGAAAGCGGAAGGGAATCTGTTCGGCGACTTCGAGCGCGCGCTTGATCTCGTCCATGGCGTCGATGCGGCGGCTCTTCTCGGGATGGATGACGTTGACGGCGGGGGCTCCGCCGCGGCCCATCTCGAGGTCGGGAAACAGCGGCGCGTGCATGGACAAGGGCTGGGGGGAATTTGAGCCGAACCACTCCGCCAGTTCGCGGATGTGGGGGCGGCTGGTGTAATCGAAGTGCTGCCGGGCCGCGAACAACTCTACCCCCTGGGCTCCGGCGCGAGCAAATGCGTCGAGGATTCCGGGATGCAGGCGGTGCTGCAAAAAGACGTGAGAAGAAATGGCTTTCAGCATGGATGAAGACCGAAGGACTCCCTTCTATCTTCTCATCTCACACGGGTATAGGCCGGCGAGGGCGGTGCTGGCCCGCCCCTGCTGACGCCCTTCCGGTCGATTCGGAGCTACTCGGCCGCGACTTCTTCGCCCTTCACTGTGACGGCGATGTGGGCGGTGACTTCGCGGTGCAGCTTCACGGGCACGTGGAACTCGCCAGTGGACTTGAGCGGCTCCTCGAGCTGGACTTTGCGGCGATCGATGTTGAAGCCCTGCGCGGCGAGCTCCTGAGCGATGTCCCCCGAAGTGACAGAGCCGAAGAGATGGTCGCCCTCGCCTACTTTGCGAATGAAGGTGAGCGAGACGGCGTTGAGCTGGGTGACGAGCTGCTCGGCTTCGGCCTTCTCTTTCGCAGAGCGGCGCACGGCGGCGGCCTTCATCTGGTCGATGACGGCCTTATTGGCCGGCGTGGCCTCCATAGCAAGGTTTTTGGGGAGCAGAAAGTTGCGGCCGTAGCCGTCGGCGACCTTCACGACGTCGCCGCGATGGCCGAGGTTCGAGACGTCTTCTCTAAGGATGACTTCCATTGCAATCTCCTGTGGCGGTAATAAGGCCGCCAGCAATAAAACGGTCAGCGAGTCACCGGTCACCCTGACACGGCGGTCAGGAAGAGCGGCGCGCCCTGCTTAGAACCGCGCTGCGAAGGGCAGCAGGGCGATATTGCGAGCCTGTTTGATGGCCTTCGAGAGCCGCCGCTGGTGGGTGGTGCAGACACCGGTGAGGCGCCGGGGAACAATTTTGCCGCGCTCGGCGACAAAGCCCTGAAGCAGCCGCACATCGCGGTACGAGATGGCGTCAATCTTCTCGGTGCAGAACTTGCATACCTTCTTGCGGCGGAAAAATTTGCGGCCACCGGGACCGCCGGGGCCACCCGGGCGTCCGCCGGGACCCGAGGGACGTCCCGCGGGAGATTCGGAGCGTGGAGTTGGAGTTGTTGATTCGTCAGCCATATTGGTTCCTCCGGGCGGCCGCCGCGAACGGCGCCAGCCCATTGCTCAAATTTTGTCGTCGCCGGGGCGTGTTTACGCGCTGGCGGGGGTTGCGGATTCGGTTGCGGGCGGGGCTGGGGCCGGGGCGGGTGCAGGCTCTGGCGCTTCGGCCGGGGTCGCCGGAATGGCGCTCAGCTTTTTGCGTGAGGCGCGAATGGCCCTGACCTTTGCGAGACGCTTTTCTTCCTCGTCCATGCGTACGGTGATGAACTTGATTACCGGCTCGGAGACTCGCAGGCGGCGCTCCAGCTCGGCGATCAGCGCACCATCAGCGTCGATGGTGAGCAGCACGTAAAAGCCGTCGTTGAACTTTCGCACCATGTACGCCAGCTTGCGGCGCCCCAGCTTCTCAGTGGAGCGCACGGCTCCGCCGCCGTTGGTGACGGTCTGCTCGAGACCGGCAATCAGCTTGTCCAGGTCTTCGTCCGCCACATCCGGCCGAACGATAAACATCACTTCGTAGAAACGTTGCATCGTCTGTTACTCTTTCCTTCCGGCCGGGCCTCGCAGCGCCAGCCGGCAAATCAAAATTCGCTTCCGTCGTTCTCTTTACTGCGCCGCGGGACCATTTCCGGAGTCGTCCCGGCGGTTGAACTCATTCATGGCGGCGGAAATGCCTTTTGCCACCACCATTTCTACGGCGCGCGCAGCCCGGTCGAGGACCGGGTCGATCGCCGCCAAATCCCGTTTGCTCATCGGCGTGAGCAGGTAATCTTTCCCGCGCCGAAAAGCTTCTTCGCGAACGCCCGGCTCGGAGCCTACCCCGATCCGGATCCGCCACCACTCGTCCGTGCCCAGCACGCCGGCCACGGAACGCGCGCCATTGTGGCCCGCCGGACTGCCTCGTTCGCGCACCCGCAAAGTTCCGAGAGGCAAATCCAGTTCGTCATACAGCACCAGCAGGTTGGCGGCGGGGTCGATGTCGAGTTCGTCGACGAGGGCCCCGACCGCCAGCCCGCTCAAGTTCATCCAGGTTTCCGGCTTGGCCAGGATCACTTCCCGGCCGGCGATCCGAACCTTCGCCGTGAGAGCGCGGCAGCGGCGATTGGCCACTTCCGCACTGGACTCATCGGCGATGCGATCAATCGCCAGAAACCCCGCATTGTGCGGCGTGAACTGGTATTCGATGCCCGGATTCCCGAGCCCCACCACCAGAAACGCGCCACCCTCTGCCGGCACCTACTTTTTGCCGCCCTTCTCCGCGGCCGGCGCGGCTGCCGCCGCACCTTCTGCCGTTTCCGCCTTGCCCTTCTTTACCACTTCCGGCTCAGCAGGGGCCGCTCCTGCAACGGCGGCCTCGGCCTCCGGCGTTGCAACTACTTCTTCCTTGATCGAAACCACGTGCGCAACCGGCGTCTCCTCCGGAGTGAGAAAACGAAGGCTGCTCGAGTGCGGCAGATCGGAGACGCGCAGCACCATACCGAACGTGAGATTTGTAACGTCGACGCCGATATTCTCCGGAATATCGCTCGGGAGGCATTCGATCTCGACCTCGCGCAACATCTGATCCATGATGCCGCCCTGCGTCTTTACGCCGACGGCAATGCCAGTGAGCTGAATCGGGACTTCGACACGGATAGGCTTATCGAGCGCGATCCGCTTGAAATCAATGTGGATCAGGTTGCCCTTGATCGGCTCGTACTGCCAGTCGACGATCATGACTTTGGCCGTTGATCCGGAGACTTCCAGATCGAAGATCGAGTTATGGCCGGCCGCCGAATGCAGAATCTTCTGAATCTGCTTCGGATCGACTTCGACGGCGACAGCAGGCTGCGCTGCGCCATAAACGACGGCGGGGACTTTACCTTTGGCGCGCACGCGGCGAGCAGCATTCTTGTTGAACTTGCCCTCGCGGGGCATGGCACTGACGGTTTCCTGAGTGATCATTGTCCTTTTCCTTCGGGCACGGAGAGTGCAGCTCTTAGCTATTCGCCTTCTGCTGCCTTCCCGCTCCCTTCTGTACGGCCGGATTGAAGACCGGCCGCCAATTCCTGTTTTGCAACTTGACCAGCCAATAGCCAAAAGCTGCGGTTGATTAACTAAAGAGCGTGCTGACGCTGGTCTCCATGTGAATGTTGAGGATTGCGGCGCCCAGAAGCCCCGCAACAGAGAGCACTTTGATCTTTTCCGAATCCCTGAGCTCCTGCGCTTCCGGGCGGAAGGGGATCGAATCCGTGACGATGACCTGTTCCAGCCGGGAGTTCGTGATGCGCTGAACCGCTTCGCCGGACAGCACGGGATGGGAGGCCGCCGCATAGACACGCGACGCGCCCTGTTCCAGCAGGGCATCCACGGTTTTCACGAGAGTGCCGGCGGTGTCGATGATGTCATCGACGATGAGGCAGGTCCGCCCCCGCACATCGCCGATGACGTGCATCACTTCGGTGACGTTGATGTCAGTACGCCGCTTATCCACGATCGCCATGGGAACCCCCATTTTGGTGGCGAAGTGGCGAGCCCGCTCCACGCCGCCGGCATCCGGCGAGACCACGGTGAGGTCGGGGAGATTGAGGCTGTTGAAATAGCTGATCATGACCGGACTCGCGAAAACGTGGTCGACGGGTATGTTGAAAAATCCCTGAATCTGCGCGGCGTGAAGATCCATGAAGAGAGCGCGATGAGCGCCGGCGGTGGTCATGAGGTCGGCGACAAGCTTGGAGGAGATCGCTACACGGGGACGATCTTTGCGATCCTGGCGAGCATAGCCGTAATACGGCACCACCACGGTGATGCGCCCGGCCGAAGCACGCTTGAGTGCGTCTACCATGATGAGCAACTCGACGAGGTGCTGATCCACCGGATAGCAGGTCGGTTGAACGACGAAGACGTCAGCGCCGCGGACATTCTCGAGCAGCTGGAAGTAAACCTCGCCGTCGGCGAACCGCTGCATCCGCGTCTCACCAAGGGTGACGCCGATGTGCCTGCAGATGTCCTCTGCCAGTTCGCGATTGGCCGTGCCGGAAAAGATTTTGAACCGCCTGTCTTCATTCGATACGCGAGAACGCCGCGCCTGCGGCTTCGCTTTGCTTCCATCCGCCTGAGCCGTGCCAGCTCCGGGCGCGACCCCTACCATCTCCACCGTGTCAGTCTTCACAAGATCCTCCAGCTGGTTTGCGTGGCATCCTGCTTTTGTGCGTGGCCCGACTGCCGAACTCTGGCTGGGCGACCAGGATTCGAACCTGGACAAAGTGCTCCAAAGGCACTTGACCTACCATTAGTCGATCGCCCAGTAATCAAAACTTTGCCTGATCGATCCTGCACTCTGAATCCTGCGCCCTAACGCTCGAACATCCTCTGCCAGTATTCGTCGTGCGGCAACGTCCGGGTCCGCAGCGACCGAATGCCGGCCTCGCTGAGCCTTTGCTCTGCAGCTGCCGCCGCGGCTTCAGAGCCATACAGCCCAAAAAGGGCCGACCCCGAACCGGAGAGCGCCGCGTACAAGGCTGCCTCCTCCAGGTTGTCGGAGTCCGTCAGGATGCGCTTGATTGTTCCGAGAGAGGGATACTGCCGGAAGACGA
>DASRRO010000191.1:0-26106 GCA_035656855.1 Acidobacteriaceae bacterium | reverse complement strand
CCAGAGTCAGGTGGAGGAAGTTGCGAATGGCAATCGAGTCGGTTCCATCGGAGGCCGTGACGACGGCGGGCTCCTTAAACAAACCGCCGACGCCGAGAATCGCTGACTCCGGCTGGTTGATGATCGGCATGCCGAATTGCTCGCCAAAAATGCCGGGATTGGTGATGGTGAACGTGCCCGATCCAACCTCGTCCGGTTTCAGCTTTTTGCCGCGCGCCCGTTCCGCCAGATCGGCAATGGCGCGCGCGATGCCGAGGAAGTTCTTCTCCTCGGCCTGCTTGATCACCGGCACGATCAGCCCCCATTCGAGGGCGACTGCGATGCCGAGGTTGATGTTCTTGTGGTAGCGAATCGCGTCGCCTTCCATCGAGGCGTTCACGATCGGCATCTTGCGCAGGTTGGCAATGATCGCGGTCGCGATGAACGGCATGTAGGTCAGCTTCACGCCGTTGCGCTGCTCGTATTTGCTCTTCTCCTTCTCGCGGATCTTCACGATGCGCGTGAAGTCGACCTTGAAGACCGTGTGCACATGCGGACTGGTGCGCTTCGACTCCACCATGCGCTGCGCGATGATCGACCGCATGCGCGTCATGGGCACCAGTTCACCCGGCATCGGAGTCGCAGCAGCCGGAGCAGGGGCTTTACCTGGAGTTGAAGGAGCAGCTGCTGCAGCCGGCCTCGCCGGAGCAGTCGACGGGCCCTTCTCGATGTAGCCGAGAATGTCTTCTTTCGTGACGCGTCCGCCAGCGCCGGTGCCCGAAACCGCTTCGAGGTTCACATTATTCTCGCGCGCAATCTTGCGCACCAGCGGCGACGAGCGCACGTGCTCAGCCTCGGCGGAAACCGGCTCAGGCGCCGGAGCGCTCGCCGCCGCAGGAGCCGCAGCCGGAATTCCTGCGGGCGCAGCCTTCTCAGGAGCGCTCGCCGCACGCGCAGTGCCCGTGCCGCCGATCACCGCGACGACCGTGTTGATCTGTACCGTCTGTCCGGCCGGAACCTTGATCTCGCTGAGCACGCCGGCTGCAGGCGACGGAATCTCCGCGTCCACCTTGTCGGTGGAGATTTCAAACAGCGGCTCATCGCGCTGCACGGTGTCGCCGACGTTCTTCAGCCACTTCGTGATCGTGCCCTCGAAGATCGACTCGCCCATCTGCGGCATGATCACGTCCTGTCCCGGCCCCGAAGCAGGAGCGGAAGCAGCCGGTTGTTCGGGCGCCGCTGGCGCGGGCTTAGCTTCCGCCTTCGCAGGTGGCGGAGCAGGAGTCGCCGCCGGTGTCGATGCTGGCTTCGCCGCCGGAGCGCTTGCCGCAGCGCCCGCGCCGTCGCCGATCACCGCGACCACCGTGTTCACCTGGACCGTGGAGCCTTCCGCAGCCTTGATCTCGCTGAGCACGCCAGCCGCCGGCGACGGAATCTCCGCGTCCACCTTGTCGGTCGAAATCTCAAACAGCGGCTCGTCGCGCTGCACCGTGTCACCGGGCTTCTTCAGCCACTTCGTGATCGTGCCCTCAAAAATCGACTCGCCCATCTGGGGCATCAGGACTTCGGTTGGCATGGATTACTCTCCGCGTTGCGACAATTCCAGGTGGCTGAAGGTGAATCGAATGAGACGATTCGACGCAAGATCGATTATAAATTGCCGCCCTGGACTCAGCCGAGCGCAGCCGACGACGCCGCTGGCTTCGATGCCAGCAGCTCTTCCACCGACTCGACAGCCAGCACCTGATGCCCGAAGACGCGACCGAACTGCCGCGCTACCGCGTTCCGCACCGCTTCCATCGATGGCGCTGGCTCGGCCTCCAGTTCAAGGCCGGTCACGGCGCGGTCGCTGATGCCGCATGGAACGATCAGATCGAAGTCCCGAAGATCCGTACTCACGTTCATCGCAAATCCGTGGGAAGTGATACCGCGCGCGATGTGAACTCCAATCGCGGCTATTTTCTTCTCCAAAATTCCGCCACCGGCAGGGATCCAAACACCGGTTCTTCCCTTCAAGCGAGTCGCCGGCACGCCGAAGTCGCCGCACGCCCGGATCAGCGCCTCCTCAATCTGCCGTACGTACTCGACGGCTCCCAGCCGCGGCGCAAAGCTGCGCAAATCGAAGATCGGATAGCCGACCAGCTGTCCCGGCCCGTGATAAGTCACATCGCCGCCGCGGTTGATCTCGTGGATTTCCACCCCGCGATACGCCAGGAACTCATCGCTGGCCAGGATGTTCGCCCGGCTGGCGTTCCGCCCCAGCGTCAACACCGGCGGATGCTCCAGCAGCACCAGCGTGTTGCCGATCTGCCCCGCGTGCCGCGCCTCCACGAGCTTCCGCTGCAGGTCGAGGCCGTCGCTGTAGGAGATCCGCCCGAAGCTGAGAAGGTTGAGGATCATGGCAGAGCGGAGAACCGACCAGCAGTGAAGCGGTTAGCGATAAACCGGGCAGCGATGAGGCGGTCAGCAAAGCGGAGCAAACCTCTCTTGAAGCAACTCATCGCTAACCGTCTTTTTGCTGACCGTTCGATTGCTGACCGTTTCATCGCTAACCGGCTATCCGCTTCCTGGCTGTTTTCAAACGTTAATCGCCATCCCCTCGACGCTGCCAAACCCGTCCAGCATCGCTTCCGCCAGCGTGGGGTGCGCGTGGATCGTGAACATCATCTCCTCGACCGTGGCTTCCAGTTCGAGCGCGGTCACCGCTTCAGCCACCAGCTCCGTCGCCTGCGGACCGATGATGTGCACGCCGAGAATCTCGCCGTACTTCGCATCGGCGACCACCTTAATAAAGCCGTCGTGCGAGTTCACAATGGAAGCCTTCGAGTTGGCCGAGAAGGGGAACTTGCCCACCTTCACCGTCGCGCCCTTCTCCTTTGCAGCGGCTTCGGTCAGACCGACGCTCCCGATCTGCGGCTCGGTATAGGTGCAGGCCGGAACCCGATCACGCCGGATCGGCCGCGCATACTTACCGGCAATCTTCGCCGCTACCACCATGCCGGCCATCGCGCCGGTGTGTGCCAGTTGCGGAAGCCCCGCAACAATGTCGCCGATGGCGTAGATGCCCGGCTCGTCGGTCTGCATCCACTCATTCACCTTGATGAAGCCGCGCTCCGGCTTGATCTTCGTCGTCTCCAGCCCGATGTTCTCTGTCCGCGGCGCGCGTCCCACGGCGACGAGAACTTTCTCCGCTTCCTTCTCCACCTTCTTGCCGTCCGAAGCGGTAAACGTCACCTTAGCGCCGGTCCTGGTCTTCTCCACCTTCTCAACCTTGGCGCCGACATTGATGTCAATGCCGCGCTTCTTGAAGGTCCGCGCCAGCTCCTTGCTCACGTCCTCGTCCTCGTTCGGCACCACGCGTGGCAGGAACTCGATAATGCTGATCTCCGATCCAAAGCTGCGGAAGATCGAGCCGAACTCCACGCCAACCGCGCCCGCGCCAATGATCGCCAGCGATTTCGGTATCTGCTTCAGCGACAGAATCTCCACGTTGGTCAGAACCGTGTCGTCGGCCGTGAGCCCCGGCAGCAGCTTCGCGTCCGAACCGGTCGCCAGCATCACGTTCTTCGCCTGCACCGTCGCCGGATCCTTGCCGCCTTCGATGGACAGCTTCAGCACCCCGTTCTTCGCCGGGCCGGTCAGCTTGCCCCAGCCCTGCACGACCGTGACCTTGTTCTTCCGCATCAGGAAGTCGAGACCTTTGGTGTGCTTCGCGATGATCTGGTTCTTGCGGTCGAGCACCGCCTGCCAGTTCACCTTGCCTTCGCCCAGTCCTTCGATGCCGTATTCCTTCGCGTGCTTCAGGTAGTCGTAGACCTCGGCATTGAAGAGCAGCGACTTGGTGGGAATGCAGCCCACGTGCAGGCACGTGCCGCCCAGCTTCTCAGATTTGTCGATCAGCGCGACCTTCAGGCCGTACTGCCCGGCGCGAATCGCCGCCGTGTAGCCGGCCGGTCCGCCACCCAGAATTGCCACGTCATAAATCGTCTCTGCCAAGGAGGGCTCCGTTTCCAGATCTGGGTTGTCGTTGAGAGGCGCACCGCATCGAAGACAGCGCGCCCAGCCCCAAACTCTTTATTGTACGCAGGGCTCCGGAGTGGGAGATGCGGCTGGAATAGCCCGGGATTCGGCCGATCGAGCTTTTGGGCTGGTCGGACCCGGCGGCCTGCGCGATACTACTTCTGTGAGCGCGGTCCCTCAACCCGTCCGCATTTCGGTGGAAGAATATCTTTCCACCAGCTATCGCCCGGACTGCGACTACGTGGATGGCAGAGTCGAGGAGAGAAATTTGGGCACGTTCGATCATGCTTACATCCATGGTTTGCTGGTTCAGCTGTTTCTCAATCGTATGGGCGAATGGCAGTGCCTGGCTCTTCCCGAACAGCGGGTGCGGGTTGGCGGTGGCCGATTTCGAATCCCGGATGTCTGCGTTGTCCGACGGTCGGCGCCACGAGAGCCGATCATCGGCCATGCTTCCCTTCTCTGCATCGAGATCCTGTCGCCAGAGGACCGGATGAGCCGAATCCGTGAACGCGTCGAGGATTACTTCATCCTCGGCACCGAAAACGTTTGGGTTGTCGATCCCGAGCTGCGCAAGGGCTACGTTTGCTCACGCCGCGGGTTTCAGGAACCTGAGAATGGCGTCCTCGAAATCCCGGAACGCCGATCTGCGTAGTTCTTAGCGAACTGTTCGCGGAACTGGATCGCGCCTAAGAGAGCGCCTTCGCCGCTTCCTGCGCGAAATACGTCACGATGAAGCCCGCGCCGGCGCGGCGGATGGCCAGCAGCGACTCCATCATGGCCCGCTTTGGCTCCAGCCAGCCCTTCGCGAAGGCCGCCTGCAGCATCGAGTACTCGCCGGAAACCTGATAGGCCCCGATCGGCACATCAAACCGCTCGCGGGCATCGCGGATCACGTCCAGATACGGCATGGCCGGCTTCATCAGGATCATGTCCGCACCCTCGCCCAGATCCAGCTCGATCTCGCGCATCGCCTCCCGGGCGTTGGCGCCGTCCATCTGATAGCTGCGGCGGTCGCCGAACTGCGGTGTCGAATCAGCCGCCTCGCGGAACGGCCCGTAGAACGCTGAGGCAAATTTCGAAGCATAGGACAGGATCGGTGTCTGCTCCATCCCCTCCTCGTCGAGCGCATCCCGGATCGCCGCCACGCGGCCGTCCATCATGTCGCTGGGGGCAACGACATCGGCGCCCGCGCGCGCCAGCGAAAGACCGGTCCGGGCCAGCAATTCCAGAGTCGAGTCATTCTCGATCTCGTACTCGTCGCCCTCCTGCTTCACGATGCCGCAGTGTCCATGCGAGGTGTACTCGCACAGACAGACATCGGCCATGACCACCAGACTCTTGCCGGCGCTCGACTGCTTCAGCGCTCGCAGGCCGCGCTGCACAATGCCATCACAATCCCAGGCGCCCGTCGCCTCCTCGTCTTTCGATTCCGGCAGGCCGAAGAGCAGCAGGCCGCCGATCCCGAGCGACGCCGCGTTCTCAGCCTCCTTCACCACCTCATCGACAGAGAGGTTGAAGACGCCTGGCATGGAGCCGATTTCCTTGCGAATTCCCTCGCCCGGAGTGATGAACAGCGGCAAAATCAGCGCGCCCGGCTCAAGGTGCGTCTCCCGCACCAGAGCGCGCAGCGACTCTGTCCGCCGCAGGCGGCGCATCCGGGTGACAGGGAATTCCATGGCGTTATTGTACGGCTCCGCCTGCGTTACGCTGCGCTCGGGAGCTGCAGGAAGTCCAGCACGCGGATGAGATACGACTTCATCTCGTTTCGGGAGACGATCGCATCCAGAAACCCGTGCTGGAGCAGAAACTCGGAGCGCTGGAAGCCCTCGGGCAGCTTCTGGCGGATCGTCTGCTCGATGACACGGGGACCGGCGAAACCGATCAGGGCGCCGGGTTCGGCGATATTCAGGTCACCCAGCATCGCGAAGCTGGCGGTGACGCCTCCCGTTGTCGGGTCGGTCAGAATCGAGATGAACGGAACCCTGGCATCGTCGAGACGGGCGAGCGCGGTGGAGACTTTGGCCAGCTGCATCAGGCTGACGATGCCTTCCATCATGCGGGCGCCACCGGATGCAGCCACCGTGATGAGCGGCTGCCGCTGGTTATGGGCCCGGTCAACGGCGCGGGCGATGGTTTCGCCCACTACTGAGCCCATGCTGCCGCCGATGAAGCTGTATTCCATGACGCTGAGAACCACGCGATGGGGACCGAGAAGGCCCTGAGCGTTCATGATGGCGTCGTTCAGGCCGGTGTCGGCGCGGGCCTTTTTCAGTCGGCCTTTGTAGGGCCTCAGGTCAACGAACTCCAGCGGATCGGTGGACTTGAGCTCGCCATCGACGAGCTCGAATCCAGGCTCCAGCAGGCTTTCGATGCGTTCCCGGGCTCGGATACGGCCGTGCCTTCCGCACCGGGGGCAGACCTGGAGGTTGGCATCCAGCTCGGCCTTCCACAGCGTCTGGCCGCAACCGTCGCACTTGGTCCAAAGGCCCTCGGTGCGCACCCGGTTCGCTCCGGACTCGATCTTGTTGTCTTCCCGCCGAAACCAGGACATGCATTCTCCCGAAGAACCAGATTATCCTGGCGGACCGCCGTAGAGAGCGTTTCGCGTACGATGTCCGGAACCGGACGGTGCACGGTTGCGTACTTCTGAATGTCCGTTGTGGAGGTGCCCTTATGTATTGCAGCGCTTGTGGCCAGCCGATGGATCCCTACCAGCCCAATTGTCCCCGCTGCGGGCGCCAGGCCACAGCGATTCCCACGGCGCCACCGCCACCGTGGATCTGGAGCCGCGTGCATCGCCACGTGCATACGCTGGGCATGCTTTGGATCGTCTACGCGGGATGGACGCTGCTGCACTGGATGATGGTCGCGCCCTTTTTGGCCGGAATGTTCCGGGGGGTTCCGTTTGGCCACGGGTTCGACGGCTTCTATGCCTTCCCGTTTGAGCACATGCCCTGGTTCATTCCGATGATCACCGTGATTCTGGCCGGCCGGGCGATCCTGAGTCTCGTAGCCGGATATGCGCTGCTGCGACGCTATCCCTGGGCGCGGGCGCTGGCCATCGTGACCGCCTTCCTTACCCTCATCCGGCCCATTACCGGGACGGCCCTGGCGATCTATACCCTGTGGGTTCTTCTGCCCGGCGCCTCGGGGCACGAGTACGAGCAGATTGCGACGCCCTGACGGCAGGGGATACGGCTACGGGTTACGGTTGAGAAAACAGATCGTCCTTGATGACATAGCGCAACGATGTTGCTGATTCTGACAGGCCAGAAGCCATTCTTTTCAGGCGGGTTGAAGCGAGAGCGCGACGCCCTTTCCCCACTCCTGCAGCATGCGATGCCCGATCTGGGCGAAATCCGGATGCTGTTTCGCGAAGTCGAGCAGGTCGGCGGAGGTGGCAGCCAGGCCCTCCGCGACTCGTTCGAGAATGGTGCGGACCCGGGCCGGAGCAGCACCCAGGCGCGTTTCGCCCAGGCGCTGTAACTCTCTCGCGCTGGGCCAGTTAGTGGAACCATTAAGGGTCAGCGCCATGCTGTCCCTGGGCAGGTAGACCGAGGTGGTCACCAGATCGTACACCGGAGCGAGGCGCGCCTCCCCTTCCACGTCGTCGTAGACGATGCCGAAGTTCTTCAGGTGGGCGTCTCCGTTGCGCAGGGCGCAGTTGAGCACGATGAGGGTGAAGAGCCGCTCCAGATCGGTGCCGACCTCGCGGGAATTCGCAAACTGCGCGAAGCGCTTCAGGACCGAGGTTTCGTAGCTGCCGCGATATTTCTCTTCGGTGCGGCGAGCGTTGAGCACGCAGAAATCCTCGAACCCGCGGTAGGTACCATCCGGGCGGAGGTCAAAGCGATCGATCACCAGCGCCAGCGCGTCCTTGGCGAGGCGACAGCGCGGGACTTCGAGCCCGCATCGTTCCGCGGCCCGGAGGCAGAAGTATTCGTTCGCCGCGAGCTGCGGGAACTCATTCTGATCCCAGAACTTCACGATGTGGGTCGCGCCTCGATAGCTCTCCGAAAGTCTGGGCTTCGAGTGGCTGAGCGTGACGGAGGCGCCCTCGTCGCGCACGAGGATCTTGGGCTGCACGCCGCTGATGCCGGAGAAGGTGGCGAACTTCTCCAGAAGATAGCGAAACAGGTCTCCGCCGCGGTTTCTTTCCAGAATCTCCTCGATGGACTGAAAGGGCACATCCTCGCTGAGCGGCTCCGTCTCGCCGGTATAGCGGATGCGACCGACCTGCGAACGGCCGATGATGGCGAGCAGATCGAATTCATCAAAGGAGCCCGTCGCCTTGGCGAAGGTCAGACGGAGGCGTTCGCGCAGGACGCCCTCAGGCAGGTTCATTTCGAAGATGGGCGGAAGCCCGTAAGGCCGATCCCAGGAAGGCAAGCGCACCGGCATCGTCACCGAGACCGCGCGGGCGGGAGGGACCCCGGGCTGGTAGAGGAAGGTGCTGCCGCGCGCCGCCAGGCGGTCCAGCAGCCCAGCCTCAGCTGCGTCGGTCCAGATCCTGATCAACCTTGTTCCTCTCTCATCAGGTCCTCGAGCGTGGGACGGGCAGCACTGACTTCCCGCAGTGTGAGTTCCAGGCCAAGGGCGGCGAGAATGTTGTTCACTTTGGCGTAGCCAAGCTCCCCCAGCCGCCCGTTTTCCAGCGCGTCAATGGTGGACCGGCTGAGCCCCGCTTTTTTCGCGAGGCCGGCCTGACTCAGGCGCAGTGCTTTTCGTGTGAAGGCAACCTGCTGGCCTATCGCGATCAAATCCGGCATGTGCTCAATATATCACGCAAAACATCAATCTTTCCATGTTTTGCGTGATATATAGAGCATGTCGTGGAAGAACATCAACCCCATCGCTGGGTCGAAACCTCGACGCTTCCGACGGGAATTGAGCCAGAGTTTCCCATTCATGCTCAATATATAACGCAAAGCATGGAAGCGTTAGCATTATGCTTCGTATACTACGCATCACGCCCATGCAACAGCGAGCCGATAAGGCCCAGAGTCTGGGCTCTAACCCTCGAAGCTTCGATGGGATTGGCGTTCGAAGCAGCAGAGCTACTACTTCATCGCTGGAAGGCTATGGCTAAGCCGTCGTCGTATGTCTTGTGCCAGCCCGGCGTGTGGGCCAACAGGTAGACCAGGGAGTCGTCGGTCTGCTTGTCGAGGATGACCGTACGGATGCCGTACTTGTCAAACGTTGCGAAGGGGTCGTGGATTTTGATGACCTGAATGTAATCGGCGAAGACGCCGAGGTGGGTGAAGATGTCCACGCGGCTGTCCATGAATTGCGGCATCTCCGGGACCTCCCACTCGCAATAGCCGGCCCAGTCATAGCTGACGAGCACGCGCTGACCTGGGATTTGCGAAGCGGGCACCAGCGAGCGGATGTAGGGCAGCGCCTTTTCCGGATAGCTCTCAACGATGCCGGCGTGGAGCTTGTGCGCCGTGGGAAACAGGCAAACAAGGGCGCCCAGGAGCACCGCCACCGAGAGGGCGTTGGCGCGGCGGGGATCGCCAGCCTCGTTATAGGGCTTGAAGAACGACGCGAGCGAGGCCGCAAGGAGCGGGGTCACAAGAATGCCGGCAAGAAAAGTGAAGCGGACGTAGGTGACGGCTCCATAGAGCCCGATGGCGGCGAAGGCGAGGTCCTGAAGGGTCCAGCGACGTGGTCGGATCAGCTGGAGAACAACGAGCAGGAGGAAGGTGGCGAGAACAATCTTGCCACGGGCGGAATGGAAGTCGAGGCTGGCCCACTCAGCGACATAGTCGATATTGAGCTTCTGGCCGTAGGCGACATCGAGGGGATAGGCGACCAGGCGCCATCCATAAGGATTGACGAAGAGAAGAGCGAAAGAGGCGGCCGCGATGGCGAGCAGGCGGCGCAGCTGAGGCGACGTAAAGCGGCGGGCGGTGAGCTGGGCTGTGTCGAACTGGACCAGGCCGCAGGCGAGCCAGACGACGAAGAGGACAAAGCCGATGAACCACGAGCCGTGGGTGTTGATCCAGAGAAGGAAGAGCGGAGGCAGAGCCCAGGTGGAATCGCGGCCGCGTTCGTAGTTCCAGAGGATGGCGAGTTCCAGCACGAGGAGGAGCCATCCGAAGAGCAGAGTGCGCGGACCCAGGGAGACAGAAGACAGGAGGAGTGCGATGAATCCCGCAAATAAGGCGGGCTTGCAGTTGCCGGAGCGCAGGCAGGCGAGATAGTAAGTGCCGGCAAGGATGGCGGCGGCGACAGCGATGAGGACGAGGTAGAGGCCGACGTCGCCGAGGGCCCGGTAGGCCGCGTAGTAGGGCAATTCGGCGAGCCACTCGAAGTTGATCCAGGGCTTTCCGGCAACGGTAAAGGTGAGCGTGTCAGCGCGGATGAAGTGGCCGGAGCGGACGAGCAAGGCTGCGTCGCGAAGATGCCACCAGATGTCGGGGTCGGCGATCGCGTGAATGGTTTTGCCGCCGGAGACGGTCAGGTAGACGAGCAGCGTAACGAGCAGGGTGGCAAAGACCGTGGGCAGGCGGAAGACGCGGTTGAACGCGCGCGCCGCTGCGGTGGAGGGCGCGGTCCGGGACGATGGAAGGAGGGTCTCGTCCCGGACCGCGGTTTGTGGTGCGGTCAACATGTTGCGGATGAGAGAAGGTTACTGCGGGGACTGGAGTGGGGATATCCCACGATAGGGGCGGGGCGGATGGCACGGGGGTGGAGGATTACTACCTCGGAACGAGAGCGCGACGCTCGGAGATCCTTAATCGGCCACCTCTCGACCGATTCCCTCCGCGCCGAGATTTGTGGTGGTACACACGCGCCGCTTCGCTACGGGGGTCCATTCGACCCCGCGCCGGGACGAATCGGGCATCGCTGGAAAGATCTGGCGGGCGCTTCGCTCAGGACGACGACTTTAGTTAGTCGACGCCTGACGGGTTCAGCGTGAGATTGCGGGCGCTGGTGACGTTGTCGGGCTGGTCGTGGAAGGTCTTGCCTTCGCTGTAGGCGTACTTGTGGAACCAGTCGCCGTCCTTGCGGATGGCGTCATGCCAGCCGTCGTTCCAGGTCACCTGCGCTTCTCCATTCTCGTACTTCCAGGTGCCATGCTCGCGGTCGATACCGTTCATCATGCGCGGGGCGGGGGCGGTTGGTTCCATGGAGCCGCGCCGCTTGTGATTCGGGTCACCGCGCGGTGGCAGGTGATTCCGCTACTCTGCGACCTCTGCCGTGTGGGGGCTTCCTGTCCCGGCCTGTCGTCCTCGTCGCTCTACTCCTCTGACGGGAAAATGCAGTCCCTGGTATGGCGGTGAGCGAGGGGGCGCAGCCATGGATGCAAGGAAAAAGATTGTCATTATCGGTGGCGGCATCGGCGGGCTGAGCGCCGCGGTTTATGCGCTGCGCTGCGGATACGCGGTGGAGCTGCTGGAGATGAACAGCCAGGCGGGCGGTCTGGCAATGAGCTGGGAGCGGGGCAGCTACACCTTTGAGACCTGCCTGCACTGGCTGGTGGGGTCGCGACCGGGCGCGGATCTTCACGACCATTGGCGGGAGTTGCTGGACATCGACAAGCTGACGTTCATCGATCCGGAGATCTTTGTGCGGATGGAGACGGAGCGGGGCGACGATGGGCTGACGATTTACACGAATGTGGACCGTCTGGAGATGGCGCTTCTGAAACGCGCACCCCAGGACACGGCGGCGATCCTCGAATTTACCGACGCGGTGCGGAGCCTGAGCCACTTCCGCATGATCGATCCGTCGGAAGGACTGGCGGAGAACTGGTGGCCGCTTCTCCAGGACTTGCCGCGGCTGCCGCTTCTGCGCAGGCTCTCCCGGATGAGCGGGAAGGATTATGGGCGGCGGTTTTCCGATCCGCTCCTGCGCCGGTTCTTCTCGGACGGCGATATCGGTCGGATGAGCGTCATCGCCATCATTCTGTCACTCACCTGGATGCATATGGGGAACGCGGGCTATTGCCTGGGCGGATCGCAGGCACTGATCCGGGGGATTGAGGCGACCCTGCGCCGGCTGGGCGGGACCCTGCGGTTCGGCACAAAGGCGGAGAAGATCCTGGTGGAGAACGACCGCGCGGTGGGCGTGGAGCTGGCCGGCGGCGAACGGGTGCGCGCGGACTGGGTGATCTCCGCGGCGGACGGGCACGCGACGCTGTTCCAATTGTTGGGCGCGCGGTATCTGCCTGAGGCGCTGCGAGTGCGATATGCGACGAAGCCGCTCTTCGCGTCGTATGTGCAGGTGTCTCTGGGGGTGGCGCTCGATCTGCACGATCAGCCGCCGATGCTGAGTTTGCAGCTGGAGGAGCCGCTGGTGGTGGAGCCGGGAAACGGGCTGGATTATGCTTCGTTCCGGTTCTTCCACTTCGATCCGACATTCGCCCCCGCGGGGAAGACGGCAGCCACCTGCCTGTTGCCGACGCGAAACTACCGCTACTGGTCCGATCTTCGGGCGAACGATCCGCCCCAGTATCACGCCGAGAAACATCGCGTGGCGGAGGCCGTACTTTCAATACTCGAGCGGCGGATCCCCGGCGTGCGGGCGGCGATTGAGGTGCTGGATGTGTCGACGCCCGCGACAGTGCTGCGCTACACCGGGAACTGGCAGGGCACGATGGAGGGTTGGCTGGTGGAGCCAGGCGATCAGTGGCGTTCGCTGCCAAACACGCTGCCCGGGCTGGAGCGTTTCCTGATGGTGGGGCAGTGGGTGGCGCCCGGCGGCGGGCTGCCGTCGGGTCCCATGACGGCGCGGCCGGCGGTGAAGGCGATCTGCAGGGCCGACCATGTGCCGTTCACACCGCATGCGGAGCCGGTGGCCGAGTTGGTGGGGGTATAAGTCAGCGCGCGGCGAGGATCTGGCGGAGCTGCTTCTCCAGCGTAGGGAGATCGGCAGCGCCATCGATACGGGCGCGCACCATGCCCCTGCGGTCGATGAGGAAGGTGACAGGCACGCCGAGGACGCCCCCGTAGCGCTCGCCGAGCTGGGCATCGCCCATGAGGATGGGGTAGTTGACGTGCAGCTTCTCAATCAAGGGGCGGACGGGAGTCGCGTCGTCGTCGATGGAGACCCCCACGATCTGAAGCCCCTCTGGGCCGTACTGCTTCTGCCAGTCGATGAAGCGCGGCATCTCGAGACGGCAGGGGGCGCACCAGGTAGCCCAGAAATTCAGGAGCACCACTTTGCCGCGGAGACCGGCGAGATCGACGCGGTGGTGCGCGAGGTTGGGGCGGACGAACTCCGGAGCCGGGCGATTGACGAGGGAGCGCGACGGCTGGGAGTGGGCGCGGACGGCGAAGAGAGCAGCGGCCGCCAGCAACAGGAGAGCTGCGACGCGACGGGGACCGGTTCCGCTAGTGCGAGGAGTCGGCATAATAACCTCGCGCGACCCAGTCCACACCGAAGTTGTCGGCAATATAAAGGACGCGGACGTGGGTGAAGCCCATGGAGTGAAGAAGCTGCCAGGCGGGTCCGACGTTGGGGCACTTATTCCAGGGGCAGCAGCCGCAGTAGAGCACGATGGGCTGGATCCGCGGCAGGCGCTGGACGCGGGCGCGAAGGGCGGCGAGACCTTCCGGGCGCGAGCCGGGACCCGCGTATTCGGCGCCAGGAATATGGGCTTCCTGATAGAGAACTTTCGAGCCCACCTGGAGGATCAGCAGCGGAGCATGCGCTTCGAGCTGGCGGTGAAGCTGCTCAGGCTGGAGGAGAACGTCTCTGGGAATCACCGAGGCGCTGACCGGCTCAGCGCCGCTGGCAAATTGCGCGTGCAGGGGCGCGATAGCGCCGGCCAGGAAAACCAGAAGAAAAAGGCGCGGCGTGCAGAAGCGGGCCCTCATGGTGAGCAGATCTCCTGCTCCCATTGTAGAGCGTGAGATGACGCCACATATTCGTAACAATATCAGTTACTATTCAATCCTCTTTCTCATACCCGGTACTGCAGGATGGCTTTCTGAACGCGATCGACCAGCGGAGCGAGAACCTGCATCTGCTGGGTGGTGCGGCGGACGGTGGCTTCGTTCTGTTCGGTCATCGCGGCAACCTGAGTGATGTTGCGCGTGATTTCGTTCATGGCCTCGGTTTGCTGGCTGGAGGAGTTGGCAATCTCGCTGACGCGGCGCACCGCCTCGCTCATCAGCGCGTTGATGCCGTTGAGGGTATCGCGCGCGTTCTGCACCAAAGTGACGCCGTCCGCGACCTGAGCCGCACCGTGCCGCATGCCGCCAATGGCGCGATCGCTGTCCCCCTTGATCTTGACGATGAGGGAGTCGATGTTGCCGGTGGCCTTCATGGTGCGGTCGGCCAGGTTGCGGACCTCCGTGGCGACAACCGCAAAGCCGCGGCCGGCGGCTCCGGCACGCGCCGCCTCAATGGAGGCATTCAGAGCAAGGAGATTGGTCTGGTCGGCGATTTCGCGGATCACGCCTGCAATCTGGCCGACTTCTGCGGATGTGGCGCCGAGCGCCTCGACTTCGCTGGCGGCATTACGGATGGCCTGAGCGAGGTCCTGAATCTGCGCAGCGGCGCGCTCGGAAACTCCCGCTCCGGCGGTTGCCTGGCGGCCGGTTTCACCCACTGCGGTTTCAGTAGTCTGCAGGTGCCCGGAGACCTCGCGGATCGTGAAATCGAGTTCCGCGGCCGCAGCGGCCACCGAAGCACTGGCTGCGCTCTGCGACTGCGCCGCTTTCTCGATCTCGAGGACCCCTTTGAGGACATCCTCGGTCCCGGTCTGGACGGCTGCAACGGCATCGCTGATCGACTGGACCGTGGCTTCCACCCAGCCGACAAAAAGTGAGAGGCGGAGACCAATGGATCCGAGACAGCCTTCACGGCGTAAGTCGAAATGTGTCTTAAGGTTACCGGATGTCAAAACGGTCTCAAGATAATTTACGGTGGCATTCAGCTCGTGCCGGAAGCGGCGATCGATCGTAAAGAAACCCAACAGCGCAGCGACGGCGCTCATCCCAAGAGCCGCCAGAGCGAGCGGTCGCAGAAGGGGGTATGCGGCACCCCTGAGAAGACCGGAGCTTCCCGTCACGGCGGCGAAGAGAGTCAGAATCATGCCCATGCGCAACTGCCCTGTCCACCCAAAGGCGACCCCGGCCCAGTGCCCGCGCCGGGAGACCGCCCGCCCATCCACGATAGAGAGGCTGCGATCGCCTTCGCGAATTCGCCGATAGGCTTCCTCGGCGGCATGGATCTGCTCCCGGGAAGGCTTGAACCGGATGGATTGGTAGCCAACGATCTGGCCGCTCTCGCGGACCGGCGAGGCATTGGCGATGACCCAATAATAGCCTCCGTCTTTGCGACGATTTTTGACGATGCCCTGCCAGGGGCGGCCCTTCTGAAGGTTCCGCCACAAGTCTGCGAAGGCCTCGCGGGGCATATCGGGATGGCGAACCAGATTGTGGGGCTTGCCAAGCATGTGTTCCACGGGATAGCCGCTGATCTCGGCGAAGGCGGGGTTAGCCTCAGTAATGCGCCCTTTGAGGTCGGTCCGGGAATAGATGAAGACGCCGTCGGGAACGAGGGTTTCGTGCTGAGTTGTCAGGACGTGCACGGTTGAGGCAGGCATGCGATTCCTTTTGTTGGTTCAGGAGAGAGATCGTCAGGAGTAGGGCTGAGCTTTAGTTCCAGGCTTCGGTCCGATCAGGAGCGTTGTTCCACGTGGAACACGCGCAGCCAGACCGGAGCCTGCGCCCCGGCTTTTTCCCTTGCAAAGCTGCAATTTTTCGCCAGATTTGTCCCCCTTTTTCCACTGGGCGCATTTTGCAGAAACAGCACTGTAACAATTGCGGCTATTGCATATCTCAAATGACGTCAATGAATTGCCCCTGCTGGCAGAACCGGCATCCAGCAGCATTCCACAAACGGCCCCCGGTTGTGCACAGCTGGATTGCCGTTGCGGTGGGAGCGCGTGCCCGGTAGGCTTGGGAGGTTATGGGGAGCGTTCTCGCGGTTGTCAATCAGAAGGGTGGGGTGGGCAAGACGACCACCGCCATCAATCTGTCGGCTGCGCTGGCGCTCGAGGGGTTACGGGTTCTTCTGGTGGACTGCGATCCCCAGGCGAACTCCAGCGGCGGCTTTGGAGTGGCACGGGATGCGGAGCGGCGCTCGTCGTACGACCTGCTGATGGGCGAGGCGACGGTTGCGGAAGTCGCCCTGAAGACCGAGATTGATACCCTGCAGCTGGTGCCCTCCCATAAGAACCTGACCGGGGCCAATGTCGAGCTGATTCAGATGGAACGGCGCGCCTTCCGACTCAAGGAAGCGCTTGATAAGGTTAAGGATAGCTACGATTACATCGTGCTGGACTGCCCTCCCGCGCTGGACTTGCTGACGCTGAATGCGCTGGTGGCTGCGGACCGTCTGCTCGTGCCGATGCAGGCGGAGTATTTCGCTCTGGAGGGACTGAGCGAGCTGATGCACACGCTGCAGCGCGTGCGGGAGGCGTTCAATCCAACACTGGAGATCGAGGGCGTACTGCTGACCATGTACGACGATCGGACCAACCTGGCGCAGCAGGTCACAGACAATCTCCGGGAGTTTTTCAAGGAAAAACTTCTGAAGACCGTAATCCCGCGGAACGTGCGACTGGCGGAAGCGCCCAGTTATGGGAAGCCGGTGCTGCTGTATGATCCCAGATCGCGAGGGGCGGAAAGCTATCGGGAGCTGGCGGACGAGCTTCTGCAACGGAGAGGGATTGAGAGCCCGGCCGCAAAAGAGAGGAAGGCGGCTCGGGCGGCTCGAGGCGAGGTGAAGGTAAAGTTCTGGCCCTACGGGTAGGGATTTATAGATAGGGGTACGGGGTAGAAGTCAGCGTCGTGCCGGGAGAATCAGGCCGTGGCCCCTGCCAATTCTGTTCCACGTGGAACATTTTCTTCTTTGGCGTTGAGGTGAGAGAAGTGAGGCGAAGAGGATGCAGACCGTGACGGAAACACCAAAGCGGAGAGCACTGGGTAAGGGACTGGAATCGTTGCTGCCGCGGGTACAGGCGGTGGCCGAGGCGGTTCCTGCAGCGCCGGCGGAGCAAAGTGGAAAGGCGCGGGAGATTCCCGTGGGGGAGATCGACCGCAGTCCATACCAGACGCGGACGCGGTTCGACGAGGTCGCGCTGGCGGAGCTGGCGGCATCGATTGCCGAGACCGGCGTGGTGCAGCCGATTGTGGTGCGACCGGTGGCGGGGGGCCGCTTCCAACTGATTGCCGGCGAACGGCGCTGGCTGGCGTCGCAGCGGGCGGGCAAGGAGACGGTGCCGGCGATTGTGCGGCATGCGTCAGACGAGCAGGCGATGGAGATGACCATCGTCGAAAACCTGCAGCGCACCGATCTCAACCCGATTGAGCAGGCGCGAGCGTACGAGCGACTGGCGCGGGAGTTTCAGCTGACCCAGGAGCAGATGGCTAAGCGGACTGGAAAGGATCGCGCGTCGGTAGCGAACTTTCTTCGGCTGCTCCGCTTGCCGTCTGAGGTCCAGGCGCAGGTGGAAAGCGGAGCACTGAGCTTTGGCCACGCGCGGGCGCTGTTGCCGCTGGAAGATCCGGCAGCGATTTTGAAGGCGGCGCAGAAGCTGGTGGCGCTGTCGATGAGTGTGCGGCAGGCCGAGAGTTATGTTCAGGGAATCCTGAATCCGGAGTCAAAGAAGAAGTCTGATGGCGAACAAAAGGTGAAACTACAGGATCCCAATGTACACGAAGTACAGGAGCAGCTGCAACGATCGCTGGGGATGAAAGTCCGCGTGGAGGATCGCAAGGGGCGGGGGCGAGTGATCATCGAATACGCCAAGCTGGAGGAGTTTGACCGGCTGCTGGGGATGCTGAACGGCAAGGGATAGGGGCTACGGGTTACCGGTTAGGAGAGACTCTTTCCCTTTTGAAAACAATATTTTGATGGCCTCTGCGGCGCGTTCCATCGAATAGCGTTTCGTAAAGCAGGGGAAAGCGCGAGCGGCCATGGCTTCGCGCTCGGTTGGGGGCATGGCCAGCCAACGGCGGAGGAGACGCTCGATGCCGTCGAGGGTATCGTCGTCGACGAGACCTGCGCCGTCAAACTGGATGTCGGGCCAAATATTCACTTTATTCGTGATCAGGACGGGGCGGCCGGCAGCGAGAGACTCGACGATCACGACGCCGAAGTTCTCGGTATGAGAGGGAAGGACAAAGGCATCCGCGGCGCGGAGGGCTCCCCATTTCAGATCGCCACTGAGCATGCCCGGCCAGTGGACGCGATCGGCAATCCCCGCCTGAGTACATTGCTGCTGGAGCACAGATTCCCAGCCCACCTGGTCAGGACCGGCCATGACGAGATGGACGTCCGGGAAATCCCGGGCGATGCGGGCGAATGCGTCAAGCAGCAGATCGCATCCCTTGACCGGATGCAGCCGGGAGAGGAAGAGCAGAAAGCGGCGATGGCGGAGAACGGGCATCTGGGCGAAGAAGGCCTGGACCTGGACGGAGGGATCGCCATCCGGTTCCGTGATGCCGTAGGGGACCAGGGCAGACCTCCAGTGGTTGGGGTTGAAGCTGCGAGTGGCCTGATCCTGCTCGGCGGTTGAAGTGAAGAGAACGCTGCGCGCATCGCGCAGGACGGCGTATTGCAGCGGCCAGTACACCTTCTTTTTGATGTGCTTGAACCGGTACTGTTCGAACCAGGGGCTGAGGGCTCCATGGGCAAAGACGAGATAGGGCACGCCGGCGGAACGCGCGGCCGAACGGACGGCGATGTCGGGGAAGATCCAGAGTCCGTTCATGACGAGGCCGTCGAAGCTGGAGGCATTCTGATGCAGCCATCGCCAAAGTCGAGGGGAGAGGCCGAAGCGGCCGAGCCAGCGCTGACCGAGCGGATGGACGGGAAAATCCAGTCCGGCGAGGAATGGCGCGTCCGGAAGATCCTGGCAGAGAACTTCGACGTCGACACCGATTCTCGAATATGCGCGGGCCAATTGGCGGACCGCTTCGGGCGGGCCACCGTCGGCGGGCGACAGACTACCAATGACGTGAAGAATCCGCATTCGCAACGGCTGCAGGCAGTCACAGTGTAAATGACAAGGGTCAGCCTGCTGATCATCGCGTCCATGCCAGAATCGGCACGCACGCGGTGGCCCGGAGGGTCGAGAACCGCGTCACTTACGACGACCACACTGATGCAGAGAGACACGCGGGTCTGGTGTAGTATCAGGCCAACTGCGGATGGGTCCCGGAGCTACCCGAGATGAATTCCGGCTCGGCACGGTTGCGCGGCCACCATCCCTGAGCAGAAGAGGATTCCACGGCTGTGGCGGCAGCGGAGAATGCAGGCGGGCGCTCAGGCGACGGCGCAGGGGAAGCATCGACTGCCGCGGGTGCCCTGACTCCGGAAGAGACGATTGCCGATCGATATGTGGTGAAGCGTCGGCTGGGCGCGGGCGGGATGGGTGAAGCCTGGCTGGCTGAAGACACCATCCTGCGCCGCAAGCTGGTGCTGAAGCGGCTGAAGGGAACGGCCACGGCGGGCCCTGGCGAATCAGCCCAGGCTGAGCGGGCCGGGCATCTGCTGACTGAAGCCAAGCGCGCCACGGCCATCAATAGTCCCCACATTGCGCAGGTATATGACATTTGCCAGCGCCAGGGCGAGTGGCTGTTGGCGATGGAGTATGTGGTGGGGCACGACCTGCGTGCGGAGATCGCCACGCCGCTGAGTGCAGAGCGGTATTTCGCTCTCGCGGTGCAGCTGGCCGAGGGGCTGGAAGCGGCGCACGCGGCGGGAATCCTGCACTGCGACATCAAACCGGAAAACATTCTGGTCACAGAGCAGGGTTTCGTAAAGGTGCTCGACTTTGGCCTGGCGCGACTGATGGCGTCGCCCGACGGCGCGGGTGAGACGGTGAGCCTGGCGGGCGCGGGGCATGCCTTTGCGGGCACGCCGGGCTACATGGCTCCGGAGGTACTGCGCGAGTCAGAGCCGACCGAGCAGTCGGACATTTTCGCGCTGGGCGTGGTGTTGTACGAGATGGCCGGAGGGACGGCTCCGTTCAAAGGAAAAACGCTGGCGGACAGCGTGCAGAAGACGCTGGCGGCGGAGCCGGCGACGCTGAATCTGAAAGGCCGGGGATTGCCGGAGGGTCTGCAGCGGGTTCTGCAAAAGGCGATAATGAAGCAACCGGAGCGGCGCTACGCCACGGTGCGAGACCTGCTGGTGGATTTGAGAGCGCTGCAGGCGGGGAATGCTCCGGCAGTCGCCAGTGCAGGAAACAGGCCCATTGCGGTATTTGTGATGGCTGCTGTTACGATTGTGGCGATAGCGGCGGCTTTGTGGGCGATGGAGCGGCATTTCAGGCAACCGCCGCCGTCTGCTACCCCGAGCACCGCGATCGCGGCGAAAACGCAGCTGCTGGCGGTGCTGCCGTTCCGGGTCATCGGCTCCGCGGGGGATGCAGCGGGGATGAACGCCTACAGCGAGGGATTGCGAGAGGCGATCACGTCGAGCCTGGCGCGGGTAGCTCCAGCGGACCGCCTGGATGTGCTGGCGGCGAGCGAGGTGCGGGCTCACGGCCTGACGACACCGGAGGAGGCACATAAGGAGCTGGGAGCCGATCTGGTAATCGATGGAAGCTATCAGCAGTTCCGGAACCGGGTGCGCATCACGTACGAGTTGGTGGGCGCGACGGGGAAGGTGGCGGGACAGTCCGGCCACGTGACGAGCACGCCGGACGATCCTTTCAAGCTGGAGGACGATGTGGTGGCGGGAGTGTTGCAGATGCTGAGCGTTCCCGCGACCCCGGCGGCACCGGCAACCGAGCGGTACAGGACGACCGTGCCGGCGGCCTACGACGCGTATCTGCGAGGCGTGGGTTATCTGCGGGACTATGAGATCGCCGACAACCTGAAGAAGGCGGAGGCGAGCTTCACGGAGGCGACGCGCGCCGATCCGCAGTTTGCCAGCGCGTATGCGGGGTTGGGCGAGGCGCATTGGCAGGAGTATCTGGCGAGCAACAACGCAGGAGAGATTGCGCTGGCGCGGGCGGGCTGCGAAAAGGCGACGAGTTTGAATGCGCAGGTGGCGGAGGCGCAGATCTGTCAGGGAACGATCGACGATGGGACGGGACAAGCGAAGCAGGCGAAGAGCGAGTTCCAGCAGGCATTGCGGCTCGATCCACAAAGCGACACGGCGCTGAACGGGCTGGCGCGGACCGATGAGGAACTGGAGCAACCGCAGGAAGCGGAGAAGGTTTATCGGGAAGCGATCCAGGCGCGGCCGTACTATTGGGCGAATTACTTTGCGCTGGCGAATTTTCTCCTGCGGCGGGCCGAGTACGCGCAGGCAGCCGGCGTGTTTGAGGAAGGGGTTGCGAAGTTTCCGGAGAACAGCTTTCTGGCGCGGCGGCTGGGCGTGGCGTATTTCCTGGAAGGGCAGTTCGATGCGGCAGCGGCAATCTTCCAGAAGGCAATCGCGGAGCGTCCGCATGCCGAGGCCTACATGGACCTGGGCCAGGTGTATCTACACCAGCGGCAGTTTGGACCCGCGGCGGCGGCGCTGGAGAAGGCAACGGCACTAAAGCCGCACTCATTTGCGATTGAGGCGGATTTGGCGGATGCGTATGCGTGGAGCGATAACGGGGGCAACGCCGCGGCTCATTATCGGGAGGCGCTGGCGCTGAGCCAGGCGCGACTGCAGGTGAATCCGCAGGATCTGGATGCGCTGATGGTGGCGGCGTATGGGTCGGCGGCGCTGGGCTCAAAAGACGCTGCAGTGAAATATCTGAACGCGGCTCTGCAGCATGCGCCGGAGGACGCCGAAGTGAACTACTACGCGGCGCGGGTGTACGCCCGAAACGGAGATGCGGGCGCGGCGCGGATGTGGGCGGAGAAGGCGCTGGCCCATGGCTACTCGAAGGCGGACATCGGGAGCGCGCCGGACCTGAAGAACCTGACGCCCGCCGGGTGACGGCGGGCGCGAAGGAAATAAGGACAGGTACTGGCTAGGGGGTGACGCCCAGGTGAGGGTCGCGGCACTCGAGATGGCGGTGTTGCGGGTCGTGGCTGGAGATCGGGGAATTGGGGTCGACGGTCATGAACTGGACTTCGAGCTTGTAGAAACAGCCGACCGACTGAGACTTCGCTTCCTGCGTGTCGTAGGAATTGCCGAAGTTGAAATCTTCTTCATGGAACTCGCGGCGGAAGGGGTGCGCCGGGCAGGCTTGTCCCTGGGCGTTGGTTTTGTTGATGGGGACGAGGCGGCGGACGCGATACATGCGGCCGTTGCTGGATCGGAAAACGATGTGCTCGGCCAGCTTCGCCGAGATGCACATGGGCTTGTGGTCCATCATGTCCGAGCTCATGGAAGCCTCATAGTGGCAGGCGCGCTTGCGGCTCATGTGCTCGACGTCGATGACGCATTTGCGGCCGCGAGTGCCCGGTGGCCCGTCCCACTGGCAGAGGTTTTCGGGGTCACCCACCGTGGCGCATTTCTGGGAGACGCCGGCGGCCTGTGCATTGGGAGTGGGGCTGGGAGGCGCTGCGAAGGCAGTGAGCGAGACAGCGGTAAACAGAGCGAGGGCCGAAAGCATGACTTTCACGGAGATTCTCCTGTGGGCCTGTATGGACTGGGGAGGGGGTGAAAGCGAGGGTACGGGTTTCCAGTGCAAATGGCAAGCGGGGTTTCGGGCCGACGACCTCACCCCAGAGGACACCGAGATCCTCGAACTGCCGTGACGCACTGTGTGCATCATTTCGGGTCGCCGAACTCCGCGCCCTACCCCATGTAGCGCAGGTCGACGACGGTGCAGTCGTCGTCGGCGGCGAGGGAGCCGGAAAACTTTTCGACGCTGGAAAAGATGTCGTCGAGGCTGGTTTTTTCCAGTTCGGGGGCGACCAGGCGGTCTTCGCCGTAAAAATCGCCGGCGGCGTCTGCGGATTCTGTAACGCCATCGGTGACAATTAAGATGCGGGAGCCGGGCTGGAGCTGGAGCGAACCGGAGGAGAAAGGCGCGCCTTCGATGAGGCCGACCGGGAGATTGGATTCCGGCAGGCGGGAGGCGCCGTTAGCGTAGAGGAAGGGCGGGACGTGGCCGCAATTGATGTAGTCGAGCCGTCCGTCGGGGGTGAGGCGAAGGATGGCCATGGTGGCGTACTTCTCAATGTTCTTACTGCAGATGTAGCGGTTGACGACATCGGCGAGGGTGGCCAGGGGCTGGCGGGATACGAGCAGCGAATAGATGAGACCCTGGAGGGTGGCGCCAAGGATGGCGGCGGAAATGCCCTTCCCGGAGATGTCGGCGAGGACCACGGCAAGGGCTTCCCCGTCTTCGACGATGTCGAAGAAGTCGCCGCCGACTTCGCGACAGGGGACAGAGCGCGCACCGACCGAAGCCCAGGAGAGGGTGGGCGGCTGGACGCTCATGAGTCCGCGCTGAATGTCGGCCGCAATGGACATTTCCTGGCGGTAATGGCGCTCGCGCTCTTCAGCGAGGGTGAGCTGGGCATTGTCGATGAGGGCGGCGGCGTCGGTGGCGATGGTGCGAAGGAGATCGTTGTCGATTTCTGTAAGGCGGCCGGCTTTGAGGCGGCTGTCGAGATAGAGAAGTCCAAGAAGGTCGGCTTTGGCTCCGCCGGGGCGGCGCTTGCGCAGGGGGATGCAGATGACGGAGCGGATGCTGTGGGCAACGATGCTGGCCGAGCGGGTTTCAGGGTCGGCGGAGAGGGTGTCGGTGAGGATGAATTCATCGGCATTCATGGCCTGGCGCATGGCGCCGTGGGAGAGGGTGGACTCGTCCGTGAGTTCTTCGCCCTTGTCGCTGCGGCCGACAGCGAGGCGCATCTCGCCGGCTTCGTTGGCGAGGAAGACGTAGCCGCGCTCGACCTGGGTGAGCTGGAGAGTGGTGTCGAGGAGGGCCGTGAGGATCTGGTCGACGGCGTCAGAGGTGTTGAGCTTGCGGGCGGACTCGAAAAACCAGCGGAGCTTGTCGAGGGGATTGCCGCCGACCTCGGGCATCTGGTCGATGATGGCCCGGATGGTCGAGGAGTCGTGGGTTTCAACGGTGCCGAGATGGAGAGCAGGGCCGTCGAGCGCGCCGAAGTGGATGGTGTCGTCGGGAGTGACCGGCTGGCGGGGCGTGGCCGGCTGGCCATTGACGAAGGTGCCGTGGCGGCTGCCCTGATCGACCAGGAAGAACTGATCGCCTTCGATAAGAATGTCGGCGTGGCGGCGGGAGACGTAAGGATGAGCAAGGACGAGATCGTTTTCCGGGAGACGGCCGACGGTAAAGGGCGAATGGGCGATTGTCCCGGTGCTGCGGTTGGCGCCGTCGACGAGCACGAAGGTGACGGGAGTAGCGAGGCTGGTGGACATGGTGGGAGACATTATGGCAGGGGCGAGCGTGCAGCGTATAGCGTTTAGCGGACCGCCACGGATTACAGCCTGCGGAGTGCGGGACAGTGGCGGCGGACCGACGTCAGTGGGACGCCAGGAGGCGGCGGAAGAAGACCAGGGAGACGATGAGGGCGCCGACGGTCACGGCGGTCCAGACGACGATGTTTGTCCCCTGGGTGGAATGAAGGAAGGGGAGCAGGGTCGCGCTGTCGAGGGCATCGGCCTGGACGGGGGCGACGGAAGCCGCAGGAGCGGAGACGGCCATCGAGATCAGCACGGCAACGAGCAGCGCCAGGACGACAACAACAGCGACGAAGCCGGGAAGGGCGCGTTTCCACGGAAAAGGGATGGGCGCGGGCGCCGCGGCGTCGTGGGCGATGGCGGCCATGACAGAGGCGGCAAAGCCGGAGGAGGGCAGGAGGCCGTCCCGCCCGTAGGCCAGGGCGCGGTCGATGTCAGTGTCGGCGAGAGGCGCGGGGGCAAAATTCGGGATGGAGCGGCGCGATTTCATTGGGCCTCCTTGTGCTGGTGCGCGGCGAGGCTGGCGGCGTTTGACGCGGTGCGGTTTCGGGAGGACGGACGCGCGAATTTGGACCGCAGCAGCTTGCGGGCTCGGAAGAGCCGGGCTTTGACGGTGCCCTCGGGGACCTTGAGAGTGCGGGCGGTGGCGGGGACATCCTGCTCGTGGAAGTAGAAGAGGAGGATGGCGTCGCGATATTTGGGCGGCAGGGCGAGGACGGCGCGCCGAACGGCTTCATCGCGGGAAGTCTCTTCGAGGGCGAGGCTGGCGAGGCGCGGGTCGGGTGGCTCGGCGATGTCGTCGAGGGACAGCGGGGTGGCGGGCATGCGGCGCAGCTCGGTGCGATAGAGATTCGCGGCCAGGGAGAAGAGCCAGGTAGAGAAAGCGGATTCACCGCGGAACTGGGCGAGATTGCGCCAGGCGCGGAGAAAGGCTTCCTGGGCCATCTCTTCGGCGCGGGTGCGGTCCCGGCAGAAGCGCCAGGCGAGGTTGACCAGAGGCGTTTGCCAGCGGCGCACGATGGCCTCGAAGGCAGAAGGATCGCCGGCCAGGACGCGAGCGATCGCGGCTTCGTCGGTGAGAGGGATGGGTTGGACCGGATCCGCGGTCATAGTTTGCCTGCTGGTGGGACCACAGATCATGGTGCGCGGTTTCAAAATCTCTGTCGAGATGGCATTTCGGGAATATTCACAACAGAGGACATGGGGAGCACCGAGAATTCTCGATTTTCCCGGAAGAGCGGCATGGCAACCCCGAAAAAAATGAAACCGGTGGAACCAGGAGGTGGTCGTACCAGGTGAAAGCGGAGAAGGCACGCCGCAAGGAGGTCGCATGATGTGGAGTCCGGATGTAATGGTGTTTGTCTTTCTGGCGGTGGGCGCGGTAGCGCTGTTCTCGTTTCTGACGGTGAACTCGTGGTCGCAGGCGCGGCAGAAGGAGCGGGAGAGCTACTACAAGAACGACATGCTGAAGAAGCTGGCAGACTCGCAGGGTCCGGGAGCGGCCTCCGCGCTGGAACTGATGCGGGAGGAAGACCGCTTGGCGACGGCGCGGGCGCGGTGGGGGCTGCAGATCGGCGGCCTGGTGACGGGAGCGGTGGGTCTGGCACTGATGATCTTCCTGGCCGCGCTGCCGACGGACAAAGGGGTTTATTTGTGCGGACTGATTCCCCTGTTGATTGGCATTGCGCTGTACGGGGGATCGTTTCTGGTGAAAAGCGCGCCGGGAGTATAAGGCTCAGGAGAACCAGG
>DASRRO010000190.1:0-1635 GCA_035656855.1 Acidobacteriaceae bacterium | reverse complement strand
CCCAACGACCGCTTCAGCGTGTGTTCGCCCTCCTCATGCGCCTCGTCTGTGAGGAGCGAGAGGGGCTTGGTTGCAAAAAGTCTAGCCAAAGAAACTGCCTCCGGATGGTATGGATGTCGTGCGCCTGGTCGCTGTCTTCGGCGAGGACAGGCTCTGGAGTCTGTCCTTCTCAGCGGAGAACGCAGCCGCGGTCGGCCGCCCGCATAGCTCACACACGGTGAATGTCCAGACAGTAAGTTCTACCGTAAAAATGCGAGAAAGTCCCGAACCCTTTCCTCCATGCTCCGGTCACCCTGCGGCAGCAGGGCCGAAATCACCGCCACGGCATCTGCCCCAGCCTCGATCACCTCGCGCCCGTTCTCGGGGGTGATGCCGCCAATCGCCACCAGGGGCAGCGGCGTGAGCGCGCGAGCGGCGCGGACGCCTTCCAACCCCACCACAGGATCCGGACTCTTCTTCGACCCCGTCGCATACACCGGCCCGATCGCCACATAGTCCGGCGCACCGGTCGCGAGCGCCGCACGCAACTGCGCGACATTGTGGGTCGAGACTCCGAGCAGCCGTTTCGGACCCCCGCCCCTATCCAAGACCCGCCGAGCCTCTGCCGGAGCCATGTCCTGCTGACCGATATGCACGCCGTCCGCTCCTGTCTGCCCGCATACATGCACGCGGTCATTCAGCAACAGCACAGCTTCGCCCGCGGGGAAGATTGCCCGCAGTTCCCGCATGGTCTCTGCAACCGCCGTGTCACTCCCCTGCTTGTCGCGGTACTGGACCCAGCGCAGACCGGCGTCATAGAGAGCGCGCGCCGCCGTCACCAGCGGGATACCCGCCCGCGCCAGCGCGTCCGCATCGAGAATCGGATACAGCCTCGGCAGCACGATCAATTACTTTTCGTCCGCCGAAGGCCCATAGACGCCCGGTACCTTCACATCGTTCAGCCGCAGATACACGCCAAGCTGCCCGCGATGATGAATGGTGTGGTTCAGCACCCAGGTGCGAATCGTCTCCCGCCGCGGCAGCCGAAGAATCTCCTCGCCATTCCAGGTCATCACCCAGGTCTGCTCCAGCGCGGAGTCGTTCGTCGCTGCCAGATCGCTCCGCGCCTGCTTCACCCAGCCATCGAACTTCTCCATCAATTGAGCATGCGAGACGGGGTGGAAAGTTGTGTTCTCCGGCTGGTTTCCCGCGACCAGATCCAGCCGCCCTTTTTGCACCGTGTCGCTCATCCAGCTTGAGATTTCCGCAACGTGCCCCGCCAGCCGCCCCATGGTGAACGACTTCGCATGCGGCCGCCAGTCAAATTTCTCTTCCGGCACCGCCGCCAGAACTCGCCGCGTGCTCGCCATCTCCGCATCGAATTCCGGCAGCAACAACTCCGCCAACGTTGCCATGTTCGCCTCCTCTGATTGTCCTCCGTATCCTGCCTTAGCAGTCCCATCCTGGGCAAACCGGCTGCCTGCGCGAAGCTTTCGTCCATTCGCCGGCACAGTCGCTTTGCTACCCTCCAGCGAAGCTCCCCCAGCGAGGGACGTCGCATGCCCGATACGCCGCAGTTCTCCACCGCGGAATACGCCACCCCGCCGAAGATCGGCCGCTGCCATTTCTGCGGCTCGCCGCTCGCCACCGAGTACT
>DASRRO010000189.1:0-21494 GCA_035656855.1 Acidobacteriaceae bacterium | reverse complement strand
CCCAGTGATCCGCCAGACCCTGATGGAGAGCGTGGTGAATCTGGTGCCTGGGAAGTCCGTGGTTCTGGGATCGGTGGAGATGCCCGGAACCGGGAAGCAACAGGAAGTCTCCGCTGTGGCGGAGGCGAATCCGTAAGCCCGGCGCCTTCGGGCAGCCGGCGCCGGGTGATATCCTTCAGATGCCGATGCATGCTGCCCTTGAAGCGCTGATCCGCGTACAAACCCTCGATCAGGAGACCGCGCAGTTGCGCGGGGAGATTGCGGCGCTGCCTAAACGGCTGGCGGCGCTTGAGTCGCGTCTGGCGGCGGAAAAAACCGCAGTGGAGCAGGTGCAGAAGGGGCTTAAGGACGAAGAGGCCTCGCGACGGCGGATGGAAAGCGATCTGAAGGACCAGCAGCAGAAGATCGCAAAGCTCCGCGCGCAGATGTCAGCCGTGAAAACCAACGAGGAGTACCGCGCCTTCCAGCACGAGATTGAATTCGCCGAAGCGGAAATCAAGAAGGTCGAGGACCGCGAACTGGAGAGCATGGAGCGCACCGAACAGCTGGAGCAGAGACGCAAAACAGCCGAGAGCGACCTGAAAGACAACATGAAGGTGGTGGAGATCGAGCAGGAGCAGGCGCGGGCGGTGTCGGCTGAGCAGCAGACCCACCTCGCGAGTCTGTTGAAGCGGCGCGAGGCGGAGCGGGTGCATGTTCCCGAGGAATTGCTGCGGATCTACGATCGGGTTTCGTCGTCGTCGCGTGCGACGGGCGTAGCCTACGCGCGGGGGCAGCGGTGCATGGAGTGCCAGATGGGCATCCGGCCGCAGATGTGGAACCAGATTCGTGCCGGGGAGATCATGACCTGCGAGTCGTGTGGGCGGCTACTGTACTACGACGCTTCGAAGGAGCCAAAACCGGAGCCCGAGCCGGAGAAGCCGAAGCGGGGCCGCAAGGCGCCCGAAGCGGGCGTGGAGTAGAAAATCAGGGACCAGGGTACGACGTACAGCGTTCAGAAGGACCTACAAAACGCGCAGCCAACGGCGGTGCGGACGCAACGGGCCATTCCTTGTAAATCGCTATGAAGCGCATCGCCATCGACATGGATGAGGTGCTGGCCGATACGCTGGCCGAGCATCTGGCGCGCTACAACCGCGATCACGGCGAGGCAATCACCAAGTCGGATCTCGAAGGAAAGTGGCTGTGGGACATCGTGTCGATCGACCGTCACAAGCGGCTCGAGGGATATCTGCGCTCGGAGGACTTCTTCGAAGACCTGCCGGTCATTCCGGACAGCCAGCGCGTTCTGCAGGTGATGGCGCAGACCTACGACATCTTCATTGCCACGTCGGCGATGGAGTTTCCAAATTCATTCGGTCCGAAATATCGCTGGCTGCGGCGGCACTTCCCATTTCTCGATCCGCGGCACTTTGTCTTCTGCGGGGACAAGAGCATTGTGAAGGCGGACTACCTGATTGACGATCAGCCACGCCACTTCCCCACGTTTGCCGGAAAAGGCATTCTCTTCACCGCTCCCCACAACATGGGCGTGAGCGGATATCCGCGCGTGGACAACTGGCAGCAGGTGGAGCGGTTGTTTTTGGTTGAGGGTGGGCCGAAGTAGGGTGCAGCGGACAAGGTGCAGGGTACAAAGCGACCCGGATCGGTCCGCTGCCTCGGTGTGTCGGGGCATCCGGACCGGACGCCCCGTTTTTTGGACCGTGACTACATCAGCTCGTCGATAAACGCCTTCGCCGCCGCGGGATCGATATGCGGCGCTCGGCCGACCATGGGTCCCGACTGCGTCACCGGCTCCGCTTCGTGGAGCGAGGGAAGGTCGGTCCGCTCGAAGAATTTGCCGATGGGGATTTCATCGCCCCAGAGCGTCGACTTCTCCACGGCGCCGAGCCAGTCCGTGGCGTCGTAGCTGGCGTCATCTTCGAGCCGCTTCACGCGCGGGCGGAACCACTGGAAGGTGTTGTCCTTGTTGTAGGTGACGCAGGGGCTGAAGATGTCGAGGAAGGAAAAGCCCTTGTGCTGGATGCCCTGCTTGAGGAGATCGGTAAGGTGCTTTTGGTCGCCGGAGAAACCGCGGGCGACGAAGGTGGCTCCAGCAGCCAGCGCCATGGTGATGGGGTTGATGGGTGCTTCGATATTGCCGTAGGGCGAGCTTTTCGTCTTCATGCCCAGACGGCTGGTCGGCGAAGTTTGCCCGGTTGTCAGGCCGTAGATCTGGTTGTCCATGACGATGTATGTCAGGTCGATATTTTTGCGGATGGTATGGGTGAAGTGGTTGCCGCCGATGCCGAAGCCGTCGCCATCGCCTCCGGTGACGAGCACGGTGAGCTCGTGATTGGCCATTTTCATGCCGGTGGCCACGGGCAGGGAGCGCCCGTGCAGCGTATGCATGCCGTAGGTCTCGATGAAGCCGGGAAAATTCGACGAGCAGCCGATGCCGCTCACGGTGACGATCTGGTGGTTGGGAATCTGCAGCTCCACGAGCGCCTTCTGGACGGCGGCGAGAACGCCAAAGTCGCCGCAGCCGGGACACCAGTCGGGATCGACGCGGCCTTTGAAATCCGCCATGGTCATGGGTTTCGGGGATTCAACAATTGTCGCCATTACTCTTCTCCTGGGGCTGGTTCCGTTTACACCATGACTTCGTGGGCGGGGACAGACAGCGTCGTCTCCCCGGCGAGTTGTTCGCGCACCGCGTCCACGATGTGGTGCGGCATGAAGGGCTCGCCGTCGTATTTGCGGATGTGTCCGTCGGCGACGAAGCTGGTTTCGCTGCGCAGGTAGCGGGCGAACTGTCCGCTGTAGTTGTTCTCAACGATGATGGTGCGCTTCGCGTTGCGCAACTGTTCGAGGATGGCCTCGCCATGGAGCGGGACCAGCCAGCG
This sequence comes from Acidobacteriaceae bacterium, assembly GCA_035656855.1. Classification (GTDB taxonomy): domain Bacteria; phylum Acidobacteriota; class Terriglobia; order Terriglobales; family Acidobacteriaceae; genus Palsa-343. Next base: position 18,609 of record DASRRO010000189.1, on the reverse strand, counting down.
AATCTGCAGCTGGCTGGCGGTGATGCCCTGCTCGGCGAGCTGGCCGCGGGCTTCTTCAATGACGCCCTGAGTCGAGCCCCAGCCGATGAGGGTGACGTCGGCGTCTTTGGGTCCCTGGAGCACGGGTGGCGGCACGGCGGCGGCGATTCCCTGCTCTTTGCGCATGCGCTTTTCCATCATGGCGCGGCGCTTGCGTGCGTCAGTGAACATGTCGCTGATGAGGACGCCGTTCTCATCGTGCTCGTCGCTGGACACCACGTGGGTGTAGCCGGGAATGCCGGGGATGGCGCGCGGGGAGACCCCGCTCTCGGTGATGAGGTAGCGTTTGTAGTCGCCGTTGCCGTGTCCGTTGGGCGCGGTGATCATCTCGCCGCGATCGACGGGCGGAGCAAAGTCGAGGATTTCCGGATCGACGCTCAGGCGCCCTTCGGACAGCAGAAGGTCGCAGAGCACGAGGCCCGGCACCTGAAACTTATCGACGACGTTCCAGATCTCGGCCATCAGAGTGAAGCAGTCGCCGATGTCGAGCGGTGCAGCGATGACGCGGGGATAGTCGCCGAAAGCGGCGCCGAGCATTTGCCACAGGTCGCCCTGTTCGGTCTTGGTGGGCACGCCGGTGGACGGGCCTGCGCGCTGGCAATCAATGACAACGATGGGAATTTCCGCCATGGCGGAGAGGCCGAGGGCTTCCGACATGAGCGCGAAACCACCGCCTGAGGTGGCGCACATGGAACGGACGCCGGCCTGGGCCGCGCCGATGGTCATGTTGATGACGCCGATCTCGTCCTCGACCTGACGGACCATGATGCCGGCTTTACGGCCGTTCGAGGCAAACCAGTGGAGGACGCCGGTGGACGGGCTCATGGGATACGCACAGTAGAACTTGACGCCAGCAGCGGCTCCGCCCATCGCAAGTGCGGTGTTGCCGCTGAGGACGGCGTACTTCTTGTCCGCGATGGGAACGGGGTTGGCGAAGGGCTTGAAGTGCTGCGTGGCATAGTCATAGCCGGCGCGGGCAATGACGATGTTTTCGTCGGCGACGGCGGCTGCCTTATGGCCAAACTGCTCGCGGATGACGCTCTCGAGCGAATTGAAGCCGATGCCCACCATGCTGAGCGCGGCGCCCATGGCAAGGGTATTCTGCGCGACCTTGTTCTTGCTGATATCGGCGAGCGTGGACACCGGCAGGGGGCAAAGCTGAACGCCATCCGCGTGCTCACCGGGCTTGATGGAGTCGGCATTGTAGATACACGCGCCGCCGGCGGTGAGGAGGCGCAGGTGGCGGTCCATCGTGTCCTGGTTGAGAGGAATGAGGAGGTCGAGGTGGTCACCCATGTTGGTGATGGGCTCGGTGCCGGTACGGATGGTCAGGTAGGTATGGCCGCCGCGAATGATGGACTGATACGCGTTGTAGGCGTTGAGGTGGAGGCCGCGCCGGCTGAAGATCTTGGCGAAGATGTCGCCCGGAGTGGCAACACCCTGACCGGCGGCGCCCCCGATGCCGATGGAGAAAGACTGAATCATATCCGCTCCCGCAAATAAACAGGACTGTTTTTGGGGACGACGCCCGTGGAGCGCTGAGAACCCCGACTTCTGAAAGTGGGCAACAGAATACACCCGGGAGTGCACGATTCGACAGGGGCAGGGGCGATCAGGGCCAGACAGCGTGGAGGAGGAATTCGCGATTGCCTTCGGCGCCGGTAATGGGCGAGTCGATCACTTCGATGGCAGAACCGCCGATGTCCGACACGCAGGCGCGGAGGCGATCGATGGCGAACTGGTGCGCGGCCGGATCGCGAACGATGCCACCCTTGCCGACGCGCTCGCGACCGGCTTCGAACTGCGGCTTGATGAGGATCACGGCCTCTACTGGTGGTGCGTCGGACGCACGTCGGACAGCAGTGACGACCGGCGGCAGGACCAGGGTGGCGGAGATAAACGACACATCCACGCATAGAAACGAAATGCCAGAAGGCAAATCGCCGGGGGCGAGGAGGCGGGCGTTGGTGCGCTCCATCAGCGTCACCCGGGGGTCGTCCCGGAGGGATTGGGCGATTTGCCCGTAGCCGGTATCGATGGCGAGCACGCGAGCGGCGCCGTGCTGAAGCATGCAGTCGGTGAAGCCGCCGGTGGAAGCGCCCACGTCGAGACAGAAGAGTCCAGCGAGGTTGATGGACCAGTGGGCGAGGCCTCCTTCCAGCTTCAGGCCCCCGCGGCTGACATAGCGGAGATCCGAGCCGAGGAGCCGGATGGGCGCGTCGGACGCGAACGATGCGCCGGGCTTGTCGTGCTTTTGTTCATGGACGAGGACACGGCCGGCCAGAATGAGGGCCTGCGCGCGCTCGCGCGTGGGCACCAGGCCCCGTTCCACGAGAAGTTTGTCGAGACGTATTTTCATTCCGGCGATTTCAGGAGCAGACTGGATACGAACGGGCTGTCGCAGCCACAATCGAGGGGACTGAAACTACGACTCGTGAACACGCTGCATCTTAAGTATGGTGCGAAGCGGGCCCGGAATCCAGGAGGCGGAGAAGGCACACGGAATGACGGAGGAAAGGACACAACTGAGATCCCGACATCATCCATTCCAGTGGCTGGGATGGGCGCTGGCTGTCGTGTTCGCGGCAGCGACGGCGGGACTGGCGCATCACGTCGCGTTCATGCGGGGACAGGTGAACATGTATGAGGGCAGCGCAGCGCAGCTGCAGGTGCAGTTGCAGCATGCGAACAGCGTTGTCTCGGTGCTGGACTCGCCGGAGTCTGTGCACGCAGTGCTTACGGAAACGCGGGAGCCCATCCATGCGGTTGGACAGGTGAGCTGGCTGGCCAGCCAGGGGGCCCTGGTGTTTATCGCGGGCGGACTGAGGCCGCTGCCGGCGGACAAGACCTACGAGTTATGGCTGGTGCCCACCCTGGGGAAGGCTCCGGTGCCAGCGGGGTTATTCCGGCCCGATCCCGACCATGGCGCTACGGTGGTGCTGCCTCCGGTGCCAGCCCATACGCGGGTGGATCGGTTTATGGTGACCGTGGAACCGGAGCACGGATCGGAGACGCCCTCGTTCCCCATCGTGATGCAGGGCCGGTGACTTCACCCGGGAGCAGCGGAAGAAGTCCCGGCACGATACACTTCCCTTTGCCCGGCAGGGAGCCTGCAACGCGGCCTCGGGAATTCTGTTCACTATGAAGAATCTGAAACCGGTCACTCTGGCAGTGGATATTGGCGGCACAGGGCTGAAGATGCTGTGCCTCGACGGGGAAGGCAAACCGACTACGGAGCGCCTGCGGGAGCTGACTCCTGACCCGGCAACACCGGATAGAGTCCTGCTCGCCCTGGACGAGCTCAAGGCGAAGATGCCGGCCTTCGACCGGGTCAGCGTGGGGTTTCCTGGGGTCATCAAGCACGGCATGACGATGATGGCCGTAAATCTCAACCCGAAGTGGGTGGGATATCCGCTGGAGGCCAGTCTGGGGAAGCGCTGGAAGAAGCCCGTGCGTGTAGCGAACGATGCTGTCGTGCAGGGCCTCGGCGCCGTCGAAGGCCGGGGTATCGAGCTGATTCTGACGCTGGGTACCGGCCTCGGGTCGTGCCTTTTTGTGGACGGACACAACTGCCCGATGGAGCTCGGCCACCATCCGTGGAAAAAGATGACCTATGAGGATTATCTGGGACGCCGCGGCCTGGAGAGATACGGGAAGAAGAAGTGGAATAAGCTGCTCGAAAAAGCAATTGAACAGACGGCCGCCACCTTCAACTGGGATCACCTGTATCTGGGCGGCGGCAACACGAAGCTGATCAAAATGAAAAGCCGCCCCGATATCACCATCGTTTCCAACATGGATGGGTTGCTTGGCGGCGTGGCGCTCTGGCGTGACGTGGACGAGAAGAGCAGAGGTTAGTGTTTAGAAACCCAGTCTCCTGCCGCTCAGCGAGCTACTACGTGCTCGGCGTGGAGCTTTTGCAGCGGGTTCACACTGACGCGGCGGCGCTGCAGCGCGGCGATGCCTTCGGCGGCGGCGCTGGCTGCGGCTAATGTGGTGATGGTAGGGATGCGCGCCAGCACGGCTGCGCGGCGGATGGCTTTCTCATCGAAGTACGGGTCCTGACCGCGGGGTGTGTTGATGATCAGCTGAATGCGGTCGCCCTTGATGAGGTCGACGACATTGGGACGGCCTTCCTTAACTTTGTAGACGCGTTCGACGGTGAGCCCAGCTTTCTCGATCGCGTTGGCTGTGCCCTCTGTGGCGACGAGGTGGAAGCCGAGCTCGACGTATTGCCGGGCTAGGTTGACGCAGTTTGTCTTGTCGCGATCGCTCACGCTGAAGAAGGCGGTTCCTTTGACCGGCAGGTGCAGACCGGCGGAGAGCTGCGCCTTGGCAAAGGCTTCGCCGAAGTTGTCAGCCACGCCCATGACTTCGCCGGTGGACTTCATCTCCGGGCCGAGAACGGTATCCACGCCAGGAAATTTGCCCCAGGGAAACACGGGCGACTTAACGTAGAAGTACGTGCCCGTGCCGAGATCCTTACCATCGACGTCGAGGAAATCGCGAAGGCGGCGCCCGGTCATCAGGCGCGAAGCGATCTTGGCGAGCGGCACTCCGGTAGCCTTGGACACGTACGGCACGGTGCGCGAGGCGCGCGGATTCACCTCGATGACGAAAACCTTGTCCGGAAGGCCGGCTCTGCGCTGAATGGCGAACTGGAGGTTGACGAGGCCCACTACGTTGAGGGCCAGCGCCAGCTTGCGCGTGTAGCCGCGGATCGTGTCGAGCGTGGAGGCGGCGAGATCGACCGCAGGCAGGACACAGGAAGAGTCGCCGGAGTGGATGCCGGCCTCTTCGATGTGCTGCATGATGCCGGCGATCACAACGTCGCGACCATCGCAGAGAGCATCGACGTCGACCTCGACGGCATCTTCAAGAAAATGATCGATGAGGATGGGGCGCTCCTGCGAGTACTCCACAGCCTCCTTCATGTAGCGAGAAACAGATTCGGCGTCGAAGGCGATGACCATCGCGCGTCCGCCCAGCACGTAGGAGGGCCGGACAAGGACGGGATAGCCGATACGCTCGGCTCCGGCCAGAGCTTCGTCCACGCTGGTGGCAATGACGCCTGGCGGCTGTGGAATTTGTAACTCTTCCAGTAGCTTGCCGAAGCGCTTGCGGTCTTCAGCGAGATCGATCGACTCGGGCGAGGTGCCGATAATCGGGACGCCGGCCGCCTTCAGTCGGAGGGCGAGATTCAGCGGCGTCTGGCCGCCGAACTGAACGATCATGCCGATTTCGGCGCCGCCCGAAGCCTCATGGTCGTAGACCGCGAGCACATCTTCCAAAGTGAGCGGTTCAAAGTAGAGCCGGTCGCTGGTGTCGTAGTCGGTGGAGACGGTCTCGGGATTGCAGTTGACCATGATGGTCTCGTAGCCGTCTTCCTTGAGCGCAAAAGCGGCGTGGCAGCAGCAGTAGTCGAATTCGATGCCCTGCCCGATGCGGTTCGGTCCGCTGCCCAGAATGATGACTTTGCGCTTCGAAGTCGGAGGCGCTTCGTCTTCTTCGTCGTAACTGGAGTAGAGATACGGGGTAAAGCTCTCGAATTCCGCCGCGCAGGTATCGACGAGCTTGTAGACGGGGCGGAGGCCGTTAGAATGCCGCAGGGCGCGGACTTTCTCTACGCCTTCGGCGCCGGGAAGGGACCATACATCAGCGAGACGCTCATCGGAGAGGCCGAGGCGTTTGGCCTTCCGTAACTGCTGCGGTGACGTGTTTTCAGGCGAACTGCCGGCCAGAGCCGCGGTGGCGTCGGAGACTTCCTTGATCTGGTAGAGGAACCAGGGATCCATGGTCGTCATGCGGGCGACTTCGCGCACGGAATGCCCTTCCCGAAAAGCAAAGTGGATATAGCTGAGGCGTTCCGGCTGCGCCGTGACCAGTTTCTGCGTCATGCGGCGACGTTCGAGGACTTCCGCGCCGATTTTTTTTCCGGTTTCGAGCGAGCGAGCGGCCTTCATCAGAGCTTCCTTGAAGGTGCGGCCAATGGCCATCACTTCGCCGACGGATTTCATCTGCGGGCCGAGATTCTCATCGGCTCCGGGGAATTTCTCAAATTGCCATTTGGGAATCTTGACGACGACGTAGTCGATGGTCGGCTCGAAGCAGGCCGGCGTCATCTTTGTGATGTCATTCGGAATCTCGTCCAGCGTATAGCCGACCGCGAGGCGGGCGGCGATCTTGGCGATGGGGAACCCGGTCGCCTTCGACGCGAGGGCCGAGGAGCGCGAGACACGCGGATTCATTTCAATCACGGTCATTCGGCCGTTGGTTGGGTGGACAGCAAACTGAACGTTGGAGCCACCGGTTTCCACGCCGATTTCGCGCATGACGCGGATGGCGGCGTCGCGCATGGCCTGGTATTCGCGGTCGGTGAGCGTTTGCGCTGGCGCCACGGTGATGGAGTCGCCGGTGTGGACGCCCATGGGGTCCATGTTCTCGATGGAGCAGACGACGATTACGTTGTCGGCGAGGTCGCGCATCACCTCCAGCTCAAATTCCTTCCAGCCGAGAACGGATTCCTCGATGAGGCACTCGTGAACCGGCGAGAGATCGAGGCCGCGGGCGAGGATTTCCAGCAGCTCTTCGCGGTTGTAGGCAAGGCCGCCGCCGGATCCACCCAGAGTAAATGAGGGGCGGATGATGACGGGGAAACCAATTTTGGTGGCGAAGTCCAGGCCGTCGCGCAGATTGTTGACCAGCGCGGAACGCGGCACGTCGAGGCCGATGCGGGTCATCGCGTCCTTGAAGAGGAGGCGGTCTTCGGCTTTCTTGATTGCTTCCAGTTTCGCTCCGATGAGCTCGACGCCATACTTGTCGAGGATGCCGGCATCGGCGAGATCGACGGCAAGATTGAGCGCCGTCTGGCCGCCCACGGTGGGCAGCACGGCAAAGACACCGTCACGGCCCTCGTCCTTCAGCATCTGCACCTCGATGCGGAGGATCTCGTCGAGGTATTCCTTCGTGAGCGGCTCGATGTAGGTGCGGTCGGCCAGCTCGGGGTCGGTCATGATGGTGGCGGGGTTCGAATTGACCAGCACCACTTCGTAGCCCTCGGCCTTCAGAGCCTTGCAGGCCTGGGTACCGGAGTAGTCGAACTCGGCGGACTGTCCGATGACGATCGGGCCGGAGCCGATCACGAGGATTTTAGTGATGTCGTTGCGGCGTGGCATGTTTCGTTGGCTGCTCTCAGTTTCCAGGTTTCATAAAAATGGCGGGAGAAAATCCCCGCCGATTGGAACACCTCATCGAATACATCATCATCCCTTCCACTCCTCCATCATTTTGCGGAAGTCGCGGAACAGATATTGCGAGTCATGGGGGCCGGGGCTGGCTTCGGGGTGATATTGAACGCTGAAGAGCGGCATCGTTCTGTGGCGCAGGCCTTCGAGCGTGTTGTCGTTCAGATCGATGTGGGTCAGGTCCACTTCGCTGGTGTTGATCGAGTCCGGGTCGACGGCGAAGTTGTGGTTGTGGCAGGTGATTTCGACCTTCCCAGTGTCGACGCACTTCACCGGGTGATTGCCGCCGTGATGGCCAAACTTCAGTTTGTAGGTCTTGCCGCCCAGGGCAAGGCCGATCAGCTGATGTCCCAGGCAAATGCCGAAGATCGGGCTTCGGCCTGCGAGCCTGCGGATGTTCTCCTGCGCATAGGTTACGGGCTCGGGATCGCCGGGGCCGTTGGAGAGAAAGACGCCGTCGGGTTTCAGCGCCAGCACGTCCTCGGCCGAGGTTTGCGCGGGGACCACCGTCACGCGGCAGCCTTCCTGGCGCAGCATGCGCAGAATGTTTTTCTTGATGCCGTAATCGTAGGCGACCACGTGAAGGTCGGCCGGAGGCAGCGCGGGCGCACCTTCCGGCTGCAGCGCGCCGTGACTCAGCGGATCAGGGCCGTCGTGCTCGAACTCGTAGCGGTCTTTTGTCGTGACGACGCTGGCCAGGTCCGTCCCATCCATTTTGCGGATCGCCCGGGCCTTCGCCACCAGAATCTCGGGATTCGACTCGACCGTAGAGATCACGCCCCGCATCGCGCCGTTGTTGCGCAGGTGCCGCACCAGCGCGCGGGTGTCGATTTCCGAGATAACGGGAATCTGGAAGCGCTCCAGGTACTCGTCGGCGACCTGCTGTGAGCGCCAGTTGGAGCTGATGGGGGAAAACTCGCGAGTGACGAGGCCCTCGATATATGGACGGGCGGCCTCGTTATCCGCGGCGTTGGTGCCGTAGTTGCCGATTTGGGGGTTGGTGAGGACGACAATCTGCCCGGCGTAGGAGGGATCGGTGAAGATCTCCTGATAACCGGTCAATGATGTATTGAAAACGACCTCTCCGCGGCATTCGCCCTGGGCGCCGTAGCCGTCGCCCCTGAAGATGCGCCCGTCTTCGAGCGCAAGCATTGCCTGCATGGAGACTCCAGAGAGTGGATTCTTCTGATTCTATCAGGGAGTGGCACGGGAATTACGGGCGAGACTGAGCAAAACCGGGAGAAATTCAGCGCAGAAAAGGCCCGCCCCTGAAGTAGTAAGGAGCGGGCCCTGCTGCGGGTTCACTTCCTTCAGCCCTGTGGCTGTGGCTGATTTCCGGTTTGCGGCTGTGGCTGCTGCTCCTGCTGCTGCAATTGCTGTTTCTGCGTAGGAGCCTGCACTTCCTGCAGGGACTTCGCCGGTTCGAGGCCGGGGATTACGGGCGGCGTGTGGACCTGGCCGGTGGCCGCATCCACGATGGAAATGCCGTAGCGGTCCAGGGTGCTGGCCAGCGCCTCCTCGAGAGCGGCGCGATCGGTGGCGTAGCGGGCGCGGGCCGAGATCAGCTGGGCATCTGCCGAAGCCAGGCTGCGCTGCTGTTGCAGCACATTGGCCGTAGTCGAGGCGCCGAGATGCAGCTTCTTCACTTCGGCATCGAGGCTCTGCCGGTTATAGTCCTGGTTAGCCTCAGCGGCATTCACGGCTGCACGGTCATTCGTCAGCGCGTACTGATCGTTGATGACCTGCATGCGAATCTGCACGTACAGCTGCTGCAGCCGCATCTGCGCCTGGCGGTACTCAATCTGCGACCGCGCCTGCAGCGCCTGAGCGGGGCGATTGCGGATGGGGATATTCAGGTTGAACCCGGCGCCCTTGTTGGGGCCGGTGCTGTTGAACAGATTGGAGACGGTCGTGCCATAGCCGATGGGAGGGTTGTAGCCGGTCCCGCTTGTGGGGCAGGCCGCGCCGGTGAAAAAGTTAACGCAGTCGGGGCTTTGGATGCCGCCCAGTCCCTGAGCACCGTAAAAGGCGTAGGCGTCGAGCGTGGGCAAAAGACCATTCTTGGCGGCCTTCAGCGTGATCTCGTCATTCTTCATGTTCAGGATGGCCTGCTCGATCGCGGGACTGTTCGCCTCCGCTTCGCGAACCAGATCGTCGGCGGATGCGTGCTCCTCCGGCGTCTCAGCCAGGCTGACCCGGTCAGTGGGAATCACCGGCGCATTCGCAAGCCGCGGATCGTCGAGGTTGCGGGCAATCGCCTGCTTCATCGTCAGCTGCTGGTATTCAAGGTTGCTTTGCGAGGCGATGAGCGCCTGCTGATCGCTGAACATCGAGCTCTTTGCATTGACGACATCCAGGGGCGCCATGCTGCCGATCTGGAGCTGCTTCTCGTCGTCCTTCTCCAGGCTGGTGGATTGATCCAGCGCGCGCTGCTTCGACTGCACATCTTCAAATGCGCCCACCAGCCCCCAGTAAATGTCCTCGACCTGGTTGATGGTGTAGAGCAACTGCGAGCGGAAGACAGAATCGGCGATGCGGCGGTTGTTGGTCGCCTGCACGATGAAGCGGCTGTTCAGCCCCCAGCCGAAGCCCTGGAGCAGATGCTGGGTAAGCTGCGCGTTGAACGTTGTGGTGTACGAGGGGCTGTAGATGTTGAGCGGGCTGTCGCTGGTGACACGCTGATTCTGGAATCCCACCTGCAGAGCGGTGCCCGTGCGAAAGCCCTGATTGTAGGTGAAGTTGTACTCGTCGGTGTTAGTTGTCAGGAAGGGCCGGTTGCCGCTGAACAGCAAGTTGACCTGAGGCGTTTTCTGCCGCTGCAGCTGGATAGTGCCGGTCAGCGTGGGATCCAGGTTCTCCGGCGCTGGTCCGGCGCCACTGGTGGATACCGCAATTCCGCCCGCGCCCGTGCCGGCCACGCTGCTGCCGCCTGGTCCGCCGCCCGAGGTCACCGCCGAACCGCTGCCGCCCAGCGTATTGCTCACCAGCGAGGTGCTGGTGCCCTGCGGCAGCTGGCCCGCCTTAGTGCGCAAAATGTCTGTGTCGGCAATATCGAGATTCAGCCGCTGAACGGCGATATCGTAGTTGTTCTGCAAAGCCAGCAGCACCGCATCGCTCAGGCTGAGATAGATCTTGCCGTCCTTGATCAGGTTGTCGAGCTGAAGAGAATTCAGAAAGCTGGGCGCGGGCAGAGTCGTCGGCTCATATGGCGCGATCAGATTCGGGAAGTAGCCGCGCGGCTTTGAAAAATCCCGGTTCGTGTCGTGGAGGAATAGCGGCTGGGTGTAATTTGGCGCGGGCTCGGGGGGCAACCCCGTCGCTGCCGGCACCGGCTGCGACTGCTGCTGAACCTGCGCCCAGGAGGGCGCCGTGCCCACCAGCAGGCAGGAGATGGCTGCAGCGGCTCTCAATTTGGCAAACAGGGTGGTCCGATACTCGACAGAATGACTGCGGGCAGCTGACATTTGGCCGTCTCCACTCCTCAGAAAACGCATATCCAGATCGACACATGCGCGGGATTGTGGCTCCGCAGTGGGGAGCCAAATTGCGCACTCCAGGCCCAGGAAACCTGGTTTGGCTTTCATCTGCTATACGGCACGAGCCTGAGCCTGGTTCCGTTTACGCATCATAACGTTCAGGAAAGCTGAGTATATCGTAGCGTTTCGATGATTTCGGCGATATCTCGGATGCGACAATTTCGGCACAAAAAGTTAAACGGTAGTATCGAATCCGGAACACGGAATCTTTTGAACTGGAAACTGACACTCGCATATGACGGCACCGATTACTTCGGCTGGCAGGTGCAGCCGGATCGGGTAACAATCCAGGGCACGCTGGCCGACGCCATCCACCGCGTGACCGGTGAATGCGTGCTGCCTCAGGGCAGCGGGCGTACCGACGCCGGCGTCCACGCGCGCGGGCAGGTGGCCTCGTTCGCCCTCGCGGCGCCGATCCCGCCCGAAAACCTCCTGCGTGCCCTCAATCGCAAATTGCCGGAGACCATTCGTGTGCTCTCTGCGGAGCTGGCGGCCCCGGAATTCCACGCGCGCCACGCGGCCCGTGCCAAGGCCTACGAGTACCTCATCGATCGTGCGGAGATTTGTCCTCCCTGGCGTGCTCGTTTTGCGTGGGCGCTCCACTGGCCTCTGGACCGGCTGCGGATGCAGGCCGCAGCGAAGGCTGTGATCGGGACCCGCGACTTCACTTCCTTTGCGGCCACCGACCCGGACTTAGGTGCCCGCAACACCGAAGCGGACGGAAACAATGAAGACGGCAACGTCCGAACCATCTTCCACTCCGAATGGCGGGAGGAAGGCGACGCGCTGACTTACCGCGTGTGCGGGGACGGTTTCCTCCACCACATGGTGCGGAACCTGGTGGGGACCTTTGTCGACATCGGCCGCGGGCATCTCGAACCCGGCGCTATGCCGCGCATCCTCCAGGCGCGAGCCCGCGAAGCCGCCGGACCCACCGCGCCGGCGCGCGGCCTTTTTCTGGACAGCGTGGAGTATTAAAACAGGGTCGACCCTGCATGGCCGGATGCTACGCTGAAACTCCGATGGCTTCTCCTGCTCCTGCATCCGCCTGCGTCGCCCGGCTGGCCTCCGATCGCCGCGTGCATCAGGCGTTCCAGTGGCTGCACCTGCAGGAGCAGCGCATCCTGCAGTGGCAAACGGAGCTGGTGCGGGTACCCGCTCCTCCTTTTGGCGAAGCGATGCGGGCTCGCTGGCTGTGCGACCGGTTTCGCGAGCTGGGATTGCAGGAGCCTCGTATCGACTCGGTCGGAAACGCGATCGCGAACCTTAGCGGGACCGACGCTAACCCGCGGCGCGTCCTGCTTTCCGCGCACATCGATACTGTTTTTCCCGCGGGCACCCCGATTGAACCGGAGCTGAATGGGTCGCGCCTGTGCGCTCCCGGCGCCTGCGATAACGGAGCCGGCGTGGCGGCGTTGCTGGCCATCGCTGCCGCGCTGCGCGCCGTCGAGATCACCACGCCCGGCACGCTGGAATTCATCGGCAACGTCGGCGAGGAGGGCGAAGGCGATCTGCGCGGCATCCGGCACATCTACAGTGCCGGGGCGCAGGAGACCATCGGGGCCCATCTGGTACTTGACGGCGCCGGGCACGAAGCTGCGGTGACGCATGCCCTGGGCAGCCAGCGCTATGCCGTGACCATTACCGGCCCTGGCGGCCATTCATGGACCGACGCAGGCCGGCCCAATCCCATCGTCCTCCTCAGCCAGGCTATCCAGCGCTTCGCGTCGGTCAGCGTGCCGGACATCCCCCGCACCACCATCAACGTGGGAACCATCGAAGGCGGCACAGCCATCAACGCCATTCCGCAGCAGGCATCGGCGCGCTTCGATCTGCGCTCGACCGACCCCGAGCAGCTGATCCGCCTGGAAGTGGAGCTGCATCGCGCTGTCGAAGACGCGGTGCTGGCAGCCAACCAGCGGCATCGCACGGAAACCGGCGGCGTCCGCTTTGAGATTGAGAAGATCGGCGATCGCCCCGCAGGACGGCTGCCGGCGCAATCGGAGCTGATGGGTCTGCTGGAAGCGGTCGATCGCCATCTGTCTATCCGCACGGAACCGCGTCTGGCTTCGACCGACGCGAACATTCCCCTCTCGCTGGGCGTGCCCGCTGTGAGCATCGGCGGTGGCGGCGAAGGCGGTGGCATTCACACGTTCGGCGAGTGGTACGACCCGCGCGGACGGGAGCTGGGCCTGCGGCGCATTCTGCTGCTGCTGCTGGCGCTGGCCGGCTGCTGAGTGTGCGCGCCAGCCGCTATCGTCTAGACTGGCTCGGTGAAAGTCCCCACTTTTCTATTGGGAATGATGATGAGTGCCTCGATGGCTTCGGCTCAGGCGCATCCCGCCGCGGATGCGATCTACCTCCACGGCAATATTCTCACCGGCGTCAATCTGGAATCGGCGCATCCCCAGCGCGTCTCCGCCATCGCCGTGGCTCATGGTGAGATTCTTGGCGCCGGCACCGATGCGGAGATGAAGTCCCGCTTTCAGGGTCCCTCAACCCAGCTCATCGATCTGCATGGCGCCTTCGCCATGCCGGGCTTCAACGATGCGCACGCGCATCTGGGCATGGGCGGCCGCATTCGACTCTCGGTGGACCTGATCGGCGTGAGGTCGCTTGCCGAGATGCAGGCGCGCATTCGCACCGCCGCGCAGAATGCGCCTCCCGGACAGTGGCTCACTGGCGGCGGATGGGATCACACGCTCTGGCCTGACAAGAAAACCCCGACGCGGCAGGACATCGACGCAGCCGCCGAAGGCCATCCGGCAATCTTCACCCGCGTGGACGGCCACATCGCCATTGCGGATTCAGCGGCCCTGGCAGCCGCCGGCATCACGAAATCAACGCAGGCGCCGGAAGGCGGCGAGATCGATCATGGTCCGGACGGCGAGCCCACCGGCATTCTGCGTGAGACGGCGCAGCGGCTGGTCAACGTGCCGCCGCCCTCACCGGAACAGCGGCGCCACGGCCTGGAACTTGCGCTCGAAGACGCGTACTCGCACGGCGTGACGACTGTCCAGGACTTCTCCGACTGGGACGATTTTCTGGTCTTCGAAAAAATGGAGCGCGAAGGAAAGCTGCCGGTGCGCGTCTCCGAGTGGCTTCGCTTTGCCGATCCGCTGAACGTCGAGGAGGAGCAGCGAGCGCATCACCCTTCCACCGCCCGCATGCTGCATACCGCGATGCTGAAGGGCTTCATGGATGGATCCCTGGGCTCGCGCACCGCCGCCATGAACGCGCCCTATGCGGACGATCCCGGCAACTCCGGCATCCCGCGCTACACCCAGGCCGAGCTGAACGCGATGGCCATCGAGCGCGCCCGCGCCGGATTCCAGATGGGCTTTCATGCCATCGGCGATCGCGCCGTGGAAATGGCCCTGGACGCGTTCGCGGTGGCCGAGCAGGCCACGCGGTCAACCACGATTCCGCCCCAGGTTGTGACTCCGACCGCCGGAAAGCCCTTTGCGTTTCCGCTGCGCGATCTGCGCTGGCGGATCGAGCACAGCCAGGTGGTCGCTCCGGAAGACTTCGCGCGCTACGAGCAAATGGGCGTGATCGCGTCGATGCAGCCGAACCACCTGCTCACGGATATGGCGTGGGCCGGAGCGCGGCTGGGTCCGGAGCGCTCGAAGTATGCCTATGCGTGGAAATCGTTCCTCGACGCCGGCGTGCCGCTGGCCTATGGCACGGATTATCCCGTCGAGCCCATCGCGCCCTTCCGCGGCGTCTACGCCTCGGTTACTCGTATGAATGAAGCGGGCACGATGAGTTTCCATCCCGAACAAAGGCTGACCATGGGACAAACCCTCTACGCTTACACGGTGGGCTCCGCGTATGCGGAGTTTGCCGAGGGCTGGAAGGGCAAATTAACGCCCGGCTATGTGGCGGATTTCGTCGTGCTGGACCGCGATCTGACCGTGATTCAGCCGCACGAGATTCTCGAGACGCAGGTGATCAGGACTGTCGTCGGCGGTCACACGGTCTACATGCATCCCTGAGGTCCTCCAGCCACTCAGTGCAACCATTGAACCGTCCGGAGTTGCCATCCGCTGCAATGCGGGTGGCGCCTCCACAGGGCCAGGTACAATCAGAGAGACACTGCTCTCAGGAGACCTTTTCAATGGCTACTGCCACTGTGGAACGCAAAGCCGCCGCCTACAAAGTCGCCGACCTGTCGCTGGCCGACTGGGGACGCAAAGAGATTTCGATCGCCGAGCACGAGATGCCCGGCCTCATGGCCATACGCCGCAAGTATGCCGCGGAGAAGCCCCTCTCCGGCGTGCGCGTCTCCGGCTCGCTCCACATGACCATCCAGACCGCGGTGCTGATCGAGACGCTGCGCGACCTGGGCGCGACCGTGCGCTGGGCCAGCTGCAACATCTTCTCCACGCAGGATCATGCGGCGGCTGCCATCGCGGCGGCAGGCATTCCGGTCTTTGCGGGGAAGGGCGAGACCCTCGAGGAGTACTGGTGGAGCACGCTGCAGGCGCTCACGCACGAAGGCGGCAAAGGTCCCCAGCTCATCGTCGACGACGGCGGCGACGCCACCCTGCTCATCCACAAAGGCTATGAGCTGGAGAACGGCGACGCCTGGGTCAACGCGCCTGCCGAGAGCGAAGAAGAGCAGGTCATCAAGAATTTGCTGAAAGAAGTTCATGCCGACGACCCACAGCACTGGCACAAGGTTGTGAAGGACTGGCGTGGCGTCTCCGAGGAGACCACCACCGGCGTCCACCGTCTCTACAAGATGAAGGAAGTGGGCAAGCTGCTGGTCCCCGCCATCAATGTCAATGACTCCGTCACCAAGTCCAAGTTCGACAACCTTTACGGCTGCCGCGAATCGCTGGCCGATGGCATCAAGCGCGCCACGGATGTGATGATGGCCGGCAAAGTCGCCGTCATCTGCGGCTACGGCGACGTGGGCAAGGGCTCGGCGCACTCGCTCCGCGGGATGGGCGCGCGCGTTATCGTCACTGAGATCGACCCGATCAACGCGCTGCAGGCTGCCATGGAAGGCTTTGAGGTTACGACTCTCGAAGACACCCTGGGCCGCGGCGACATCTACGTCACCTGCACCGGCAACGTGGACATCATCACCTTCGACCACATGAAGCGGATGAAGGACCAGGCCATCGTCTGCAACATCGGCCACTTCGACAACGAAATCCAGATGGACCGCCTGAACCAGGCGCCCGGCGTGCAGAAGATCAACATCAAGCCGCAGGTGGACCAGTACAACTTCCCCGCCGAAGGCGGCAAGCCCGCGCGCAGCATCTTCATCCTGGCGGAGGGCCGTCTCGTCAATCTGGGTTGCGCCACCGGCCATCCCAGCTTCGTCATGAGCAACAGCTTCGCCAACCAGACCCTGGCCCAGCTCGATCTCTGGAAGAACCGCGACACCTACGCCATCGAGGTCTACACGCTGCCCAAGCACCTCGATGAAGAGGTCGCCCGCCTGCACCTGGAGAAGATCGGCGTGAAGCTGACCAAACTCTCCCAACGCCAGGCCGACTACATCGGCGTCGGCGTCGATGGCCCGTACAAGTCGGAGCACTACCGCTACTAGACACGTGCGCTGAACCGATCGCTGAATGGGGGAGAGCATCGACTCTCCCCCATTTTTCTTTGCTCTCCGGGGTGGAACTTCCTGGCTAGCGCGCTCGCGACGACGCCGGCCCCTGGCCCAGCGCTCCCTCCGTCGCGCCCGGCTGCCGCCTGAAGCCCAGCACCGCCGCCCATTGCCCCTTGCTCTCTTCCCGCCACACCACCGAGCCGCCCAGAATCCGCGCAATCAGCCCCGGCGGCAAGTCCCGATGGAAGTCGAAGTACCGCTCGTCCAGCCGCTCGTTCTTCCGCCCCAGGCTCAGCAGCAAATGCGGCGGATCGTACTTCGTCGAGAACACCAGCGCCGTGTTGTACTCCTCCGGCAGATAGGCCGCCTTTTCCACTTCCTGCGCGGAGAAGTTCTGGATCGCCACCACCGGCACCGGTTTCGTGACGTAGCCCAGCTCCGGCTTGGTCAGCTCATCGCTCGCCGGCCACGCCGTCAGCACCACCGGATGCGGCACATGCTCCACGATCTCCCCAATCGCCGCCTGGTGCAGCCGCACCACCGTTGCGTATTCCAGGTTGTCTTCCGGCGCAAAGCGGTACGGCGGATTCACAAACAGCCCCGCCACAAAAGCCGCCGCGCTCAGCGCCACCAACCCCGTCCACTCCCGCAGCCGCCGCCGGAACGTATTCACCGCCAGCAGCAGGATCAGCGGATACATCGGCAGCAGATACCGCGTCAGCAGCGCGCCTCCCAACACCGAGAACAGCACCACATTGGTAACGATCACCACCAGAAACAGCGCCTGATGCGCCGGAGCAATCCGCCGTCGCACCGCCCCGTCCGCCTCCGTCACCGGCGGCAGCAGCAGGCAGGCAAACATCGCCGCCACCGGCACAAACAGATTCATGTGCAGCGTCACGTGCATCGCGCGATGCGCCAGCGCCAGCAGGATCCGCATTGGCGTCAGCGTCGCCGTCGCGTTGTAGTCCAAATACTCCGGATTCCCGAAGATGAACCCCGTCTTGTGCCAGTGGTAGAGGTACCACCCGGCCAGCGGAAGCACCGGCGTCAGCAGCGCCGCCACCGTGGGCACGCTCCGCCGCCGCGGCCGCAGCCGCCAGCTCTCCCACACCGCCAGCGCCACCGGAGTCACCACCGCCGTCTCCTTGGCCAGCGCCGCCAGCGAGAAACACACCGCTGCCCACCCGATTCGCTCCTCCAGCAGAAACACCAGCCCCCATAACGTTCCCGCCATCGCAAACAGGTCCGCGTGCGCCAGCGAGCTCTGCGCAAACACCACGGGATACAGCCCCGTCAGCAGCACTGTCGCCGCCGCCACCGCCGGCTTGCCCGTCGTCGCCAGCGCCAGCCGCCACACCGCCGTCAGCGCCAGCGCCGCCACCAGGCACATCGCCGACCGCGTCACCACCGGCGCAAAGTGAAACACCGTCCACACCAGCGCCAGGTACAGCGACGGCACCGGCGGATGCGCGTTCGACAGCGTGGAATAAGGAATCAGCGTCCCGCGGCGAAAGAAGTCATACGCCGCCGGAATGTAGTACCCGGCCTCGTCCCAGTAGTAGGGCAGCCGCAGCAGCGGAGCATGCGCGGCCAGCTCGGCGACAAACGCCGCGACCAGCACGCCCCACCACGGAACCGTTCGTGCCCCCGTCTCCGCGAACGCTCGCGCCGTCTTCCCCGCCGCCATTCGGGTCTAGTGGACCGGGCCCTTCGGAGGCTGCGGTTCCAGCGCCAGCGCCCCAAAGGTCTGCTCGTACTGCGCCAGGTTCTGCCCCAGAATGTTCCACAGCGCCTTGGCCTGCTGCGGGCTCAGATACACGCCCAGCGCATTGTTCACGTTCACCTGGTCAGGCGATTCCTGATGCACCAGCCCAAACACCAGCTGGAAATCCCACACACTCACGCGCACCTGCACGCTGTTGGAGTAGATCTCGCGATAGTCGGGGCTCTGGGCGAGCTGAATTTTCGGTTGTGGCTGCGAAGGATTCATGATCTCCCCAAGGGTACCGCATCGGGGAGATGGAGAGATTTGGTGCGAAAGGGGGGACTCGAACCCCCACGGGTTGCCCCGCCAGATCCTAAGTCTGGTGCGTCTGCCAATTCCGCCACTTTCGCACGTTCGTCCGCGGGCGCAGCTTCACCCGTCTGCGGACGCAGTTTCCTTTGCATTGTACTGTGGCGCGGACCTGGGGCGCGCAACCCCGGACGGATCCCG
>DASRRO010000188.1:0-6610 GCA_035656855.1 Acidobacteriaceae bacterium | reverse complement strand
GATCTGGCGGCCGGAGCGCGGCGGCCATTCAACGAGGCAGGTGTTGGAGACGAGGCTGGCCGGATCGAAATCGCCTTCGAGAGCCCAGGCCGTGACCTGCTTACCGGAGGGCTGGCGGACGACCCCAAGGGAGAGGAAGTCGGTGGCTGGGCGATCGAGGGCCAGAGGTGAGCCGGTTTCTTCCTGGAATTCGCGACGGGCGGCGACGAGGGGTGGCTCGCCGTCGTGATATTCGCCTTTGGGGATGGACCATGAATCCTTCTTAGCCCAAAAGGGGCCGCCCGGGTGGATGAGGAAGACCTCGAGTCCGGAAGGGGAGCGGCGGTAGAGGAGGAGTCCGGCGGAGGTTTTGGGCGGCATGATCAGTCCACGATGATTATCGCGGGTCGGCCGGTGGATTTCGGCGCGCAGAACTGAGCCAGCGCACGGCGGTACGGTTGCCATACATTGAACCACGAGGTATGATGCTGATCGATGGCTCCGCGAGAGACCAATCCGAACTTCATGAACGGCGTGCCCGAGCTGCTGATCCTGCGCCTGCTTGAAGACGGTGAGATGTATGGGTACGAGATCGTGCAGGCCATCCGGGATCGGACGGATGCGGTGATCGCTGTGGGGGAAGGCGTGGTTTACCCGGTGCTGCACGCTCTGGAGCATGCGGGAGCGCTGAAGTCGCGGCGGAAGACGGTGGCGGGACGGAGCCGGATCTACTACACGGTGACGAAAGCAGGGACTCGGCGGCTGGGGGATTTGGCGGCACAATGGACAGCGCTGACGGGGGCGATTCAGAAGACATTGGCCGGAAGTGGAGCAGGAGGACGGTATGGCGAAGCGGTTTCGTGAACTGCGGGAGCGGTTGCTGAACGCCGGCGTGGCTCCGCGGCATGTCCGGCGGTATTTGACTGAACTGCACGAGCACCTGGCGGATTTGACGGCGGAAGAGATGCGCGCGGGGCGAAGTTCCGCAGAGGCGGAGCCGATCGCGCTCGAGCGGTTGGGACGGATGGAGGATCTGGCGCGGACGATGATCGCGCGGCGAGAACTGCGGTCGTGGACGGCACGAGCTCCGTGGGCGGTGCTGGGAGCTGGACCTGTGCTGGCGGTGGTTTGCGGATGGGGGCTGGCGCTGCTGATTTTGTGGACAGGGTGGACCTGGTTCCTGCAGGGGACGCCGAACCCGTTTGGAGCGCGGCTGCACGGATTTTCGATTCTCTATTTCGGCGTGGGGCGGATGCTGTATTACGGGGCGCCGCTGGCTGCGGGCTGGGGTATGGTGCTGCTGGCGGGACGGCAGCGGGTGAGGACCTTGTGGCCGGTGATGGCGGGAGGGGCTTTGGTCGCGCTGATGGGGGCGACGGGCGCAGTCGATGCGCGGCCGCCAACGGTGCCGGGGCGGGCTGGGGACGTGGGAATCCGGTTCTATCCCCTGCCCGCACAAATGGGAGACGCCGTCGCGCATGCGCTGGTGCTGCTGGCGTTGGTAGTCCTGCCCTGGCTGGTATGGCGATGGATGGCGTTGCGGGGTGAACTGGAACGAGAGTAAACCGGCATCCCACTCCGAAGTTATTGGTAAACTCGGGACTCCGGAGGATGAACGAAACAATGACGGTTGTGAGGAATGCAATGCGGGGAGCCGCTGCGGTCGCTCTGGCGGCTCTGGTGCTGGCGACCGCCAGCTTTGCCAAAGACAAGGCGGAGAATCAGGAACCCCAGGCGTGGGGGATGCAGTCGGGGAATTCGGGCTGCGTGATCTTTAAGGAATCGGAGCAGATCAACTCGGTCATGGCGCCGGGAGGTGGGGCATTCACGACCCAGACAGTGAAGACTCTGGAAGTGATCGATGCGATCCATGCAACGCTGCCGCACAAGAAATACACCGAAACGAAGGAAGAACTGGATGCGCTGCAGCAGTTGTCGATGGAAAACCACCTGAAGTACGTGAAGATCCCGAAGAAATACGCGCCTGAGGATCTGGCTAAGGCAAAGGGGATCTGCGGGGTGCAGTAAGGCAGGGGTTAGGAGTTACGGGCCAGGAGCCAGGGTTACGGCGCGGGAGAGTTATTTCTCGCGCCTTTGTTTTTTTGCCAGTGCCGCGGCCCCTCTTTAGATTGGGTTCCAAAGCAAGGTAATCCGCCCAGGCGCTACCAGGGGGAGACGATGCAAGGACGGGCTGCATCTTCATCAGATGGTCCGAATTCCCGGTTAGTTCGGTTCGGTAGGGCAATGCCCCACAATGGTTACCTTAGACAGGCTCTGGAGGGTTGCGGGGTTCACTGGGGTGGGCCTATACTCGGACCGTTTGGCCCGGGTACGGCTTCGATCTGAAATGAACCGGCACCGTGCTGGCAGGAAGGCTGTGGAGAACCTTTTGTATGGCAACTATCACGCTGGAACAGGAAATTAATCCCTGGGAAGCCCAGTCAGCTCGATTCGATTTTGCGGCGCGCAAGCTGAATCTGGATGAAGGATTATGGCGCGTGCTGCGGTATCCGTCGCGGGAGATTATCGTGCATTTCCCGGTGATGATGGACGATGGGCGAATTGAGATGTTCACGGGGTATCGGGTGCTGCACTCCCAGGCGCGGGGACCGGGCAAAGGGGGGATACGCTACGCGCCGGACGTGACATTGGACGAGGTGCGGGCGCTGGCGAGCTGGATGACGTGGAAGTGCGCGGTGGTGAATATCCCGTTTGGCGGGGCCAAGGGCGGAGTGATCTGCGATCCGAAAAAGATGTCGCAGGGCGAGCTGGAGCGGATGACGCGGCGCTACACCGCGGAAATCATCGAGTTTTTGGGGCCGGAAAAGGATGTGCCCGCACCGGATGTGAACACGAACGAGCAAACCATGGCGTGGATCATGGACACGTACTCGATGCACATGCGGCAGACGGTGACGGCCGTGGTGACGGGCAAGCCTCTGACGATCGGCGGGTCGCGAGGCCGGAAGGAGGCCACCGGACGCGGGATCGCGCTGGTGTGCGACGAAGCCATGAAGTATCTCGGGCTGCAGCGCGACGGGTGCCGGGTGATCATTCAGGGCTTCGGCAATGTGGGATCGAATGCGGCGCGACTGATGCAGGAGCGCGGCTACAAAATTATCGGGATCGGCGAGTGGGACGGTGGCCTGTATAACCCGAAGGGGATCGAGATCGAGAGCCTGATGGAGCACAAGCTGCGGCAGGGAACAGTGCTCGGATTCCGTGGCGCGGAGCCAATGCCGACTGCGGATCTGCTGACAGCGGACTGCGAGATTCTGATTCCGGCGGCGACGGAGAACGTGATCACCAGCCGCAATGCAGAGCGGATCAAGGCGCGCATTGTGTGCGAAGGCGCGAACGGGCCGACGACGGCGGTCGCTGACGAGATTCTGGCCGACAAGAAGGTGTTCATCATTCCGGACATTCTGGCGAATTCGGGCGGAGTGACGGCGTCGTACTTCGAGTGGGTGCAGGACCGGCAGGGCTACTTCTGGAAGGAATCGGAAGTGAACGAGCGGATGGAAGCGATCCTGGTGGAGAGCTTCGACGACGTGACGCGGTATGCGGAGGCGCATGCGGTGAATAACCGGATCGCGGCGTATATGCTGGCCATCGATCGGGTGGCGTTCACGATCAAGCAGCGGGGGATTTACGCGTGAAGACTCGCCGTCCAGGCGAACGCGCTGCGCGCCAGTCAACGTGTAACGGAATTGCTATGGATCGAAGGCTGCGGCGAAGGCGCCGCGGCCTTTTGTTTTCCCATTAAGGTCGCGAAAACACCGGCGAGGACGAGGACGGCTCCGGCGATCTGGAGCGGTGTGAGGTGTTCGCCGGCGACTGTAGCTCCCAAAAACAGCGCAAAGACCGGATTGATGTAGGCATAGCTGGAGACGCGGGTCGGGGAATCGTGCGTGAGCAGCCAGACGTAGGCGGTATAGCTCACGATCGAAGCCGCCACGATCAAATACCCGAGGCTGACGAGCACGCGGGTACTGAAGAGGACGGGTGATGGCGGCAGATGGTGGAGTTCGCCAGTTGCTGCGGCGGCCAGAAGGAGAAAGAAGCCGCCGGTGAACATCTGCAGGCCGGCGTTGGCGCGCTGGGGACGCGGCAGCGGCAGGTGACGGGACCAGAGGGTTCCGACGGACCAGCAGAGAGTGCCGGCGACCATGACCAGAACAGCAAGTGTTGAGGTGTGGGCGGCCCCGGAGCCTGAGCGAACGGAGAGCAGGACGACTCCGGCAAAGCCCAGGACGACGCCGGCCGTGGCGATTGCGGTGGCGCGCTGGGTGCGGAGGATGAACAGCTCACCGGCGAAGATCCAGACCGGGATCATGGCGAAAACTACGGCGGCCAGACCGGAGGCGACGCGAGTTTCGCCCCAGAAGAGACTGGCGTAATCGCAGGTAAACATGATGAAGCCGAGGGCCGACGCGGAGAGAAGCTGCTGAGCGCTGATCTGGAGAGGAGCGGTGAGGCGACTCCAGAGGAGGAGCGCGAAGCCGGCGACCAGGAAGCGAACGGCCGCTGCGAAAAAGGGCGGGATAGCGGCGGTGAGAACGATCTCGCGGATAGCGAGGAAGGAACCGCCCCAAAGAACATAGATGGCTCCGTAGGCGAGGAGCTTGCGCATGAGACAGGTTACAGGGAACAAGGTTGCTGGATACAGGGAGAGGTAGAAGCGGTCTCGCAGGCCAGAGGGATTGACCACAGAAGATCGAGAGCGGCTCGCGTTCGTTATCTCGCGACCTCAGCGGCTGCGCTGATACACTCAGGCTTCCCCGAAGGCATCCGGAGGTTCCACCTTGTCGACCACACCAGAAATTAAGCCATCCGCAGGGAGCTTTCAGCCGTATGTTCCGGCAACTGAGACGCGGCCGGAGCTAACGTTTCGTGCGATTTTGCTGGGGTGCATTTTCGGGCTGATCTTCGGCGGGGTGACGGTATATGTCGGCATCGAAGCGGGGCTGACGGTGGCGGCGTCGATTCCGATCGCGGTGCTCTCGATCAGCGTGCTGCGGGCGCTGGGGCGGGCGTCCATCCTCGAAAACAATATTGTCCAGACGACGGGGAACGCCGGGCAGTCGATTGCAGCGGGCGTGATCTTCACTCTGCCGGCGCTGATCTTCCTGGGATTCGACCTCGAATACTTCCGTATCTTTGTGCTGGCGATGCTGGGCGGATGGCTGGGGCTGCTGTTCATGATTCCGCTGCGGCGGCAGCTGATTGTGGAGGAACACGGGAACCTGACGTATCCCGAGGGCACGGCCTGCGCCGATGTGTTGCTGGCCGGAGAGCGGGGCGGATCGTTCGCGAGCCGTGTGTTTCTGGGTCTGGGTTTGGGGGCCTTGTACGCGCTGTTTCAAAACAGCGATCTGCTGGGCGCGTGGCCGGATCAGCCAGACTACCAGCCGAACTGGGGACGGCAGCACATCATGAAGGGCGCATCATTGCGCGTGGATGCGGTGCCCGAGTACCTGGGCGTGGGGTACATCATCGGGGCGCGCGTGGCGGGAACGATGTTTGCGGGCGGCGTCTTCAGCTGGCTGGTACTGATGCCGGCGATTTACTTCTTCGGGTCACATCTGACGGGGCCGCTGTATCCGGCGGTGAAGCCGGTGGCGCAGATGTCGCCGGGGGAGATGTGGTCGGCCTATGTGCGTCCGATGGGGGCGGGGGCGGTGGCTGCATCGGGGCTGATTACGCTGTTCAAGACGCTGCCGACCATCGTGAACGCGCTGAAGGCGGGGATGGGGAATCTGCGCAAGGGCAAGGGCGCGGCAGCGACGAGCGAGCGAACGGATCGGGATATTCCGATGTCCGTCGTGCTGGGCGGGAGCGTGCTGCTGGTGGTGCTGATGTGGGTGTTCCTGACGCTGAAGCCGGTGCCGGGAGCGCAGACAGGGATGGTGGCGAACCTGGCGGCGTCGCTGCTGATTGTGGTGTTTGGATTCTTATTTGTAACGGTGTCGTCGAGAATTGTAGGACTGATCGGGAGCTCGGCGAATCCGATCAGCGGGATGACGATTGCGACGCTGATGGCGACGGCGGCGGTGTTTCTGGTAAAGGGCTGGACAGCTCCGGCGTTTGGAGCGCTGGCGATTACGGTGGGCGGCGTGGTGTGCATCGCGTCAGCGAATGCGGGGGATACATCGCAGGACCTGAAGACGGGCTATCTGGTGGGAGCGACGCCATGGAAGCAGCAACTGGCACTGATGATCGGCGTGTGCGTGTCAACGTTTGCGGTGGGCGTGACTCTGAATGCGATGAATCGCGGATTTGAAGAGTTCCACGCGATGAATAAGACGTGGGATATTTCCGCGGCGCATGACGGGGTGCA
Source organism: Acidobacteriaceae bacterium (assembly GCA_035656855.1). Lineage (GTDB taxonomy): Bacteria > Acidobacteriota > Terriglobia > Terriglobales > Acidobacteriaceae > Palsa-343. The sequence continues at coordinate 291 of DASRRO010000188.1, read as the reverse complement.
GAACCAGGGGACGTTTACGCGGAAGGAATTTCGCGTGACTGAACCGGGCCAGGGGCAGAAGACCGTAGCGACGCTCGAGGGAGACCACTACATTCTGCTGAACGCTCTGGGGTCGCACGAGCTGGCGGATGGGAAGTATTTGTACGATCCGCAAACGAAGACGATTGCCGTGCAGTGGATTGAGGGGATCGGCAGTGAAAAGGCTGCGGCTCCGCAGGCGCGGCTGATGGCGACGGTGATTAACGGCATTTTGCGACAACAGTTGCCATGGGGGCTGGTGCTGCTGGGCGT
>DASRRO010000187.1:0-30110 GCA_035656855.1 Acidobacteriaceae bacterium | reverse complement strand
CTTTACCAGCTTCGAGCATAGGCATCCTGCAACGAAAGGGGAATCCCGCAGGGCCGAATGGCGAAAATCCGCCCCCAGGCGGCGACATGGCCAGGTAAACGGGAACCGCTCACCCGCAAACTGCAGATTCTGCTCGATGGCCTGGCCATCGGGATGCCTCAGGGACCAGGGGACCTGCGTCGCCTCGACCCCCATCTCCCTGCCAGCCACAGTCCCTCTCGCGGCTTCAGCTCGAACCGGCAATCCGGCTCGGAAGCCTTCCGGTGCCGAAAGCTGGCGACATGCCGACTGCGCGGCGCCGATCCAGGTTCCATGAGTGACTCGGCGTTGATGCCCCAACTGCGATTGTGTGGATTGCTGTCGGTCCGAGCGCCGGCCTTTTTTGGGTTATATCCGCCTATTTTTAGTATGTCGTTTTAGCCGGGTTTCCTGCCAATTTTGGAGCGGGGATTTTGGCAAGGAAGTGCTTTTGTATCAAAGATTGTTACTTGAGTCAGGGGCGGAGGGGGCTTGACAGGATTTCCACAGAGGCGGGGAAAAGTGCATACTCGGCGGCTGGGGGCAGGTGACAGGGGCCAGAGAGACCCTTAGGGCCGAATGTTTCGTGTGGCTGGCGGTACGGCAGGGCCATGACCGCAAACCTTGGTGACGGCACTCAGTGAGTGAGTTGGCGATTTTGCGCTCGTCGAGTGCTCTCCTATTGCCGACCAGCAGCATGATCTCTAAACCTGAGGTTTGAGCCAACCACCTACGGCCCTTTCGAAATCATCCCCGATGGACCGCCAAAGGACGTCGGCACCAGGTCCCGATTTACCTCGATAGCCAACGAATTCGGTCCGGACGGTCATTGGTCGACAACTTGAGTCCCCCACATCTTGTGGTCGAAAACTAATAGCATCTAGATGGTGTATAATTATGGCGTTATGACGAAAATATGAGTGGCACCCGCTCAATGCATCGCGAGCGAGATGCAGGTGGCAAATGTGGCATTATGTGATTCCCCATTTCACGAGATTTTTGAATGAGTTGGAGCTGTCTGATCCAGTCAGAATGGATGCAATCGGGAAAGCAGACCGAATAGCTAGAAAACTGTTTTCCGTTTGGTATCCAGGTGCCGACTTCGACCCGCGATGCTACGTCATTGTAGGTTCTTACGGAAAAGGCACTGCCGCTAAGCCGCGCACTGATGTGGACATGATTTTTGTTCTCCCCGACGCACAGTTCTCTCGGTTCAACTCCCTCGCCAGCCATAAACAATCCGCGCTCTTGCAGGAAGTTAAGTACGACCTGCTCGACCGCTTTCCCACGACTGACGTTCGAGGCGACGGTCCAGTCGTCAAGGTTCCATTCGACACTTACGAGTTCGAAGTGTGTCCGGTGTTCCGTCTCCCAAATGGGTCATTCCTCAACGCGCATACGAAAGATGGCGGCCGTTGGGGGCATACGAATCCCGCCGCTGAGATCAACTGGCTCAACGCCGTCGATGGACGCAGCTTCCAGAAGGCCACACAGCTCGTGAAAATGCTGAAAGCGTGGAAGCGTGAATGCAATGTCGAAATCCGCTCAATCTGCCTAGAAACACTCGCGATCCTCTTTGTAGATCAATGGCAATACAAGAGCCAAGAGACACTGTTTTGGCACGATTGGATGATTCGCGATTTCTTTAGCTATGCGTATCAATACTCGCAAGATGGGGTCGTGCGGCCAGCCGGAATAGAGGAGTGGATACCAGCTGGGGGTTGGCAAAGCAAATGTCTCTCCGCTTACAGTCGCGCGCTAAGAGCATGCCAATTTGAAGGCGACGACCAGGCAAGCCTAGCGATTGATGAGTGGCAGAAGATCTTCGGCTGCCAGTTCCGCGCGCTATATCGCCTTCTGCCGGTGCCAGACTTCTCAACCAGCGGCATGCTGGCTGGTTTACTTTCGTGACGCCGGCGGGAGATCTCCCGGCGATCCTGGCATGCGCTCGCGAACTTTATGGCCGGGCGGTCTATAGTCACAAGACCCACGAGGTCGAGCGCGAACTATGGGCTGATGTCGTGTTCTGGATGAACGTCGGCAATATTTGTCTGGCCGCAGCCACAACAGTGGCCGCAGTCATCGCTGCGTCCCTAAGGCCCACGTGGGCGATGATCCTCACCGCGGTTCTGGCGGCTGCATCAATCTGCTTCGTTATCTGGCAAGCGAGCTTCGATCCAGCCGGAAAGGAAGTCCAGCATCGCGCTGCGGCAAAGGAACTTCTCTGGATTCGCGAACAGTTCCTCCTTCTAATCGCCCATTGCAGCGCTACCAGTCCCACCGTTTCAGATCTTCAGAGGTCCTTGGATATGCTCACTCTGCAGATCACGGCAGCATATAAAGTCACTCCCAGCACTTCTCCCAAGGCCTACAAGATCGCCGACGAGCGACTGAAACGTGGCGAATTCACGTTTTCCGACGACGAAATTGACGCGTTCTTGCCGCTCGCGCTGCGTAAGAACAAGACCTCGCCTCAGCCATAAGATCAATCCGCTCAAAAAGGCGTATGGGGGTAATCAATCTCATTCCTAAGTTCATCCATGACGCCCCGCGAGATGGACGATAAGCTGCGTCAGTAGGGATACGCATCCGTTTTGGGTTGACGACTCCAGCCCGAGTCACTCACTGAGAGGGGTTGGTTTGTCGGGATTACAGACATTTCTAGCCGTGAATGGTGCGGCCCGAGGCAACGCCTGAGATTCCTTCGGTGGCTTCGCCACCGATTCGCAGCGCCCCTGAGCTGAATGTTCCGTGTGGCCGGCGATAGGGCAGGGACACGTCCACAAAACCGGTGACGGCGCTCAGTGAGTGACTTCCGCAAAGATGCACCCGCCGGCGATTGTGTGGATTGCTGTCGGTCCGAGGATTCAATCCACTTGCAGGATGCGGGCCACGTCAAGCCGGAAGGCGCGTCGGATGGGAATAAGGGGAGCCGCAGTGAACACGACAAGCAGGAGCAGGATCGCGCCCGCATAGCTGGCCGGATCGAGTCCGCTGATACCGAAGAGCCCACGCCGAATGACCTGGGAGAGCGCCGCCGTTGCCGCCGTGCCCAGCAGGAGGCCGGTTGCAATGGGCCAGGCAAAACGCCGCAGGATCGAAGCGAAGATTTCCTGTCGGCTCGCACCCAGGGCAAGGCGGATCGCGATCTCGCGTGTTCTTTGGGTGACCGCGTAGGCAACCAGGCCGAGTAGCCCTACCACCGCGAGAAAAATCGCAATGCCTCCAAGCAGGCTGACGAGGGCCGCGATCTGCGCTGGCTGCACGGCACTCCTGCGAAAACCCGCGGACAGCGCCGTGATCGAAGGAAAGAGGGTTGGGTCGAGGCTTCTGGAGATCGCGAGGATCGCGGGTGCGCAGGGTGCGAAGGGTATAGCGCGTGTCCTGTAACCACTCGGCGGAGTAGTCGCTGATGCGGCGTCGGCGTTCCATGTGCTCTCCTATGCGCTCGCCTGCCCGTTGCACGGCAAGGATGTTTCCAAACTGGCGCTCGGCTTCGCGACGCGCGGCTTCAGCGCTCCAGCCCTGCGCGAGCAGCTCCGCCGTCTTGCAGTCGAGGTGGAAGCCCAGTTCGGCGCGCACATCGGCCTGTTCCTGAGCCATTTGGTGAGTGCCGGGGAGGGCACTGATCTTACGATCGCGCAGGCTCCGTTGGCGCATACAGGCAGTGCGCTCGTTGAGGCCATTTCCCCGCGTAGACTCTGGCTGGTCGACACCCGGAAGTATCAGCCCTGGGAGGACCGCAATTGATTCCGCCGGGAGAATCAACTACGAGAATCGCGCTTGTGCCCGGAGTAGCCCTGCCCATTACCAACGTGTCCTCGGATCGCCGATTCTTCTTGCTTCGCGCTCCGCACCCAGTCAAACTAGTTTCGGAACCTGATCCAGGAGGACTCGCCAAAGCGGGTCCTTTTCATTTGCACCCGTTCCCCGGATCAGCCTCCGCCGGTCCCAGGACCACGCTCCCTCCGGGAGCCATCAGTTCTTTGCCAACTTGCCGAAGTACCTGAGCGAAACATTCGGGTGCCTCACGTCGCGGGTCCCCGGAACCCGGCGCCAGATCCTTGTCGGCCGTCGTTGCCAACAGGGTGGGAGGGAGAGGGAGCCAAATTCCACGTTCTCAACTCTGCCCTTTTGGAGCCCCCAAATAACTACCGTGTTTTCCGTCTGCACCCTGCACCCTGGACCCCGCACCCTGCTTTGGAGCCTCCAAAAACGTACCCTGTTTCCCGGTAGTTTCCGTTTGCAGCCCTCAAACGAAAACTATACTTACCGGCAAACAAGGTACTTCGCTGAAAAGCTACCACCCCCCCCCGGGGGGGTACCCCTAAACTCGGCGCCCGGAGTGTCCGTTTTCCCACGCGACCATTACTATGGAACAGGAGGTTTCCCTTCCGAATGGTGGTTCGTAAGCTTGCCTGCTTGTGCCTGGCTTCACTCGCCGGGCTGATGCTCAGTTCCGCTGCCCAGGCCCAAAAAGCCCTGACGAACAATGACCTCTCGTTCGACGGGTTCTACCAGTTCACCTCCACCGCCAGCGGCAACGGCATCTCCGACCGGACCAGCAAATCCGCCGGCGCTGCCGCTTACTTCCGCCACAGCTACCACTGGTGGCTCGGCTACGAAGTCGGCTATGGATACTCGCGCTACACCGAGTACTACACCGGCCAGGTCTTCGGCATCCAGCACAACCAGCACGAGTTCAACGGCTCGTACTATGTGCACGGCCCGCACACCATCGCCGGCATTCAGCCCTTCGCCGTCGCCGGAGCCAGCGCGGTCATCTTCTCGCCCTCCCTCAACGGCGGCCAGAACGTCGCCTGGCAGGCGCGACCCGGCATCAACTATGGAGCTGGCGTGAATGTCCCTCTCCTGACTTCGTACTTCGGCCTTCGCGTCGAATATCGAGGCCTCTTCTACAAGGCTCCTGACTTCGGCCAGCCGAACCTGACCACCAACGCCTGGCGCAACACCTCCGAGCCAACAGCCGGCATTTACTTCCGCTTCTGATCAGGAGATCCGTCGTGGACTGCCTCTTCTGCAAAATCGTCGCCGGCCAGATCCCGTCGAAGAAGGTCTTTGAAGACGAAGCGGTCTTCGCCTTCCACGACATCGACCCGAAGGCGCCAAAGCACATTCTGGTGATTCCGAAGAAGCACCTCGCCTCACTTGCCGATGCGCAATCTGCCGACGAAGCTCTTCTGGGCCATATTCTGACGACCGCTGCTGCGATCGCCCGTGAGCAAGGCCTCGGCAAAGGCTATCGCGTCGTCATCAGCACAGGACCTGAAGGCGGACAGACCGTCGATCATCTGCACCTCCACCTGCTCGGCGGACGTCAGATGCACTGGCCTCCCGGTTAATCGCTCACCACAGCAGCTTCGTCGCCAGCTGGATCTGCCGCGATGTCGTCGACGTGCTCGTGATCACACCCGCAGTCGGCGAAACGCCTGAAGGCGTGAACACCACCAGGTTCGGCGTGTTGAAGTTCGAGTGGTTCAGGATGTTGAAGAACTCCGCTCGCAGCTGCAGCCGCATCCGCTCGTGCAGCGACGTGTCCTTGAACATGGAGTAATCCCATTCCCCGAGTCCAGGACCGGTCAGCGAATCGCGTCCCAGGTTTCCCTGGAAACCGCTGCTCGCAGGCGGCGCCAGAAAGGCCGCCGGATTGAACCACTCGCTCGGCTTGCCCACGATCACCTTGCCCGTGAAGCTCGAGTTTGCAAACGGTCGAACCGGGTTTTTGGTGTCGCCGTTGTTCGAAGGGTTGTAGCTGAGCTGCGGAGTGAAGGGAAATCCGGACTGCAGCGTCACGATGGAGTTAGCCGTCCATCCGCCAATCAGGCCGTTCGTCACTCGACCTGCACCGCTCAGGAAGCGCTCGTTCCGCCCGAACGGCAGATGGTAAACCGCATTGATCGTCGCAACGTTGCGCACGTCGTAAGTCGCCGGTCCCCAATCTGCTCGCGTGTCGAAGGGATTGGAGACCAATCCTGGCGCGTTGCCCGACGCAGTCGCATTCAGCGAGTCTCCGTCGTCCAGCGCCTTCGACCAGGTATAAACACCGCGCAACGCCAGATCGTGGCTTAGCCGATGGTTGAGATCTGCCTCCAGCCCGTCGTAAGAGCTGGAGCCCCGCGAGAACCAGGCCCACGCTGCGCCCAGCGCTGGATTCGCCAACGGCGTTCCCGCCGGAATGTAGGACGCGCCGGCCGGAACCGGAGAACCCGCGAGCGCTGCGGCGAAGTTGGCTGGATAGGAAGCAGGGCACGGAGCCGAAGGACAGACCGTCGGCGTCGGCTCGTTATCGTCGAGGCTCACGATCTCGTGATACCCGTGCGAGCCGATGTAGCCGAGAGTGAACACCGTGTTGGGCGACAGCTCCTGCTCCACGCGCAGCGACCAGGAGATCAGCGTCGGCGTGTCCATGTCCGGCTGAACTCCCGCGGGCGCGATCTTCGCCTTTGCCGGCACCGGCGCAATCGGCAAGGGAAGCTCGGAAACAGGGAGATTGGCGATGCCGTACGACGGGTTGAAGGGCGCGTTCTGATCCATGCGATAGCCGAGCGCGTCCTGCAGATCGTTGTAGAGACCAAACCCGGCCCGCACAACCGTCCGCGGGCCGAGCGGACTCCACGCTAAGCCGATGCGCGGCTCGGGCAGAAACTTTGCGTTGTTCTGGGTGAAAGCCGAATCGCCAATGTGAGGTGCGGTTTGAATGATGCCGTTGCTGAAGACGAAGCTGGCTGCCCGACCGTGCGCCTCGTTCCAGCCAGTCGTAAATTCGTCGCGGAAACCCAGTGAAACGGTCAGCTTCGGCGTGGCGCGGATCACGTCCTGCACATACCAGGCGCCCAGCAGCGAACGCCAGTTCATCTCGGTCGGCGCCGGATCGTAGAGGAAGGTTCCGACTGTGCCCTGCAGAAACTGCTGCAGCCCGGTGAACGTAGCCTGCCCAAACTGCGTCAACGCGAGATCCTCGTTGGCCTGGAGCGGCTGCAGCCAGATGCCGGCGCTGAGGTCGTGTCGCCCCTTCGTCAGCGTCATCCGATCCTCAACCGTATAGAGGTTGCGCGCGATGTGCAGGTCGCTGCCCGTATTACTTCCAGCCTGGCTCACTTGCGCAGCAGGGTTGGCCGCGGCGCTCCCGCCGACGACAACTGTACCGACCGGCTTACCGACGACAAAGCTGCCGACGCTTGCCGCCGGTGTCCCTGGAGTCGGCTCGCCGGTATAGAAGTAGGCAGCCCGCGAATACCCGACGCGCGCCACGTTCAGCAGGCTGGGTGAAAAGATGTGCGTCTCCTCGAGGCTCAGGACCTGTTCGCGGAGGGTTTCAAGATCCGTGCTGTAGAGATTGGCGCTGGTCGGCGTCACATCGCTGCTGTCGTCAATGGTGTAGACGCCGGTCAGGGCGTCGTGGCTGGCAAAGTCACGATCGATCCGTACCGTGCCAAAGTCGTCGCGAATCGTCTGCAGCGGGCTGTTGAAGACCTCGGCAATGCCTCCGAAATCCGCTGAATCGGCAGCGGGCAGCGGCCAGAGATTGAGCAGAGGCACGACCGATGAGGCCACTCCCACGTTGACCATGCCTGACGCCGGACAAGGATTCGGCGCCGGCGTCACCAGTTTGCAGGGCAGCAGCCCGGCGCGTGCATTCGCGTCTGGGACAAGCGCCACGCCGGCCTGATGCAGGTGCTGCCGGAAACCCTCGTAGTTCCCGAAGGCGAACGTCTTGTTGCGCTGGATTGGCCCACCGAGCGATGCGCCGAACTGGTTGCGCTGGAACGGCGGCACGGTTCCCTTGTTGAAGTAGTTCCGGGCATCGAGCGCGCTGTTTCGCAGGAACTCGAAGGCCGAGCCGTGCACCTGGTTGGCGCCACCCTGGGTGACGATCAGTACCTGTGCCCCGGGCCGTTTGCCATACTCGGCATCATAGGAGTCGCGCAGGATATTGAACTCGCGGACTGCGTCGACCCCGAGCATCTCCTGGCTGGTTCCGCCGGGCTGCATGTTGTTCTCGGCTGCTCCGGTGAATTCAATTCCGTTCAGCAGAAACAGATTTTGCTGCGGGCGATTGCCCGAAACTGAAAAGTTGTTACCGACGGTCGAATTGGAGACGCCGATCCCACCCGCTTTTTCTGCCGTGTAGTTGACGACTCCCGGGTTCAGCATCAGCAGCTCATCGTAGCTCCGTCCATTCAACGGCAGATCCTTCACCTGCCGTTCGGCCACGAGCCCCGAGATATCTGTGGTCGTCAGGCTGACCGCGGCCGCATCGGCATCGACCGTGATCTGCTGCCGCACGCCCCCGACCGGCAGCTGCAGATTGACTGTGGCGTCCTGTCCCACGACCAGATGAATCCCTGTGCGTACCTGGTCGGTAAATCCCTCATGGCGGGCGGTGATGGCATAGTCGCCTACGGGCAGGGAAGGGACAACGTACTGACCCGACGGAGTGGTCACTGCGTTGCGATCCGCACCGGTGTTCACGTCTCTCACGTCCACGCTGGCACCGGCAACGGCGGCGCCCGATGGATCCGTCACCACCCCCGACAGGCTGGAGGAGGCTTGAGCTGACGCCGGTGGTGCTGTCGCGAACAGCGACGCCATCAATACGGCTCCGCTGAGGAATGCAACAGAGACGGCAACAGAAGGTCGCGCGCCATCGAAGAACCGATTCACAGGTGCCTCCGTAATGGTGGGCCGAAAGCCGGGAAACGGCCTTTGAATGAGGGTTGAGCTGAAATACGAGTCAATACAGATCAAATCATGACTGTTAGACGAATTTCTATCGTATCACCGCAGGGAACATTGCATCAGGCCGAGCCGATTCCTCGCAGCAAAGTCCTATTTGGTCGTTGACGGACTCTTCGTCATGTCGCTTGCTTTCGAACCAGAAAGCGAAGGAGGGACCTCTTTGATTGGCGCGCGCGCACTACTGCTCCGGGCGTAGCCGTCAAACGACCCTGGCCGAATTCGGAAAATCGGTCGGTTCCGGACTGAGTCCGCGTAAGCTATGGAATGATTGGTGGAGCTAGTCGGGATCGAACCGACGACCTCATCGTTGCGAACGATGCGCTCTCCCAGCTGAGCTATAGCCCCACGAGGCGGGAAACAACTCCGATTTTACTATGCTGTGGCGAAGCCCACCAGCGGGCCTGCTTCCTGTGGGCTCGGCTCAGGAAGGTCTCGCGATTGCGGCGTGCACTGCGTCGGCGAGGGAAGCCCGTAACGCCGGCGCCTGCGCGGACGGTACTTCTCCCTGGGCGAGATCGGCGGAGCCTCCACCACGAAGGCCAAGCTGAGAGAGGGTATCCTTGAGGATTCGTCCGCAGTCGAAGCTGAGATCGAGGCTGCGCGCAAAATAGAGTGAGACGGTTCCGCCACTTTCCGAGCAGAAAATCGCGACTGAGGAAGGAGCCGCGGTGGTGAGCCGGGTGGCAAGAAGCTTCACGTAGCCGGCATCGCGGTCTTTCCATACGCGGTCCACAAGCCGCAACCCCTCGGTAATCGGAACTTCCACAGCGAGCCGCGCGGCATGATAGTCGGCGAGGTGTTCTCGCAGGTCCATGCGCTCTTTCGCGCCATTCTTCACTTCCGTCTTCAGGCGCTCAATGGCCGCCGGAATATCCGGGGTCCCGACGGACAGAGAGGCTGTGGCCTTCGCAAGGATGGCCGCATCGGCGCGGGCGGTCTGAATCGCCCGCAGTCCGCAGACGAATTCCACGCGGACGCCGCGGCTCACTTTTTCGGCACCGCGCAGCAACATTCCCCCGATCTGGCCGGTGGAGCGGACATGGGTGCCGCCACAGGCGTTATCTTCAATGCCGGCGATTTCAATGAGGCGGAGGTCGCCGGAGCGATCCGGGAGCTTTCGCAACGCGCCATTGGCCAGCATCGATTCGGCCTCATCGCGCGTAACGCAGCGAACAGAGACGGCGCGATCTTCCGCGATCAGCTCGTTCGCCACCCGTTCAATTCGCTCGAGACTGTGCTGGGCAAGGGGCGTTCCGGTGAGGTCGATAGTGGAGCTTTTCTCTCCGAGATGGAAGGAGACAGTGAAGGCATTCAACTCGCGGAGGAAGACGGCCGACAGCAGATGCTGGCCGGTGTGCTGCTGCATGTGATCGAAGCGGCGCTCCCAGGCGAGTTCCCCTTCGATGTGAGTACCGGTGGAAAGCGGCTTGCGGGTGACATGCCAGACCTGCCCGTGTTCGTCTTCTTCGACGGATTCGACCGGAATCTCCAGCGTAACGCCACCCGGAGAAGTGGCGCGGATCAGGCCGGAATCGCACGGCTGTCCGCCGCTGTCCGGGTAAAAGGCGGTGCGGTCGAAGGCAAGTTGCCAGACGGATTCGCCCTGGCTGCTGGCCAACTCGCGCACATCGGTGACAACGGCCGTGAAGCACCTGAGGAACGAATCTTTGTAATAGAGTCGCTCAGCAATGGACATACAGAAACTCCTGGCCGGCGCGCCCAAATCGGGAGCCACTTGGATCGGAGAGCGGGCAGCCTCGCTCCAGTGTAGAGCGGGCGCATCCAACTGTCGCATACTGATTGCTGTTCAATCTGACACATGTCCATCGCTCTGATCTGGACCATTTCCCTTGCGAGCCTCGCGCTTATGCTGGCGCGCCCGCGGGGCATTCCCGAATACGTCTGGATCTGCGGCGGCGCGCTCCTGCTTGTCGCCACCCGCCTGCTGTCCCTGGAAGGAGCGAAACAGGCCGTCCTCCACGGTGTGGACGTGTATCTCTTTCTTACGGGGATGATGTTGCTGGCCGAACTGGCCAGAGAGGAAGGCGTCTTCGACTGGGTGGCCGACATTGCCGTACACCATGCGCGGGGATCGTCAGCGCGCCTCTTCCTCTGGATTTACGGCGCAGGGATCATGGTCACGGCGCTGCTTTCCAACGATGCAACCGCGGTGGTGATGACGCCGGCGGTTCTCGCGGCAGTGCGGCGCGCCAGGGTCGAACCCAGGCCACACCTGCTGGCATGTGCCTTGATTGCGAATGCCGCCAGTTTTCTTCTGCCCATCTCGAATCCGGCGAACCTGGTTGTTTTTGACCGCCAACTGCCTACTTTGGGGCAGTGGCTGGCAATCTTCCTGCTGCCGTCCGTCGTGTCCATAGGAGCGACCTTCTTCTGCCTGCGTGCGATCTGCCGGGAGCCGCTGCGGCAACGGACGGCTCCGGTTGAGGAACCGTACCGGCTGCAGCCCGCTGGATGGATGGCTGTGGCGGCAATCGGCGTTGCTGCGGTGGTGCTGCTGGTCTCCTCCGGGTTCGGCATTGCGCTCGGCGCACCGACGTGTGCAGTGGGTATCGTGGCGCTCGCGCTGGTGGCGATTTGCGATCGCAGTGCGCCGAAGAACGCGATTCGCAATGTCTCGTGGAGCGTGCTGCCTCTGGTCGCGGGCCTGTTCATGATTGTCGAGGCGCTGAACCGATCGGGCCTGATGCGGATGACCCGCGCGGGCATTGCCTGGATGGCCTCGATGCACAATGGGTGGGGCCGGTTTACCGGCGGATTTGCTGTCGGCCTGCTCTCCAATGTCATGAACAATCTGCCAGCAGGCCTTGCCACGGGAACGGCTCTGCGTCAGATGGGGCATCATGGACCCCTGGCTGAGGCAGTATTGATCGGCGTGGACCTGGGACCGAATCTTTCGGTGACGGGCTCGCTCGCTACCATTCTTTGGCTGATTGCCTTGCGGCGCGAGGACGCGGAGATTACCGGCTGGTCGTTTTTGAAAGTGGGTGCGATCGTGATGCCGGTGGCACTGGCGCTGGCGCTGCTGGCGCTGAGATAAGGAGAACGGGCGATTTATAATCGGCGCTGCTGCTTATGGAAAAAGAAACCTGCATTCTCGAAGGGCGCCAGGTGCTGGAGATCACCGAAATCATGGGGATCCTGCCGCACCGCTATCCTTTTCTGCTGATCGACCGCGTGATCGAGATCGAGCGGAAGAAGCGCATCGTCGCCCTCAAAAGCGTCACCATCAATGAGCCTTTCTTCCAGGGGCATTTTCCGGGTTATCCAATTATGCCGGGGGCGCTGGTGGTGGAAGCGATCGCGCAGGCAGGCGGCGTGCTGCTCATGCCGGAGGTCCCTGATCCGCATAACAAGCTGATGGTCTTTACCGGCATCGAGCGGGCCCGGTTTCGCCGGCCGGTTGTCCCCGGCGATCAGCTCCGCCTCGAGGTGAATGTGCTCCACTGGAAGCCGCGCGTGGCCAAACTGGAAGGCCATGCCCTGGTAGACGGCAAACTGGCTTGTGAAGCGACGGTCATGTGCGCTCTGGTTCCGCGCATACCTGAGGCGGCGAAAAGCGAGGAAGCGAAGCCGGGGGCCGAACAGGGGATCCAGGAGTGAGTATCCATTCCACGGCCATCGTCGCGTCCGGCGCGATCATTCCCGAGTCCTGCGAGGTGGGACCCTGGTGCATGGTGGGAGCGGAAGTGGTTCTCGGCGAGGAATGCGAACTGGTTTCGAATGTTGTTCTGGACGGCCGTCTGCAGGCGGGCGCACGGAACCGCTTTTTCTCCTTTGCCTGCGTTGGCGTGTCGCCGCAGGACCTGAAGTATCGCGGCGAATCCACCGGGGTCACGCTGGGAGACGACAACTCGATTCGCGAATGCGTCACGATCTCACGGGGGACGACCGGCGGCGGTGGTACCACCGTGATCGGCAGCGGCTGCCTGATCATGGCGTACGCCCATATAGGCCATGACAGCGTGATCGGCGATCAATGCATTCTGGCGAATAGCGCAACGCTCGCGGGCCATGTGATCGTGGAAGATTACGCGACCGTCGGAGCCTTATGTCCGGTCCATCAGTTTTGCCGGATTGGACGCCACGCGTATATCGGCGGGGGAACAGTGATCACGCAGGACGTCCCACCGTTTTCCCTGACCTCGGCCACGCGTGAGACGCATCCCTTCGGAATCAACAAAGTAGGTCTGAAGCGTCGAGGTTTTGACGACGCGCGGATCCGCGCCCTCCATCGCGCCTTTCGTTTGCTTTTCACCGCGAAGATGAACACCAGCCAGGCACTCGAGAAACTGCGGTCCGAAGCCGCAGAATCGGAGGACATCCGATATCTGATGGAGTTTATCGAGAAGTCAGAGCGGGGGATTGTGCGCTAAAAGAGCGCGTAGGCCTGCTGAGCCATTCACGATGCATTGATCCTCTGCTGTGGAAAATCGAAAAGGTTGCCCAAAAGGCGGCCTGATCCGGCAGCAGGCGCCGTGGGCAATCTAACTGATTGAATAATAAGGAAGATTTCGAGACTGGCGCGGCTTGGATTTCATCGAACGCTCAGACTCCTCGGAGAGGCGATCGGCAGGCTGGAAGTCTTCCACAAAGATTTCCACATTGATGCAGGCTAAGAAGCGGCCTTCCGATTAAGGAAGGCCGCTCTCACAGCTCAGGTAACTTGAGTTCCGAATCAGTGCGGCGTCGTGGTCCGGGGAGTGGTCCTGGCCCCACCCGGGGTGCCACCGGCGTGCGGGGCAGGAGCCGACGGAACGGATGCCGGAGCTGGAATGCCAGCTTTGACATTGTAGGCCTCGACCACCGGTTTGGTGATGTCCGACTGCGGAGAAGGCCACAGAACGCCGCTGTTCTGCTGGCTGGCGTCGAGCACCAAGCCAAAGCCCTGCTGCTGGGCATAAGACACCATTACATCGTAAACCTTCTGGCCTACCTGCTGGAAGGTCTCCTGGCCGTCGGTCTGTTCGTCGTTTTTAAGATCCTCGGCGGAGCGTTGCAGGCTCTTGGTCTTGTCGTCGATACTGCGCAGCTTGGTCTGGCGATCCACGTCGCTGATTTTGGTACCGGCATCCTGAAGCTGCTTCTTCAGGCTATCGATTTCGGTATTCTGCTGCTGGAGCTGCTGTTCACGGGGTTCGTACTTCTTGCGGAGATCGGCAAGGTCGCGCTGAAACTCGTTGGTTTGGCCGACGGCCTGCTGGAAATTGATCACGGCAACTTTTGTGGCGCCCGTGACGGGAACTGAGGCAGCAGCGGCGGTTGAGTCCGGTTTCGCCGGAGAGGCCTGGGCAACGGCTACGACGCCCAATCCGGACGCGAGCACACAAACGAGTGAGAACGAACGCTTCATGGAATTCACAAACTCCTTGGGTTTCCTGGGTGGCTTGGCCCGCATTCTCGCTCTCTCCCATCCCGGCTACCTGGCTTCGCCGGAGCAGATCCGGGCACTTGAGTTCCGCCCGGCGGGCAAAGATGCGGACAGAGAGAAACTCTCAGGAACTTGGGCAAATTATAGGGCCCGGTGCAGGAGCCGTCAAACAAATCCCGGCTCCAAAGGGGGTTACGGTCCGGGGCAAGAACCCTGCCCGCGGCGCCTTGCGCTACCGCGGTCAGAATGTCGTCGCCACAGTCAGGCGAAACGTCTTGCTGGGCTCCCGCAGAATGTACGAGCCGTTGTACAGCTCTTCCGCCTGGGCATAGGAGTAGTCGCCCGCGCCCCCGGCAGGGAACATGCTGCGGGTAATCAGGTCCTGGCGCTTGAACGTAGTGAAGAGCTTCAGCGGATTGACTGCGTAATAGATCCGAAACGGCGCGTTGATAATCGGCATCATCACGTCGAGCTCGCCACCGACCGAATCACGCGGCACATAGTTCGTTCCGCGAATGGGATCGATCGTTGAACTAAAGCGAATCTGCTGGCCCCCCTGGCATGTTCCATTGATGTAATTGGGGCAGCCGTAAAGCGGTGAATTCAACGCGTCGATACCTTCGGGGCTCTGGCGCAGCTGACCGTTGTCCAACGCCATATCCACACCGAAATCGTCGAAGAGGTTAAAGCCAACGGTGCGCCCATAGATCGGAATCATGTACTGCAGATTACCGGTGAAACTGGTATCGCCACCAATGGTCGCAATGCCATAGACGGGCAGGGGCACCTCGATCGGTCCCAGGCTCGGATTGGTTGGATCCCGGGGCACCGTGCTCCCGTCGGGATTGGTCAGCGCGTACATCACCCGGGTGGGAACGAACCCGTAAGGCGTCACGGTCCGCACGTCGAAGCCGCGGATATCCTGCTCGCCGCCAGCCGAGGGGCGATCGAACGGCGGAGCTACGTCGCCGCCGAATCCTCTGACGTAAATAGCCTGCATGCGCATTCCCAGAGTGTTGCGCCCCTGCTTATTGAACCAAAAGCCCTTCATCGGCGTGAAGCGCTTGTATTCGACCACCGGGCGGATGTACCGGACGCTGCCCCATATGCCGGCGATCTGCACCGTAGCCGCCAGCGACTCGCCGGCGTGCGGCAGGTAATTGCTGTCGATGTTGCTGGAGTTGTAGCTGAACATCGCCGAACTGGTGATGATGCCTTCCAGTGCGTTCTGGCCTTGAATGCCGCTGCGGAACGCCAAAGTCTGGAACAGGTTGCTCGATGCCTGGCTGAAGGCACGCACCGTAGAACTGTCCCAGGAATATGTGGCGCCGACGCGTGAGAAGCCAAAGAGGCTGAAGTGCCGGAGCGGATAGCTGGCGGAGAGGGTGAAACCTTTGCGCCCCTGGTTGTAGTTCTGCAGCAACGACGAGATGGCTGAGCTCTCGTTCGCGCTGGCGCCGTTGAGCGAATAGCTCTTGGAGGCGTTGTAGTCGGTCTTGCTGTCAAAGACCTGGAATCCCAGATTGAGCGGCCTGTTCCGAACATACGGTTCGTTGAAAGCGAACATCAATTGCCGGTTCAGACTGCCAGCATTCGCCTGGACGCTGAGGGTTTCACCCAGTCCAAGGAAGTTATTGGTCTGGTAGTTGAGGCCGAGGAAAGCTCCCGACAGACCGCTGACGCCGCCGTTGAGGCCAATGGAATTCTTGCCCTTTTCCTGCACTTTGAGCAGGAGGTCCACCGTCCCGGCTTCCGTGTTTTGGTGCGTCTCGGAGTCCTGATCGACCTTCAGCTCATTGAAGTACTGCAGCTGGTTCAGGCGCAGGAGACTCATTTCCCAGAGGTGGCTGTTGTAGACCTGGCCCTCCTGCAGGAGCAACTCGCGGCGGATGACGAAGTCGCGGGTAACGGTATTGCCCTGGAACTCGATGCGCGAGACGGTGAATTGCTTCCCTTCGTCGCAGTCGATTGTCCACGTGACGCTGTGACTGGCGTCGTCGAAGGAAGGCGTCGGGATAGCACTGAAGTCGATGTAGCCGTCCTGGCTGTAAGCCTTGCGCAGGTTGTCGAGGCCTTTGCGGAAGGCGGTGGCATTGAAGGTTGAGCCGTCTTTGATGTTGAAGATGCCGCGCAGCGCTCTGGGATTTGCCTGCCCGATATTGCCGGTGAACTTAATGGCCGCCAGACGGTAGCGCTCGCCTTCCTCAATGCTCATGTGGATGTCGATGCGCTTGCCCTTGCGCGGCCGGAACGTGATCATCGAGAGGCCGCCCTCATTCCGGATGTGCGTCTCCGGCTCGCCGACAGCGGCCCGCAGGTAGCCGCGATCCTCATAGGCCAGTCGAACGCGCTCAGAGTCTTCCTCGAGCTTGCTGGCGTCGTAGGTGCGCGCAAACAAATTCTCGAGAATGATGGAATGCGGTATGCCCACGGGCCGCAGGTTGCGCATCGCCTCACGCAGTGTAAGAGAGCTGACATGGCGGTTTCCGCTAAAGGTGATCTTGCCCACCTTGACCGTCGGCCCTTCCTTTACGTTGAAGATCAGTTGCACCGAAGCGGGCGGGATGTCTTTGACCTCGGGACGTACGATCGCGAACTGGTGACCGTGCTCGGCCAGCATTTCCCTGATGACTGTGACGGCACGCGCAATCCGCGCCGGATCGTACTGGCTTTCCACGGAAAGGCCGACCTTCTCCTTCTTGAACCGGTCAAGCACATCGGACTGGGTGACCGAGTTCAGCCCCTTGTAAGTGATGTCACGAATCGTCGGTTTCTCGCGCACGTACACGTCCAGGATGGTCCCCTGGGGTGTGTCCTCTTTCTCGATACGGACGTCCTCGAAATAGCCGGTGTTCCAGAGCGAGTTGAAGTCGCGCTCGATCGTGAGGGGGTCGAACGGCTCGCCGACGCGGCTGAACATGCGCGCCAGGACCGTTTCCCGGGGAATGCGGCGGGCACCGATCACCCGAATCTCGATGATCTTTTGCTGGCTGGCAGGAGCCGCAGCAGCCTGTCCCTGTTCCTCCTGAGCCAACAACGGCGAACCCGGCGCGACCGGGGCCAGAAGGAGAATCAACATCAGGGAGCGGCCCAGGAGCCGGCGCCATTTCCTGCTGATTACGTGCGGGGAGCCAGCGCTCCAGGAGTTCACGGGAAAAATAAGCACACCCTCACTGCTCAAAATCGGGCCAATCTTTGGGAAAAGGCGATTATATCAGCGCAAAACCAAGGCGCGGCGATGCCAATCCCGGGCTGAACGTTGCACTCCACAGGGCAGCGCGTGTGGCTGATTCCTGCGCGCCATCGTCAGGCTGCCTCTCTCCGTTTCTCTCCCCGTGCAGCGGCGATGGCGACAGAAACTGCCTGGGGGAAATTTGCAACAGTTTACCGAAGATCAGAGCACCCCGGCGGCAGAGGTGGCTGCTCTGCGAACATCCACGAGCACCGAATAGAAAACCGGTCCGCCGCCAAGGTCATTGAGACGCTGCGACGTGAGAAGGTTCACGTTGTGGCCGCCGGCCGAAAGTTTGTTCCAGTTCAGGCGCGCGGCCACCACTCCAGGCTGGACGGCACCGTTGACGTGAGCGCGCAGCCGGAGGCTGCCGCGATCGTTGAAGACTTCGACAGTATCGTCCTCCGCAATGCCGCGGGCGGCAGCATCCTCAGTGTGGATTTCAAGAACGCCGTTGTAAGCGGCTTCCATTTCCTGATGCCCGGGCAGATTGGGGAAAGTGGAGTTCATGTAGTTATCCGCCTTCCGGGGCAGGAACTCCAGCGGGTATCGCTCGCGCGCGGCGGTGTGTCGCGACTCCGGTGCGGGCTCAAAGGCGGGCAGAGGATCGACCCCCTCGGCGGCCAGCGCATCGGAATAGAACTCGATTTTGCCACTGGGCGTGGCAAACGGGCCTTCGGCAAATGGAAGGAAGCGCTGGTTGTTCTGATCCCCGCAGAAGCGAAGCCGCTGCATGCCCCCGGCGCTGGCGAGCGTCTCGGGCGTGATCCCGGCCAGCCAGGGATGCTGCTGGTCGGGTTCCGAAGCCCCCAGTGCCTGCGCGATAAGATCGTCCGGCGTATCGCGGAAGCAGGGCTCGGGAAAGCCCATCCGCTGCCCCAGTTGCGAAAAAAGCCAGACGTTCGAGCGTGCTTCGCCCAGCGGGGCGATCGCCTGCTCGGAAAGCTGGACGTAGTAGTGGCCATAGGCGCCCTGGACGTCTTTGTGCTCCAGAAAAGTGGTGGCCGGCAGCACGATGTCAGCGTAGTCGGCTGTATCGGTGAAAAACTGCTCGTGAACCACCGTGAAGAGGTCGGTGCGCGAAAGCCCGCGCAGAACGTGCGCTTGATCGGGAGCCACCGCTGCGGGATTGGAGTTGTAGACGAAAAGGGCATGGACGGCTGGATCGCGCAGTTCCGTGAGCGCTTCGCCAAGCGTTGACATATTCACTACACGGGTCGGGCGGCCGAGCGGGCTGCTCAGCATCAGGTCAGGCCGTTCCAGAACTTCTCTGTCCCAGCCAAACGCGCCGCTGGTGGAGAGCTGGAGTCCCCCACCATATTGCTTCCACGCTCCGGTAAGCGCGGGCAGCATGGCGATCGCACGGACAGCCGCGCCGCCGTTGTCGCTCCGCTGCACCCCGTAATTCAGGCGAATGACCGCAGGGGCCGTGGTCCCGTACATGCGGGCGAGACGCTCCACATCGGCTTTTGGAATTCCCGTGATCGCAGCGACCCGCTCCGGCGGATAATCAGCTGCCCTTTCCCGAAGCGACTCGAACCCACAGGTCCAGCGGGTGACATAGTCCTCGTCATAAAGGAGGTCCCGAATCAGGATATGCATCATTCCGAGCGCCAACGCTGAGTCAGTCCCGGGGCGGATGGGGATGTGCCAGTCGGCGGCACGCGCTGTCCGCGTCGCGTACGGGTCGATAACAACCAGTTGGGCGCCATTGCGGCGTGCCTCTTCGACGAACGGCCAAAGATGAATGTTGTTCCCGTGAATGTTGGCGGCCCAGGCGAGGATCAGCTTCGCATACCGGAATGCCTCGGTGTCGGTACCGAGCTTCTGGCCGTAGACAGCCTTGAGCGCCTGTCCGCCGGTTTCAGAGCAAATCGTTCGCGCCAGCTGCGAGGCGCCCAGCCGGTGAAAGAAGCGGCGGTCCATGGAACCGTATCCGAGCACGCCAATCGTGCCGGCATAGGAATAGGGCAGGATTGATTCCGGGCCAAAGTCATCCGCAACCGCAGCCAGACGGATCGAGATCGCATCCAGGGCCTGGTCCCATGAGATCCGCTCGAAGAACTCCGCCTCATGCCGCCACGGCAGGGGACCCTTGGGAACGCCCGGGCGGCGGCGCATGGGATACAGCAGGCGATCGGGCGAGTAGACGCGATCCAGATATTTCGCCACCTTGCCGCAAAGAAAACCGCGGGTAACCGGATGCGCCGGGTCGCCACGCAGTCGAGTCGCCCGCCCGCTCTCGTCGATGGTGATCAGCACTCCGCAGGAGTCGGGGCAGTCGTGCGAACAGACGGCGTGGACGGTCCTGGAGGGCATGGTTCATTGTAGTGGGTTTCGTCTGGAGTCAGCGGATTTCGACTTCAGCGCCGGGCTCTTCGGGTTCTCCGACGGGCTCAACCGTCGCCATCGGCAGGGTGAAGAAAAACGTGGCTCCGGCGCCGAGCTCGCTCTCGACGCGGATCGTCCCGCGATGTGCGAGCACGATGTGCTTCACGATCGCCAGACCCAGACCTGTGCCGCCCGATTCGCGGGAGCGTGCCTTGTCAACCCGGTAGAAGCGCTCAAAGATGCGGTCCAGATGTTCCGAAGCTATACCCTGACCGAAGTCCTGAACATAAAACTCGACGGCGTTCTCGACGGGTCGCGCGCCCACCAGTACCCGGTGTCCGGAGGCACCGTATTTCATGGAGTTTTCGATGAGATTCCCGAACACCTGAGTCATGGCGTCGACATCCGCGAGCACAAACGCATCCGTTCTCTCCCCGGCTTCGAGCGAGACCCCCGACTCGACCGTCATGCCGGCGAGCAACTCGATTGCGTCGTGCACGAGCGCGGACGCCCGGACCGGCTGCACCTTCGGTTTGTGCTCGCCGGACTCCACCTGCGCGAGGGCGAGCAGGTCTTCTGTCAGCCGGTTTACACGGCGCGCATTCTTCATGATGATGGACATGAATTCGCGGGCATGGTCCGGCAGTTCCATCTCATCTTCGAGCAGAGTTTCCACGTAGCCGGAGATGGAGGTGAGCGGCGTGCGAAGTTCGTGGGATACGTTGGCGATGAAGTCGCGGCGCATTTTCTCGGCGCGCTCGATTTCGGTCACGTCATGCAGGACCGCCACCGATCCACCGTCGGGCGTGGGAGCAGCGCTCACTTCGTAAGTGCGGCCGGGCACCACGGAAATCGCGCGTCCGGAAACGATGCGGCGCTCCCGCAGGGCGGTCTCCACGCAATGCAGAATCTCCGGATCGCGAACGCTCACCACCAGAGCTTTGCCGGCTCGCACCGCTCCGGGCGCGATGCGCTGCATGACCGCATTCGACCAGCTCACCTGCCCCGCTCCGTTCACCGCGATGACAGCTTCCTGCATGGAATCCAGCAGGGCCGCCAGCTCGCGCTGTTTGCTTTGCAGAGCGTGAAACGACTGCTCGAGGCGGCCGGCTGTGGCATCAAGTGCCAGGGCTACTTCGCCGATCTCGTCGTTGGCATCCTCTTCAATGCGCGCGGTGAAATCCCCTGCGGCGATCCGATTCGAGAAGGCCACGATGCGCCGCAGACGAACGGCGATTCTTCGGGCAAGGAATGCGGACACGAGCGAGGCCATCACCAGGGAGATCAGGGAGGCAATAAGCAGATCGCGCCGCAACATGTGCAGCGCCGCCGTCTGCTCCATCGCGCCAAGTGAAGAGAGCCGAGCTTGCTCGTGCAGAGAGTGCTCGACGATGTTGCGAAAGGAAAAGTCGAGGATCGCAGTTCCGATGCACAGCACCAGAACAAACGAGAAAAGCAATTTGGAAAAAATTCTGCCGGTCACGCAGCCATCCTGGTTGCGATCTTTGTTGCGTTCATTATCGCCTGCTGTCGCCCCGGAAGGCGATGCTGGGCCAAATCAGCGAGCGTCGTCGGCCGAAGGGCCGTACATCCCCGGCACCGGAACATCCAGCAGACGCAGGTACACACTCAGTTGCCCCCGGTGATGAACCAGGTGATTCAGGAAGACGCGGCGGAACGCCAGGCCACGCGGCAGCGCGGCCATTGTCTGCTCGCCGAACTTCAGGGTCCAGACGGCGGAAAGCTGATCCTCGCGCAGGCCGGTCAGCGTAGCTTTGGCCGCCGCGGCAGCTTCGTCGAAGTGAGCCAGCAATTCATCCGCGGATCCGGCCTGGAAGGGAGCGGTGCCGGGGTTGCGGACGAAAGTCTCAGTCGTGGCAATCGTGACGCAGCGGTTAGGCAGATCGGACACGTGGGAGGCGAGTCGTCCCAGGGTCATTGATTTTGCATGGGGCTTCCAGGCGAAGCTGGCTTCGGGCACGCGCTCGAGGATCCGCCGTGTACTGGCGCTCTCTTCGGCAAACTCCTGCTGCAGCAGTTCCAGGATCGTCATTCCTGCAATCTTAGCTGGCGGCGCGTTCTGCCGCCTTGGGAATCTCGAAACGGTAGCCGGCGCCGCGGACGGTCTTCAGATAGCGTGGGTTTTCCGGATCGGTTTCGATCTTTTCCCGGATACGGCGAACATAAACGTCAACGGAACGTGGAGTGACAAAGCGCGCATCGCCCCAGACTGCGTCCAGCAGGTGATCGCGGCTGAACACGCGGCCGGGATGCCGAGCCAGGTAGTCGAGCAGGCGAAATTCTGTGGCGGTGGTGGTGGTGAGATTGCCCCGGACCTTCAACTGCATCGCGCTGGCATCAATCTCCACGTCTTCAAATACGATGGTGGAGGGTGTGGAGGGACGTTCGAAGCGCCGCAGCACCGCCTTGACCCGAGCCAGTAGCTCGCGGGGGGCAAAGGGCTTGGTGATGTAGTCGTCGGCGCCCAGTTCCAGCCCCAGAACGCGGTCATTTTCTCCCGCGCGGGCCGTCACAAAGATAATCGGCACAGCACTCAGGGCCGGGTGATTGCGCAGGCGCCGGCAAACGTCAAGCCCGTCCCCTCCTGGCACCATGATGTCCAGCAGAAAAAGCGCCGGGGCCTGGCGTTCGGCGTCAGGAACAAGGCTGGCGGGGCTGGCATAAATCCGGGCTGCAAAGCCCGCGGCCTCCAGATGATGCTGGATCAGCCGGGCAATATCTGCGTCATCTTCCAGCACAAAGACGGTCTGGCTCACAGGCGAGGAGGTCCTTTCAGTTCAGTCGTGCTCAGGCTACCGCAGCTGGGCAAAGAGAATGCAAAACTTCTGTTAATTTCGTACGGGCCCGGATGGGGCTCCTGGACGAATGCAATGGCAGTTCCGGTTGGAATATTCACCTTTTCTGTCTATGGTTTGGAACGGGTTTCGAGTGCTATACTCCCGCCATTGATGTTCCAGTAAACACCAGCGGCCCCGCCCCAACGAGTATGCAGAATTGTGTCCGGGCCTGACAGTGATCAGGATTCTTGTGCGTGCCGACCATTCTCTGTATTGATGACGAAGCGCTCGGACTGCAGATCCGGAGGGCCGTCCTGGAGCGGGCGGGCTATCACGTTCTCACAGCCATCGACGGGCCGGCCGGGTTAGCGCTCTTTCGGAAACAGGCGGTCGACGGTGTTGTGCTCGACTACTACATGCCGGAGATGGACGGTCGAGCGGTCGCCGAGACCATGCGCCGGGAACGCCCCAGCGTCCCCATTTTGCTGTTGTCCGCGTATATCAACTTGCCGCCGGAGGTGGTGCACCTGGTCGACATCACCCTGCTGAAAGGCGAAGGCCCGCTTGAGCTTTTGGAAAAACTGCGCCTGATGCTGAGGTCTGAAGGTTCGCCGGTGGGACAGCTCTCGTGAAACCACTGGCCTTCAATCGGACGCTCCGCCAGTTGGTGGCATTCCCGATCCTGCTGTTGCTTATTTTGGGGAGCTTCCTCCTTTGGCAGATTCAGGTCACGGCGCGCGCCCAGGGCGAACTGGACCACAGCGATCAGATCACTGCCCAGCTGCAGGAGCTGCAAAACCTGTTCATCGATCAGGAGACCGGACTCCGCGGATTTCAGCTCACCGGCGATCCCGTCATGCTCGCGCCCTGGAAAGCCGCCGCTGGCCCCATCCAGAGACGGTTTGGGGATTTGCGGCAAATGCTCGCCGCCGACCCCGGGCAGATGGCGCGGCTGATCGACCTGCAGGGCCTCTATAGTCAGTGGCTGGGTTTCGCGGACGCCGTTCTCCATCAGAATGCGGCCGCTCTCAACGCCGCGGGAATGAACCAGCGCGGCAAAGCGATGATGGACGGAATTCGCACAGTCGCAAAAGCGATGCAGCTGCATGAGTCGAACCTGCGCGAAGAGCGCTACCATCACGCGCGCGCCCTGCAGCGCCAGGAACTGCTTTCGCTTCTGGTGTCCTTTCTTCTCGTTGGCGCTATCCTGGCGTTCTTTACTCGCCATCATGTCCATGCCGTTTCCGCCAGCTATCTCCTGCGGATCGCTGAGATTACAACCCGTTCGGAGGAACTCTACGAAAGCCAACAGTGGTTCCAGACGACTCTGGAGTCCATCGGGGACGCTGTCATCGCCTGCGATATAGAGGGCCAGGTGACATTTATGAATGCGGTCGCCGAGAAGCTGACCGGCTGGAGCCTGTCCGAAGGGCGGAAAAAATCGCTGCAGACCGTCTTCCGCATCATCCACGAAGAAACCCGCCAGGCAGCTGAAGATCCGGTGGTGAAAGTGCGCCGCCTGCGCAAAGTGATCGGCCTGGCCAATCACACTGTCCTGATTGCCCGCGATGGGCGCGAATCGGTAATCGATGACAGTGCTGCGCCGATCATCGGCGACACTGGTGACATGATCGGAGTCGTGCTGGTCTTCCGGGACGTAACCGAAGAGCGGCAGATGCAGTCAGCTCTTGTCGCGTCAGAAAAGCTGGCGGTCGCCGGTCGCCTGGCGGCAAGCATCGCCCATGAGATCCATAACCCTCTGGATTCGGTCGCCAATCTGCATTTTCTGCTCGAACAGGAAACCGATTCCGAAAGGCGAGCAGAGTACCTGCGCCTGGCCCAGCAGGAGCTGGGACGCACCATGCAGATCAGCCGGACCATGCTGAGCCTCTACCGCGAGCCTCGGGCGCCCATCGAAATACAGCTGCGCGAGCTGATCGATGGCGTGCTTCTGTTGCTTGACCGGCGCCTGCAGCATCAGCGCGTCCGTGTCGAAACCGAGATTGTGGATTCTCTCACGGTTGAAGGATTCCCCGCCGAACTGCGGCAGGTTCTCACCAACCTGATTGTGAATGCGATGGACGCCTCCAGCCCGCAGGGACGAATCCGTATCCGCGTCCAACCGGCCGAGGCCGGAGAACTCCAGGGAGTCGGCGCCCTGATCGAAATTGCAGACAGCGGCCCGGGCATTCCGCCAGAAACCGTCTCCCGGCTCTTTCAGCCATTCTTCACCACCAAGGGCGCGAAGGGCACCGGCCTCGGTCTCTGGGTCAGCATGGGCATCGTGCAGAAGCACGGAGGCTCGATTCATATCGGGCGGAGTGATGCTCCGGAGCTTTCCGGTGCCTGTATTCGCGTATTCCTGCCCACCCGCACCTTCGCCGGCCGGCCAGCCTTGTCGGCCTGAGGGCTGCCTCGGCCCGGCAGTTTTTCCGTGTCACCCTGGGAGGTTTCTTCTGCCTTGCTGGGGAATATTTCCCCGACGAGCCCCGGAATATTTCTGCCTTCGAGGCAACGCCGCCGCTTCATCGCGCTGAATGGTCTTAGTGCGCGTGCCCGTGAGAATGATGATGATGTTCGGGCTCTTCGATGATCGTCAGGCAGCCGTGAGCTACCTCGCAGATCACATGCTCGAACTGCAATGTGGTGTGGTGAATCCGAAAGCGCTCCCGCAGCACAAAATTAATGTCGGTCAGGATCCTGGTGCTCTCCGAAGGCGGGATATCCGCAATAGTGACATGGCTCGAGAGAGCGTGGGTGTTGGAGCCCAGGCTCCAGACATGCAGATCGTGCACGTCTTCAACGCCTGCAATCGCTGTCAGCGTGGTGCGGATCTCCTCCAGAGAAATGCCGCGCGGCGTACCTTCCAGAAGAATATTGAGGGTCTCGCGGACGATCGCCAGTGAAGACCAAAGGATCAGAGCCGCAATCCCGAGCGAAAGGGCCGGATCCACCCAGGTGCGGCCGGTGAACAGAATCACCGCTCCGCCCGCGATCACCGCTGCCGTTGAGAGCGTGTCGCCCAGCATGTGGATGAACACGCTGCGGATGTTTACGTCGTGGCTGACTCGCCACAGCAGGGTGGCAATGATGCCGTTCATCAGCACTCCGGCTGCCGCCACAACCATCATCAGTTTCGGCTGGACCGGCTCGGCATGGCTAAAGCGCCGAATCGCTTCGAACCCGATCCAGGCGGCAATAACAATCAGCGCCGTCGCGTTCAGAAACGCCGCCAGCACGCCGGCGCGCTGGTAGCCAAAGGTCTTGCGGTCGGTGGCAGGCCGGGTGTGAAACCAGACGGCCACAAAAGACAGGACCAGCGCCAGAGCGTCGGAAGCATTATGGCCGGCTTCCGAAATCAGCGCCAGCGAGTGGGCCCGCAGACCCGCAAACAGCGTGAGCAGCACATAGGCGAGGGTGGCGATCAGGGAAAGGCGCAGCACCTTCTGCGTGGCTCGTGTGTTCGCGCCGTGAACGTGCATACTCGTTCAGTCTAGATGGTCTGCCCCGGACGGGTGGACTGGGCTGGCGCCGAATTCCGGGATTTGCGCCCGGCCGGAGGCCGCGTTGGAACCGACTGCGCCGTGTTGCGCAGTCCACTCCAGTTTTCCGCTACCACAATGCTGTTCTCCGGCCGATGGATATCGTAGCGGACTGAGCAGGGGAACCCCAGCCGGAGCTCCGCCGGATTCACAAGATCGCGCAGGGCCGAAACATCCTGAGAACATTCGTAGGCCACCCCGCCAATCTCGTACTTGTAGAGGATGAAATGAATTTCAGCCCGCCGATCCGCAGCCGGGACCGCCTCGAACTCCGATATGTCGAGAATCGTCCCGTCCATGATGCGTCCCGACCGAACCAGCTCCGCGCGCCGCTCCCGCTCAATCTCCTCTGGAGTCGGACGCCGCCGCAGGACCAGGTAGGTCGCCACGCCTCCCACGCAAAGAACCACAGCCGCAACCGTCCCTATCACGTGGGCATCGCGCAGCGAAGGGGGCAACATCCAGGACTCCGAATAGCCGGGGAAATGAGGTGCTGATTAACTGCAGGATAGCTCAGAATGTTCGGAATCGCGGGCCCTCCATTGCGTTATTGCGCGGCCGGGGAGTTACTGGTAGCTGCGCTATACTCAGAAAAGACATGGTGAATCGCAGGCATGCAGAAACGGCCGCTTCGGGCGGTCGTTTTTCCGTCAGAACGCAATCTTCGGGACGGACCGGCAATGGTCCGCGGATCCGGTCCACTACAGTGATTTGCGTGCGTCGCGGCAGCAGCGTGGTCATGGCCGCCGACGGCCAGGTGACCATGGGCGAAGCCGTCTTCAAGCACAGCGCCCGGAAGATCCGGCGCCTCTACCAGGACAAGATTCTGGCCGGATTCGCGGGCTCCACCGCTGATGCCTTCTCGTTATTCAGCCGCTTCGAGAACAAGCTGGAACAGTATGCGGGCAATCTGGGACGCTCCGCCGTGGAGCTGGCGAAGGACTGGCGCACCGACAAGATGCTGCGTAGTCTGGAGGCCCTGCTCGTCGTCGCAGACCTGAGTCAGACCTTTCTCATCAGCGGTTCAGGAGACGTGATCGAGCCGGATGAAGGCATCGCCGCCATCGGCAGCGGCGGATCGTACGCGCTGGCCGCGGCGAAGGCGCTGATGGAAAACACCGAGCTTTCCGCGCACGATATCGCCGAAAAAGCTCTCCGCATCGCCGGACAAATCTGCATTTACACCAACGACAAGATCACAATCGAAGAGCTGCACGCATAGCAGGGAGCCGCAGGATGGCCATTTATTTACCAGGTACGGCGGAAGACCAGGAATTGTCGCTCGATGAGCTGACTCCGCGCGAGATTGTCGCGGAGCTGGACAAATACGTTGTCGGCCAGAAGGCCGCCAAGCGCGCTGTGGCCGTCGCCCTGCGCAACCGCATGCGGCGGCAGAAGCTCTCGCCCGAGCTGGCCGACGAGATCATGCCTAAAAACATCATCATGATCGGGCCCACCGGCGTCGGCAAAACTGAGATCGCGCGCCGCCTGGCCAAGCTGACCAACTCGCCCTTTCTCAAGATCGAAGCCTCGAAATTCACTGAGGTCGGCTACGTCGGCCGCGATGTCGATTCCATCGTGCGAGACCTGGTCGAGATCGCCATCGATATGGTGCGCGAGGAAAAACTCGAGGAGGTGGAAGATCGCGCCGAGATGAACGCCGAAGAGCGGCTCCTCGATGTGCTGCTGCCGCCCCCTGCCCAGCAGTCGGCGCCCGCGGGCCAGGCCGCGTCGCCAAACACGCCGGGATTTGCCGCGCAGGTCGACGGCAACACCATCACCCTTCCGCCTCCTGGCGGCGACTCGCATCACCGTACCCGCGAAAAGCTCCGCCAGCAGTTCCGTGAAGGCAAGCTCGACGACCGCATGGTCGAAATCGACGTCCGCGAACGGAATTCGCCTTC
The DNA here is from genome assembly GCA_035656855.1 of Acidobacteriaceae bacterium. GTDB lineage: Bacteria > Acidobacteriota > Terriglobia > Terriglobales > Acidobacteriaceae > Palsa-343. The sequence goes on along the minus strand of DASRRO010000187.1, from coordinate 2,136 downwards.
CTTCGAGATCATCTCCAACCAGGGTGTCGAGGAGATGGACGTCAACCTCAGGGACATGCTGCCAAACATCTTTGGCCAGCGCACCCGCAAGCGGAAAATGAAGGTGGCTGACGCCTTTGAATACCTCGTCCAGGAAGAAGAGGGGCGCCTCATCGACATGGATCAGGTCACGCGTTTGGCCGTTGAGCGCGTGGAGACCTCTGGTATCGTCTTCCTCGATGAGATCGATAAGATCGCCGGGCGCGAAGGGGGTCACGGCCCGGACGTCTCGCGCGAAGGCGTGCAGCGCGACATCCTGCCCATCGTCGAAGGCACCACTGTCAATACCCGGTACGGGATGGTCCGCACGGATTTCATCCTCTTCATCGCGGCAGGAGCGTTCCATGTCTCCAAGCCCAGCGACCTCATCCCCGAGTTGCAGGGCCGCTTCCCCATTCGCGTGGAGCTGCAGTCGCTCACCGTCGAGGACTTCGTTCGCATCCTCACCGAACCCAAATCGTCTCTGGTCCGCCAATATACCGCGCTGCTCGAAACCGAAGGGCTGAAGCTGGAGTTCACGCCCGAGGCGATCGAGGAGATGGCGCAGTTCGCCTTCCGTGTGAACGAAGGCACCGAGAACATCGGCGCACGTCGCCTGCACACCATCATGGAGAAAGTACTGGACGAGATCAGCTTCCTCGCCCCCGATCTGACGCGCGCTTCGCAGAAAGGTGAAGCCAAGGAGGGTGGAACCGTCGTCGAACTGGCTGCCGTCGGCGAAGGCACAACCGCGCCGCTGCCCGTCATTGAGCGCGAAACCGCCAATGGCACGGAAAAGGTCATGGTGATCGATCCGGAGTACGTTCGCCAGATGGTCGCCAGCATCGTGAAAAACCAGGATCTGTCTCGCTATATCCTCTAGCGATGCCCACGACTGTCCGCTCGTTCTGCAAGATCAATCTGGGGCTGGCCATAGGCCCGCCCCGTGCAGATGGGTTTCACGCGCTGGCTACGTGCTATCAGACCCTCGCGGCCCATGATCGGCTGACCGTCGAGGCAGACCCGGCCCCCGCAACCTCGATCCACATAACCAGCAATCACGAGGGCGTGCCGCTCGATGCTCGCAACACCGTCTGGAAGATGGTCGACCGTGCGCTGCCGGCCCTGAACACCAGCGCCTCCGTCCGCGTTCATATCGACAAGCGCCTCCCTGTCCAGGGCGGAATCGGCGCCGGTTCCGCGAATGCTGTCGCGGCCCTCCTCGGACTCGAGCGGGAACTGGCCCGCCACGGCATCGCCCCTCTGGCCGATCCGGACCGGCTGCGCATTGCCGCCGAAGTCGGCTCCGATGTGCCTCTCTTCCTGGTTGGCGGAACTGTCCTCGGCAGCGGCCGTGGGGAACAGGTCTCCCCCCTGTCTGACCTGCCTGTCACCGCATGTGTCCTGGCCCTGCCCGAGATCGGCGTCTCCACCCCCCAGGCCTATCGCGACTGGGACGCGCTCCATCCCCTGTCGGAACCCGCATTGACCACCCCCTCCCCGTCCGATAAACTATTGACGTTGAGTCGAGCTTTCGCCTCGGTGCTTGCGCCGGGGCCTCCGGAGGCGCAATCCGCCGGGGATGGCACGCACTCCTCCGGTGTCTCCGCATTACGCGAAGGCCTGGCCGGGAAGTCGGGAGAGAATCCGCTTCTTGCGCTTGTCCGAACCGGGATCGAAAACGACTTTGAAGAGGTCGTCTTCCGGCAGTATCCCTCTCTCGGAACAATCAAGCGCATCCTGACGGACTCCGACAACCTGGAGGAGGCAGCCTTGTACGCGGCGCTCTCCGGCTCGGGGTCGGCCCTTTTTGGGCTCTACGGCTCCGAAACCGCAGCCGTCGCCGCCGAGAGAGGACTCAGGAAGGCGGGTATTCGATCGCTGCGGACCAGAACCTTGCCGCGGGACGAATACTGGCAGACGATGGTTGAGCAGTAGGGCGCTGGATTTTGGGGTTCAGGATCGATCAGCGGATGTTTTTCAGTACTGGGCGATCGACTAATGGTAGGTCAAGTGCCTTTGGAGCACTTTGTCCAGGTTCGAATCCTGGTCGCCCAGCCAGAGTTCGGCAGTCGGGCCACGCACAAAAGCAGGATGCCACGCAAACCAGCTGGAGGA
>DASRRO010000186.1:0-42517 GCA_035656855.1 Acidobacteriaceae bacterium | reverse complement strand
GCTCCGCAGCACGACGATATGACGCTGCTGGTGCTGAAGCTGGAGGGGCAGCGGACAGCGGATAACGAATAGCGGAACCCACCCTGTTCGCCAACAGCGGGCGAACAAGGGTGGGGCACCCAGCTCTATTCTCGTTTATAGCTTTGCGAAGAAGGCTTTCATGCGGGTAAGGCCCTCGTCCACGTCGGCGTGGCTGGTGGCGTAGCTGAGGCGGATGTGCTCGTTGGTGCCAAAGGCTTCGCCGGGAACCGTGACGACGTGGGCTTCGTGGAGGAGGCGCTTCGAGAGCTCCATCGCGGAAGCCACGCCGGATTTGCCGAGATACTTTGAGACGTTCGGGTAGACGTAGAAGGCGCCTTCCGGTTTGGTGCAGGTGATGCCGGGGATCTCAGCGAGACGCGCGAGGATCTTGTCGCGGAGTTTCAGGTAGTCGGCGCGCATCTCGGCAACGCAGTCCTGCGAGCTGCGCAGAGCGGCAATGGCGGCCTTCTGGACGAAGGCGGTGGGGCTGGAGGTGGACTGGCTCTGCAGCTTGGTCATGGCGGCGATAACCGGTTTGGGCGCGAGCGCGAAGCCGGCGCGCCAGCCGGTCATGGCATAGGTCTTGGAGAGCGAGCCGAGGACGACGAGGTGGTCCCTGCAGTCGGTGAATGAGCCGCCGCTGACCAGCGCGCCGGTGTATTGCAGGTAGACGTAGCACTCATCGAGCAGGAGCCAGATGCCGCGCTCGTGGGCGAGGCGAACGATGCGCTCGAGGTCGGCGGGCGAGACGACGGCGCCGGAGGGATTCGAAGGGGAGTTGAGGATGATGGCTTTGGTCTTCGGCGTGATGGCCGCTTCGATGGCATCGGCGGTGAGGCGGAAATCTTCGGCTTCGTGGGTTTCGAGATAGACGACTTTGCCGCCGGCGTACTGCACGATGTCTTTGAAGGAGACCCAGTAGGGGACGGGCAGGATGACTTCGTCGCCGTGATCGACGAGGGCCTGGATGGCGTTAAAGAGGGCGAGCTTTCCGCCGGTGGTGAAAATGGCTTCGTCGGGAGCGTAGCTGGAGCCGAAGTCGGCGGCATGGCGCTCGACAATGGCCTGGCGCAGCTCGGGAATGCCGGAGACGACGGTGTAGCGGGTGAAGTTGGCCTGAAGGGCGGCGATGGCCGCGTCTTTGATGTGCTGCGGCGTGGCGAAGTGGGGCTCGCCGGCTCCGAAGTCGACGAGCTTAGCTCCCTGGGCGCGGAGTTTGGCGGCCTCCGCGGTGACGGCCATGGTGGCGGAAATCTCAATGCGGCCGATGCGGTCAGAGAAGACTTCGGTAGCGGTGGTGGACATGCCTTTATTTTTTCAGATTTTGCGCGGAGTGGGGACAGATTCTGCGAGAATCGGGACGGTTTATGCACAGAACGACGGCTCCTCGCACGAGGGCGAGAAGCCGTCGTTCTGATCCTGCGGGGAGGTTCAGCTGAAGGAAGCGACCTTCTTCGCCGCGCTCACGACGTTCTGAGCGGAGTCCACGACATCATTCATCGTTTCCTTGCCGCGCTTCACATACTTGTTGGCGGTATCGGTGATGTTGCTGGCGGCGTCGCTAAGGTAGTCGCCGGCTTCAGAGAAGCCGCGGCGAATCTGGCGACGGGTGCGAGCGCCGGTCTGCGGCGCATAGATGAGGGCGAGAGCCGCACCGGCGGCGACCCCGACTCCAAAAGCTGCCCAAAATTTCCAGGTGCTCATCGTCGTTCTCCTGTATTCAATTTTGCCCTCTTTCGGTTCGATACGACGAAGATGTTGCGGGTTGTGTATCCAGGATGAAAACAAAAAAGCCGCCCGGAGGCGGCTTTTTGTGGATATTCGGCAGCCGGGATGATTTTCCAGGCTATTTTTTGGCGCTGAGTTGCTGCGCCTGCAGGGTCACAAGCTCGCTGAGGTCCTTCTTTTCCAGGCCGTGAACGGCTTTGTTGAACTCGTCCACCTTGGTGGACCAGTTCATGGAGCAGAATTTCGGGCCGCACATCGAGCAAAACGCCGCTTCCTTGTAGTAATCGTCAGGCAGCGTCTCGTCATGCATGGCGCGGGCGGTTTCCGGATCGAGAGAGAGTTCGAACTGCTTCTCCCAGTCGAAGGTATAGCGGGCATAGCTGATGGCGTCGTCGCGATCGCGGGCGCCGGGGCGATGGCGGGCGATGTCGGCGGCGTGGGCGGCGATCTTGTAGGCGATCATGCCGTCCTTGACGTCCTTTTCGTTGGGCAGGCCGAGGTGCTCTTTGGGAGTGACGTAGCAGAGCATGGAAGCGCCGTGCCAGCCGATGAGAGCAGCGCCGATGGCGGAGGTGATGTGGTCATAGCCGGGGGCAATGTCGGTGACCAGCGGTCCGAGGGTGTAGAAGGGCGCGCCGAAGCAGTACTCCACTTCCTTGTCGACCTGCTCTTTGATCTGATCGAGGGGGACGTGGCCGGGGCCTTCGATCATGACCTGGACGTCGGACTCCCAGGCTTTGGAGGTGAGTTCGCCCAGGGTTTTGAGCTCGGAGAACTGCGCTTCGTCGGAAGCGTCGGCCACCGAGCCAGGGCGGAGTCCATCACCGAGGGAGAAGCTGACGTCGTACTTCGCCATCACCTTCACGATGCGGTCGAAGTGCTCGTAGAGGAAGTTCTGCTTGTGGTGGTGGGTCATCCACTGGGCGAGGATGGCGCCGCCGCGGCTGACGATGCCGGTGATACGTTTTGCCACCATGGGAACGTACTGGATGAGGACTCCGGCATGGACGGTGAAATAGTCAACGCCCTGCTGCGCCTGCTCCTCGATGACTTCGAGGTAGACGTCGATGTTGAGGTCCTCAAGGCGCTTCACGCGAGCCAGCGCCTCGTAGATGGGGACGGTCCCGATGGGCGCGGGCGAGTGGCGCAGGATGGAGTCGCGGATTTCAGGGATGGCGCCGCCGGTGGAGAGGTCCATGACGGTGTCGGCGCCATGCTGGATGGCCATGTGGAGCTTGCGCAGCTCTTCCTGGATATTGGAGGTGATGGCGGAATTGCCGATGTTCGCGTTGACCTTGCAGCGCGTGGCGATGCCGATGCCCATTGGTTCCAGCTCGGGGTGATTGATGTTGGCGGGGATGATGAGGCGGCCGGCTGCGATTTCGTCGCGGACCAGCTCGAGCGGCAGCTTCTCCCGCTCGGCGACAAAGGCCATTTCTTCGGTGGCCAGGCCATTGCGGGCGAAGTGCATCTGCGACATGTTGGTGTCGCCGGTGCGGGCGGCTTCAGCTTTGCGACGGAGGATCCAGTCGGCGCGGGGCTTGAGAATTTCGAGAGTGGGATTGGATGCTGCCACGGGATCACCTCATTCAGCCTGAAATCGGATTGCGGTGGGAAAGGTGCGGCAAGTCTTTCTGGATTATAAATCTCGCGGCGGAGCGGGCAGGGTGGTCGGCGGCGAGGTTCGGCGTCGTGGGTCACGGAGGCTGCGGGCGAGGGATGGCGCATCTGTGATAGAAGGACGGCAACGAATTCCGATGAGGAGAGTGCAATGGCAGGCAAAGCTTTGGGTGTAAGTCTGGACGAGGCGCGGCGGGTAATTCGCGCGGGGCAGGAGAAGGCGAACGAGATTGGGCAGCCGATGAACATCGCGGTGGTGGACGCCGGTGCGAACCTGGTGGCGTTTGAACGGCAGGAGGGGGCGTGGCTGGGAAGCATCGACATTTCGATGAACAAGGCGTTTACAGCACGGGCGTTTGACATTGAGACGAAGGCGCTGGGAGAGAACTCCCAGAGCGGCGATCAGTTCTTCGGGATCCACGCGTCCAATCACGGGCGGGTGATGATCTTTGCCGGAGGGGTTCCGCTGAAGCGCGGTGGCGAGGTAGTGGGTGCCGTGGGCGTCAGCGGCGGGTCAGGAAAGCAGGATCAGGCGGTGGCGGAGGCGGCGGCGGGGGTGTTCGGAAAGTAGAAAATGAGCCGGGGCGGGTCCTGCAGAGCGTCAGGACCCGCCGAATCAGGCAGATGCGGCGAATCCCGCGAAAAGCGCTGCGTGATATATGTCACATGCGTCTGGGACCACAGACTGCTTACAATGGTCACTATGAAGAGCGGCAACAGCCAGACAGTGCGGATCGTGGCGGCGGTGGTGATTATCCTGGGGGCGATTTCGTACCTCGCGGTGACCGGTGTGGAAGCGAACAAGAGCTACTACGTCACTATCCAGGAGCTGCAAACGATGGGGAACAAGGCATATACGCGAAACCTGCGAGTGGCGGGGAGCGTGCTGCCGGGTTCGATCAAGCGAGACGGCGCACACGCGCAGTTCGTGCTGGTGGAGAACGACCGCAAGGTGCAAGTGGCGTACACGGGCGAGGAGCCGCCGCCGGATACCTTCAAGGACAACAGCCAGGCACTGGCGATTGGGCACTACGGGCGCGATGGGGTGTTCCGCGCGACGGGCCTGCAGGCCAAGTGCGCGTCAAAATACGCGCCGGCTCAGCAGAAGCCGGGCGCGGCGATGCAGACGGCGGCAATGACCGCGCCTGCCAGCGGCAAAGGACAATAAGACAGGGATCAGGGTTTAGGGATTACGGTGTAGGAAACGGATTTTCTGCGCCCACGGGAGTCGTGTGTTCGCGGAGCGATTGGGACCGGCCAGGAAGCAGCTATGAACGGCATCATCGCGGAGTTCGACGAGGTCTCGAAGCTGTACGGCACGTTTGCGGCTCTGCGCAAGGTGTCGGTCGGATTCGAGCGCGGGCGCTGCTACCTGGTGCTGGGGGAGAACGGGGCGGGCAAGTCTACGCTGCTGCGCACGCTGGCCGGGCTGCTGCAGCCGAGTTACGGCAAGGTAAAGATCTACGGTGCGGAGGGGCAAGCCGAGAGTCCGATGCAGGCGCGGGAACGGATCGGGTACATGAGCCACGCGACGATGCTTTACGACGAATTCACGGGCGTGGAAAATCTGGAGTACTTCGCAAAGCTGTATCGCGGACGGGAGTGCGTGGCTCCGGCGGAGGCACTGCGGAGCGTGGGGCTGGATCCGGCGCTGCATCGGCCGGTGGGGCAGTATTCGCAGGGAATGAAGCAGCGGGCGTCGCTGGCGCGGGTGCTGATTTCGCGGCCGGAGCTGCTGCTGCTGGATGAGCCGTTCTCCAATATGGATATCCAGAGCGCGCACCAGATGCTGCGTCTGCTGGAGACGTTCCGAAGCGAGCACAGGACGATTCTCCTGACTACGCATCAGCGGGAGCTGGCCGAGCCGCTGGCGGACTTTGTGCTGACTCTGCATGCGGGCGCGGTGGCCTCGCTGGAGGAGGGTCCGTACGCGCGCGAGGGAGCGGCGGGACTGGCAGCGCGACTGACCCTCGCGGGGGCTGCGCGATGAGCAGCATTCACAAGACCAACGCGGTGCGGCTGCTGGAGTCGCTGGGAATCGCGTATGAGATTCGCGAGTATCAGGTTGATCCCGAAGAGTTTTCCGCGATTGTGGTGGCCCAGAAGGTGGGGCTGCCGCCCGAGCAGGTGTTTAAGACGCTGCTGTGCGTGACCTCGGAGAAGGAGCATGTGTTCGCTGTGGTTCCGGGCGACGCCGAGCTGGACTTTAAGAAGCTGGCGGCTGCGGCCGGAGCCCGCAAAGCGGAGATGGTGTCGCTCAGGGACGTGCAGCCTCTGACGGGCTACGTACGCGGCGGGGTGACGGTGTTTGGGGCGAAGAAGGATTTCCCGGTGTTCGTGGACGAGACGCTGGAGTTGTTCGACGTGATCTCGGTGTCGGCGGGCACCCGCGGAGTGCAGGTGCTGCTGAGCCCGGCGGATTATCTGCGGGCGTCGAAGGGTACCGTGGCCGATCTGACGAAAGAGGCGCGGCAGGAGCGTAGCGCATGAAAGGCGCTTACTTTCTCACCCACCTGAAGAAGGACCTGCAACTGGAATGGCGTTCCAAGGACGCCATCAACTCGATGCTGTTCTTCGCGCTGCTGGTGGTGGTGCTGTTCAGCCTGGCGTTCGATCCCACGCGCGCGGTGAGCCGGCAGATCGCGGGCGGGATCTTATGCGTGGCCACGATGTTTGCAGCGGTGAGCGCGCTGAATCAGGCGTGGGCACGAGAGCTGAGGAACCAGGTGCTGGACGCGCTGCGCATGACCCCTGCGCCGGGAGCCTCGTTGTTTTTGGGCAAAGCGCTGGCGAATTTCCTGTTTGTAACGGCGGTGGAGATCGCGCTGGCGCCGGTGTTCATCGTGTTTTACAACCTGCACGCGCTGGGGAATGCATGGTTGCTGGCGCTGGTGCTGCCGCTGGGAACGTGGTCGCTGATTGTGAACGGCGTGTTCTTTGCCGCGCTGTCGATCCGTACGCGCAATCGCGAGCTGCTGCTGCCGCTGATTCTTTTCCCGATCTTCATTCCTGCGCTGCTGGGGATGGTGATGGCAGCGAGCGCGATTTTGACCGGCGAAGGCGACAGCATTTTATGGATCAAGATGCTGGGGGCCTACGATGTGATCTTCACGACGATCTGCATGCTGCTGTTTGAGGTGATTCTGCATGCGGAGTGAAGAGTGGCTGCTTCGGCTTCGCTCAGCGCAGGCGTTCAGGCGCAGGTCTTCGGCAATGCCGGTCGGCGAAGAGTGGCTTCTGCCGGACTCCTCACCAATGGCCGCTGTGGTGCAGGTGGAGGACGTGCGCGGCCGAGAAGGCGACGATCCAGAGACCGACGACGAGCGAGCCGACGGTGAGGATCCAGTTGCGGGCGGGACGATCGGCGGCAGCGAGGCGCGTGGATTTGCGGACACCGAAGATCTGTCCACCAATGCCGACGGCCATCAGCAAGGCGCCGAGGATGAGCGTGAACCAGGCCATGGTGTACCTTTGTACCCTATTCAGGATGGATGCGGGAAGAGGCAAGACGGAAGTCCTGGAAAGAAGGCTCCGGATCGCAACGGGAAGGACTCGGTACGGGAGGGAATTGCATGAAGCTAACACATGGAAAAGCTGTAGTTCTGGGAACGGCGATGATGCTGAGCGCGGTGCAAGTGGGGTGGACGCAGCAGCAGGCCGCCCCGGCGGATAAAGCAGGGGCTCAGGCGGCTCAGGCGCCGGAATCCGATCCGAATTCGATCACGGTGGACGTGGTGGGGCGGCTGTTTTCAGAGGACCAGTCGAACCTGCAGGGTTACTGGCCGGCGCTGGAGAAGCGGACCCAGGATACATGGCAGGGGCTCATGCCGGCGCAGACGCAACCGCCGCAATCGGTGCCGGGAACGGTAAGAATTCTGTGCGTCGTGCATACCGACGGCAGCGTGTCGAATATGCAGCTGGAGCAGCGGTCGGGAAAGACGCCGCTGGATCGAGCGGCCTGGGCAGCGATTACCCGATCGGCGCCCTACGATGCGTTTCCCTCGGGCATCAGCACCGACAGGGTGAAAGTGCGGTTCACGTTTTTATATAACGGCGGGAGCGCGGTTACCCCGCTGGTCAAGGGAGTGCGGCGGAAATCCGGATTGTAAGCGAGTTAGTCGGGGCCGTGGCGCTCGGGGTGCTGAAAATGGCGAGGGTCGGAACCGATCAGGAGCTGGAAGGGCAGGAAGTATGAAACTGTGGCGATGGTTATGGCTGGCGGTGACACTGGGAGTGCTGGCGGAGGGCTTCCGTGTGGCGGTGTTCGTGGTGCCCGCGGACGCTGCGCAGGGCAATGTACAGAGGATCTTTTACTACCACATCCCTTCGTGGGCGGGAATGGGGCTGTTCTTTGCGATTAACCTGGGCTGCTCGCTGGTGTATCTGGCGGTGCGCAACCGCAACCATGAGCTGGCCATCAAGGCTGACGCGCTGGCGGTCACCTCGGCAGAGATGGGCGTGGTGTTCTGCCTCATCGGTCTGGTAACCGGATCGCTGTGGGGCCGGGCGGTGTGGGGCATCTGGTGGACGTGGGATGCGCGGCTGACTTCAACGCTGGTGCTGTGGCTGATCTATGTGGCGTATCTGCTGCTGCGGCGCTTTGCAGAAGGTCCGCAGATGCGAACCCTGGCGGCGGTGATGGCGATCTTCGGGTATCTGGATGTGCCGCTGGTCTACATGTCGACGCGGTGGTGGCGGACGCAGCATCCGGCGCCGGTGTTTGGGGGCGCGCCCGGATCGGGAATCGATCCCAGCATGATGCCGGCGGTGTGGTGGAATCTGGCGGGCTGGATCATGTGGGGGATTTTCGTGGCCAGCCTGCGGTACGTATCGGAATACCGGTCGCAGAAGGCAGAGCAGGCAGAAGCTCTGCGTGCGCTGGACGCAGTGCCGGGGCAACCCCAGATGGCGGGAGGGAGATAAGGTTATGGGCGACATGGGACATCGGCATCTGGTGCTGGCCTACGCGGCGACGTTTGTCATTCATCTGGTGTACCTGAGCTACGTGGCGGTCAAGTGGCGGGCGGCCAGGCGGGCGGAGAAGCAGGCCTGACAGCCGCAGGGGCCGACTTTCAGCTTTTCGGGGTGAAACGATAAACTCGAAAGCATGGTTGGATTGCGAAAGCTGTTTGTTTTTGGAATTGGTTTTCTGATTGCGCTGGGAGTACCGGCGCAGGACATTCTGCATCCGAAGGACACATCGGCTCTCCATCCGCCGCCGGGTTCCAAAGTGGCGATCGTGGAGTTCGCGGACCTCGAATGCCCGATGTGCGCGATGGAGAACCCCGTCATCATGCAGGCGGTGGAGAAATACCACGTGCCATGGGAGCGGCACGATTACCCGATACCCGGGCACGTTTGGAGCTTCCAGGGGGCGGTGAACGCACGCTGGTTCGACACCCGCTCGAAAAAGCTGGGCGACGACTACCGCAACGCGGTGTTTGCCGGCCAGGCGGGCATCGAGACAAAGAGCGATCTGCAGAATTTCACGCAGAAGTTTGCCCAGCAGCACGGCACGGCGCTGCCCTTCGTGATGGATCCCCAGGGCAAACTGACGGCCGAAGTGAAGGCCGATGCGGCTCTGGGCGAGCGGATGGGCGTGCACGAGACGCCAACCGCGTGGGTGGTGACCGACCATACGTATAAGCAGGTGACGGACTTCTCGAAGCTGTACTCGATGCTGGACGAGGCCCAGGCCGAGGCGAAGTAGGAAGAGCAGGTCTCAGGCCATAAAGCAGGGCTCAGGGTATACGGTTTGCGGTTCAGGAAATTGTGGGAGCCTGCACGCGGTGCAGGCTTCTTTTTTCGTGAGGGGAGAATCAGTGAGTCGTGAGAGCGAGATGAATGCTGAGACGATGAGTGCGCGGCCCCCGGTTGCGGCGCGGCGGCATACGGAACGGACGGTGCACGGCCATACGCTGGTGGACGAATACGCCTGGCTGCGGGAGAAAGAGAATCCCGAGGTGCTGGCGTATCTGGAGGCGGAGAACGCCTGGTGCGCAGCGGTGATGGCCGGTACCGAGGATCTGCAGAAGCAGCTCTATGAGGAGATGCTGAGCCACATCAAGGAGACCGACGTCTCAGTGCCGTTTCGCGACCGGAGGCACTGGTATTATTCGCGGACGGAGCAGGGGAAGCAGTATGAGATTTTTTGCCGTCGACAGGGGACGGCGGAGGAGCCCGTGGGCGAGGAGGAGATCCTGCTGGATGTGAACCGGCTGGCGGAGAACGAGAGTTTTCTGGCTCTGGGCACGATGGTGGTCTCCGATGACGAGAATCTGCTTTTGTATTCGTGCGACAACAAGGGGTTCCGGCAGTACACGATGTATGTGAAGGACCTGCGTACCGGTGAAGTTCTGAACGAGCGCGTGCAGCGGGTGGGCTCGGTGGTTTGGGCGGCGGACAATCGGACGCTGTTCTACACCGTGGAGGACGAGGAGCAGAAGCGGCAATTTCAGCTTTTCCGGCATGTGCTGAGCGCGCCGCACACCGAGGATGTGCTGATCTATGAAGAGAAGGACGAGCGGTTCAACATCGGCGTGGGGCGGACGCGCGATGATTTGTATCTGATCCTGGAGAGCGCGAGCCACACCGCGACCGAGGAGCGGCTGCTGGCGGCGAACGATCCGCAGGGCGAGTGGCGGCTGATTGAGCCTCGGCGGGATGAGATCGAGTACTACGCCGATCATCGCAACGGGCAGTTGTATCTGCGAGTGAACGATGAGGGAAGGAATTTCCGCCTGGTGACCGCGCCGCTGGAGACGCCGGGACGGGAGCACTGGACGGAGCTGATCTCTCATCGGCCTGAGGCGATGCTGGAGGAAGTGGATCTGTTTGCGGGGCACGCAGTGGTGTGGGAGCGGCGCGGAGGGCTGCAGCATGTGCGGGTGCGGCCGTTCGTGAGCGCAGGGCCGGAGATGGCGGAGGGTCGGGAGATTGCGTTTCCGGAGCCGGTATACAGCACGCATCCGCATGCGAACCGCGTCTATGAGACGACGAAATATCGCTACGCCTATCAATCGCTGGTGACGCCGGCGTCGGTGTTTGAGTATGACGTGGATACGGGCGAGTCGAAGCTGCTGAAGCAGCAGGAGGTGCCGGGCGGATTCGACCGGGAGCGGTATGCGTCGGAGCGAATTTTTGCCAAAGCTCCGGATGGAGTGGAGATTCCGATTTCGCTGGTATGGCGGAAGGACCAGCGCGAGCCAGGAAAGAATCCACTGTGGGTGTATGGGTATGGGGCGTATGGCTACTCGCTGCCGCTGGGATTCAACAGCAACCGTCTGAGTCTGCTGGATCGCGGATTCGTGCTGGCCTACGCGCACGTGCGCGGCGGCGGCGATATGGGAAAATCCTGGCACGATGCCGGACGCCTGATGCAGAAGCGGAATACGTTCACCGATTTCATCGCAGTGACGGAGCATCTGGTGGCGCAGAAGTATGGGGCGGGGGACCGGGTGGCAGCCGAAGGCGGCAGCGCCGGCGGGTTGCTGATGGGCGCGATTGCCAATATGCGGCCGGATCTTTATCGGGTCATTATCGCTCACGTTCCATTTGTGGATGTAATGAACACGATGCTCGATCCCACGTTGCCGCTGACAGTGCCGGAGTACGAAGAGTGGGGCGATCCGAACCAGAAGGAGGCCTTCGAGTGCATGCTGAGCTATTCGCCCTATGACAATCTGGCGGCGAAGGCGTATCCAGCGATGCTGGTGAAGACCTCGCTGCACGACAGCCAGGTGATGTATTGGGAGCCGGCGAAGTATGTAGCCAGGATGCGGACGCTGCGGGCTGACGGACAGACCATGGCGTTGCACACCAATCTGAGCGCGGGGCACGGCGGGGCATCAGGACGATACGACTACCTGAAGGAGATCGCGCTGGATTACGTGTTTCTGCTGCGGGAGCTCGGGGACTAACCGTCCAGGCGACTGCTCTGCGGGCCTTTCCTGGTTAAGGGTGGTTTGAGCCGGCCGCGAGTTCCATGATGGCAGGCGCTTCTCGCCGGGTGAGGCGCGCCAGCACCCAATAGCTGGCGGCGGCAAGAGCGGCGTCGGTGAGCAGGCTGGCCAGCGCGGCTCCCTGCCAGGACCAGCGCGGAATCAGCAACCAATTCAGGCACAAATTGAGAGCGGCGGCGCCGAACTGCGTGGCGGTGCGATTCCATTGCGAAGCGGAGCCGGTGATGGCCGATCCCCACGAGTAATGCAGGGCGCGCAGCACGGGCAGCAGGCAGAGCCAGCGAAGCGCGTGGACTGAGTCGCGAAACGATGGGCCGAAGAGGACGGGGAGCAGGGGTGCGGCGATCGCGAGCAAAACCGTTGCGGCGAGAGCGAGCGGCAGGGTGCGGCGAAGGGTGATGCGCGCAAAGTCGCGGGCGGAGCGGGCGCCGGCAGCGCCATGACGAAAGAAACGCGGGGCGGCGGCGGCGTAGACAGCGTAAATGGGGGCGCTGGCGGCATCGACGACTCGATAGGCAGCGGAGTAGATGCCGGCGGCGTGCATTTGATCCAGGCTGACGAGGAAAGTCTTGTCGATGTCGTTGTAGACGGAGATGGAACTGCTGGACAACGAGAAGCTGAGACCCTCACTGAGGTCGGCGCGGCATGGCGGCACAAACCGGGGGCGGCCCAGGCGAAGGGTGGCAAGGGTGAGAGCAAACAGCGCGACCGCCAGGGTGGCGATCCAATAGAGGTGAGCCCAGAGCAGCGCCGTGGATTGCATGTGATGGGCGCGGGCGAACGTCGATAAGCCAGCGGCGGCGATCACGCGGCCGATGTACGTAAGAGCGGTGAGGCGGGCGGTCCATGCCAGTCGGCCGGCACCCTGGAAAGCGCGAGCCGCAAGCTGAACCAGCTTGCCCAGCAGACCGTCGGCGAGGGCGATCCAGGGGACAAGCGGGCGCAGTTCCGGGCGCAGCACGAAGTGCGCGATCAGCATGGCGAGGGCGAGAAGACCCAGGAATCCCAGCGAGGTGAACAGCAGGGCGTGGCCCCAGGTGGGCGGGAAGCTGGCACGATCGCGGCTGACATTGCGGACGAGGATCATCTCCATGCCGAGGGAGCTGAACTGGCTGAGCGAGGCGATCAGGGCGGCGACGCCGACGAAGGCGCCGTACTCGCGGCTGCCGAGAGCGCGGCCGATGAGGATGAAGTAAACAATCTGCGCGACCATCGCAACACCCTGGCCGGAGATCATCCAGAGAGAGCCGTGGAGAAGGGATTCTTCTTCCGGCGGCATCAGCCCAGGGCTTCTGTGTAGAGATCTTCGAGACGAGCGGTTTGCGTTTCGAGGCTGAAGAGGGCTTCAGCACGACGGCGGCCGGCGGCCGTGAGGCGCAGGGCGAGATCGGGATCGCTGAGCAGCGTGGAGATGGCTTCGGTGAGAGCGTCGGCATTGCGGGAGGGGACGAGCAGGGCGGTTTCGTTTTCGACCACAGCTTCGGCAACGCCGGGCCCGTGGAAAGCGACGATCGGCAGTCCAATGGCCTGTGCTTCGCAAAGGGTAATGGGCAGGCCTTCGGTATCGCCATTGGAGGCGACGATGCTGGGCGCGGCGATCAGACTGGCCCGGTGCATGAGGTCGCGGACGACGTTGGGTGGCTGCGAGCCGAGGAAGGTGCAGCTGCGGAGGGCCGCGCGGGCCTGAGCGCGGAGTGGATCGAGGAGCGGTCCGTCGCCGACGATGAGGAGTTTGGCTGCGGGATGGCGAGTTTCAATCCGGGCCATGGCCTGGATGAGGTACTCGCATCCTTTCTTTTCCACGAGTCGGCCGACGAAGAGAACGATGGGATCGCGGGAGCGGGAGCGCAGCGGGTCGGGCGTAAAGAGGTTTAGATCGACGCCGATGGAGAGGGTGCGGATCTTGTTCTCAGGTACGCCGCGCTCCAGCGCCTGCTGGTGGATGTGCTCCGAGACGCAGATGAAGAAGCGGGCGCGCTCGCGGAGTTCCTGGCGGCGGCGGAGAAAGATGCGGCCGGCGATCGTTTGGCGAAGTGCCTCGTCGGTGGTGGTGGCGTCATAGCCGTGCAGGGTGACGAGGAGGGGCACGCGGAGGTGTTTTTGAAGAGGCAGGGCGGCGGCTCCGTCGAGCGCGAAATGCGCGTGGAGCAGGACGGGCCGGAAGCGCTCGATCGCACGGGCAAAATTCGGCGCGATACCGGTGGCGAGAAAGAAGCGTCTGCGCAGCTTATCGGCCGGAGTATCGGTTTGGGTAAGCAGGGCGGATTCGCAGGGATCGATGGGCAGGCCGGCGGGGACTCTGCGCAGACCTGCAAAGCAGGGAGAATGACGGCGCAGGGCGTGCGCCTGGGCGGCCACGAAAGTTTCCGAAGGTGGGAGCAGTTCGGAGCGATAGATGAGGACGGTCGGATTCACGGAAGATCCTGGGCGGCGTGTGGAGCAACGCTCCTCGAGCGATGGCGCCGCAGGGTCAGGATTGCATGGGGGGCCGGGGCTCCGGTGTGACGGCGGTCACGAGCGGCAGTATCGATCGTGACGAGCGCGGCGACGGTCAGGATCCAGAAGAGGCCGTTGTAGAGGAGGAGTGAATTTTCATCGAGATCGTACAGAACGATGAGGAGCAGGACGGCCAGGGGGAAGGCGATGCGATGGACGGGGCCCTGAATCCAGAGCGGCCAGAGCTGGCGCACGGCACGGAGACCGGCGAGTGCAGACAGAAGAAGACCGCCGGCGCCGAGTTCCAGAGCGATCTCGAGAAATCCATTGTGGGCGTGGACCACGACGAAGTGAACCGAAGAGGAAATTTGGAGAGAGGGTCCCTGCATGCCGCGCCAGAATGCCTCGTACCCGTAGCCGAGGAGGGGATGGCGGGCGATGCTGCGGAGGACCTGCGCCCAGATGGCGGTGCGTCCGGAAAGCGTGGGG
Organism: Acidobacteriaceae bacterium; assembly: GCA_035656855.1. Taxonomy (GTDB): domain Bacteria; phylum Acidobacteriota; class Terriglobia; order Terriglobales; family Acidobacteriaceae; genus Palsa-343. The sequence goes on along the minus strand of DASRRO010000186.1, from coordinate 28,262 downwards.
TCTCGGCCGAACAGCAGGGCGAGGCGAGGGCTTGCAAACAGAACCAGAGTGATGAGGCTGAGGGCTGCGGCGGGCGCGGCGATTGCCAGAAGGGTACGGGCACGCGGACTGGAGCGGCGGGCGAAGCGGATGAGGAACCAGAGGAAGAGCAGCGCCGCTTCAATGATCCATGCGCCGCGGGATCCGCTCATGATGAGCACAAAAATGAAGAGAGCCAGACTGGCGACGCGGCTGAGGCTGAGGTGCTCGTCAAAAAGAATGACGGCGGTGGCGAGGACCATGATGCGGCCGCACGCATTTTTCTGAGTGAACACTCCTTGCCAGTCGGCGGCGTGGCCTGGGGAATGATCCAGACCGATAGCGGGCAGGAACAGAGCGAAGGCGACCGTCGCGAGGGCAAGGACGACCAGAGAGAGACGGAGGATCGCCAGCTGACGGTGTTGCGGAAAGCGAGAAGCGAAGCAGACGCCGAAGAGGCCGGCAAGAGCGAAGGGGATGGCACGGCGGAGGGTCAGCAGAGGATCGAGCGACCAGGCAGTGGACGCGATGGCCAGAACGGCAAGCAGGGCAAACCAGGGGACGGCGGCGATCCGCCGGAAAACCAGGCGTGGACGGAGCAGGACGAGGAGGAGGATGACGGCATTGGCCAGAATCTGGGAGCCGATGCCGCCGATGGTGTTGAGACTGGAGGGTGCGCTGGCCGTCATTTCCAGGGCTTGAGCCGGCGCGATGCCGGGTATCGAGCCCTGCAAGGCGAAAAATGCGAAGAGGGCAGCGCATGCGAGGTCTTCCAGAGGCAGGAAGCTGAAAGTGAACCGCCGCGGACGAGTGAGCCCGGTCATTGCGTGGCGTAGATGAGCGCGGAACTGGCGGCGGTGGTTATGTTGGCCAGACCCAGCGACAGATTTCGCATCACGCTGAAGGGGACATAGACAATGTCGTTGGCCTGGAGGGAGACGTCGGGTTCGCGGCCGCGCTCCATGTCGCGGAGGGGGAGATTGATGGAAAGCGGGCGGCCATCGATGGTACGCACCAGCCGAGCTTTGCGTTCGCTCGCAGTCTTTGAGGTACCGGAGGCAAGCGCGATGGCCTGCAGCACGCTGAGCTTCGAGTCGTTCTGCATGACGTAGCCGCCAGGGTGGGCGACGTCGCCAAGCACGTAAACGATGCCGGCTTTGGGAACGAGGACAGTGTCGCCGGGACGGACGAGAATATCGGCGTTGAGCGCGTCTTCGGCGCGATTGGGCAGATAGGCGCGGATGCGCTCCGCCGGCTGGCCATCGCGGGCCTTGCGCTCGACAACGATGTGGCGATCGGCGAATTCATTGAAGCCGCCGGCGAGGGAGAGGACGTCGATGAGGGTGCGGGGCGCGGCGAGGCGCACCGTGCCGGGATGCGCGACCTGGCCGAGCACGGTGACGTTTTGGGTCGCGTATTCCTCGACCAGAACGGAAACCTCCGGATGGAGCAGGAAGTTGCCGTCGCGATATCGAGTGGCGATGCGGGCGGCGGCTTCGGCGGGGGTCAGCCCCTGGACGGGGACATTGCCGGCGAGCTCGAGGGAGATTTCTCCTGAGTCCAGGACACGGACCTTCTGATCGAGTTCGGATTCGCGCAGGACGGTGATGCGGAGCAGGTCGCCGGGACCGATGAGGAGGGATTCGGCAGGCGCGGCTGAAGCAGCGGAGGTTATCGAAGAGGCTTTCGGGGCGAGGGCAGCGGCGGACGGGGTTGCGGCGGGTGCGGCCGGCGGCTCGGGCACGTTTTGCGTGGAGGCGGTGAGGCCGGCAGAGAGCAACGCCGTGATGAGAGCCAGCACTCGGGCGAGATCACGCATACGCATAGAGGGGTCCGTGGGAAGCGGCTTCGAGGATGACACCCAGAACGGCGTGGTCGGGGATCTGCCGACTGAGCGCGTCGTGGAGGGCGAGGAAGGGCTCTCTGCGCGTTGTGCCGGCGCGGGCGGAGACGAGCACCGCATCGGATAACTGGGCGAGAACCAGGGCGTCGGCGAAATGGGCCGGCGGGCTGTCGACGACGATGAAGCTGAACTCGTCGCGACACCGAGCGAGGAGCTGCTGCATGCGGGGCGAGGCGATCAGCTCGGCGGGACAGGGCGTCCGGGCGCCTGAAGACAGGACGGAGAGCAGCGTCGGCGCTGTCTCCGGGTGCGGGAATTCGGGCGGCTGATCGCCGGTGAGGAGATCGCTGAGGCCGGGTTCATCAGGGAGAATGCCGGGGGGCGGTGCGGAGCGCAGATCGGCGTCGATATAGAGCACGGGCGCGCCGTATTGCGCGAGCACGGTGGCGAGACTCAAAGCGAGAGAAGGCGATTCGCTTTCCTCGTAGTTAGCTCCGGATCCTGCGGCCGCCGCTGGAGAACGCTTGTGGTTCGCCGCGGCGGTGACGGTGATGACCTGGGGTACGCGGCCACTGTGCGAGAGGAGGAGCGAGGCGCGCAGGTGGTGGATGGCTTCGGCGAACGGAGAGGAGAGAGCTGGAAGGGCGAAGTCGGAGCCCGCAGCAGCCTCCAGAGCGAGTCCGGCCGACGCGGGCGCAGGAAGGAAGCGGCGATACCATGGCTGGATTGCGATCGCTGCCGGAATGGTGGCAAAGACCGGCGTGTCGAGGAGCGATTCAAGATCGGCAGCGGAGTGGATGGTGTTGTCGGTCAGTTCGCGCGCGATCGCAGCGGCACTACCCACGCCTGCGCCGGCCACGAGAGCGAGCGCGGCCAGCAGCGGCAGATTGGGACTGGTGGGGTGGTCAGGCGGAGGGACAAGCGCGGGGCTGACGACGGCAAAGTTGCCGGAGTGCAGACCTTCGAGAACGCCGGTCTGTTCGAGCCGGTTCTGCAGGCTGGTATAGAGTGCGCGGCTTTGGTCCGCCTCCTGCCGCGCAAGGCGCAAAGCCATTGCGTCGCCGGTAAGGCTCGAGGCGAGTTGCTTCTGCTGGTGGAAGGCGTCCCGCGCGGAGGCCTCCGCCTGGACGGCGACGTCGTAATCAGTATGGGCGCGATCGCCGAGACGGTGCACTTCCTCCTGAATCGATTTGTCGAGTGTTTCGAGGCGTGCGCGTTGCTCGGTGACCGCAGGCCAGTTCGCACCGTAGCGCTTGCCGGATTCGGCGAGCTGCGCCTGAGCCTGGGCTTCCTGAGCGCGCAGCGACTGAAGCAGCGCGAAAGCGTTCTGGGTATTGGAGCCCGCGACGGGATCCCCTCCCAACCCGGAGAGCGCCTCAGGATTGCCGGTTTGTGCGGCTCGCCAGATGGCCTCCCGCACGATGCGGTTAGATTCGGCGGTGGAGAGCGCGGTATTGAGGATGTCGAGGCGCGCCAGCACCGGATTGTGCGAAGGATCATCGCCATAATCGCCGGAGGCGCGGTCCAGCGCTGCGGCGTGCGCGTCAAGGGCGTCGGTTTGCTGCTTCAGCGTGGACAGTTGCGATGAGAGCCACGAGGCGGACTGCATAGCAGCGGAGGAACGCGACTGGAAACCGTAATCGGAGAGCGCCTGGATGAGGGACTCGACCACGCGAGCGGCGCGCGCCGGGTCGGGGTCAGAGTAGCTGACGGCGATGAGGCGGGTTCCAGCCTCAGGAGCGATTTTGCGATGAGCGGCAAAGATCCTCAGTGCGACGTAGCGGCGGTTGGGGGCATCGGCCAGAGACGTGGAAGGCGGTTCGAGCGCCTTGCGCCAGAAGGCGAGGCTGTGCAGGAACGCGAGGTTTCCGTGCAGCTGTCCGAAGTAGTCGGGCGTGGCTTCGAGGCCCGCGCGGCGGATGACGTCCAGGGTGAGAGCGTCGGACTGGAGGATGCCGATTTCGGTTTGCAGCGTCAGGTTGTCGTCAAAGGAGTCGCTGACGGCGGTTGTGGCCTGATCGGTCGTCGTGTTGTCGAGGCCAAAGGCGCCGTGGGACTCTTTCTGAATTTCGAGGATGGCGGTAGCGCGGTAGCGGGGCGTGGCGAGGGCCCAGTCGAGCAGCGCGAGGGTACAGAAGAGGGCCAGGGAGCTGAGGATCCAAACGCGCCGGCGCCAGAGGACGACGGCAAGATCGACAAGGGTCCACTCGGCCGGCGGATCGACGGAAGCCAGCGTGGCGCGGCTCACGGGCGACCTGCCGATTATGGGTCTGGCCTCATACATTGCGCAGCAGCACCACGGATCCATCGAAGTCGAAGGCGAAATCCATTTCATTCAGGCCGGCGCGGATCATGGTGTCGCGGAGGCGTCGGCGGTCCTGGGTATGAAGGAGGAGAAAACCGCTGCCGCCGGCGCCCACGAGTTTGCCACCGGTGGCGCCACCCTCGGAGCGAGCGAGATCGTAGAGTGCGTCGATGTGGCTGGTGGACATCCGGCAGCAACGGGTCCGCTTGCGCAGCCAGTGCTGATGCATGAGGTGACCGAACTCAGCCACGCGGCCGGCTTCAAGCGCAACACGAATTTCACGGCCCAGGGAGCGGGCGAAGTGCAGACTGTCGATCATGGTTGGATCACACGCTTCGGAAAGCCGCTTCTGCTCACCGAGCAGAGAGGAGGCGCTGCGGGTGTCGCCGATGAAGAAGAGCATGAGAGAATCGCGCAATTCGTGGAGCGACTCCTCCGTCATGTGCAGGGGAATTACGCGGACTTCGCCGTCGGGAAGATATTCCTGGCAAAGCAGGCCACCATAGGCAGCGATGTACTGGTCCTGTTTGCCGACCGGCTGGCCGAGACGGTTCATTTCAATCTCGACGGCCTCACGGGCGAGGACTTCGGCGGTTACCGGCTCGCGGCGCCAGGCATACAGCGCGTGCAGCAGGCCGACGAGAAAGGTTCCTGAGGAGCCAAGGCCGGTGCCGGCCGGGACATCGGCGACGCTGACGACTTCCAGTGGTGAGGAGGCGCGATGCATGCGGATGGCTTCGCGCATCAGGGGGTGGCGAATCTCGTCGCAGGTGTCGGCATGCTCGGTTTCTGAATACTTGAGGAAGTATCCGGGCAGGAAACTGCGGTTGACCGTGATGTAAACGTACTTGCTGATCGCGGCCGAGATGACAAAGCCGCCGCCGTGCTCCTGGTAGTAGGAGGGAAGGTCAGTGCCGCCTCCGCCGATGGAGATGCGCAGCGGAGTCCGCGTCATGATCATCAGCAGACCCTGGGCCCATCTTTTTGCCTGGGATGGTCGCAACCGGAGAAGGGAAGGTCGCGAATTGGCGTTCCAGCGTCGGCAGCGACAACCACCTCGGTTTCGCGCAGCCCGGAAAGTGTGCCGATCTCGTAGAAGCGTTCTGCCGTTTCGTAGCCGGCGAGCATCGAATAATCCGCAAGCCCGGACAGGACATCGGCCAGGTCGAACACGGGGACGGTCCAGTGATCGAGTACGCCGGCGTCAAGGACCTGGAAGCCGTAATCGATGTGGTGCATGTCGGGTGACGGGCGCCGCTTGTCATAGCCGAGGATGAGGCCTTTGCGGTACTCGACGTTGCTGGCGCCCCAGCGGTTCCCGTTGCGGAAGACGGTCATCAGGGCCGGCTTTCCGGATTCGCAGAAGGTGCGCCAGATCGGTTCGATGGGCTCGGTGAGCCAGCTGTCGCCATACATCACAAGGAACTGCCGGCCAAGCAGCGGAAGGGCCGCACGCAGAGCGCCGCCGGTGCCCAGAGGCGTATCCCCGTCGTAGCTGTAGGCGATGGAAAGACCGAAGCGGCTGCCGTCACCGGCAAATTCCTCGATCTGCGAACCGAGAAATCCGCAGCAGAGCACCACCTCGCGAATGCCTCCGGCACGGAGAAGGCGCAGCTGGTGGGCGAGAAACGGCTCGCCCGCGACAGGAATGAGGGACTTTGGCACGGTGGTGGTCAGCGGCCGAAGACGGGTTGCGAGGCCACCGGCGAGGAGGGCCAGACGCGGCGGCCAGTGGGCTGCGCAATTGCAGCGCGAGGAGGGGTTCAGACGTGGAGATCCGGGAAACGACGGAGGCGGTCCGAAGATGCCGGCGAGGCTGGGAAGGTGCGGCCCAAAGCCCGGTTCAGTTGAGCAGTGTACGTTCATCAGCCTTCATCTCCTGCAGAGAGTGGCGTACGGCTTCGCGGCTGTTCCATTTCGGGAACCAGCCCAGCGAACGGATACGAGTCGAATCGAGACGAACCACGGGAACGTCGCCACGCCAGCCGCGGCGTCCGCCGGTGTATTCGCGGGTGGGCATGGCCGCAAGGCCCAGCGTCTCGACGGTGAGATCGGCAATCTCGTCGACGGTGACGGCGTCATCGGTGGCCACGTTGAAGACAGAAAAGGGCAGGGTGGCCTTGCCGGCAGCGCACAGCGCGGCGCTGACCACATCGGTGACGTGGACGTAGGGCTTGCTCTGCTGGCCGTCGCCGAGGATGCGGAGCCGATTCGGCTGGAGCCGCAGGCTGCGCAGGAAGTCGAACCCGACGCCATGGGTCTGCCGGGGACCGACCACATTCCCGAAACGGAACGCACAGGCGCGAAGACCGAACATCGAGCCGTAGCTGGCGATGAGAGATTCGCAGGCCAGCTTGCTGGCTCCATAGGTAGACACAGGGAGCATGGGCGCGTAGTTCTCGGCAACGAGGGTTTCTCCGGCATCGCCGTAAACGCCGCTGCCTGAGGCGTAAAGGAGACGGTGCAGCCCGCTGCGGCGCATCGCCTCGACTACGTTGTTGGTGAGCAGTGTGCCGCGATAGAAGTCGATTTCAGGAAGCTCGGCGGCGCGGGCAATATCCGGATTGGAGGCCAGGTGAATGACCCAGTCGTGGCCTTCCATGGTGGCCATAAGCGCGTTGATATCACTGGCATCGGCGCGCACGACGTTCAGTCGAGGATCGGATCGGTGGGCCTCGTAATGCCACTCCCGGCCCGAGGAGAAGTTATCGAAAAGCGTGACGCGGCGGGTTTTGGGCGATGCGAGAAGCGCGTCGGTGAAATGACTGCCGATGAATCCGGCGCCTCCCACGATGAAATAACTGGCCTCAGGAAGAAGCACGAATGAGTCCTCAGGAGCAGAAAGTTGATTCAGGGACAACAGAAAATCCCAGTTGGCTGGAGCGTGTTCGCTCTCAACGGTGTCTATCTTTCTTTGTGCGTCCCGAATTGGCAACGGTTTCTGTCGCCGACATCGTTACGCAAGTCAGGTTGTCGAGTGGATAATCGGGGTGTTGCTGGTTGGTACATAATTACTCCAGTCAGCGGGATTACCGAGGTGATCCCGCGCAGAAATAATTTGCAAAAGCGCATCGCGCACGCCGATATAAGTCATCCATAAGTTCACAATAGAAAGTCAGCGGCGCAGCCAGACCGCAAAGAGCAGTTCCTTTTCCTTGGTTTCTCGAATCATGCAGAACGCAGAGTTCACGATCACGGTGGGTATGCCCGTGTGCAATGCCATGCCCTGGTTGCCGGAGGCGATGGAGAGTCTTCTCTCGCAGACGGCAGGCGGATTCTCGATTGTGGCCATTGTCGACGGGGGGTCCGACGGAAGCGCTGCGTACCTGCGCAGTCTGCGCGTTCCGCAGCTGCACCTGATTGAGCAGCCGCATGCGGGAGTCACTGCAACCCTCAATCGCCTGCTGCGCGAAGTGCGCACGCCCTGGCTGGTACGAATGGACGCGGACGATGTTTCATATCCAACCCGCATCGCAACTCTGCTCGAGGCGGTCGCGCAGTTCCCCGAGGCGGGCCTGATCTACTCCCTGGCGGACTATCACCCGCGGGAACGATGCGCGGGGCAGTTTCGGTGTTCGCGAGGCACAGCCGAGGAACTGCGATCCATTGTGGAAAGCGGATATCTGCTCTCTATCTGCCACTCCACCGTCGCGCTGAACGTGGAGAAGGCGCGGGCGATCGGGGGCTATCGCATGGATCTGCATGCAGAAGATGCCGATCTGTGGTGGCGCATGGCCCGCAATTACGAAATCCGCTGCATTCCCGAGGCGCTGGTGGGATTTCGCCTGGGCGAGCAGAGCGTGAGCTCGCGGCACCTTGAAAGCCAGCAACTGGCTGCGATCTACGTGCAGTATCTGTTGCTCTCGGACTTATGGGGATTGCCGCCGCAGCCTCTGGGCGAAGTGGCCCAGGTGCTTGGGGGCTTCGTGAATCCAGCATCGGTGCGGGCAAAGGACTGGCTGCGCCGCTGCAATATGCATCTGGCGCGACGAGAGCCTTTCCGCGGCGTGGCTGCACTGGGCCGATCGATCTGCGCTTCGCCGTATTACGTCGCACGCCGGGTCCGGGATGAAATGCGGAGATCCGCAATTGCCAATGGGGTCGCGCCACAACTGTTTTGGGAAAGGAAGGACGCTCTTTGGGCCTGATCGAAGTCATGGATGTGGCTGGTTCGATACCAGCGAGTCCGGCCGGGTTGAAGGAAGGGGAAGCCGGAAAGACGTCAACGCGGCTGCCGCTGCCTCCGCGCTTTGTGCTCGGATGCGTGCCGGTGGATCGAATTTCGATGGATTACGCGGCGATCCTGCTGGTGGAGGCGCTGCTTCATCGGGGCGAGTTGCCCACGCTGACCGTCGCCGGGCCGAATGCGCAACTGGTGACGCTGGCCCGGAAGGATGAACTCTTCGCCGAGGCCATGCAACAGGCGGACCTCGCCGTTCCCGATGGCATGTCAGTGGTGATCGCATCGCGCCTGCTGGGCACGCCCATCCCGGAGCGCGTGACGGGCGGCGATCTGATGGAGCGGATGTGCGCCGAGTCAGCGCATTACGGCTTCCGCGTTTTCTTCCTGGGAGGATTGCCCGGCGCGGCGGAGATGGCGGCGTTCAACCTGTGTCGCCGGTATCCCGGACTCAACATCTGCGGCACGTATTGTCCGCCTCGCGGATTTGAAAACGATCCCGCGGAACTGTTCTGGATCGAGAAAGTACTGGAAGAGGCGCAGCCGGACCTGCTCTGCGTGGCTTTTGGCGCACCCAAACAGGAGATCTGGATGCAGCGCCATCGCCAGCGGCTGGAGGTGGGAGTGATTTTGCCGGTGGGCGCGGCCTTCGATACACAGGCAGGCCTGCAGCGTCGCGCGCCGCAGTGGATGCAGCGCAACGCGCTGGAGTGGCTCTTCCGCCTGATCATGGAGCCGCGCCGATTGTGGCGGCGGTACCTGATTGGGAATACGCAGTTCGTCTTTCTGGTGCTGCGACAATGGGCCCACCAAAGGCGCGCCGAGTGGCAAAGCCGGGTGCAGCGCAGGACAGCGAACAACCGCGAACAGACGGCCGGAGACTGATCATGAGGAGAATTGAAGACTGCCAGATCCGCCTCTTCAGCGACGGTGCGGACCTGTCGAGCATTCTGGAGATGGCCGCGAAACCCTGGATTCAGGGCTTCACCACCAACCCCACGCTGATGCGCAAGGCCGGCGTGCGCGACTACGAGGCCTTCGCCCACGCCCTGATCGCCGCGGTGCCTGATCGCCCGATCTCTCTGGAAGTCTTTGCTGAAGACGAACTGGAGATGGAACGGCAGGCCATGACTCTGGCGACCTGGGGTTCCAACGTCAACGTCAAGATCCCCGTCACCAACCGCGCCGGAGTGTTTCTGGGGCCGTTGATTCGCCGGCTGGCCGAAGCCGGTGTGACGCTGAATGTAACCGCGATTCTCACCCTCGACCAGGTGGAAGGGGTAGTGGAGGCGCTGCCGCCCGAGGCATCGGCGATTGTCTCGGTTTTTGCGGGGCGCATCGCCGATACCGGCGTAGACCCGGTCCCGCTCATGACCTGGGCGAAAGTGTTGCTGCGGGAAAGGTCGCAGGCGCAGCTGCTCTGGGCCAGCCCCCGCGAAGTCCTGAACATTTTCCAGGCGGAGCAGGCCGGTTGCGACATCATCACGGTGCCGCCGGAGATCCTGCGCAAACTCGATCTCCTGGGCAAAGACCTCGCGGACTATTCACTCGAAACGGTGGAGATGTTCCACCGCGACGCGCAGGCTGCGGCCTACACCATCGACACCAGCGTCCTGGCGAAGAGTTCGGGACCGCGCAGGTCAGCGGGCGAGCACGATTTCCGCGGCCTCAGCCAGATCGCTCGCGAAAGCGTCGGCGCAGGGATCGGGAATCCGGAGCTGCGTCCCGGCGTCTGAACCGGATCGCAGATCGATGCGAAGAGTCCGCACGCCGGCCGCCCGGCCGCATGCCGTGTCAGTCGCCTGGTCGCCGATCATCCAGGAATGCGCTAGTGAGAGATCGAAATCGTCGCGAGCGCGGAGCAGAAACCAGGGCGACGGCTTGCGGCATGGGCACAGCCCAACATAGCCGGGCAGGACTCCTTTGGGATGGTGGAGACAGTAGCAGAAGCGGGCAAAGTGAACGCCACCGCCGACTAACTCCGTCACGAGTTTGTGGTGTATCAGGCCTGACATCAGCCAGGTCGACTTACCCAGAGCATAATTGGGTTGGTTAGAAACCAGAATCAGGGCGTATCCACAGGCCTGCAGGCGCCGGAGAGCAGGGATAACTCCGGGCAGCAGACGGAAGTCTTCCGGGATCAGGGGCGACTCCATGCGGCCGGTGGCTGGGTTCAGGACGAGGGCATTGAGAACGCCGTCACGATCGAGAAAGATGGCGGGCCGGGCTACTTCGCCGATTCCCATTTCATCTCGTGGCGGCGCAGCCGCGGATGCGAAACCAGCAAATGCCAGATGACGGCCTGGAACTCCTCAGTGTGCGGAGTGACCGTGTCGGCGGAAAGAGTGGGAATGATGAGGCAGGCGTCGGCGACCTGCGCCGTATAGCCGCCATCGCGCCCCACGATGCCGAGGATCCCCGCGCCGACGGTGCGGGCGAGCGCCAGGCTGGCGACCAGGTTCACACTGACGTGATGCTCAGGATTGCCTCCACCCACGGAGAAGATAAACACGGCATCCCGGCGGCTGAGATGGCTCCCCAGCAGCCATTGCGCATAGCAGGAGTCCCAGCCTTCATCGTTGATGCGGGCGGTGAGCTCGGAGACATTATCGGTGGGGGTATAGGACTCGATGCCGGCGATCTTGCGAAAGTCATTGACGGCATGGCTGGCATGGCCGGCTCCGCCTCCTACGCCGAGGAAGAACAGGCGGCCCTCCTGGGCGCGAATCTCGACGAGCATATCGATCATGCGGTCGATGGCCGCGGCGTTGAGACAAGAAGAGATCGCGCCCACCTCGCTCAGGTAGTTGAGTGTGTAGTCATTCACGAAACAGGCCCCTCGGTTCAGCGGGAGGTCCGGCGCAGGACCGTCGAGGCGGATGGCCGGACGAAGGCGAGCTGCAGTCCCGGAGTTGACTGGGAAGAGAAGGTGAGCTTCTTCAAGAGCAAAGACAGCTTCTTCCGTAAGCCAGCGGGAATGCAGCCGAAGACAAGAAAGAGCAGGAACGAGCGCAGCTCGGGCTGACCGTGCACGAGATAGACCCAAAGCAGGGCGAGCCGGGCGCTGAGCCCCGCGCGGCTGGCCTGGACCCGCCAGGCGCACTGGATGGCAATAAACCAGGAAAAGGCTCGGGGAGAAATGAGAGGGCGCATGCGCAGAACCCAGGCCAGCGATGCCCGCCAGTCCGGAGAGCGGCCGACGCTGGCGCGATTGTCCTCAACGCGCCAGAGGGCAAGCGGCTGGGGCAACATATTGAGACCGACGCCCATGTGCGCGGACACCCGGATCATCCAGTCCCAATCCTGGTGCATTGGCAGTCCCGTTTGGAACGGCACCGCCAGCAGCAGGTCCCGTGGAGCCAGAAGCGTGGAAGTTTGCAGCAGGCCGCCGGGATCGCGCAGCGCCTCGCGGCAGAAGAGATAGTCCGCGACGGGCTCCGGCGCCTGCCAGGTGCGCGGCGGCAAAACCCGGCTCACGGTGGGTGATTGGGCGATGACGCGACAGGAAACCACCGGGAACCAGTCGGTCATTGCGGCGACGGCGAGCATCTGGCGCTCGATCTTCTCTGGCAGCCACTCGTCGTCGTCGTCCAGAAACGCGATCCATTCGCCGCAGGCTGCGTGAACCCCGGCGTTGCGCGCCTCGGAGCCGCCAGAGGAGCGCTCGAGGAGGATGGTGCGGATTCTGGAGTCGTGAATGAGGGCGAGCTGCGCTTCGGTCGCGGGGTCGGGACCATCGACCACCACCACCACCTCAATTCTCGGCCATGTCTGCTTCAGGGCGCTGCGCACCGCGCCGAGCAGGAAACCGGGGCGTCCGCGGGTGGGAATCACCGCCGAGACAAGAGGGTAGTCCGCATTGGCAGGATAGCAGCGCATGGATTCGGCGGAGATTGAGTCGAGCATAGGGAAAAGTCGAGAGGGGCGACAGATTACGAGAGGTCGCTTGGTTTACGAAGGTAATGTGGTCGAAGGTGCGATTCTGATACTGCGGGGCAAAGCAACGGGTACTCACAACAACGCACGCGCGCCCTTAAGAATCCAACGGCCCAGGGCCCAACATAATCCACCAGGAGTGAGCAGGATGAAGCTTGCACGAATATTGAGCGCGGCCCGGGTCGGCCTGGCTGCGGGACTTCTGGCGGGCTTGTTGCCGGGAGCGCCCGCGCCGGCACAGCAGCCGGCAATCGTCTCAATCGATGCGGACGGTCCAGCCACGCCGTTCCCGCATTTCTGGGAGCAGATGTTTGGGTCGGGTCACGCGATCCTGGCGCTGCGGGAGTCGTGGCGCAACGATCTGCGCGCGGTGAAAGGCGTCACGGATTTCCGCTGGGTGCGGTTTCACGGCATCCTCGACGGCGATGTGGGCATTTTCACTCGGGACGAGCACGGCAATCCGGTCTACAACTTCGCCTATGCCGACGAGATCTACGACGGCATGATCGCGAAGGGCGTGCGTCCGCTGGTCGAGATCAGCTTTATGCCCGCGCAGATGGCCTTCAATCCGCTCGACCTGCATTCCTTCTGGTATCACCCCAACGTTTCGCCGCCGCGCGACTGGGATGACTGGGATGCGCTGATGCGCGCCTTCGCGCAGCATTGGGTCGATCGCTACGGGATCGACGAGGTGTCGCAATGGTACTTCGAAGTCTGGAACGAGCCCAACATTGACTTCTGGGGCGGCATTCCCCGACAGGAATCGTATTTCGAGCTGTACACGCATACCGCTCGCGCTCTGAAGAGCGTGAGCCCGCGTCTGCGCGTGGGCGGACCGGCGACCGCAGCGGCTTCCTGGATTCCGGAATTCCTGCAGTATGTCTCCAGGAATCATGTGCCCATCGACTTCGTCTCGACGCACGGCTATGCCGATGACACGGTGGAAAACCTCTTCCACAACGACAAGCCGGTTGCCATGGACGACCGCGTGTGTGCCGCCGTTGCCAAGGTTCGCGGCCAGATTGGCGCCTCGGCGCTGCCACATCTGCCGCTGTTCTGGACGGAGTGGAACGTGCAGGGCGAGCACGAGTCGCGCGACACGACCTTCGTTGGACCGGCGCTGGCCAACACGATCCGTGAGTGCGACGGCAAGGTGAACGAGATGTCGTTCTGGACCTTCTCCGATGTCTTCCAGGAAGGAGGTCCTATCGCCAAACCGTTCGAGGGCAATTTTGGACTGCGCGCCAAAGGCGGCATCGACAAGCCCAGTTTCTACGGCTTTGCCCTGCTGCATCGCCTCGGCGACGAGCGGCTGGCCGCGTCGTCGGACGACGTGATCGCGACGAAGGCCAAAGACGGATCGCTGCGCGTCGCCGCGTGGAACCTGGTTGATCCAGGAAAGGTGGGCTCGACGCGGACCCTTGACCTGGAGTTTCGCGGCGTTCCGGCTGACGCGCGGGTGACGATCGCGACCGTGGATAAGGATCACGGCAATGTTCTGCCGAAGTACAAGGCGATGGGCTCGCCGCTCGATCCCACTCCGAAGCAGGTGGAGGAACTGAACCGGGAAACGGCTCTGCCACCTCCGACCGAAACTCATCTGAGCGGTGGGCATTTACGGTTGACGCTTACCCCGGACGCGCTGGATCTGGTGACGGTGGAGAAATGAGGGGGTAAGGTTTTGCCGCCGGCTTGAGGCAGGCGCGGCTGTGTTCTCATCAATCCATGAAGCTGCGCGCAGGCCTTTCTCCGGCCGTCGGCCTGGTGCTCCTTTCTGGACTGTGGGCCTTTGGCTGGCTGCTCCCGGACCTGCTTCCGCAATTCGGCACAAGGACCGTCTCTCTTCCAGTGGGTGAGTCGATCCTCTTTACCGCTTTCGCCGCGATAACCGCGTTCATCGCGAAAATGCAACGGCTCGAGTTTCCCAGGGGACGCCACGCGTGGACTGGCGCCGGTATCGGCGTTGGGCTGTTCGTGGTCCCAGCCGGTGCCGCGGCGTTCGCGCGAGGTTGGGTTTCGAACTTCGACGAGGTCGCTGTTCTCTGCCTCACGCCCGTTTTCGCCGTGGTGCTGGAGCCGTACCTCCAGGACAACCCGCCGCGGAAAGGGAAGGCGGCTCTGGCCGGCGCTCTGGTCGCAATCGCCGGAATCTTATGTCTGCTGCCCATTGAAACGCCCGGTTCATTTCGCGGTGGAGCGGCGCTGGTTGTGCTTCTTGTGGCGGCTATTGTCCTCGCCGCCACAAACTGCATCGCGGTGAGGCTGGCGAGCACAGACTCAGGCCAATCCAGTCTGACCCTGGCTGCGCAGGCGGGGGGCGCGAGCGCCATTCTCTTTGCGATGATCGCCGCTGCTACTCGGAGTGCTGCCTGGGACTCAAGTGCGGCTGAGATCTATATTCTCCGGCTTTTCCTGGTCGATATTCCGGGTCTGTTCCTGCTGTTTTGGCTCATGCGTCGCCTTTCCGCCACGCGGATGGCGGCTCGCTTTCTGGTCGCGCCGCTTTTGGCCTCGCTGGCCGGCCTCGCGCTGGAACGGACGCTGCCGCCTCTGCGAGGTTTGCTGGGCATCGCGCTTCTGGCCGGCGGATCGGGATGGCTCGTCTTCGCGCCTGCAGAGTCTGAGGAACGGTTCACGCTCTCGGCGGATTCAGTAGAGTAGCCACCCTCGTGCATGGACTCCCTGCGCCGGGAGGGCGGGGAACGGCGTGTACAGGGTGCAGGTTACGGGTTATGGGTAGCGCGGGCATGTTGAAGGGTACGAGTTGCCGGATCCCCACTTAAAGCGCATGGTTTGGCGCCTTCGACCTGGATGAGCGAGTTGGCGATTTGGCGTACAACGAGAACTCTCCCGGCCTACGGCCCTGGGAAAGTGGTTGAGTCCTGGTAGTTCAGGGGCATACCCCCAACGACTCTTAAGCAGTCAGAAGCTGTTGATGCTTCGAGGCACTGGATCGGCGGGATCGCCTGGAGACTGCGCTCTTCGGCAATCGCGGAACCGCCTGAACGCCCGCCCAAAGCGTGGCGATCGTTTGCTCGACCACGAGAGACGGTTCAGGCAAGTCAGGCACGACCCCCTGGATGACCATGAGCGTGGCGAGGCCAAAGATCGTAAACCACCAGGTGTGGGCTACGACTCTGTCATCCCTGTTTGGCAATCCCTCAACCCTGGCAACATCGAAAAAGAGCTGTACGAAACGCCCGAACAACGGCGCGCCAATGTCATTGATATATTGTCCGGCGCGGACGCCGTCGCGGTTCTCAGGTCCGAAGAAGACGTTACGGAACTGCTGTGGGTGGGCAGTGCAGAACTGAATCAAGCCGCGTGAAGTGGCAAAAAGGCGCTCTTTCGGCGAAGGATGTTCGGCGGCAATCGCGTCGAAGTTCTGAATCATCAGCCCGATCGTCTCTCTGCTCAACTCGGCAAGGATGTGCCATTTGTCGGGGAAATGCTGATAGATCACGGCGTGCGTATAGCCGATCTCTTTAGCGATCTCGCGAAGCGTCACGGCTTCGTAGCCGCGATCGGCAAACATTTTGCCGGCGGCCGCCAGGATTTCGCCACGCAACCTCTCCTTGCGCTCCAGCCGGCGACTTGGCGATGGGGATGTCACTTCGACAGCTTAGTCCCTTTTGGGGATTTTTGCGACCGATTGATGATTTACAACCATCGGTTGATGAACCGCCGCTTATTTTGCAACCAATGGTTTTTAGTGACCTCTAATCGTCAGGACGCGCATTTGGATGGGCGGCCAAATACGAGGCAAAAGGAGAGAGCGATGAAAGTTTTAGTGATTGGAGCAGCGGGCAGGAGCGGAGAAGCACTGGTAGATGAGGCGCTGGCGGCCGGACATAAGGTGACGGTTTTCGTGCGCGGCGCCGCACAGTACAAGAAGGCGAACGTCAGCGTTGTTGCGGGCGACGCGCTAGACCCGGCCGCGGTCGACGCTGCGGTCGCCGGACAGGATGCGGTGATCGACGCGCTGGGCGGCAAGACGCCGTGGAAAGTGACGACGAGGGAAACGAGCGCGGCACACAATATTGTGGACGCGATGCGGCGCAATGGCGTGCGGCGGCTGCTGAAGATTTCGGTGGTGGGTGCGGGCGAGAGCGTCAGGAACGCCGGCTTTTTCAACGAGCACCTGCTCATGAGGACGTTTCTGCGCGGTCTGCTGGTAGACAAGGCGGGCATGGAGGCCGAGATCGAAGGCAGTAACCTGGACTGGACGCTGGTGCGGCCGCCGATGCTGACCGACGGCGAAAAGACCGGCGTTGCCAGGGTGCTGAGCACGGAGGGCGGGGAGAAGGCGCACAAGATTGCTCGCGCCGATCTGGCAGCCTTCATGGTGAAGGAACTGGAAAGCAGCCGGTATGTGCGTCAGGCCGTGACCGTGACGACCACCTAGCAAGGCCCCCGCGCGAGGATCATCACCTCTCTCATCGAGACGATCCGATCGGCTGCGTAAAGGCCTCAAACGATTCATGCGACAGACAACTGTGGAAACTCACGGGACCAGCGGAGTGCTGGCTGCGCAACTCACAAGCTCTCGCGTTCGCATCGGAGCGTCACTTTCGTTCTAACAAGGAGAAAACGAGCATGTATTTAGTCATGGGCATTACTGGAAAAGTTGGCGGCGCCACCGCGCGGCATCTGCTGAAGCAAGGCAAACAGGTGCGAGCCCTTGTGCGCAGTCGCGAGAAAGCGGCGAAGTGGGCAGACCAGGGCGTGGAGCTGGTGGATGGAGACTGGAACGATGCGACAGCCATAGCGGCGGCGCTCAAAGGTGTTGAGGGCGCGTTTGTTATGTTGCCGGCTGTATGGGCTCCCTCGGCTGATTTCAGAGAAGCAAAGGGCGTGATTGCGAACTATGTCGAGACGCTGACAAAGATAGTGCCACCGCGGGTGGTAGCGCTTTCGTCGACGGGCGCGCATAGAACCAGCGGGGTGGGGATGATCACGGCCTTATCACTCCTGGAGCAGGGTCTTCGCAGCCTGCCGTCTCCGGTCGCCTTTGTGCGCGCCGGCGGCTTCTTCGAAAACTTTCTTTTCGGATTACAGGCCGCCCAGGGCGGAACACTACCGGTCTTCTACAATCCGACAAACCGGAAATCGATAATGGTCGCGTCAGACGACATCGGCGCACAGGTGGCAACGCTTCTGACCGGGCCGGCGTGGTCAGGGCATCGCGTCATCGAGCTCGGTTCGATGGTAAGCACGGATGAAGTGGCCGAACAATTGGGTGAAGTCCTGAAACTCGACGTAAAAGCCTTTGCAATCCCGCGTGCAGGGTGGGCGGAAGCGTTCGAGCAGTTCGGCATCCCGAAGGGCCACACTGGGCCTGCCGAAGAAATGTATGAGGGCATTAACGCGGGACGGATAGGCCTCGGAGTCACGGGTACGGAACACGTAGAGGGTACGACCTCCGCACGCGATGTGTTTGCGGCTGCGCAGAACGCCGTCAAGGCGTAAGTCCGAGGCAAGCGGCATCAGCCGCAGTGCCCTGGGGACTGCGGCTGATGCCGACTGATTGCGGAACGATTTAAACCATTTCAACCGCGAGAAGAGAGATCGCATTGAATATGAAAACTGAACACGCAATCGATCAACCCGCGCGGGCAGGTCGAGCAACGCAAATAGCCGCGATGGCAATAACCGGCATTGTCGCCTTGATGTGGTTGTACTTCGGAAGGCTATATCTAATTCACGATCCCGGCGAATGGAGGATCGCCCATCAGCAGCTCGGATACCCGCTCTATATCATCCCTCTGATTGGCGTGACCCATATCCTTGGTGGCGTGGGCCTCCTGATTCCCAAAGTGCCTCGATTGACTGAGTGGATTTATGCTGGTTTCGTGTTCACTCTTTTACTCGACTTCTATTCACAACTGAATGGCGGTGGCAGTACCTGGGATCGATGTGATCCGATTCTCGTCCTGGCGTTCGTCTTTGCTTCATATGGATTAAGACGATGCATGCGCGCAAACATGTGGTCGTTATGAAGAACGAGCTCGGCGGGTGGGGGTACTCTTTCCAGGCACGTCGCGGAGGCCCACCGTCCGGCCCGCCACCCATCCAAACACAGGTGCGAAGTCGTCCCGGTGAGTCCCATTGTGTTTACTAGCTTCTGGGCAGCGAAAGCTCAAATGGCGCGAACAGGGCTGAGCACTCATCGAGGCAAACGAAGGGCGATTGAGCGGGTTCTGGCTGGAGGCGGCTAACCCGGAGGATTCGCTTCCGAATGCGAATTCGGTCCGCAGGCCGTTGATATCCCGCGTGGCGGCTGGGTTGGCTCGTCGGATGCTGATAGTCTGCCGTTATCACTGCCACGCGGAAGGAATCGCCGCGCGACGAAACTGTGCCAGAAGAACCGCCCATCCCATCGAACCCGGCGCCGGCCGCGCCCGAACCGGCGGCTGGCGAGTTGACGCCATCACCCGCAGGCAGTGAGAGCCACGAGAACGCGAAGGATCACGACGCCATGCTGGACGTTCACCCGCCGCAACACGCCGCCACCACCTGGCGCGACTTCTTCATCCACATTGCCACTATTGTTCTGGGGCTGGTGATCGCCATCGGCCTCGAACAGACGGTGGAGCTTCTTCATCATCGGCACCAGCGCGAGCAGCTGCAGGCCGATCTTCGCAGTGAGGCCGAACAGAACCTTCAGGTCATCGACCGCGACCTGAAGATGCAGGGTCTGGAAGTCTGGTTCGAGGAGGCGAGCCATGGTGGCTCTGTTGGGGGAAAAGGTAAAGTCCAGGTGAGCCTGGCGCCGGCGCCGTGTCTCCCCGGCTCGGTGGGCACAGCGGAGTACCGCTACTTCGCTCCATCGCAGGCGGTGTGGACGACGGCGAGGGAGGGCGGCCTGGTGGTTCTTCTGCCCGTGGAACAGGCGCGCATGCAGGCACGACTGGCTCACAATTACGAGTTGCTGGGCGCTGCGCGTGACTTGGTCTTCAACGATTGCCAGTCCATTGTGGCGATGCGCCGCCGGTTCGCTCGAGCGGGCGCAACGCCGGGCGCGCCTGAACTGTGGAGCATGAGTCCCGAGCAGGCGGAACGCCTTGCCGCCACCGCCGCCGATACCGAGGTCGCGATCCAGGGGCTTCTGTTCCGGCTCCGCTGGTCAAAGGTTTACGAGCAGGGCATTGTGAACGGCGAGACTGCTGCCGACATCAAAATGATGACGATCGACCAGGAGAGATTTGAAGACGCGCCGCCCCAGGCCGATCCCCGGAAACGGTAGCCGGCACTATTTAAGGATATGCAGATGATTCGGAGAACCTTCTTAAAAACGCTGATCGCCGGCGCCGGCGCTTCGCTGATCGATCCAAAGATGCTGGCGGCGGAGCCTGCTGCTCCGTCAAAGCCGAAAAAGGTCGTGATCGGGGGCGCGGGCATTACGGGATTGTGCTGTGGCTACGAACTGATGAAGGCGGGTGTGGATGTCACCATTCTCGAGGCTTCGGGAAGGTATGGCGGGCATGTGCTGACGGGCAGCGAGGGCTTGTCGGACGGACTGTACGCCGATTACGGCGCCGACCACATCACACGGCCGGGCTACGAGCGGCTGTTTGCCTATGCGGAGGAGTTCATGATTCCGGTAGTTCCGTATCCCAATGCCGAAGGGTCGTGGCTGCCGTACAACGACGACGATCTGAGGATGATCGGCGGGAAGTTCTATACCAACCGCATGCTGTCTGATGGCGCGACGCTCACGAGCCTGGGGTTGAACAGCCGCGAGGCGGAGTTCCTGTCGAGACACCCGTGGTACGAGTTGCAGGGGCTGTATCTGGAACCCTACGTGGCGAAGATCACCGATCCAAACCGGCCTTTTGACGTGGGCCTGGACGATCTGGATAAGATGCCGATTACCGATCTCTATAAAAAGGAAGGCGCGTCGCAGGCGGCGATGCATTCTCTGGGCGGGGAGGGCACCAGCGCGCTCTACTGGATCTGGAGGCTGGCCGCGATGAAGTCTCGCGGCATCCCGCTCTCTGAGGGTGAGATTTTTCGGCTGAAGGGGGGCAACGAACAGCTGCCCGTGGCCTTCGCGAAGCGGCTGGGCTCACGCGTGAAGCTGGCGCATCCGATTACCGCCGTGGAGCAAAGGGAAGAGGGTGTGACGGTTCATTATCGCGAGTATGGATACGCGGAGAGCAAGACACTGGATGCGGATTATTTCGTGAACTGCATCAGCCTTGCGGTGTTTAGAAATATTCCGGTCACGCCGGCGCTGTCCGCGGCCAAGCAATTTGTGGTGGATAACCTGACTTACACTTCGCACCCGTTTTATGTGTTTGAGGCGAGCTCTAAATTCTGGCTCGACGATGGGTTGAAGAGCATCAATATGGAATTCGATCATCCGGATATCGACTCAATCTGGGAGGTGCCGAGCGAGGTGGAGACGACGCGGGTGATTTTGAAGGCCTATGGCGGAGGAGGACTATCGCCGCAGCGGGTGCTGGCTGCCTTTCGACAGGTGTATCCGGGCAAGCGGGACACCATTGTGCAGGCGCTGACGAAGGACTGGACTCAGGACAAGCTTTCTCCGAGCTGTGAAATGGAGCCGTTTCCCATCGGGCAGATGCATCAGTTCTGGCCGGAGATCCTGAAGCCGGAGGGGAGAATCTATTTTGCCGGGACTTATGCGGATCTGCTGAGCCGCGGGATGGAATCGTGCATTCGGTCGGCGCAACGCGTAGCTGGGGAGATTCGAGAGGCATGATTCGGTCCAGGGTTAAGGGCCTCGCTGCTGCTGCGACGCTGGGTGTTGCTGCGTTGTGGGCCGGATTTCTTTTATGCGATGGGCAGGCGGTTCCTGGCGGGGCTGGGGAGCATGGCAAGGATGGGGCTCCGGTGGTGAAGATTACAGATCCTGCGAACGGCGGCACTTATCGGTGGAACTCGCTGGTGAGTTACAACGCTGTTGTCACTTACCAGGGGAAATCGACTCAATACCAGGAGATTCCTTCCAACGAAGTGTTGCTCAGGGCGACTTCGGTTCCGGATGTATTGGCTGGCGAAGCGGGGGCCGTAGCGGCGCCCACGCCGCCCGGGCTGGTGGAGATCGTCCGGCTGAAGTGCGAGGGATGCCATGAGTTTAGGGCGAAGTCCATGGGGCCATCGTTTGCAGCGATCGCCGCACGCTATCCGGACAGCCAGGCTTCGATCGACACTTTGTCGCGGTCTATCCGCGACGGATCGACGGGAGTGTGGGGACCGGGGAGCATGCCTCCGCATACGGATCTGACGGAAGAGCAGTTGCATGCCATGGCGGTGTGGATGGTGAAAGAGGCCGGCAATCCGAGCGTCCATTATTATGTGGGCACGGATGGCGCGATTCGGATGGAAGCGCCCGCGACACCGGGACCGGATGCGGGGATGATTCTCACCGCGAGCTATGCGGCGCCGGTGTCGGCGGGGGATCACGAGCCGGGTCCACGGGGGGAAGATACTGTGGTTCTGCACGGCAAGTGAGAGGCGGAGGCACAGGGCCGGTCAGCGAATAGGCGGTTAGCGGAAGGGCGGGCAGCAGGAGAACGGTCAGCTGGAACAGCGTCAGCAAGGAACCGGGTGAACCGGGCGGAGGCATCCTTTGCACAAGCTTTTCTCCGACTTCAGGCTGGTTTTACGGCAGCTGCGGCAGTCTCCGGGATTTACGGCGACTGCGGTGCTGATGCTGGCGTTTGGCATTGGCGCGACGACGGCGATCTTCTCGATCGTCGATGGAGTTCTGCTGCGGCCGCTGCCGCTGCCGTTCCCGGATCCAGGTCGGCTGGTGACGCTGGGCGATCAGGTGGCGGGGACGAACTGGGGCGAGCATGATCCGGGCCCGGTGACGGGGCCTGAGGTTGTGACGTATCAGCGGGAGACGCACGCGTTCCAGAGCCTGGGCGGGTTTGCCGGGGCGGGGTATGAGCTTTCCGGCATTGGCCAGCCTGCTCAGATTGCAGCTGCGCGCATGACGCCGTCGATGTTCACCGTACTGGGCGTGGCGCCGTTGCTGGGCCGCGTGTTCACCACGCAGGAGGATGAGCAGAAGGCGCAGGTGGCGGTTCTGAGCTATGCCACATGGAAGAGCCGCTTCAACGGCGATGCGCATGTGCTGGGAACGAAAATCCTGCTCGACCGCAAGCCTTACGTTGTGATCGGCGTGATGCCGCGGAGTTTCGAGTTCCCGATGAATCGCGGGCACCTGTATCACACCGAACTGTGGGTGCCGATCAGCTTTTCGGCGCAGGAGCTTTCGCCAGAGGCGGAGACCAGCTGGTATCTGCAGATGGTGGGGCGGCTGAAATCCGGGGTGACGCCGGCGCAGGCGGAAGCGGATGCGAACCAGGTGGCGGCGGAGATCATGCGGAACTATCCGCCGGATGCGGCGAATTTCCGGATTCATCCGGTGGTTTTTCCACTGCAGCAGATTGAGGTATTGCAGACGCGTCCTCTGCTGCGGATGCTGTTTCTGGCGGTGGCCGTGGTGTTGCTGATCGCGTGCGCGAATCTGGCGGGGCTGCTGCTGGTGCGGGCGATTCGGCGGCAGCGGGAGATTGCCGTGCGGATGGCGATGGGGGCGCCGGCGCTGGCGGTGCTGCGGCAGATGATCCTTGAGAGCCTGGTGATCAGCGTGGCGGGGGGCCTTGTCGGGATTGGCCTCGCAGCGCTCGCGGTGGGGTTGGGGCGGGACCTGCTGCCGGAGACGCTGCCCCGGGTAGACGCGATTACGCTGAACTGGAGCGTGGTGGGGTTCGCGCTGCTGCTGGCGGTGATGACGGGGTTCTTTTGCGGGCTGGCGCCGGGATTTGCCGCGCTGCGCACGAATGTAAACGCGTCGCTGAAGGAAGGGGGGCGGAGCGGATCCGCAGGCGGCGGACACGCGCGGCTGCGTTCGACGCTGGTGGTGCTGGAGATTGCGGTGGCGCTGGTCTTGCTGACGGCCTCGGGTCTGCTGCTGCGCAGTTTCAGCAAGATGAGCGCGGTGGATCTGGGCTTCCGTCCGGATCATGTGACGACCGCAATCTATTCACTGCCGCAGAAGCAATATGCAGCGCAGGCGCAGGTCGACACCTTCAATCGCCGCTTGCTGGAGCGACTGCGGCAATTGCCGGGGGTGCAGGCGGCCGGCCTGACGAGCACGATTCCCGCGACCGGCGACGGCATCGAGATTTTTGTGGTGGAGGGGTATGTCGATCCGCGGGGACCGGACCGCAGCACAGCTTCACCGTCTGAGGTGATGCCCGACTATTTTCAGGCGATGGGGATACCGCTGCTGCGCGGGCGGTATTTTACGGAGGCGGACGACGCCAACAGCCAGCTGGCGGTGATCGTGAATCACGAATTCGCGCAGCACTACTGGCCGGGGCAGGATCCGATCGGCAAGCGCATGCGCACGGGCATGGTGAAGTCGGCCACGCCCTGGATGACAGTGGTGGGAGAGGTTGGGGATGCGAAACTGAACTCGCCGGACGCCGATGCGAGCGAGCAGTTCTACCAGCCGGTGGCGCAGCTGGAAAAGGATGCCGGAGCCTATGCGCAGCCCAGCGATCTGAACGGGAATGGCGGGTATATTGTTTTGCGATCGGCTCTGCCCCCGGAACAGATGGAGAATGCGATGCGGAGCGTGGTGAGGGGGCTCGATCCGCAGCTGCCGCTCACGCAGGTGCAGACGATGGGTGAGGTGGTGGCTCAGAGTGAGGCGCCGCGGCGATTCAACACCATCATTATTTCCGGCTTTGCGCTGGCGGCGGTTCTGCTGGCGGTGTTGGGGATCTACAGCATCATTGCTTTCTCAGTGGCGTCGCGGGTGCAGGAGATGGCGATCCGGATGGCGCTGGGGTCGCAGCGCTCGCACATCGTGCGGCTGGTGGCGGTTTCCGGGCTGAAACTGGCGGCGGCCGGATGCGCTCTGGGGCTGGCTGGAGCGGCGGCGGCGGCGAGAATTTTGCGCAGCTTCCTGTTCGGGGTGAGCCCGTTCGATCCGGTGGTGATGATTCTGGCGACGGTGGCGGTGTTTGGGCTGGCGCTGGCTGCGTCGGCGCTGCCGGCGCGGCGGGCGGCGTCGGTGGATCCGCTGCAGGCTTTGCGGGGGGAGTGAAGTAAACCTGTTGTGAACCCACCCTGTCCGCGATGAAGCTGCGGACAAGGATGGGGCACCCGGTGTTTGCCCTGGTGGAGCGCTGCAGAGCCGTTCATCGAATGCCGTGCAACTGCGGACCGATCAGGTTAGACCAGGCATAGTTGGCCTCGCGATCGCCGTCGATCGTCCAGAACATAGCGCCGATCATTCCCGGATATCCCTCTGGCCGGCGGAGTTTATAGGTCACGCCTGCAGGAGCCTTCCCGGTCATCAGGTACTGCATCGCCCCGCTCACGCGCTGGGGTGTCGACTCGCCGGTCAGGAATCCAACCGCGACCTTGTTCGCGGGGACCGGGGGAAAGACGTCATCTGCGCGCCCATTCACAGGGAAGCCATGCAGCAGCAGCTCCGTCATGGCGGCGTCGTAATCCACCGATCCCACCTGGTAGACCTCGCCGTCCAGGCCTTCGAAGGGAGGGGTGTTGTAATCCTGCGCGTCGACAAAGGTGAGGATGTCGCGCACTCCCCATAACAGGGGCAGATAAGATCCAAACTGGCCGCCGTAACCCACATAGCCGCCTGGGATCTGGGTTCCTTCCGGCACGAGCGTGAGCATGAACTTCGGCCCGAAGCGATCGTGCAGCTGGTGGAGGGCCTGGATGAGATTCACGACCGAGGCGGTCTTCGGATGCTGGAAGTCCGTGTCGCCTGGATCGAGCAGCAGCGAGGGCGACTCGAAGTCGAGATCGATGCCGTCAAACCCATACTCGTCGAGGATCCGGGTTACCGAATCCACGAAGTTGGGAATGCTGTTCCGGTTCACGAGTGAGAAGTACTCGCCGCCTCCGCCGAGGGAGATCAGCACCTTCTTCCCGCGGCTGTGCAGCCAGGCAATGTCATCTTTCATCTGCAGCAGATCGAGCGGCGGGACTTCCGGCTGGCCCGGCTCCGCGGGTCGGCCGGGCCGCACGTGCATCTGCATCGTGCCTTCCGGCGCCAGATGATTCACGTTGGCAAACGCGACCAGGATCACGTCCCACTGCGGCGCGACGTCGCGGAGACGCAGCAGCGTTCCCCCTGGTCCGTCTCCGGTCCAGTAGCCGATCAGCTCATGCCCGTTCGTTGTTGTCTGGGAGGGCGCAGCCGCCACCGTCGCAGCAGGTGCAGGCTCATTGACATTTGCCGGGTTGGGGAGTGCCCGTGCCGGACATCGGTCCGCCACGGCCTGCAGCCTGTGTGCGTCGGGAAAGCTGTACGGACCCTCTCCGCCGGTGTACCAGGGCATCAGGGCGACATCCGCCACATGCCACGCGCGGTCGCCGACATCGACTACCGATGCCGGTCCCGACGGCAGATCGCTGCGGTCATTCGTGTCCAGCGGATCCTGCAGGACGTAGCGGGTCGACGGACTTTCCCCACCGCAAGCGCGCGGCTCTCCACCTTCCTCGGGCGGCCATTTCCAGGGGGGCACCAGGTTTTCACCCGGGGGCAGCGGCTTTCGGAACTCCACGTGAAACAGGGGATCGAAGAGGGGATCGTTGACCCACTCCGCCAGCTGTTCGGTGAGTGGCTGCACATCGTGTTCGGACACCAGTGGCGGGGCGACCCCGAGATACGACGCCAGCACAAAGGAGTTTCCGGTCGCCGGATCGACGCCATGCGTTCCGAAGGTGCAGCACACTGTGGCGTCGCCATAGGTGTAGAAGGCCGTATTCTCGGTGACCGCGATGACCAGCTTGCCGTCTTCGTGGGCGATGGACTGGAAGATCGCCCGCTCCACGAACTCAATATCGGCCATTCCGAGGGCAGTTTCCGTCCGCTTCGAGGTGAGCGCGTAGCCGTAACCCGCAGGGATCTCCACCGTCAGGGGGCGCACTTCCGGCTGCGCGAGCAGCGTGTGCCATCCCGCGCGGGCACTCTTTCCGAAAGTCGCACGCAGCATCGCGTCCATGTACTGGGTGGGTGCCTCGTCGCTGAACGGCGCTTTGGCGAAGACCGGGGACTGCAGCAACTGCGGCACATCGGTCGCAGCGTCGAGCGTGAGCGACTTGCCGTCGGTGCCGGGCGCGTCAAACACCAGCCGCACGGGCACCAGAACGGTGGGAATCATCAGGGTCGCGGCTTGTGTCCCGGCCTGTGCAGGGTTTTCTCCAGGCAGCGTCACCCAGGTCTGTCCTGAGTCGTAGCGGAACGTCGGCACGGTGCCCTGTCCATAAGCCGCTGCGGCGGCGAGGCCGGCGAAAACGATGAGCAGGAAACGCGAGGTTTTCATCAGGAAACGATGATATTGGATGGCCGCGCCGGCTGGATGGCCCGGTGGCCGCCGCTTTGCCCGGTGGGTGCGGTGCATTCCGGCTGATCCAGCGGAGTCGATCGCGAACATCCTGCAAGACCGGCCAGAGCCGTCCGACTCTTTCGTCCGAGCCCGATTCGCTCCGATCAGGTCGTGGGGCGATGTGTCTGCCCAGGACAAGGACGCGACAGGAAGGTTTCAAATTGGTTCCGGTGCGGTACTTCGGACCTCGGCGGGCAAACAAGTTGTTGGACGACGCGGCGTGGAGGGAGTTCGCTTCTTGCTATGGGGTGAACCTGGCCGTGGGGCCTGGGGGTGCGGCGGCGGCTTCCCTGGTCTGAACCCACCCTGTTCCGCGATGAAGCTGCGGACAAGGATGGGACACTCGGTGGCCAAGGGGTACAGAGGACAGGCAGGAGTCCGGAGTTTAGGGATTAGGGACCGTAGTTTGGGCGAAACGAACCACTCCAGCCTGTCCGCGATGAAGCTGGGCAAGGATGGGGCACCGGCATGCCACACCTGGCAAACCGGTTCAGGCCTGCCGGGGCAGGGGCGTATGGGGAGAGGGCTGGGTGGAGCCGCGGTGGACGCGCAGGTTATCGAGCGCGTAATCGAGGTAGCGTGGCTCCATCTGGGGAGTCTGCTGCATGAAGCGACAGGTGGCGATGACCTGATCGACGATAAATTTGGGATGATAGGCGGCCAGTTCGAGGCCTTTCTCGATTTCGATTCTGTAGACGATGTTGTCGATGGCGTCGCTGGAAATGGGGAGGCCGACTTTGGCGCACTCGGTTTCGAAGATGCGACGAAAGGACTCGGCGCTGGGCGCGCCCACCTCGATTTTGTAGGGCAGGCGACGGAGGAAGGCGGGGTCCATCAGATCTTCCGGCTCGATATTGGTGGAGAAGATGACGAGTTCCTCAAAGGGAATGCTGAAGCTTTTGCCGGTGTGGAGTTTGAGGTAGTCGATGCGATTTTCGAGGGGGACGATCCAGCGGTTGAGGAGGGCGGTGGGGCTGACGATCTGACGGCCAAAGTCGTCGATGATGAAGCATCCGCCGAGGGCCTTGATATGGAGGGGGGCCTCGTAATAGTGGCCGACGGTGTTGTAGAGGAGGTCGAGCATCTCCAGTGTGAGCTCGCCACCGGCAACGAGAAAGGGCCTGCGGCAGGGGACCCAGCGGGCATCGAGGATATCGTGGCGGGCGGCGGGGAGTCCTCCATCGTCGCTGAGGCCGGCGGGATCGACAGCGACGTGAATGGCGGGGTCGAAGACGCGGATGATCTGGCCCTCGACGGCGATGGCCCAGGGAATGTAGACGATGTCGGTGAAGACACTGGCGAGGCAGCGGGCGATGGAGGTTTTTCCGTTTCCCGGGGGACCGTAGAGCAGCATGGCACGGCCGGAGTTGAGCCCGGGCCCGCATTTCTCGATCAGAGCGTCATCGAAGGTAAGCGAGCCGATGGACTTGCGGATGCGGTCGAAGGTGATGACTTCGTTGGTGAGCTTCTGGTGGAGCACCTGTTCATTGAACTGGTCGAGAGGCACGGGGGCGGGACCGATATAGCCGACCTGGGCGAGGGCATCGAGGGTCCAGCGCCTTCCATCTT
>DASRRO010000185.1:0-6095 GCA_035656855.1 Acidobacteriaceae bacterium | reverse complement strand
GACGGCTCAGACAGTGGTTTTGCCGACTCTCCAGGTGATTCGAGCACGGGATCAGCGCGGGCCTGAGTCCCGCGCTACCAGTCCAGGCAGAACCTCGCCTGCATTTCCCGGTACCAAACGCGTAAAAGCACCCGCATTCATCGGGGCCTCGGGACCGATGTAGTACTTCCGGACCCGCGGTCCGGCCCGGCGCACAAAGTTCGCTGCCGGATACACGGCACCCGACGTGCCGACGACCAGCATCACCGTACAGCGGTCGATCTCACCCTGGATGCGCTCCATCTCCAGCGGTATCTCGCCGAACCACACAATGTTGGGGCGGATCCGCCCGCCGCAGGCGCACCGGGTAATCGCCTCTTCGTTCTCATACAGCGAGCGGTCCCCGAAGGGTGGGCGGCCGCAGGGGTATTCGCATCGGGAGGAAAACAGTTCTCCGTGCATATGCACCAACCGCTCCGATCCCGCCCGTTCGTGCAGGTCGTCGACGTTCTGCGTGCACAGAAAGTAGCGCTCCCCCAAATGCCGCTCCATCTCCGCCAGAGCGCGATGCGCGGGATTAGGTTCCGCCCGCTGAGCATCTTTCCGCCGCTGGCTGTAAAACCGCCATACTCGAGCGGCATCCTCTTCCCAGGCTTCCGGCGTCGCTACTTCCTCAACGCGGCAGCCTTCCCACAACCCGCCCTGGTCGCGAAAGGTCTTCAGCCCGCTTTCCGCGCTGACGCCCGCCCCCGTCAGCACAAACACGCGATCGTCGGCTGCAAGGCGAATCATCTCCTTTGCCACAATCCTTCCCCGGTCCCCGTGTCCGCCATCCATGCGTCAGAAAGAAAAGCGCTCGGCTTTCGCCGAGCGCTCCGATGACTACCGGATCCGGGCTACCGGCTGCCCTTAGGCCGTCAGCTCCGCCGCGACCTTCTCGGTAACAAATGCTTCGACCGTGTCTCCGACTTTCACGTCGCTGAAGTTGAGTCCGACGCCGCACTCCATGCCGTTGGTCACTTCACGCACGTCGTCCTTGAAGCGCTTCAGCGATGTCAGCTTTCCTTTGAAGACCGGCTCGCCATCGCGCATCAGGCGCACCTCGGCATCGCGGCGCAGCACGCCGTCGGTCACCCGGCAGCCCGCGATCGTGCCGATTTTCGGGATCCGGAAGACGTTCAGCACCTCGGCCCTGCCCAGCGGCGCCTCGCGGAACACCGGCTCCAGCAGACCCAGCATCGCCTTGAGAATCTCGTCCTGCAACTCGTAGATAATCGAGTGCAGGCGGATCTCCACCTCTTCCTGCTCCGCCAGATCGGCCACCTTGCGCTCCGGCCTCACGTTGAAGCCGATGATGATCGCGTTCGACGCCGACGCCAGCAGCACGTCGCTCTCGGTGATCGCGCCCACGCCGGAGTGGATCACCTTGATGCGCACCTTCTCGGTCGACATCTTCTGCAGCGAGTCGGCCAGCACTTCCACCGAGCCCGTTACGTCGCCCTTCAGGATCAGCGGCAGCTCCTTCATCCCGGCCTGCTTGATCGAATCCGCCAGCCCTTCCAGCGTTACGCGGGAAGACTTGGCCAGTTGCGCCTCTCGCTCGCGCATCTTGCGGTACTGCCCGATGCCGCGCGCCTTGTCGCGATCGCTCACCACCAGGAATGTATCGCCCGCATCCGGCATCGCTTCCAGTCCGAGGATCTCCACCGGCGTCGATGGCCCGGCTTCCTCCACTGCGCGCCCGCGATCGTCGAACATCGCGCGGATCTTCCCGAACGTGTTCCCCACTACGAAGTTGTCCTGGTTCTTCAGCGTGCCGTTCTGTACCAACACCGATGCGACAGCACCGCGTCCGCGATCCAGCTTCGCTTCGATAACCGTGCCCACAGCCGACCGGTCCGGCGTCGCCTTCAGCGTCTGCAGATCGGCCACCAGGCAAATCATCTCCAGCAGCAGATCCAGATTCATCCGCTTCTTCGCCGATACGTCGACGAATACTGTGCTGCCGCCCCAGTCTTCCGGCACCAGTCCACGATCGCCCAGTTGCTTCTTCACGCGATCCGGCTGCGCTTCAGGCTTGTCGATCTTGTTTACCGCAACGATCATCGGCACGTTCGCCGCTTTCGCGTGGTCAATCGCCTCCAGCGTCTGCGGCATCACGCCGTCATCCGCAGCCACCACGATCACCACGATATCCGTCACCTTGGCGCCGCGTGCGCGCATCCGTGTGAAGGCTTCATGGCCCGGCGTATCCAGAAAGACGATCTCCCGCCCGAACGCCGGTGAATCCGCCTTGGCGATCTTCACCTTATAGGCGCCAATATGCTGCGTGATCCCGCCTGCCTCGCCGCCCGCCACATCCGTCTCGCGGATTGCGTCCAGCAGCGATGTCTTGCCGTGGTCGACGTGCCCCATCACCGTCACCACCGGCGGCCGCGTTACTTCCAGCTCGTCCGGGTTCTCGGTCGCGAGGATGCTCTCCATGGCTTCGTTCGCCATCTGATCCTCGAAGCTGATCACCTGCACGTCGGCTCCGAACTGGGCCGCCACATCCTTCACCAGCTCCACATCCAGCGTCTGGTTCACAGTGACGAACACGCCACGCACCAGCAACGTCGCGATCAGATCCTTGCCTCGGACCTCCAGCTTCTCCGCCAGATCCTTAACGCTGACCCCTTCCGTCACCGTGATGGTGCGCGTGATCGGCACGGGTCCGCTGGGAACCTGCGCCGCCATGCGCGACGGAGGAGCAAAGCCCTTCATCGGGCCTTCCTTCACTTTCTCGTAACGCGGGCGCCCGCGACCCCGCGGTCCAGGACGTGCCGGACGCGGCGCCTCTCCCGGAGGTGGAAGTGCCGGCGCGCCGCCCATGCCCGGACGCTGTCCGAAGCCAGGCCGAGCGCCAAATCCCGGACGAGCACCCATGCCCGGTCGGCCACCTGGGCCACCTGGCCCTCCTGGCTGCGAGCGCGTCGGATGCATCGGCCGCCGGGCGCCCGGCGGCTGTCCAGGCGCCCCCATCGGAGGACGCGGTCCGCCTGGCCCGCCTGGTCCGGCCGCAGGTCGGCGATCGAAAATCGGCCGTCCCCGCTGGATGCCGCCGGGGGCCGCTGCCCCTGGCACGGGCGGCGGCGCGCTGTAGACCGGCCGTGGGCCCGTCTGCGGCATGATGACCCGCCGCGGCGGAGGACCTGCCGGCGCTTCCGTTGCTGCGGCCGCGATTGGCCGTGGTGCGTCTTCCTTCGGCGTTGCCGTCGTCGCGCTCGCGCTCATTGTCGGCGCCGCTGCCGCCGAACCCGCCACTGCTGCCGAAGCCGCGATGGGGGTCGCTGGGATCGAAGTCTTAGCCGCTGCCGCCGGTGGCGCCACGACAGGACGCCCATCGCCCGGCGCGCTGGTCGTCGTACCCGTCGCAGCCGCCGCTACCGTTGCCGGTGGCTTCGCCACCACCGGACCCACCGGAGGCCTGGAGGCAATCGCCGGCGTTTGCGGGGATGGAGCGGCCGCCACACCTGGCCGTGTCTGGGGTGGAGCGACCACCACATTGGGCGCCTGGCGCGGCTGCGGAACAATCTTGCGAGGCGCCGGCTTGGCTTCCACCGAAGCGGCTGCAGGCGCGCTGGGGGCAGCCGGCGGTGCCGCCGGCAGGGTCGCTGCCTGGACTGCCGCGCTCACCGCCGCCGGGCGCGCGGGCACCGGAGCGTTCGTTACCGGGGCGACAGGCCGCGGCGGAGTAGGCGGTGGAGCCGATTCGCGCTGCTTTTTCTCGAGGATCGCCTTCGCTACGTCTCCGACGTGATGCACCTGCGACCAGTCGATTTTGGGCTTGATCTCCGCTTCATGGCGTCCAGCGGCACTCCCCCCACGCGCTCTGGAGACGTGAGCGCGCACACGCTCCGCCTCGTCCGCTTCGATCGAACTCGAATGCGTCTTCTTCTCGGTAACTCCAACCGCCGTGAGCGCGTCCAGAATTTCCCTGCTCTTAACTTCCAACTCACGCGCTAACTCATTAATTCGAACTGTGTTCATCCGTCCCCGTGTCTTGTCGACTTCCCACCGGTCCTTAGTTCTTCATACGGACAACTCCTGACATGTGGGTCTGGTATCTCTTTCATTATCTC
Organism: Acidobacteriaceae bacterium; assembly: GCA_035656855.1. Classification (GTDB taxonomy): domain Bacteria; phylum Acidobacteriota; class Terriglobia; order Terriglobales; family Acidobacteriaceae; genus Palsa-343. Next base: position 1,995 of record DASRRO010000185.1, on the reverse strand, counting down.
TGAAAACGCCGCAGTCGCGGTTCAATTCGCTCCTGGATTCGGAGAAAATCCGCGCGCACGACTGCAATCGGACCGCATCGGCCCGACTATCCGGCCGTTCCCTCATCCACTTTCTTCTCGCCCAACTCTTCTTCCCGCACTTCTTCCACGTTGCCCTCGACGACGGCCTCGCTGCCGGCGATATCGGAATCGATCTCGTTCTCCGCCAGCCGTTCGCTCACGTCCTCGCGACCCGGCACCAGCGACTCCGCGCCTTCCTCGTCCAGCGCCGGCCCCACCTCAGTGACCTCGGCCAGCCGCTCCTCGGCCACTTCGTCGCTGATAAGTCCCGACCCGTCGGCGCTCACCGGCTCTTCGCCGCTCTGCGTCAGATCCTGCTGCAGAGCCTCGATTTCTTCCTCCGAAGAGGCCGCCTCAGCATGCTGTGCCGCCGCGATATCGCTCGCCGCCGCCTCAGTCCCTGCCGGACGCTCCTCACCTTCCTCGTATTGGCCAAAATAGTGTCGAACCGCCACGCTGATCTTCTCCAAAGTCTTTTCGCCGATCCCTGGAATCTCCTCCAGTTGCTCCGGCGTCATATCGGCCAGTCCTTCCACTGTCGTAATTCCGGCCGCTACCAGCTTTTGGATGATCGAATCGCCCAGCTCGCCTACCTGCTCAATCGGCGTGGCCGTTGCACCCGCCATCGCCGTCATCTGCTGCTCTACTTCCTGCCGCTTTTCTTCCTCACTCTTGATGTCGATCTTCCAGCCCAGCAGCTTCGCCGCCAGCCGGACGTTCTGCCCCTTTTTGCCGATGGCCAGCGACAGCTGGGTATCGTCCACGATCACTTCCAGCTGCTTGTCGTTCAGGTCGCTGATACTCACCCGGCTCACCTTCGCCGGTTGCAGGGCCTTTTCCGCAAAGGTCGTGATTTCTTCGCTGAACTCGATGATGTCGATCTTTTCCCCGCGCAACTCGCGAATAATCGACTGCACGCGCATACCCTTCATGCCCACACACGCGCCCACCGGATCCACGTCCTTGTCCCGGGACATAACCGCAATCTTTGTCCGCTCGCCCGCCTCGCGGGCAATGGCGCGAATCATAACGGTACTGTCGTAGATCTCCGGCACCTCGCTCTGGAAGAGGCTCTGCACCAGTTCCGGCGCCGCCCGCGACACGACTACCTGGGGTCCGCGCGCCGCGCGATCCACGCGTAACAGCACCACCCGCACCCGCTCGCCGACGGCAAACTGCTCCAGGCGCGACTGCTCCCGGCGCGGCATGCGCGCTTCTGCTTTACCCAGATCAAAAATCACGTCCTGCAGTTCCAGCCGCTTCACAGTTGCTGTGAGCACTTCGCCCACGCGGTGCGCATATTCGTTGAAGACGGTGTCCCGCTCCGCTTCCCGCACCTTCTGGAAGATCACCTGTTTCGCCATCTGCGCGGCGATGCGGCCCAGCACGTCGGTCGGCTTGTAATAGCGGATTTCGCCGCCGATCTCGACCTCGGGCGCCAGCTCGCGCGCCTGCTCCAGCGCGATCTGATTGACCGGATCTTCAATCTGATCCTCGTTCTCGACGACCGTCTTGTAGACGTAAGCCCGGATCTCGCCCGTGTCCTTATCCAGCTCCGCGCGCATGTTTTCCTGGGTTTTGTAGTACTTGCGCGTCGCCAGTGCAATCGCGTCTTCCACCGCCGATACCACGATCTGCGGATCGATGCCCTTATCTCGGCTCAACGCCTCGATGCTGTCGTAAAGCACACTCGCCATAGTTCCCTGTTCCTGTCAAAAACCTGTTCTGTTACAGATTCAAAATCGCTCTGCCGGTACGTACTGCCGAGGGCGGTACAGTCTTCTTCAACCTGTACCCGGCAACCTGTGCCCTGGTTTTCAGAACTCCGGAACCAGTTGCGCCTTCTCGATGTTGCTGAGCGCGATCTCCACTTCCTTCGACGCTGCGCTCTGGGCTTTCTCCCTGGGATCCTTCTTCCCCCGCCCAGCTGCCTTC
>DASRRO010000184.1:0-7096 GCA_035656855.1 Acidobacteriaceae bacterium | reverse complement strand
CTGGAATGTTGGTTTTATGGGGCGTGCTCGCAAATATTGAAAGTGCAATGATCTGGCCGACGGTTACGGTGCATGGACTGGTGTTTTTGCTTCTAGTTCTATTTTATCGAGTGGAGCGAAATACATAAGCAACGATTTTCGGATGTGTAAGTTGTTGTTTGTCAGCCGGTTGAGGGGAAAAGACCGAGTTGGGGGGCTTGACAAGATTTCTGGCGAGTGCGGTGGAGCTCGTATAGATCGGGCCTTCAGCCCTGTGGGATTTGTTGGCGTGGTTCCTGGGGCCGCCAGCCCAGGCTGTTATAGAGTGCGCCGTTGGCGCTTTACCGCCGACTGATAGAGGGCGCGCCGTTGGCGCTTACAAGCCGAAGCTTCTCTGGGTGTGGGGCAACCAGCGTTGGCTGTGAACTGCAGGTCTCTCCGCTGCGCATCGCGATGAAGCCGCGATGCTTCGGTCGAGATGACAGAGTTGTTGAAGGGGATTAACCGCGTTGAATGTGATTAACCGTTGCTGAATGTGATTAAGGGGGTGGTTCCCTGCGATCTTGTTTGTGACGTTGCTGGTCAGCGGCCGGTGGCGGAGTCCATGAGGTCGAGGTCGGGGTGGGTGGAGGGGCGCTCGGTGCGGGAGGGACCGTTGGCGACGAAGCCGACGGCGCAGGTGATGAGCGCGATGCCGAGCCAGCGGGAGAGGGAGAGATGCTCGTGCAGCCAGAAGCGGCTGAGGAGCGCGACGACGACGTAGCCGAAGGCGGTGGCGGGCATGACGAAGGTGAGGTCGGCCCAGGAGAGCGCGGTCATGTAGGTGGCGAAGAAGCCGATGAGCAGGACGATGCCGGCGTCGACGAAGGGGTTGAAGAGAGCGCGCCAGAGCAGATGGAGGTGGTGGAGATCGACGGGGCCGACCTGGGCCATGCCGCGGGAGAGCAGCGTGTCGCCGACCGAGGCGGTGAGCATGACGCAGACGAGGATGGCGTATTGCGAGGGTTTGAGGCGGTGGGTCATGCTTTGAGAAGTTTATCGTTCGTGGCCAAGCATACCTCAGGGGCTATAGCCCTTTGTCGGCGCATGTTTTTTTTGCACGGCTGAAGCCGTACCCCATCGAAGGCGCCCGCCGGGCTAGTCATGCTGCGGGCCGGCGAGGTCGCGCTCGACCTGCTGAACGATGGTTGCGGAGAGGGACGTCAAATTGGCGGGGAGCCGCTGCGACAGATGGATGAGATCGGTGTCGGGGCCGTAGAGGATGACGACGCCACGGATGGGATCGCCATTCTGCTGCAGACGTGAGCGCGTGCCTAATCCCTCGGTGTGGGCGGGCGTCTGGTATTCGACGATGTCGGCGCCCTTGTAGATGAGCTTGTCCTTCGGGTAGGGGCCGGTGGGGAAGTAGCTTCGCGATTGGAGACCATCGGTGATGACGTCGTCGGCGAATTTCTTGTGTCCGGGGAAGACGCGATTGATGATGCTGGCGACTTCGAATCGGCCGGAGGTGTCGCCGATGTCGACGGAGAGCTGGATGGCCGGGCCGGAGAAGCCCTTCCAGGCGGTCGAGAGCACGGTGGCGGAGCTGAGCGGCGTGGGGCTAACGTAGAGCGCTTCTCCACTGGAGCCGTAGACGCCGAAGCAGAACCACCCGCGCGGAGCCAGGACGCCCACGCCGTAGGCCGCCTTGTAGAAGGCGAGCTGCTGGGCGATGGCGGCGGGTATGCGTACAGACTTGGGACTGCCATGCGGTGCTTTTAGCGCGCCGACCTGGCCGTCGGATCTGCAGCCGACGAAGGGAACAGTAACGGGCGTGGCCGTTTGCGCGGGCGATGCCGCGGGCGCGCAGAGGATGACGGCGAGGAGGATGGCGAGGCGGATGGCGAGGTGGATGGCGAGGCGGTGGAACACGTGGCGGCGGCTCTCCGGGTTTGTGGCCAAGCATACCTGAGAGCGAAGACGCTGTAACGGGATGCGCGCGCGCGGGCAAATGGATCAGATAGAGGGTTTAATAAAAATCGTTGCGTGACGCAAGCAATTAATTATAGAGTGATTGTATGAGACCGGGAAGACGGGATGTCGAACAGATGATGGTGGCGCTGATGACGGTGGTGCGGAGCACCGGACGGGCGCAGCGCAAGGGAGCGGCGAGCCGGCTGGCGATGTTGGCGGTGATTGCGGCGTGTCCGGAGAGCAGTCCGAAGGCGATCAGCGAGGAGCTTGGGGTGCATGCGTCTTCAGTGACGCGGCAGGTGCAGGCGCTGGAGCGCGAGGGCGTGGTGAAGGTGACGGCCGATCCGGCGGATGGGCGATCGTGCCGGGTGCGGCTGACGGCGGCGGGCCGCGCGGAGCTGGAGCGGCTGCGGAGGCTGGGGATGGAGCGGTATGCGTCGTTTGTGGCGGGATGGGAGGCGGAGGAGGTGCGCACGCTGGCGCGGTTGCTGGTAAAGCTGGAGCAGTCGAAGGCGGAGACGGCGCGGACGACGAAGCTGGTGGGCGGGCGATGGCGGAAGGTGAAGAAGACGTAGGGCGCGGGCGTGGAGCCGGAAGGAGAGACGATTTATGAATGCGAAGGGAGAGGATGCGATGAGGGAAGTGGGAGTGCAGAGGCCGGGTGTGTGGCGGCGGGCGGCTCCGGCGCTGACGCTGATTGTGCTGGCGCCGCTGATTGCGGAGGTGCTGAGTGGGTCGACGCGGCTGAGTTTTCTCTTCGTGTTTATCCCGGAGATGATGGTGTGGGGATGCGGGGCGCTGATCGCGCGCGAGATGGTGCGGCGCTGGCGCGGGGGCGGAGCGAGCCTGGTACTGCTGGGGCTGGCGCTGGCGGTGGCCGAGGAGTGGGTGATTCAGCAGACGTCGCTGGCGCCGCTGCCGTGGGTGAAGCACATCTACGGGCGGATGGGAGGCGTGAACTGGATCTGGTTCCTGTTCTTCCTGGGATATGAGTGCGTGTGGGTGGTGCTGGTGCCGGTGGTGGTGACGGAGCTGATCTATACGAAGCGCCGCAGCGAGCGATGGTTGAGTAATGGCGGGCTGGTGGCGTCGGGCGGGGTGTTTGTGGCGGGGTCGGTGATTGCGTGGTTTCTGTGGACGCATATTGCGCGGCCGAAGACGCTTCATGTGGCGATCTATCAGCCGCCGGCGATGCAGATTGGCCTGGGCGTGCTGATGATTGCGGCGCTGGCGATGGCGGCGTATGCGCTGCGAGGTGTGGGGAGTGGCGAGAGGGCGGAGCGATGGATTCCGCCGGTGTGGGGCGCGGGCGTGGCGGCGGTGCTGCTGGGCGTGCCTTGGTATGGGCTGATGACGCTGATCTTTGGCGGCAAGACGATGGGGCCGTTCTGGGCGCCGATGGTAGTGGGTGTGGCGTGGGCCGCGATTGTGTGGGCGGTGATCCGGCGATGGACGGCGGCGCGTGGATGGGGTGACCGGCACCGGTGGGCGCTGGCGTTCGGGGCGACGGTGGTGGTGATGGGGTGCGGATTTCTCGGCAGCGGGAGCTGGCCGCGAATGGACCTGGTTGCGAAGGCGATGCTGAATGCACTGGCGGTGGCGGGATTTGTGATGCTGGGCGTGCGGCTGCGGCGGAACACGGCGGCGAGCGATTGACAAGGGCGGGCATGCTGAGAGGACGGGGCTGTGCGTAGGATCGTTCGGGGCCGTTTAAGGGGGAATTTGCGAGGGGAGGGCGGCGCTAAGGCGCACGGGGAGAGATGTGCGGGCGGGCTGGGTAATGTAAAGGGGGAGCCTGGTCGATAAGGAGGAAGCGCCCTTTGTACTTATCGCTTGACGATAATTTGGTGATAAAGTAACCACTGGAGCAAACTTCTGTGTTAGATCGGTCGTCAAAGTTTGAGTAAGCCCATCCTGCCGAGGTGTTTGATGCTCAAGGTTGCCTATTTTGCCGTTACCTGCGGGCTCCTGGTCTCGCTATTTTTCTGCTTTGAGCGTCCGGCGTATGCCTATATCGATCCAGGCTCGGGTCTCTTCCTGCTTCAAGGGTTGGGCTCGGTCGCTTTGGGAGTGTTTTACTTCTTCAGGAAGCGCCTGAAGACCCTTTTGGACAGAGTCAAGGGATCGACTCATGGCACGGACGGAAATCTCAACTAGATGGGAGAAGAGAGTGTTTCTTCTTCTCATAGCAGGTGTTGAGATCCTGCAGGCAGTGTAAAGGTTCGAGCCGAAGGGGTGTTTCGCTCGATGCGCGGGTCGCCTGTGGCGGAACTTGTGCGTTCTCAGGAGAGGCGCTCGTTTCTTGAGCCTGCGGGGGCCAGATCGACCCGATTCCGAGGCTGGAGCCGATATTCCTGAAGAAGGTTTCCGGGCCAGTGTTGAAGAGCATTTCTCAATAGCCGACGAGACGTTATTGGGCCATGCGCGGATACTTTTTCACAGGGTCAAGAGATGAACAAGGTTCTGCGAAGCGCCGTCGTGGCGTTTGGTTTGACGACGGTCTGCCTGGCGTGGCTGGTGGAGCCGGTGGTGAAGTCCGACCACATGGCGGCGTATCACTGGAACGGACACGCCGCTGCTCTGTTTGGCCCGGTCGCTCTGGTGGTCGCAATCGTGTGGGCGCTGCTGACGCTGCTGCTGGTGTCGGCGCGGGCCGAGGGACGGTGGCGGGTTGCGATCTGGCTGGGGATTGTGCTCTCCATGCCCTGGATTGTGCAGCGGAACCTTGAGCTGACGTGGCCCAATCTTCTTCCCCATGGGTTCCACCTGCCGTCGATTCTGTGCGCGCTCCTGGTCTGGCTGCCGCTGGTTCTTTTGTGGCGGCCAGCGTACTCAAGACGGTATGAGGGCGTGATCGAGTTTGCCACGACGGTGTTTGCGTTTGCGGCGATCAGCGGCGCCGTGTTCTTGGGCGAAATGACCTGGTTCTGGTGGCAGGCCCGGGCGCTGAACGATCCGTTGCCGCTGCATGCCGAAGGACACGCAACGGCGCCGGATGATCTGCATCCCCGGATCATCTGGATCGTCCTGGATGAGCTTTCTTACCAGCAGGTCTATGAGAGGCGGTATCCGGGCCTGGAGCTGCCGGCGTTCGATGCGCTTGCGGGGCAATCTACGGTTTTTACGGACGTGGCGCCGGCGGGCATAGAGACCGACAGGGTTTTGCCATCGCTGCTGACGGGAACGCCCGTGGACGACATCCGTCCCTCGGCCGCCGGCATGGTCTCGACACACAATCCTGTGACCGCCAGATGGCAGCGATTCGATCAGCACAACACCATCTTTCAGGACGCGCTGAACGCCGGAGATAACACCGCGGCCGCCGGCTGGTATAACCCGTACTGCCGCATAATGCCCGCGGTTCTTGAGCGCTGTTACTGGGCGTACGGCGACACGTTGGCGAATGGCGAGCTTACCGAGGGAACGTTCAAGGCCAACGTGCTGGGCGTTCTCGGCGCTCTGCTCGGAAAGGGGACGGCGGCCCATATCGTCTGGGGGTTGCTGCGGATTCCAGGAGGAGGACCGAACGTATGGAAGCCGCACGTTGAGGATTTCAAGAGCATCTTGGCCGCAGCCGATGGCGACCTGGAAGACGGCTCGATCAATTTCATGCTTCTGCATCTGCCGGTTCCTCATCCGCCGGGGTTCTACGACCGGAAGACAGGACAGCTGACGGCGATGCCGACAACCTACATGGATAACCTGGCGCTGGCGGACAGGTATCTGGCGCACGTGCGGGCGCTGCTGGAGCAGCGGGGGGAGTGGGACTCCTCGACGGTTGTCGTGATGGGCGACCATAGCTGGCGGACGCAGCTTTTGTGGGTGAAGTCTCCGGTCTGGACGGCAGAAGAGGAGCGCGCGAGCGGGGGAGGGGCGTTTGACCCGCGTCCGGCGTACATCGTGAAGCTGGCAGGGCAGCAGACGGGCGCGCGCATCGATACGCCGTTTCGGGCGGTGGAGACACGCGCGCTGCTGGATGCGCTGCTGGCGCGGAAGATTCGTTCGGCGGGCGATCTGAAGGCGTGGGTGGAGCAGAACCACTAGCCTTGCAGGCCGGCGGAAGGGGCGCGACAAAGAGGACCTCTTGCGTGGCTCACTTCGATCACGGATCTTCGATGACGGATCAGGGATGACGGATCAGGGATGACGGATCAGCGGGATAAGAGACCGAAGACGGCTACGCCATTTTGTGTTCCGACGTAGACCTTGCCGTTCACGATCATGTGATATCAGAGGCGACGATATACTTTTTCCGTTGCACAGATGTCATGGGGATGTCATCTGTGACGCTCGCCGGATGTGAAGTGGAGGAGCGAGTACTAAATTCGCGATGGGTGAGCCAACGCATGATTGCAGGCGGCTCAAGCATCGCGTGAGGGAACATGCACAGAGTGCCCGCACCATGCGCGATGGCGCTGCGCAGGATACGGGCACCCGGGTGGTTTGCGGTGGGGACGACCGGCTAAACCCTGGGTTCGAGGGACTCCAGCACAGCGAAGAGATCGTCGCCGACGGTGCGGGTTTTGGCGATGGCGTCCTTGAGTGGGATGTCGGAGATCTGCGTGCCCTTGAGGACGACGAGACGGCCGAACTTTCCGGCGTGGACGAGATCGATGGCGGCGACGCCGTAGCGCGAGGCAAGCATGCGGTCGTAGGCGGTGGGTGTGCCACCGCGCTGGGTGTGTCCGAGGTTGACCGAGCGCGTCTCGTAGCCGGTGCGCTTTTCGATCTCTTCAGCGAGCAGCTGGCCGATGCCGGAGAGGCGGGCGTGGCCGAAGGAGTCGAGCTTGGTGCCGAGCGAGGCCTGGCCGACGTCAGGGAGCTTGGCGCCTTCGGCGACGACGACGATAGCGAAACGCTTGCCCGAGTCCCAGCGGGCTTTGAGGAGCTTGACGACGTGGTCGAGGTCGATGGGGCGCTCGGGGGTGAGGGTGACGTCGGCGCCGCCGGCGATGCCGACGGTGATGGCGATCCAGCCGGCGTCGCGGCCCATGACCTCGACGACCTGGCAGCGGGAGTGGGATTCAGTGGTGGAGTGGAGGCGATCGACGGCTTCGGTGGCGATGGTGACGGCGGTGTCAAAGCCGAAGCAGGCGTCAGTGCCGGAGAGATCGTTGTCGATGGTCTTGGGGACGCCGACGGTGGGGACGCCGCGCTCGTTGAG
>DASRRO010000183.1:0-3039 GCA_035656855.1 Acidobacteriaceae bacterium | reverse complement strand
CGACGGTTTTGAGATGACGAAAGCGCCAGAGCTGGAAGTACTCCTCGACATCTACCAGCTTCTCGCACATCTCGTAGGCCTCCCAATGCTGTTTTGAGTTGCGATAGATCTCGCGAAAGATGTCGATGAGGGCTTCGTTGCGGATGTGGGGCGCGGACCAGTCCCGATCGAGGCATGCGGCTGGGATGTTATAGCCGCGATGCGCGAGATAGCGAAGGAACTCGTCGTAGAGGCTGGGCGACTGGAGGGTGCGAAGGAGATCGTCGTAGACGGGCGCGTCATGCGCGAAGACTTTGATGGTATCGGGATTCTTATTGCCGAGAAGAAATTCGAGCTTGCGGTATTGGAAGGACTGAAAGCCGGAGGCATTGCCGAGGACGCCGCGGAACTCCATGTACTCGGATGGGGTGAGGGTTTCGAGGACTGCCCACTGATCGAAGAGCTGCATCTGGATGAGCTTGACGCGGGAGAGGACTTTGAGCGTGGGTGGAATGCGATCGTGACGGAGGTGTTCGATGGCGGCTGAGAGCTCGTGGATGATGAGCTTCATCCAGAGCTCGGCGACTTGATGCTGGAGGATGAAGAGCAGTTCATCGTGATGCTGCGGGTCGGAGAGCGGGTGCTGCTGCGCGAGAAGACCGTCGAGCGAAAGATAGCCGGAGTAGCTGAGCTTCTTGGAGAAGTCGCTGACGATGGTGGGTTCGACGGGGCGCTGATTGTTGTCTGTCATGTGGACCTGCACAGGAGATGGTAACTCCACGCAGAGAAACGCATACATGCAGTGCCGGAAACGGCGCGATCAGACGGCTGCGAGCGCCTTGTTGGTCTCTTCACGGGGTGCCCCCGTGAACTCGACCCCGAGCACGGTGATGTCGTCGTTCTGGCCAAAGCTCTGCGCCTGCTGCGCAATGGAGGCAGCCGGCTGACCGCTGATCGCCTGCGCACGCGCGAAGCCGAACAGCTCGCTGGCAGAATTCATCGCCTCAACCACGCCGTCGGTCAGGAAGGTGATGTGATCTCCCGGCTCCAGCGTGAAGGTCTGCGCTTGTGATACGACTTCACTGCTCAGTCCCAGCGGCAGCGAGCCTTCCAGCTCCACCTCCCTGCCGTTGCGATACGGCGGCAGATGCCCCGCATTCGCAATCTTCATTGTGCCGTCGGGGAGAATCTCCGCCGCAAGGCACGTCGCGAAGTGGCCACCGGCGCGCCCCAGCAGGCGCCGGTTCAGCATGGTCAGCATGGCGGCGGGATCGAAACTGTACTCTGCCTGGTTACGAATCGCGCCCACCAGCACCGCCACCAGCATGGCCGCGCTCATGCCCTTGCCGGAGACGTCGCCGATCACCACCAGCAAGCCGCCGTCCGGCCTGGTGAGGGTCTGAAAGAAATCGCCGCCGACGGTCTGCGCCGGACGATACTCCGACTCGACGCTGAAGAACGGCGAGGCCAGCGCCTCCGGCACCAGCACCCGCTGCTGCAACTGCTGCGCCTGCTCCAGATCTTGCGCAATCGCCTTCCGCGTCACCTCCTGGCTCACCTGGGTGCGCACAAAGCGGCGGAGTGCCAGCGCACCAATCACCATCACCATCAACATGCTGGAGATATTCCCGGTATTAATGCCCAGGCCAAAGGGGAAGAACGTATTGGGGATATGGAAGGTGGTCAGAAGATAGGGGCCAAAGCTGGCAAACTCGAGCAACAGGATAGGAACCACCGCCAGCAGCGCCGCGGCGCGGTCGCGGCGAAAACCTTCGATAAGAATGATAGCCAGCAGTACGCCCAGCGCGGCCACGCACCACAGAGATGCCGCGTTGCACCAGTGCAAGGCGACTGGCGGCACCAGGCTGAGACCGAAGTTTGGCGAGTTTGCGCACAGCAGGGTCAGCATCTCTGCTGCCGCCAGCAGCCATGCGGCCCGGGGAATCCAGCGCTTCTCCCGCAACTCGAACCAATGCCACCAGAACATGACCCACAAAGGCAGGAGGAGCGGGCCAAGCAGGACGATACCGAAAAGGGTATCGAGAGCAATGGCCACCGCAAAGGAGAGAGACGCGAACACGCTCTCGATGGTATTCAGAATGGTGCAGGCCAGCGCCAGGAAGAGCCAGAGATACATGCGCTCCTGCCGGTTGCGCAGCCATGCCCACAGCGCAAGCGGCGCAACCAGTAGGAAGACGAATGTCCGCAGGAGACTGCCAAACAATTCATGCAGAAGAGTGTCGCCGTCCGTAGCTTGCAGCAGATGCACGGTGGAAGCCAGTCCCAGCGCCGGCGGCGCGTGCATGCCGCCAACATCAGGATTCGAGAGTGGCGTGGCGGCGGACATGTAGAAGCGCACCGCCAGATCCATCTCTCCTTCCGGCCCCGGCGCGGGCAGCACGAAGGAGAGCGGACGCGTGTAGTAAAGGCGGACATGGTGGTCGGAGAAGCCGCCCAACTGCCCGACATAATGCCCGTTGGCGTAGACCTGATAGCCATCGTCCACATTGAGCGGCATCTTGAGCGACAGCGGCTGGCCAGCACGCTGCTGGTCCTGACCGGTCACACGCAGGCGGAGCCGGTACCAGGCGTACCCGCTCAGGTTGGGATAGCCGCGCGCCGTCCAGCCCGGCACGAAGCCCTCTGTGCCACTCACAAGATCGACCGAGCCGGCCTTGGGCACCAGGTCCATCGTCGCCCAGCGGGCATCGTCGAAGCCCGGCTGTGCCCACACCGGCGAGCCGTTCACCCACGGCGAGTCCCCGGGCGAGAACTTCCACGGCCCGGTCAGCGCAACCGTCGAGTTGCCGAGCATGACGACTTGCGGGGGGGCTGCGGGAGAGACAGGGGCGGTGTGCGGCTGGGCGTGTGAAAAAGAGGGAATAGATACAAGAGCGAGCAAGAAGGCAGTCGCCATGTTGCCCATGCCCGGGAGACCGTGGGCTTGCGTGTGCGTGATCACGCTGTCACGAGCGCTTCCGCGGGCGCTTCGCTGGGTGCGCCGGTGAACTCGATCGAGAGCACGGTGATGTCGTCGTGCTGGCCGAAGGCCTGGGCCTG
>DASRRO010000182.1:0-32320 GCA_035656855.1 Acidobacteriaceae bacterium | reverse complement strand
CGCGCAGACGATCCGCTGCCGCAGCAAATTGGTCGAGGGTCATCCGCTTGTTCAGCTTGTCCAGAATCGTCGGATGAGCGGTCTCCAGCCCCATCGCCACTTCCAGCCGGCCCCGCAGCCGATCGTGAAAACGGAAACACTCGTCGGTCACCAGCGATGGATGGCACTCCACAATCACCCGCTCAAATCCCGCCACGCCAGCAGCAATCGCCGCGTGATCTTCCGCCGGAATCGCCCTGCGATCGAAAAAGCTGCCGCTGTTGTACAGCTTCACCTCGCGAGCCGCCGGCAGCCGCGCCAAAGCATAAGCAATTTGTTCAGGAATCGCTCCCGCAGGAGTGTCCTCCGCGAGCGTATTGCGCCACAGATCGCACATCACGCAGCGCCACGGGCATTCCCGATTCGTCAGGAAAACGGTGGCCACCGGCACCACCTCACCCGATGCGCTGCGCTCCTCCTCCACCAGATACGCCCACGGCCGTCCCGGCGTCAGCGCATTGCGTTCCGCGCGCCTCTCCAGCACCCACGCATTGCGCTGGCTGGCAGATTCGGGATAAGGCACAGCCGGCTCTTTCACCGATACAGCGAGTGGAACTGCTCGCGGTACTGCGCCTCGCGCCACGGCAGCATCGTGCGCAGCTTGTTCTGCGGCAGCGCGCCATGCTGGAAGCGCCGCTTGGGAAATGCTGGCATGTCGAAGCCCGTCACCGCCTTCACTCCGCGGCAAACAATCTCTCCCTTCAGCTCATACAGTCGCTCGACGTTGTACTGCGTCAGCTCGATGAAGGGGATGGCCTCGGCCACCGCGATCACGTCAGGCCGCGTGTAAGGGCTGAATCCCTCGAAGCCAAGCGCGTGCGCCGTCGCATACGTGCGCACATAGGACCGGCTCAGCCCGCCGCTGTACGTCAGCGAGTGCTTGATCTTCCCCACGCCCCAGCCTTCCTGGTACAGCATCGGGTTGTTCACCACGCTGCGAATTGTCAGCTCGGGATTCTCCTCGATCGGATAATCCTTCAGATTCTCATCGCCGCCATCGCCATCGATCAGACAGCGCCATTCGGGATAGCGTGCGCGAATGCCTCGCTCCAGAGCCAACGCCATCGTGGCCGACTCCAGATCGAGCGGCTTGTAGTCCTCCACCACGCGGATGGTTTCCGCCACGTCCAGCTGCGACGCATCCGCCTCAATCGGTTCCAAAAACAGCGAGAGGTTCAGCTTTTCCAGAAACTCCTGTGCCTGGCGAACATCGGGCCCGTCTCCCAGATCGAGCACGAATGCCTTCAGCCGGCTCGGGCTTATGTCGAGCTTCCGCATCACGTGATACGTCACCAGGAAGACGCTGCCGCTGTCGATCCCGCCGGAAAAACAAACGCCGATCGGCTCCTTTGCCGGCACATGCTGCAGCCACAGCGCAATCTCGTCGGCCAACGCGCCGATATAGCGCTCGCCAATCACAGACAGGTCCGCAGGCAGCGTCCCCATCTCGGGCGCAAAGAAGCGTGTGTACACCGGATCCGGGTCGGGACAGCCAATCAGCTGCAGATCCACCACGTGGTGCGCCGGAACCATCCGCGTGTAGCTGGGATGAAACTGGCTGTCCAGCCCCTCGGCCTTGAGCCACGCATGAATGGTGTCGATGCGCGACGCAACTACCAGCGCCGGACCCTCCTGTCGCTTGGCCAAAAAATACCGCATCGGCCGATCCAGCGACCGCACCATCCGCACACTCTTCCCCGCCTTAGCCAGCAGAACGAAGGAGCCCCGAATGCGACGAACTTCCTCAGCCGGTCCGCGCAGCAGCAGCTCCCGCGCCTGCTCCACGCTCATGTCGTACAGCTGATTCGCTGCCGGCTCCGTCAGATCGACAACGCGCTCTACATACTGATCCATGCCACTCCCTGATTGTGCTGCGATGTAGTGTACCGAGATGCATGGACAAAAATCACCCCGCGGCAGCCTGGCGCGAACCGAATGCGTGATCGCAATGAAGGCGTCCCGCGAAAGACGAGAAGCAATCAAGGGTAGAGCATTCATCGGGACTAATAAATTTTTCGGATTGTCTTCCCGAGCGGCGGCCACCAGGGATTCGCCGCGCCCAACGGTGGCACGTCAGGCAGGCGGAGCGAGAAACCCTGTCTTAACTACCGAACCGGAAATAGCAGCCTGCTCGCTATTCGCTTTCCGCTGCAGTTCACCGCGCCAGTTCCTGGCACCCCACCCGCGCCTCCACTGGCCGCTGGTGCACCCGCCGCAGAATCTCCCGCTGGAAACGCGCCGCCACCGCCGTCGCCGCGCGATCAGCCGCCAGCGCATCGTCTTCGTCTTCGCCCGCGCGCTCGGCCGCCTCGTCCAACTCGTCCGCGTCGGGCACAAACGCCTTCAGATACACCGAGTCCAGCAGCGGCGCCGAGGCGTCCGCCGAGGCAAACCGCCGCTCTTCCTCCCGGTAAAGAAGCAGCGCCAGATCCGCCACCCGGTGAAACGCCGCCCGGTCAAGGTGCGAGCCCCCCGCGTTGGCGTGCCGCAAAACCCACGCCATCACCGCCACCGACACGGCATGCGTGGAAAGATCGTCCTCTTTGTAGTGGGCCAGGGTGCAAAGATCGTTCATGGGCTGCCTCGCGGTCATCGAGATCAACTGCCGTCTGCGATGCAGAATGCCCCATCTCATGTCGCCACTTCTGTAGCAAATATCACACCTTTGCGCTTCCTGGCGTTACCCCCGGACGGGAGTCCGTAGCCAGTAACCTGGAGCCCGCAACCCGCCTGCCTGCCCCCGGCCTCCTCTCTCCTTGACTGCTTGTTATTGATTCCACAACACTTAAATACCGTATCCCTAAGCGGGACCGGCAAAGATTTTGCGCCGTCCCCTCTCCCGTCGCGCAGCGTGATCGTCGTTCACCCCGGGCGATCCCTCCAGCGGGCAGACTTTTGCACAATCCGATCGCGCGATGGACCACCGATTTTGGATAAAGATCTCCTGCCCGCCCCGATTCGGGGAGAATGCAAGGGAAAAGCCCGCCGGCCCCTCCGGTCCAGGAACGTAACGAATCGCGCCGTTCATTGATGCTTCCGGGTTCGGAATCCCACCGGGATTCGTGTCTCCTTCAAATTGCTCGCGTGTTAATGTGTTCTCCGCCTCTGAAGTTGGCCGTTCGCCGGAGTTTCTCGTTCGCACTGGACGAACCATGCAGCACAGGGTCGCCGGATACAGCGCTGCTGACCGACGACGATCTGCAACAGACGGCAGAGCTCCCAATTCCCGCGGAGGGGCAGAAGCCTGGATCCAGGGGTCCTGCGGGGCCGGTGACAACGATCGCACGCAATGCCGCGAGGTAATCGCTGGCCAGGGGGGATGATGCAGAGAGTTGCTTTTCAGCTGCGACTGAAGCCGGGCGTCGGCCCGGAGTACGATGCAGCGCATCGTCATGTGTGGCCGGAGATGCTGGATCTGCTGAAGAGATCCGGCGTTTCGGAGTACAGTATCTTCCGGCGCGATGAACTCCTTTTTCTAACGATGTGCGTGGATGTGGATTTCGAAACCACATGGACGAAGATCGAGAGCGATCCAGTCAACACGCGGTGGCAGCACGCGATGAGCGCTTATTTCGCGCCCCAGGAAGACATCCAGTCGGGGGAGCGCTTTGCCATGTTGAACGAGGTTTTCTACCTGCCATGATCGAATTCCCCGGCTTTTCAGTCCTGACCCCTGAGGATTCCCGGGCGCAGCCCGCGAAAAGGAGAACCTGTTGATGCATTCCCGGCTCTTACCGGTACTGATGGCGATGGCTTGCGGATGCGCCGCAGCGACTGCCCAGGAAACCGCGAAACCAGCAGCGATCGCCATCGACTGGAACAAGACAGTGACTGTTTCCCGATCGACGCCGACGCTCCAGGTGGTGACCAACCCGATGCTCAACCCCGGGTCCCCAATTCACGACGGCGCCTTCGCGGCGCTGAAAATGCTGGGCGCTGATTACGTGCGCTTCGTTCCGTGGCTTCCCTACCCGAAGACTGCAGTGGCCGAGTTGCAGCCACCCACGCCGGACTCCACATCCTGGGACTTCACTTATATCGATCCGGTGACGAAAGACTTTCTCGCGGCCACAGAGGGTCATTCGGCGATCATCAACTTCAGCACCATCCCCGCGTGGATGTTCAAAACCGACAAGCCGGTCACCTATCCCGCCGATCCCAATCAGGTGTTCTGGAATTACACCCAGGGTACCGACCTGCGTGATCCCAGCGGTAAGGAACTGGGGGACTATTACGCGCGCCTCGTGAGCTGGTTCACGAAGGGTGGCTTTGTCGATGAGAACGGGAAGCGCCACGAATCCGGCTACCACTACAAATTTCCGTACTGGGAGGTGCTGAACGAGGTCGATTTCGAGCACCAGACAACGCCCGAGCAATACACCGCGCGCTACGACGCGATCGTTTCTGCAATCCACAAGGTGAGCCCTGAGACAAAATTCGTTGGACTGGCGCTGGCAGAGCCCAGCGCGAACCCGAAGTATTTCGAGTACTTCCTGAACCCGAAGAACCATCGGCCAGGTATTCCGCTGGATTTCATCTCGTTCCACTTCTATGCGACGCCTGCGCTCGATGAAGGACCCGACGGCTGGCAGCACACCTTCTTCAATCAGGCAGACGGATTTCTCGCCGCGACACGCTACATCCTGGCGATTCGCGATCGCCTGTCGCCGGAGACGAAAATCGATACCGACGAGCTGGGTGTGATCCTGCCCACGGATGGACTCGAGATCCGTGCCGGCAAGCCCCTTGCGGACCACATCCCTCATCGTTACTGGAATGCTGCGGCGTCGCTCTACGCCTACCTTTTCGTCGAACTGTCCCGCATGGGAGTCGATGTGATTGGTGAATCCCAGCTGGTCGGCTACCCTTCCCAGTTTCCCAGCGTGTCCATGGTGGATTACAACAACGGCAAGCCCAACCCGCGCTGCTGGGTGCTCAAGCTGATCATCGACAACTTTCATCCCGGCGACCGGCTGGTCACGACTCTTCCATCCTCGGGTGACGACCAAAACCAGCCTTACTTGCAGGCGTTTTTGACGCCCCAGGGACGAAGAATATTGCTGGTGAACAAAACCAATCACGAGGAATCGGCAACGGTTCCCGGAGATTTTGCGGATGCTGAATTTGCCACAGTCGATGAGGCCACGGGTGACAATTCGCCGCGCACGGGAAGCCTGCAGGGGACGGAGCTGACCCTGGCCCCCTTCGCCGTCACCGTTCTGAAGGCGAAATAGGCGATGACCAGCAGGGGACTGCGCGCGGGACTGTGCGGCATCGGGCTCGACGCATACTGGCCGCAGTTCGCCGGGCTGCGCGATCGGCTGGAACGCAATCTCTCGCAGGTGCAGGAGCGACTCCGGAGCTTTGGTGCGACCGTAGAGGCGCTCGGGCTCGTCGATACGCCTGAGCGGAGCCGCGAAGCCGGACATGCGTGTCGGCGCGCCGACCTCGACGTGCTCTTCCTCTACGCCACCACCTATGCCCTGTCGAGCACGGTTCTGCCTCTGGTGCAGCGCGCCGGGGTGCCTGTGATCGTGCTGAACCTGCAACCGGACGCGGCGATGGACTATGAGGCTTTCCATCGCCTTCCCGATCGCACAGCCATGACCGGCGCATGGCTGGAGTGGTGCTCGGCCTGCCCGGTTCCGGAGATTGCCAATGTGCTGCGGCGAGCAGGAATTCCCTTTCATCAGGTGACCGGCGCACTGACCGACGACATCACCTGGAAGGAAATCGAAGAGTGGGTCGCTGCCGCGAGGGTCAGGGCTGCCCTCGCTGAGAATCGGCTGGGGCTGCTCGGCCACTATTACGGCGGCATGCTCGACGTGGCCACCGACATCACCCAGGTCGCCATCACCTTCGGCAGTCACATCGAAATGCTCGAGGCCGACGAGCTCAGCGCCATCCGCGAGAAGTGCACGGAAGAAGAGATTGCTCAGCGCGTACGGCTTTTTCACGAACGCTTCGCCGTGCAGCAGGACAGTCCTCATGAAGAATTGCAACGCGCAGCACGCACCTCCCTGGCGCTGGACAGGCTTGTCGAGAAACATGACCTGCAGTCTCTCGCGTACTACTACCAGGGCACCGGCGTGCAGGCGAACGAGGATACGATGAGTTCGATCATCCTCGGCACATCCCTGCTCACCGCGCGGCACATTCCTGTGGCCGGCGAGTACGAGGTCAGGAACGCCATCGCCATGAAGATCCTGGATTGCTTCGACGCGGGCGGCTCATTCACTGAGTACTACGCGCTCGATCTCAAGGATGACATCGTGCTGATGGGCCACGATGGCCCCGGTCACATGGCCATCGCCGAAGGCAAAACGCGCGTCCGTCCGCTGGATGTCTACCACGGCAAGGCGGGGCGTGGGCTATCGGTGGAGATGTCGGTTCGCTATGGGCCGGTCACGCTGCTCTCCGTCGTCGACGATCGCGAGGCGGGATTCCGGCTGCTCGTCGCCGAGGGCCTTTCCGAACCAGGCCCCACGCTGCCCATCGGCAACACCAACAGCCGCTACCGCTTTCCCATCGGCGCGCGGCCCTTCGTTGAGCGGTGGAATGAGCAGGGTCCGGCGCATCACTGCGCTGTGGGCGTCGGGCGCAAGGCCTCCGCTATCGACAAGCTGGCGCGGCTGCTGCAGATCCCCTTCATCCGGATCTGTTAGAGATTTGCGCTTCAGCATCTGGTGCCCGCACATTGACCCGCTCAGCAGGGTGCGTTCCTGACCGTGCCTCCATCCTGTCGACAATCATTTTGGAAAGCCTCCTCGCTTCGTCTGCATCTAAACCGGGAAACGGAGGCGAGCATGCGTTTCGTCATTAATGGGGACCCGTTTGAAGCAGAGATCGATCCGCGGACGTCTCTGCTGGATTTGTTGCGGGAGCACGCAAACCTGCATGGAGCCAAGGGGGGGGCTGCAACCAGGGCGCGTGCGGCGCCTGCACCGTGCTGGCGGACGGTGAGCGCATCCTCTCCTGCCTCGCGCTCGCTGTGCAATATCAGGACCGCTCCATCACCACCATCGAAGGTCTCAGTGAAGACGGGCGCTTGCATCCCCTGCAGCAGGCCTTCATTGAGCACGATGGGTTCCAGTGCGGTTATTGCACCCCCGGACAGATTTGCTCGGCGATTGGCATGGCGGCGGAGGTGCGCCGCGGGGTTCCCAGCCATGTGACCGGGGACCTCGCGGGTGCGGCCATCCAGCTTACCCACGACGAGCTGCGCGAGCGCATGAGCGGGAATCTCTGCCGATGCGGTGCCTACAACGGCATTGTGGAAGCCATCACCGAAGTCTTTGTGGAGGTGGCTCGATGAACCTCTTCACCTACTCGCGCGCTGCGACCGCCTCCGACGCCGTTCAGCTGGCGGCCGATCCGAACAGCAAGTTCCTCGGCGGGGGCACCAACCTCGTGGATCTGATGCGGGAAACTCTGGAACGGCCAGAGGTGCTGGTCGACGTCACCACACTTTCATCGTCCATCGAGGAGCTGAACAGCGGCGGCCTCCTGATTGGCGCCGCCGCGCGCAATACCGCAGTGGCGGAAAACCGGATCGTGCGCGCGCAATATCCCGTGCTGGCGCGGGCGATTCTCGCCGGCGCTTCGGCGCAGATCCGCAATATGGCCACCGTCGGCGGCAACATCCTGCAGCGCACCCGCTGCACATACTTCTATGACGATGACGGGGCGCGCTGCAATAAGCGCAGTCCCGGGCAGGGTTGCGATGCCAGAGAGGGATTCAACCGCTACCACGCGATTTTGGGTGCATCATCCAGTTGCGTGGCCACCCATCCTTCGGACATGTGCGTGGCGCTTGCTGCCCTGGACGCAACCGTGCACTTGCGCAGCGCAGGCGGCGAGAGGAAAGTGTCGTTCGTTGATATCCACCGGCTTCCCGAAGAGCATCCCGAGCGCGAGACCAATCTCCATCCCGGTGAGCTGGTCACCGCCGTCGAACTCCCGCCCGTTGCCTTTGCGAAGAACTCCACCTACCGCAAGGTCCGCGACCGTGCCAGTTTTGCCTTCGCTCTGGTTTCTGTCGCTGCTGCGCTTGATGTAGAGGATGGCGTGGTGCGCGATGTCCGACTGGCCCTTGGAGGCGTCGCTCACAAACCCTGGCGCGCTCGAAAGGCGGAGGCTGCTCTCCGCGGTCAACCCGCGCAGGAAACGACTTTCCGGGCGGCAGCTGAGGCGGAGCTTGCCGATGCGCGGCCGCTTCAGCATAACGGCTTCAAGGTCGAGCTGGCGGTCCGCACGATCGCCGCCGTGCTGGCTGAGTTGAGCGAGGCACAGGCATGAGCGCACTGAAAAGCGCAGCGCAGGCGGTGGTAAAGAAAGCGATCGAGCTTGCTCCCGATAGCTGGGTGCCCGGGGGAAAGCCTGACCCGCTGATCCGGCAGAAGCATGGCCTGATTGGTGCCCCGGTATCGAGGCGCGATGGCGAATTGAAGGTGAAGGGTGAGGCGACCTTCGCAGCCGAGTTTCCGGCGGAGGGCCTCTTGTATGCCGCGCTCGCCTACAGCTCCATCGCAAAAGGACGCATCGCCACCCTGGTTACGGGAGCGGCGGAGGCGGCGCCGGGCGTGGTGCTGGTGATGACCTGTCAGAATGCGCCAAAAATGAAGCCGACACCTCTCTTCAACACCAGTCCCAAAGCATGCGGACCCAGCAGTCTGCCGATTATGCAGGACGCCGGCATCCACTGGAACGGCGAAGCAGTGGCCGTGGTGCTGGCCGGCTCGCAGGAGCAGGCGGACTACGCGAAATCCCTCATCGCGATCACTTACGAGAGCGAACCCCCGATGGTCGCTTTCGACGAGGCTAAGGCGCAGGCCCGCTATCCGGAATCGGTGCTGGGTGAACCGCCAAAAATCGAGATCGGCGACGCCGAGGCGGCTCTGCATTCGGCGGCGCACAAGGTGGATGCAACCTACCGCACGCCCCACTACAGCCACAATGCCATCGAGCTGCACGCCGTTACCCTCTACTGGAAAAACGGTGAGCTCTTCATCCATGACGCTTCGCAGGCTGTAGTGCAGACCGCCTGGACCCTGGCTCAGGTCTTCGGTCTCAGAGAAGAACAGGTGCATGTCACTTCGCCGTATGTCGGCGGCGGTTTCGGGAGCAAGACGCTCTGGCATCATCATGTGCTGGCCTCCGCGGCGTCTCAGCTCTCCGGGCGCCCCGTGCGCTTGGTCCTGTCGCGCGAAGGGGTTTACCGCACCGTAGGTGGGCGCACCAATACCGAGCAGCGCGTCGCGATTGGAGCCGATGCTTCCGGCCGCTTCACGACACTGATTCATACCGGCATCGCCGCCATGACGTCCCACAACAACTGCCCTGAGCAGTTCACCTTTCCGGCCCGGCACCTCTACGGAGCCGGCAATTTCAAACTCGAACAGCAGGTGGCTGACATGGACATGGTGGCCAACACGTTCATGCGCGCGCCGGGCGAGTCCATCGGCACATTTGCTCTCGAGTCGGCGATCGATGAACTCGCCGAAAAGCTCGGCATCGATCCCATTGAACTGCGCGCCCGAAACGAGCCGGAGAAGGATCCCACCTCAGGAAAGCCCTTCTCCTCGCGCAATATCGTCCAGGCTTATCGCGACGGCGCGGAGCGCTTCGGCTGGAGCGCGCGTTCTGCCGCGCCGGGAAAGCAGCGCGATGGCGATTGGCTTGTCGGCATGGGCTGCGCTACAGCCACCTACCCGTACTACCGGATGCCGGGCGGCGGCGCGCGCATTACGCTCACGAGCGATGGGTGTGCGCGAGTGGATGTGGCCGCGCATGAGATGGGAATGGGCACAGCTACAGTGCAGGCGCAGGTTGCAGCCGAACGGCTCGGCGTCGCGCTGGAGTGCGTCGAGGTGCGCTACGGGGACTCCGCCCTGGCCGGGTCCTTCCTCGCCGGCGGCTCATCGCAAACCGCTTCCATTGGCGCAGCCGTGATTGCCGCGCATCGCGCACTGGTCACGGAATTGCTGAAACTGGCGGGCAAAGATTCTCCTCTGCACGGACTGAGCGCGGATGAAGTCGGCGCCTGCGACGCATCGCTGTGCTCCCTCAGGGAGCCGGCAAGACGGGAGAGCTACGCGTCAATCCTTCGCCGCGCCGAACGCTCAGAGCTATCGGTCACCGCCGATGCATCCATGCCGGCCGAAGTGATGCACTGGTCGATGCATTCCTTCGGCGCAATGTTCGCCGAGGTCCGCGTCAACGCCATCACCGGAGAAACCCGCGTGAGCCGCTTCCTGGGATCGTTCGATTGTGGCCGCATCCTGAACGCAAAGACCGCCAGCAGTCAGTTCCGGGGCGGCATCATCATGGGCATCGGCCTTGCTCTGATGGAGGAGACGCAGTTCGACGAGCGCAATGGGCGCATCATGAACCCGAGCCTGGCTGAATATCATGTCCCGGTGCACATGGACGTTCCTGAAATTGACATCCTGTGGACCGACATCCCCGATCCGCACGCCCCCGCGGGCGCTCGAGGCATCGGCGAGATCGGCATTACCGGCACAGGAGCCGCCATTGCCAACGCGGTTTACAATGCATGCGGGAAGCGCATCCGAGAGCTTCCGATTACACTCGACAAACTGATGTGAGGCTGGTTGCAGTCCGGAGAAAACACCGCAAACAAGTTACTGCGGACACCTGATTACTGCGAGAGATAACTGAGGTCCGGCGCACTTACCACGACCTTGTCATTGCTCGCCCCGACAAAAAAACATACTCTGGGAAACGTGCAGGGCAACGCATCATTCGTAAGCCTTCTCAGAGGATGGTAAGAACTCTGCATCGCTTCGGATAAACAAGTTACCTCAGTGACTAAAAATTCGTAAGTACCACTCGTTTCTTTGTTCGTCTGCCTATTGTTCTCGGTTCTCTCGCCGCTTTTGCGGCAACTGCTTTTGCAACGGTAGCGTCGGCTCTGGCGCAGGTTCTCGCCCAGTCTGGCAGCCTTCGTCCTCCGGGAAAGCTCGACCGTGTCGATTCAGTCTTGCAATGCGCCATGCCCTTTGGAGACCGTCCGATCCTGGCGATATGAACGTTTCTGCTCGGTACTGACAGCAGGGCGTGAGGCAGAGCACGGGGAGCGCATCCCGGCACGAAGATGCGCATCGCCCGCGGTCGGCGCCGCACGCGTTTTCTCTTGGTTAAGCCTGGCCCGGCGCAGACCGGCTCGTGAAGGGAGCGTCAGCATCATTTGCGCAATGTTTAGGCTCGCTGGGTATGCGCGGCCCGACGTCTCAATCCGCCGAACCGATCAGGAACCAGCGCCATGGGCGTTTGCCGGAAGGCCTTCGGCACCCAAACGGAGGCTTTTGTCCTCCGGATCCAGCCGCCTCCTCATCCTTCTCCTGCCTGGGGTCCTCGGCAGTGTGCTGGCACCGGCCTGTTCCGCTCTCGACCGCTCTAACGCCTCGCTTCAGAACTGGCATCTCACGCCGGTCAGGGCAACTCGGACCGCGGGCACACACTCAGCGCACGGCGATGTGCAAACGACTCATTCCCAGTCCCTCATCGGCCTGGTGCGCTTCAATCAAAAGGCCATCCCGTTCGAACAGGGTGTGACCGCCGGACCGGGTCCAGGCAATCTGGAGATTCAGTTCGCGGCTCCCCTCTCTGCCGATATCGATCATCTGCGCTACCGGCTCCTTGGTTTCGATTCGGAGTGGAGAGAAGCCGGGAAAGAACGCTCGGTCCTCTATAGTCATCTGCCCACCGGTCATTACCGGTTCGATTTTGAGGCAAGCACCGGCGGAAGGGGGAGAACTTCGACGGCGGAGAGCCTCACGATCGTTGTGGTCCCGCCTTACTGGCAAAGCGGCCAGTTCCGCGGCCTGTGCGCGATTTTCCTGCTCTTCGTGGTTCTTGCTCTTCACAAGCTGCGCGTTCGTGCCCTTAAACGGCGGGCTGGAAAGCTCGAAGAGAACGTGACCCGGACAAGAGCTGAGCTTGTCCTTGCCGTCAAAACCGCAGGTGACGCCCAACAGGCCCTCAAAGAACAGGCGCTGAAAGACAGCCTGACTGGCCTGTGGAATCGGGGGGCGATCTTCGCCATGCTGGAGAAGGAACTTTGCCGGGCCCAGCGCGATCATCTCCCCATCACCGTGGTGATGATCGACATGGATCATTTCAAGAACATCAATGACACCTACGGCCATCAGATGGGGGACACGGTCCTTCGGGAAGCGGCCAGTCGCCTCTTCGAAGTGATGCGGCCTTACGACATTGCCGGGCGTTACGGCGGTGAGGAATTCCTCATTGTTCTCCCCAGCTGCTCAGCGCGCAACGGCATCCAGCGCGCGGAACACTTTCGGCGTGCTATCGCGGAGAGGCCGGTTCCAACGGCCCTCGGCCCGCTCGCGGTCAGCTGCAGTCTGGGCGTGGCATCCTATGATCAGGCCATGCCGCCCGAGGAACTCATCCACCGTGCGGACGAGGCCCTGTATCGCGCGAAGAAGCTGGGCCGCAACTGCGTCTGTGCCGCAGCCCAGCACAGCGATCGGATTACCGGTTAACCTGAACTTGCCTCCCGGCGTCGTTCATGAACGCATGGCCGCCTGCTTTTCCCATCCGGAATTCCACCGCCGAATTCTCGTACTTGCCGCCCAGGACGGTACCCGGCCCGGAAGCTAATCCCCGTCACGGATTTTCCTGCTTTACGATGGACTCACCGTGAAACCGGCCCTCACCGTCCAGACCCCGTCGGCAACCTACCCTGTTTACGTCGGCCGCAACCTCTTTTCCCACCTCGCGCGGGCGATCCAGAAGTCCGCTCCAGCGAATGCGTTTGTCCTGTCTTCCCCCGAAATCTGGGCCCTCTGGGGCAAAAGATTCCTCGCCGCCTTTCCCGAATCCGAGCAGCCGACCATCCTGTTTCTACCCGCAGGCGAGCGCTGGAAGCGTCTGGCTCAGGTGGAAAAGCTCGCCGACCAGCTGGCCCGATCAGGCGCTGACCGCTCCACGGTCCTCATCGCTTTCGGGGGTGGCATTGTCGGTGACCTCGGCGGCTTCCTCGCCGCGATCTATATGCGCGGCATCGACTATATTCAGGTGCCCACTACGCTGCTCGCCCAGGTAGATTCCTCCGTCGGCGGCAAAACCGGCGTCAACCTCGCCGCCGGCAAGAATCTGATAGGAAGCTTCCACCATCCCCGCGCGGTCTTCGCCGATCTCGAAGTCCTGCAGACCCTGCCTGACCGCGAATTTCGCGCCGGCCTCTTCGAAAGCGTCAAAGCCGGCATCATCCGCGACGCCGCCCTCTTTCGCTTCATGGAGAAGAACGCCGGGAAGATCCTGGCCCGCGACCCCGCGGCCCTTGAGCGCGTTATCGCTGATTCGATCCGCATGAAAGCCGGCGTCGTCGCCCTCGATGAGCGCGAGTCCGGCCTGCGTATGATTCTCAACTTCGGACACACCCTCGGCCATGCCATAGAAGCCGCAACCCGCTTCCGCAAGCTGCTCCACGGGGAAGCCGTCGCCTGGGGCATGCTCGCCGCGCTGCAGGTGGCTCTCGCCCGCGGGACCGTCGACCAGGCCCAGTCCGACCGCATCGAACGCACGATCCTCGCTTATGGACCCCTGCCGCCCTTCCGCGCCACCGCCGCGCAGCTGCTCGCCGCCGCCGGACGCGACAAGAAGAATCGCGCCGGCACCCGCCGCTTCGTCCTCCCCCAGGGCATCGGCAACGCCGCGGTGGTGGAAGATGTGTCGAAGAAGGAACTTACAAACGCAGCCAACTGGGTCCTGGCCCGAGCTCGCAAAGCAGGAACGAGCGAACCCGCTTGACATCCGGAACGACCGGCATCCGGCGGGGTTTGATTTTCTAAACCCTAAACCCTAAACCGTCGCCCCTGTCTTCCACTCAGTCCACGGCCAGCGACAGCTGGTGCCGCACATCGGCCCCGCGGATCCAGAAGATCACGTCGGTTGCGATATTCGTAGCGTGGTCGGCGATCCGCTCCAGGTTGCGCGCGATCAGAATCGCCGGCAGCGCCTGATCGGCGGAATCCGGGTGCTCCTGGATGCGCCGCGTCAGGTCGGTGATCGCTACGCGATTCATCCGGTCGATCTCGTCGTCCATGTCCCGCACCGATTCGGCCAGCAGCGCGTCGCCATCCAGCAGCGACTGCAGCGCCGACCGAATCATCCGCACCGCAAAGTCGCCCATGCCGCCAATGTCCACGGGCAAATCCAGCGGATCCTCATTCAGCAGATCGAGCGTCCGGGTGGCTATGCTCACCGCCATGTCGCCGATCCGCTCCAGGTCGCCGTTGATCTTGATCACCGCCAGGATGAACCGCAGGTCGATCGCCATCGGCTGCTCCCGCGAGAGCAGTTCGTACGCCATCTCGTCCACTTCCCGCTGCGCCATGTTGATGGCCGTCTCGTTCTCCCGCACGTACTGGCACAGTCCGTCGTCCCGCTGCAGCCACGCGTCCACCGCCGCCTGCACCGCCTGCTGCGACAGCGCCGCCATCGCCAGCAGCTTGTCCTTCAGCTCCGCCAACTGCAACTGAAAATGGATCCGAGGCACTGGGTCCCTCCTGCGCGTCCTGGGCGGACGCCGTCTGCGGGCGTCCGGAAATCAGGTCAATTCTCGTATTGTGCATCCCCGGTGATAAATGCTCTGCAAATTCCGCGTCTTTACCGTTACTTTTCGGAGTCGCGCTCGCCGCGTCAGTGGTTAGTCGCCCCCGCGACCGACAACCGTAAGCTCGAAAGCCACTTACGCAAGCCGCTTTTCGGCCTCCTGCGCGCCCTCGTAAATCTGGTCAAACGACTCCACCGCGTACAGCACCTTCTGCTCCTCCGACACCAGAAACTTCTGCTCCAACACCTGGTCCACGTTGAAGTCCCGGATCTCCGGGCGCCCTTCGATTACGTGCGTCCCCTCGCCGTGCGACGAGATCAGGCCGCTGCCGTAGAGCTTTACCTGGCCCTTCTGCCGGATCACGCCGAATTCCACCGTAAACCAGAACAGGCGGCCCATCTTCTCAAGCTTGTCCTTGTCGTGCATCAACGCCGCGCAGACCCGCCCATAGTGCTGCAGAAAATCGGCAAACACGGGATGCGCGTGCATCGGCACATGGCCGAAGACGTCGTGAAAGATGTCCGGCTCCGGCGTATATTCCATCGATTCGCGGCCGCGAATGTAGGTCGTCGTCGGAAACTGCCGCGCGCCCAGCATCTCGAAGAACGCATCCGGCGGCAGGAACCCGCTCACCGGCGTGGCGTTCCACCCCGTCCGTGGTGACAGCCGCCGGTTCACCTCTGCCAGGTTTGGGATCGCATCCTCTTTGAGCCCAATTTGCTCAAAGCCATTCAGATACTCCTCAGCTGCGTGCTCGCGGAGCTGCGGCATCCTGCGCCGCACCAGTTCCGCCCACACCGCATGCTGCTCCTCGGTGTACGCATCCCACTTCTGCTGGATCAGATAAGGCGCCGCGACCGTCATCGGCCCCCTGGTCGCCTTCTGTGGCTCCATCCCCACCGCACTTCCTGGCGGATTCATCGCAAAACACCCCCGGCAAAACCCTTGAGAATCGCACCCACGCTATTGAGATGTCAACATCAGGATCAGGCGGCTTTAAGGACGCGGCCCTTCCGGGTAGCTGCTTTGTCGTTGAGCTTTGGCCGCCCTCTTTTCCCCCGCCGACTGTGGCGACGTTCCAACCGGTGGCAGATCGTAAATCTCGATGGCGCCGTCGCGCAGGATGGCAAAGCGCATGCCATCCGGGGACAAAGCCACGTTTTGCCCCGCCGTCAGCACCGGCGAGGCGTCCCTCACCATCACGAGGTTTCCGGATTCCGTATCGTAAACCCCGGCCAGCTGCGCCTGGATATCCTCCGGATACAGGGCATCGAAGGTGCTGATGGGGCGGTTCACCTGCAGCGATTCATAGATGAAGCGGCTGCCGCTCTCAGCCGAGGTAAACCACCCCCAGACGTACTTGTTCTCCCAGCGCGTCTGCCACAGCCAGGTTCCCTCGTCAGAGATGGCGGTAATGCTGTGGTCGCTGCCATCGAGGTAACAGCCCACGATCAGTGCCACGCTGGCGCTGATGGCATCGGCCGTGGGACGACACGCCGTTTTGATTTCGGCCAAAATCCGAGGCGCGCCGTGGAAGGGCACGAACCGCACCGCCCATGTGCCGGGTGCCGCTCCTTCCAGCGTATCCAGCAGGCCGGAGCCGAACACGGGGACGTGAATTACGTCGTGAGCGTGGCTCTCGGCAAACGCCACATCGGTTCCCGAGCGCAGGATCATCACCTTCACCGGGTGGCCGTTTCCCAGGGCGCTTGTGTCGTCACTGTTCGCTCGCGCTTTCTCCGGCTCATCGGTTTCCAGAACCGTCAGCTTCCGATCCGGCGAAATCTGCACGTCCCGCAACCCCGCGGGAAGCGTCAGGAAAGGGCGCAGCTCGAGCGACTCATCGGTGAGAAACAGCGAATCCCGTACCCGCACCAGGAATTGGCCGTCTTGGTAGGGCCACAAATATGCCGAGCGATCATGCTCGCGCCAGTCGGTCTGCTTCACGACTTTGCCGGTACGCAGGTCCAGCACCACCGCCCGGATCTCCTGATCGTCATCGTCGACCTGATCGCTGGGCAGGCGCTTCAGCAGCCCTCCCACCCGGAAGGTGAACAGAAGATGGTCGTTATCGAAAAATCCGAGCGCCGCCGAAGAGAGGCGATAGGTGAGATAGAACGAACCCGGCGGCAGATAGCCGAGGGGAGCCACCTCAATGCGAGTCGCCGGCTGCAGAGGCGGCGGCGCATGCGGCGTCTTCCGCTGAGCCTGGGTCACCGATGCCATCAGGAGAAGCCCCGTCGCTGCCACACTCACCAGATTTCGGATCGCTGCACCCACTCTCGCGCTCTTGTACCATTCTCCGCAGCCCGCGCGCGAAGAGCAAATCGCCCGGCGCGCTGGCCCGATTTGACGACACAGGGCATTCTGCGTAAAACGTTGTCACAGCACAAGAGGCCGCCGAGCGTATGGCGACTTCGAGGCACGAACCCTTTATGGCCCGAATGCAGGAAGCCCGCGATTCCTCCTCGGCAAGGCGCCCGCGCACCCCCGCTGCTGCCAAGCCCACCGCTGCTGAACCCCAGTCGCCCCGTATGCTGGCCGATTATCAGAACGCCGTCCAGCTGATGCAGCAGGGCAAGTACGAAAAGGCACGCACCGCCTTTGAGAAGCTCTCCCGCGATGCGCCCGCGGAGATCCTCGAGCGCGTCCGCATATACATCACTGTCTGCGATCGCAACTGCGCCAGCGACGCGCGCAGCTTCGACACCCCCGAGGAGCAGTATGACTACGCTGTCTCCCTGCTCAACGCCGGTTCCTGGGAAGAAGCGCGCGACCAGTTCGAGGCCATCCTGGCCAGCTCGCCCAAAGCCGATTTCGCCCATTACGGCATGGCCGTGCTCAGCAGCATGACCGGCCAGGCCGAGGAAGCCCTCGAGCATCTCAGCCGCGCCATCGAGCTGAACCCCGCCAATCGTATCCAGGCACGCAGCGATCCCGACTTCGTCGATATGGCCGACGATCCCCGCTTCACCGAGCTTCTCTACCCCGAGCTCGGCTAAGGAGAACCCCTGCAGAGTTTGGGTTTAGACTTGAGCCTGGACTCCTGATTCGTGAGTAATCGAGCCGCGAAAATCTCCGATCCCCCTGGTCTGCGCGTCGTCGCTATCGGCGGAGGAACCGGCCTCTCCACACTCCTGCGCGGTCTGAAACAGCGCGTTCCGCACGGCGGCGGCCTGCTCTCCGTTCCTTCGCGGTCGCCGCTGATTGTCGACCTGAGCGCCGTGGTCACCGTCACCGACGACGGCGGTTCCAGCGGACGGCTCCGCCGCGACTTCAACATGCTGCCTCCCGGCGACCTGCGCAACTGCATGGTCGCTCTCTCTGAGGACGAGCGCCTCATCTCCCGCCTCTTCCGTCACCGCTTCCGCAATGGCGGCGATCTCGAGGGTCATAACTTCGGCAACCTGTTTATCGCCGCCCTCACCGAGATGACCGGCGACTTCGCCCAGGCCATCCGCCTCGCCGCCGAAATCCTCGCCAGCCGCGGTCACATCTTCCCCGCCACCGCCGCCAACGTCACCCTGGCCGCCCACATGGAAGACGGCTCGATCGTGCGCGGCGAAACCAGCATCACCGCCAGCCGCCAGCGCATCGTCGAGCTGAGGCTCGAGCCTGCCGACCCGCCGCCGCCGCCGGAAACGCTGGAGGCCATTGCCGCCGCGGATCTCATCACCGTCGGCCCCGGCTCTCTCTTCACCAGCATCGTCACCAACCTCCTCGTCCGCGGCATTCCGGAGGCCCTCGCAGGAGCCCGCGGCACCCGCGTCTTTGTCTGCAACCTCATGACCCAGGCGAATGAGAGCCTCCACCTCTCCGCCTCCCAGCACATCGAACGCATTTATGAGCACGCCGGACGAGCCATCTTCGACTACGCCCTCGTGAACACCGCGCCGGTCTCCGAGCCGATTCGCCGGCGTTACGCCGCCGAAGGCGCTGAGGTGACCATCGCCGACATCGACCGCATCGAAGCACTCGGCGTGCAATGCATCACCGGCAACTTCGCCGACGAAGGCGACGTCCTCCGCCACGACTCCGACCGCGTCACCGACGCCCTGCTGTCGCTGCCCATGCGCAGCCTGGCGGGCGCGACACGCTGATCGCACCCGCCAGAGCCCTCCGGCCAGGCCGTCACGACGCGGCCACCTCGTCATCCAGCTCGCCGAGGAAGCCGGTCTCGTCTCCCGCCAGCAATCCCAGCGCCTGCTTCTCGAACAGCCGCCGGTAGATGCCGCCCGTCCTGCGCACCAGCTCGTCATGCCGACCTTCTTCTACGATTTCGCCTCCGTCGAAAACGAGAATCCGGTCGAGCATCCGTACCGTGGACAGCCGGTGCGCGATCACGATGGCCGTACGTCCCGCCATCAGCCGCTCCATCGCCTCCTGAATCAGCGCCTCCGACTCTGAGTCGAGACTCGAAGTCGCCTCATCCAGAACCAGCACTGGAGCGTTGGCAAGAAACGCCCTCGCCAGCGCCACCCGCTGCCGTTCACCTCCGGAGAGCTTCACGCCCCGCTCGCCCACAAGCGTGGCGTAGCCCTTCGCCTGCCGGCAGATGAACTCGTGTGCGTTGGCCAGACGCGCCGCCTCCTCGATCTCCCACGGTTTCGCCCCCGGCCGGCCGTAGGTGATGTTTTCCGCCAGCGACCGGTGAAAGAGCAGCGGTTCCTGCGGCACCAGAGCCAGCTGCGCGCGCAGCGAGTCCTGCGTCACGTGCGCGACGTCCTGACCGTCCACGAGGATGCGGCCCCCGGAGACGTCGTAGAGCCGATGCAGCAGCTTCACGAACGTCGACTTGCCGGAGCCCGAGTGACCCACCAGCCCCACCCGCTCTCCCGCCTCAATACGTACGTTGAAGTCGCGGAACAGCGGCGCGCTCTGCATGCCGTAGCGGAAGGTCACACGGTCGAAAACCACTTCGCCCGCGCGCACCCGCACCGGCCGCGCATCCTCGCGGTCGCTGACTCCCAGCGGCAGGGACTGGAACTCGACCATCTCCTCCATCTCGTTCACCCCACGCTGCAGATTCGCAATATGCTGCCCCACATCGCGCAGATATCCATGCACGATGAAGTAGCTGGTCAGCACAAACGTCACGTCGCCCGGCGTCGCGCGTCCGCACCACCACATCCACAACGCGGAACCCACCACCAGCAGCCGCAGCGCCAGCAGCACCGTCATCTGCACGCCGTTGCTGTTCGTGCCGTAGACCCAGTGACGCTCCGTGCGCCTTCCCCACTTGCTCAGGATCAGCGACAGCCGCGCGTCCTCCCGACCCTCCGCGCCGAATGACTTGACCGCGGTGTTGCAGGTAATGGCGTCCGCCAGCGCGCCGCCGATACGCGTGTCCTGCGCGTTCGAGAGCCGTGCCGCCGGCGCTACATAGCCGAGCGACATGCCGACCGAGATTGCCACATACGCGAGCGCGCCCGCGGCCACCAGCAGCCCCATGCTCGTCCACCGCAGACCCAGCAGCAGCGGGCAGCCGGCCAGCACCAGCAAGGCCGGCAGCAGAGCCAGCAACAGCGTGTCGTCGATCATGTCCACCGCCCACATCCCGCGCGTGATCCTGCGAACGATGGATCCGGCGAAATTATTCGCATGCCAGTCGGTGGAGAACCGCTGCACCCGCCAGAAGGCATCCGTCGCCATGCGCGACATCAGTCGCAGCGTGAGCCGGATGATCGCCCGCAGCGCGAGATAGCGCATCGCCGCCAGGATCAACCCCAGCACCGCCATCGCCAGAATCGCCGCAGCCGCAGCGTGCAGCGCAGCTAAACGTCCACCAGCGTGCCCCGCCACCGCATCCACCAGCCGTCCGGAGTACACCGGCAACAGCAGATCGGCTCCGGTGGCCAGCGCCATGCAGGAGGCGACCGCCGCGACACTCCACGGCTCGCGCCGCCAATGACGCATCAGGAACGCCAGCACATTGCGGATCGCATTGTTGGAACTTCGCTCAATAGAACGGCTCATAAAGTCCTCTGGGGACGCGCCGCCGGCACCCTGGGCGTGCGTTTTGGGTTGCAGTGAGTGTGCGTTGTGAAGAAGGCGACGGCCCGGCGCAAGAGACAAATCCTCCGTGGAGGAGGTCGCTCTACGGCCTGCCTGTCAGTACCGGACTGGAGTCCGACCTAATGAAGGAAACTGACGAGAAAGGCACCCGGCCGCTGCGCTTTGGGATCGCTGGGCGAGAGATTGATTTTCATGAATGCCTTCCTTTCGTCGAAGTTTTGTTAGCTTACCACGGTTTTGCGTGGGAATTTCATCCGGTGCTCCGCGATTTGCCCGAGCGCAGGCGGCCAGCTACGCGCTACCGGCTACAGGCTCCCCGCTGGTCTTCTTCAGTTGCCCGCAAGCCGCATAAATATCCCGCCCGCGCGGCCGACGCACAAACGCCGCCACACCCTGCGCCCGCAGCCGCTCCTGGAACCGCGCAACATCCTCCGCGCGCGGCATCGTGAACGGCACACCGGGCCCGGGATTCCACGCGATCAGATTCACCTTGGCCGGGAAGTTCGCCCGCCGCAGCAGTCGCACCACCTCGTCCGCATGCTCCGGCCGATCGTTCACGCCGCCCAGCAGCACATACTCAAAAGTGACGCGCTCCCGCGGACGCAACGGAACCTGCTTCACCGCATCGATCACCTCCGCGATGTTCCACTTGCGCGTAATGGGCATAATGCCCTCGCGCACTGCATCGTTCGGCGCGTTTAGTGAGATCGCCAGCTTCGGCCGCACCGGCTCCTTCGCGAAGCGCAGAATCCCCGGCACAATGCCCGAGGTCGAAACCGTCATGCGCGACTCCGGAATCCCCATCTCCTCCACCAGCAGCCGCACCGCCGCCGTGAACGCGTCGTAATTGAGAAACGGCTCCCCCATCCCCATAAACACCAGGTTGATGCGGTCCCGCCCCGGCTCCGCCTCCTGGCGCTTCAGCACGGCGGCCACCTGTCCGGCGATCTCCCCGGCGCTCAAGTTGCGCAGGATCCCCAGCCGCGCCGTCAGGCAAAACTGGCAGTTGACCGCGCACCCGATCTGGCTCGACACGCAAATCGTCGCCCGCGACCAGCTCTTTCCCGGCGCGTCCTCGACCTCTTCGTCCTCGAAAGAGCCATCGCCGCCGCCGTCGCCCTCGGGCATCCATACCGTCTCCACCGTCTGCCCATCGTTCCCGGCGATCAGGTAGCGCTCTGTTCCATCCACCGAGCGAAAGGTCTCCACGATCTCCGGCAGCCCGACCCGATGACCGGCCGCCGCCACCCGTTCCCGCAGCTCTTTGGGCCAGGTTGTGACCCCTCCCAGGCCCGTCACCCGCTGCTGATAAAGGGCTGTCGCAAGCTGGCGGACCCGGTACTTTGGTAACAAGAACGGTTCCAGTCTTTTCACAAGTTGCTCATTCGAAAGGCCGAAAAGTCCTTCACCCCCCGGGGGTCCCGGTGCGTCTAACATGGTGGCAAGGGTTTTTCCGTCGGTCTTCATCCGCATTTCCGAGCATAGCGCATCGAATATCCAACAGAAGCCGGCCTCCCAATTCCCCTTCCTCAAGAAAACCGCAATGAATAAAGAACGCAATATCCGCCGCACCGTCCTCCCCAGTGGACTCGTCGTCCTCACAGAACGCATGGAGCATGTCCGCTCCGTCGCCATGGGCGTCTGGATGCGCGCCGGCTCTCGCCACGAAGTGTCGGAGCTGAACGGCATCTCTCATTTCGTCGAGCACATGGTCTTTAAAGGGACCAAGTCCCGCTCCGCGCAGCGCATCGCTCGCGAAGTCGACGCCATCGGCGGCAATCTGGACGCCTTCACCGGGAAAGAAACCGTCTGCTTCAACATGAAGGTCCTCGACGAGCACGTCCCCACAGCGCTCGACGTTCTCTCCGACCTCGTCCTCAACCCGGTCTTCGCCACGGAAGAAATCGCCCGCGAACGCGGTGTCATCCTCGAAGAGATCAAGATGGATGAAGACAGTCCCGACACCCTGGTCCACGAGATCTTCACTCAGAGTTTCTGGAAAGGCCATCCGCTGGGCAAGCCGATCCTCGGCACCCGCGACACCGTCCGCAGCTTCGACCAGAACACGCTGCTGGGTTTCTTTCAGCAGCGCTTCCAGTCCGGCAACATGGTCTTCTCCGCCGCCGGCAACCTCGAGCACGACGCCTTCGTCGAGCTGGTCGCCAAACACTTCTCCGCCCTGGGCCCGGGCAGCGTCTGCTCCGACGGAGTTGCGCCCACCATCACCCCGCGCATCCAGCTCCGCAATAAGAAATCTCTCGAGCAGGTGCAGATGTGCCTCGGCGTCCCCGCGCCGCCCGTCGCCGACTCCTCCCGCTACACCACGCTGCTGCTCAACACCATCCTCGGCGGCGGCATGAGTTCTCGCCTCTTCCAGACCGTGCGCGAAGAGCGTGGCCTCGTCTACGCCATCTACAGCGACCTGAATCCCTATCGTGACACCGGCGCGCTCTGTGTCTATGCCGGGACCTCAGCGGATCGCGCGCTGCAGGTCATTGACCTCATCATGGAGGAGTTCCGCCGCCTCAAATCCGAGCCGCTCCAGCCCGGCGAGCTCCGCCGCGCCAAGGATCAGCTTAAAGGCAACCTGCTGCTGTCGCTCGAAAGCTCCATGTCGCGCATGTCCAACCTCGCCCGCCAGCAGATGTACTTCGAGCGGTTCTTTAGTTTGGACGAGATCCTCGACCGCGTGGAAAACGTCACCGAGGAGCAGGTCATGACCATGGCCACTCAGCTCTTCCACCCGGACAAGGTCGCTCTCACCCTGCTCGGCCGCCTCGATGGATTGCGCCTGACCCGCGGTCAGCTCGATTGCTGAGGGCCTGAGCTCGATCGCTCCAGGACCGTTGCGAAAAATCCGTCGCACGGATGCACGCCCGGGATCGTCCGCAAATACGGTCCCGCCGTGGCACTCCGCAACTGTTCTCGTCCCTCCGCGGTAACCACACCCCGCGTCGCCAGCTCATCCAGGATTCCCTCCACCGGCACGATCCCCGCCTCCCGAGCCTCCTGCAGCGTCGGCTCCACCACC
Source organism: Acidobacteriaceae bacterium (assembly GCA_035656855.1). Lineage (GTDB taxonomy): Bacteria > Acidobacteriota > Terriglobia > Terriglobales > Acidobacteriaceae > Palsa-343. Next base: position 8,633 of record DASRRO010000182.1, on the reverse strand, counting down.
TGCTCGTTCTCTTCCGGCTCCAGCGAGCACGTCGAGTAGACCAGTCGCCCGCCCGGACGCAAACCCGCCAGCCCGGCGCGCAGAATCCCCCGTTGCCGTTCCTGCTGCCGTGCCAGGTCGGCCTCGGTCACCCGCAGCCGAATCTCCGGATTCCGCGCCATCGTCCCCGTTCCGCTGCACGGCACATCGCACAGGATCAGATCCCATTCCGGCTGCAGTTGCGTCTTCGCCGCATCGGCGACTTCAAATCGCATGCGCTCCATGAGCGATTGCGGCAGCAGCGTACGCATCATGTCGAGTCTCTTCCGGCTCACGTCGACCGCGGTGATGTCCGCCCCCGGCAGCCGCTCCGCCAGAATCGCCGTTTTCCCGCCCGGCGCCGCGCAGAGATCCAGCACGCGAACTGGCGCATCGTCCGCCCCCGCGGCCAGCACTTCTGCGACCAGCTGCGACCCCTCATCCTGAATCCGAATCCGCCCCTCCCGAAATGCCTCGCTTCGGCCCAGGTCTCCGCCCACCACCCGCCGCGCGCAGGCCAGAAACGCCCCCGGCTCGGTATCTATCCCGGCCATCTCTGTTTTAGGGTCTGCCCGCACGGCAAGGGGCGCGGGCTCCTGATCCCACTGGCAAATCGCCTCCGCCGCATCCATGCCGTACCGCCGCACCCACCGCTCCACCATCCACACCGGATGCGCCCACCGCGCGGCAATCTCGTCCGCGGTTCCGGGCTTCCCTGTCCGCTGTCCGCTATCCGCTGTTCGCTGGATCTTCCGCAGCACAGCGTTCACCATCCCCGCCGCGCCGCGCTCCTTGCCGTACTTCACCAGTTCCACGCTGTCGTGGAGTACCGCGTGTGCCGGCACCCGATCCAGATGCTGCAGCTGAAAAGCCCCCATCCGCAGCGCCGTAGCCGCCTCGGGGCTCAGCATCGCGTCGGGTCGCGCCAGCAGAGTGCGGATCTGCCCATCGAGCGCAATCTGCCAGCGCAGCGTCCCCAGCACCAGCATGGTCGTCAGGTGCCGGTCCGCCGCCGACAGAGCATCCACCTCCGGCGACCGCAGCAGCTCATCGCTGTGCGCGTCCCCGTTCTCCATTTGCGTCAGAATTCGAAACGCCGCTCGCCGCGCAGGTGCTATCACAGAACTATTTTCACAGCTCGCCCACAGACGTGCGAAGCAAAACGGAATCACGCCCACGGAACTTTGTCGTGTGCCCTGTGCCCTGCGCTCCGCTCAGTCCAGCCGGGTCCCGCTCTCGACCGCGTGCCCCCGCAGAAACTCCCCCGCCGTCATCCGCCGCTTGCCTTCCATCTGGACTTCCACCAGCTCCAGCCAGGTACCCTGTCCGCACGCCACAAACAGCGTTCCCTGTTCGGCCAGCAACTGGCCCGGCTCCATGCGGCGCGCACCTCGCAGCTCCGTCGGCAGCAGACGATGCACGGTCAGCTTCTTCCCTCCCAGCAGCGTCCACGCCCCGGGCCAGGGCTGAAAACCACGCCACCGGTTGTAGAGGGTCATCGAAGGCTGCGTGAAGTCCATGCGCCCGTCTTCCCTCGTCAGGATCGGCGCCAGCGTCGCCCGCCCATGATCCTGCTTCCGCGGTGTGACCGCCCCCGCATCCAGCTCCCGCAGCGTCTCCATCATCAGGTCTGCGCCCATCTCCGCCAGCAGCGGAAACACATTCGTCGCCGTCATGTCCGGCGCCAGCGTCATCTCCCGCTGCAGCAAAATATCCCCCGTGTCCAGTCCTTCATCGAGGCGCATCGTCGTCGCCCCGGTCGCCGGTTCGCCGTTGGCAATCGCCCACTGGATCGGTGCCGCTCCGCGATATTTCGGCAACAGCGAAGCGTGCAGGTTCAGGTTGCCCAGCCGCGGCAGCTCCAGCATCCACTGCGGAATGATCCGCCCATAGGCCACCACCAGAATTGCATCCGGCCGGAGGGCCTCCAGTTGCGCGCGCAACTCTGGATTGTTCTTAATCTTCTCCGGCTGTACTACTGGAATGCCGGCTTCCATCGCCGTCGCCTTGATCGGAGGCGCGGTCAGCGTCTGGTCTCGGCCCACCGGGCGATCCGGCTGCGTCACCACCAGCGGTACGTCGTAGCCCGCACGCAGCGCCAGCTTCAGCGTGGGCACGGCGAACGCGGGCGTGCCGCAGAAAACCAGTTTCATTTCCACTCGCCGCTCTTTTGCAGTTTGCGAATCTTCCTCAGGATCAGGTCCCGCTTCAGCGCGCTGATCCGCCATGGAAACAAAATGCCGTCCAGATGATCGATCTCATGCTGAAAAGCCCGCGCCAGCAGGTCGGCTCCATCCAGTTCCATCCATTTCCCGGCAAGATCCTGGGCCTTCACCTTTACCTTCGCCGCACGCGACACCTTGTCGCGAATATCCGGCAGGCTCAGACATCCCTCTTCCTCCACCTGTTTGCCTTCCTTGTGGACGATCTCCGGGTTCACCAGCACGATCTTTTCCTTCGGATTTTGTTTGTTGCTGAGATCGATCACCGTGATGCGCTTCCCTACGCCGATCTGCGGCGCCGCCAGGCCAATCCCCTGCGCCTTGTACATCGACTCAAACATGTCCGCCGCCAGCGTGCGCAACTCATCGTTGAACTCCGCAATCTTTTCGGTCGGCCTCTGCAATATCGGGTCCGGATATTTAACGATTTCCCTGATCATCTTCTTTTCTGCTTTTGTTTTTCCCTGTTCTGTAAACCGTGTCCCGTAGCCCCTAGAACTTCTCCACCTGCTCCACGTACCCTTCGTAATTCCGTTTTAGCTCGCGCAGCGAATCCCCGCCAAACTTCTCCAGCGCCACGCTCGCCACTGTCAGAGCGACCATCGCCTCCGCCGCCACGCCTGCCGCCGGAACCACGCACACATCGCTGCGCTCATACGCCGCCTTCGTCTCCTCGCGCGTGTCGAATCGCACCGACTGCAGCGGCCGCCGCAGCGTCGAGATCGGCTTCAGATACCCGCGCACGACAATCTCCTCACCATTAGAGATGCCGCCTTCGAGGCCTCCGGCATTGTTCTGCTCCCGCGTGAAGCGCGTATGGTGGCCGTCCTTCGCCTCCCGGGCGTAGCCAATCGCGTCATGCACCTCCGAACCCAGCGACTCCGCCGCCGTCACCCCGCGCCCGATCTCCACCGCCTTCACCGCCTGCAGCGACATCACCGACTGCGCCAGCAGCCCATCCAGCCGCTCGTCCCAGTTCGCGCAGGTGCCCAGCCCCGGAGGCGCGCCATGCACCACGACCTCAAACACTCCGCCCACCGTATCGCCCGTCCGCAGTACCGCGTCCACTTCGGCCTTCATCCGCGCCTCGGTTTCAGCGTCCACGCAGTTCAGCAGCACTTCATCTTTGCCACGAAGCGCCGCAATTTCCTCCCAGCTCGCCGTCCGCTCCAGGTCGGCGCGGCCCACGCGGATGACATGACTCGCCACGTCGATGCCCAGCTCCAGCAACAGCTGCTTGGCTACGCCTCCGGCCGCCACGCGCGCCGCTGATTCCCGCGCCGACGCCCGCTCCAGTACATACCGCGCATCGGGAAAATCCCACTTCAGCGCGCCCGCCAGATCCGCATGCCCGGGTCGCGGCGAGGCGACGGCCTTATGCTTTGCCGGATCGCCCGCGCCCACCGGCAACACCTCGGTCCAGTTCTTCCAGTCGCGGTTCTCAATAGTGATGGCAATCGGCGACCCAATCGTCCTTCCATGCCGTACGCCGCTCAGAAAATGCGCCGTGTCCGTCTCAATGCGCATGCGCCCACCGCGCCCAAAGCCCTGTTGCCGTCGCCACAGCTCGCGATTCACGCGTGTCTCATCGATAGGAACACCGGCAGGCATGCCCGAGAGCAGCGCCACAAGGCTCTCCCCATGCGATTCACCGGCTGTGGAAAAACGCAGCATGATCGTCTCTTAACCGCTTCGATTGTAGATGATTCCGTTCTTATTCCGTCGCCAGCCACGCGTACTGCTTCTCGCTCAGCGGCACCACCGACAGCCGCCCCATCTTCACCAGCGGCGAGGTGGCGAACATGCTCTCCGCTTTGATCTCCGCCAGCGTTCGCGGCGTCTTCGCCCGCTTCACAAACTTCACCTTCACCAGCGGCTGCTTTGGATCGCCCGCATCCACCCCCACCACCTTCGCCAGCCCAACCGTTCGCTTCTCATCGCCCGTGTGGTAGACCACCAGCATCTCCCCCCGCTGCATCCCGGCCAGAAACTTCACCGCCTGTGGATTCGACACACCGTCCCACACCGTCTCCCCCTCGCGCGCCAGATCGTCCAGCGAATACGTTCCCGGCTCAGTCTTCAAAAGGTAGGGCATGATTTCTATCCTCGACTTTCTCTTGCAATCGTGATTCCGCCGCCGAAGCTTCCGGGGTTTTCGCCGCCTGCTTTCGCAGCTCTTCCGTCTCCAGATACGCCGCCGTGTTCAGCAGGGGCCGTTCCATCGAGCGCACCCAGTCCGTCATCTCGGCAGAGGACCGTCCATTCGCCTCATTGCGCGCGAACTCACTCCGCACCGTTTGCATCTTGGCGTCCAGATCGTCCAGATAGTGCAGCATGATCGCTTCCGGCGTCATGGGCAGCTTCGGCGATCCGAATTCGTACCTGCCGTGATGGCTCAGCACCAAATGTTCCACCAGCAACCGCTTGCCTGCCGGAAAATTCGGAATCGTCGCGATCTTCTCTTCGATCATCCGAATCCCGATCGTGATATGCCCCAGCATCTGCCCTTCCAGGGTGTATTCGAAGCTCGTCCCCCACGCCAGTTCGCGCAGCTTGCCGATGTCGTGCAGCGCCACCCCGGCCAGCAGCAGGTCCCGATTGACGCTGGGGTAATGTTGTGCCGCTGAATCGCACAGCGCCATCAGCGACAGCACATGCTCCAGCAGTCCCCCGATCCATGCGTGATGCATGCCCTTGGCCGCCGGCGCCTGACGCAGCGCCTGCATCAGCTCCCCATCCTGCAGAAAGGCCTCCAGCAGCGCCTTCAGGTCCGCGTCGCCAAAGCTCGCCACCCAGCTCTGCAGCTCCGCCCACATCTCTTCGATGTTCCGCTCGGTCTGCGGGACAAAATCGCCCAGTTCGTACTCACCCGGCTGTGCCTGCCGAACCTTGTCGACTTTGATTTGCAGCTTCTCGTTGTAGCGGCAGACCTGCCCCCGCACCTTGACCACGTCGCCCGGTTCGAACTCCCCGGCCTCCGCGATCTCCCACATCCGCGCTTCAATCTGCCCGGTGCGATCGCCAAACGTCAGCGCGAAATAGCGGCCGCCATCGCGCCCGCTCCGTACCTGCTTCGCGGATACCGCGAAAAAACCGGTGATCTCCCGGTTCTCCTGGCCCGCCAGATCGGCCACCCAAAGGTCTTTCATCTTATGCGCGGCCCCAAAATCCCCTCAGAATTGCGGCGCAGCCGCGCCCGTCCCCTGCGGAGTTCCGGGCTGTGCCGTACCCGTACCGTTTGGCTGCTCGTTCGAGTCGCCCTTCTTATCCGTCTCCGACATCCGCCGCTTCGGAGCGTTCTTCGCCGCCTTCTTCTTTTCCGCCTTCGCCTGCTTCGCCGCTTTCCTCGAATCGCCGTTCAGTCCCAGCGCCGACTGCTGCAGCTGATCCGACGCAGTGTCCTGCTGCGTCTCCGATGGCGGCGCGAATTTCTGCCTCTTCTTACTCTGTGCCATAGCGCGCTGCTTCGCCTTCGGCTGTTTCGCCAGGTCGGACAAGCGCGTCTTCTTCTTCGTCTGATTGTCGGCGCTGGTGTCGATCACCTCTCCCTGCGCGTTCGTCAGGGCCACCCCATTCTCCGGCTGATTCGCCGCCACCTGCGCCCCCTGCGAAGACTCCGCGCCGGTCGCACCCGCATCCACCTCCCGCGTCGGTCCCGTCGGCAGCGTCTCGCGCGGCGCCTGCCCGAAGCGGATCTTCTCCTTCTTCCCCGGCTTCTCCGTGCCCTTATTGCTGGCGACTTCTTTGCCCTTCTGTCCGTTTACCTTGTCCAGCGTCGGTACACCAGCCGGGACACTCGCTGTTTCCTTCTCCGGCTTCTGCTGCCGTACACCCTTCTGCCGGAAACGCGACCGGTCCATGGCCTTCTTTTTCTTCTTCGTCTGCGGCGGCGTGTAAGCGCTCTGCACCAGCTTGATCTCGTTCGGCGTCGCGCCCGAATCGAAATACGGCGCCCGCACGTCGATCGACGCCTCGTTGCGCAGCCGCGTCAGATAATCGCGCAGCGCCGGCTCCATCTTCTGCATCCCGATTTGTTCCTGAACCTGGTTCTGCACATCTTCCAGAGGCGCCACTCCGCCTTTCTGGTGTTCCGTCACCTTCATAATCAGCCAGCCCTGCCGTGTCCGGATCGGCTCCGTCAGCTGCCCCGCCGCCAGGCTGAAGGTTGCGTCTTCCAGCTCCTTCGAATGCAGATCTTCGCGCTTGAACTCGCCCAGATCGCCGCCCTGCGCCGCTGTCGGCCCGCCGGAGTCCGCCTTCGCCACTGTCGCGAAATCCGCTCCGCCCTTCAGGCGCGTCTCGATATCGTCGGCCTTCTTCTTCGCATCGGCCACCTGCGCCGCATCGTCGGGGTTCGGCGTCGGGACCAGGATCTCGCTCAGCCGTTCCTGCTCCGGCTTCTCGAATTCCGCCTGATGCGCCTGGTAATACGCCCGAATCTCCGAGGGCGCCACCTGAATGTGCGATCCCACTTCCTGGCTGATCACCTCGGACCGAATCACGTTCTCGCGAATCTGCTCTTTCAGATCCTCGTACGAAACCCCCTGCGCCTCCGCAGCCTTCTGCAGATCCTCGAGCGATGCCAGGTGGTACTGCTTGCGCATGTCGTCCAGCCGCTTGATCACCTCGGTCTCGCCGTTGATTCCCAGCTCTTTGCCCTTCGAGAGCAGCAGCTGGTTGTCGATCAGCGAACGCATCAGGTCCCGCTTCTGCTCCATCAGCTGCGACTGCGTCCAGCTCTGTTGCCGCGCCTCCCCCTCCAGCTCCTGCGCCGCGCGGTCGTAATCGGACTTGCTGATCACCTGGTCGTTCACCCGCGCCGCAATGTCCTCCACCACCGTTCCGCGGTAGGGCGATTGCTGGGTCTGTGTATCGGACGAGGCTCGCCCCTGCGCATAGGCGGGAACTGCCGTGGAAACTACGGTTAGACCCACGCTGGCGGCCAGCAGGGCAGGAAACAAGGGAACGCGAAGCATCATAGGGATCAACGTCTCAGAGCGCCGACCAGACCACGTCCAGCCCTCATTCCAGGCAGATTATCGTGGTCGTGGGCGCTTCACTTATTGTACAGCCGCAAGCTGCCCTCTCTCGGCTCCGCGAGTCGCAGCTCCCCTAAACTCTAACCTCCAAACTCTGCCCTCACCGGCACGCCTTCTCCAGCTCCGGCTCGTAATTCTCGTGCTTTGGCAGTGGCAGATGCTTCTCCTCCATCGCTCCCTCCAGCGAATCCGGCCCGGGCACCAGCTTCGGATCGACGTCGAACCTGTAGAAAGGATCCTTCTCTGCATCCATCATCGAAACAAAGGTGAACCCGTGCCGCTTGTACATAGCCAGCAACCGCGGCAGCATCCGCGCGTCAAACGCACCAATGTGCATCAGCAGAACGTAAGGAATATCGTGCCCGAACAGTTGTTCCGTCATTGCGTGCCGATACCCAATATCGCTTTCCGCTGCCCGCAGATAGCTGCGTTCCAGCCACACGATCTTCGCCGCATCGTGCTTTTCGCTGCAGCGCGCGTACGGCTCGTTCCAGTTGTAATCGTCAAAGCTCATCGTCACGCCTGCGATCTTGTACCCGTGCTGCGCCAGATACACCCGGATCCCCGTCCTCTTCTCGATCGTGTTCCCCTCCGCCAGATACGGGAAGCGGAACCAGTGCCAGTCCGCGCCCTTCATCTGTAACTGCAGCAGCGGCTCGTCCTTCTCGATGTCCCCCTCAAAATTCTGCAGCGGAACCTGATCCAGATTCAAATGCGACCACGTGTGGTTCCCCAGCGGAAAACCCGCCTTCCGCCACGCCGCCAGCACAGCCACCGTCGTCGGATGATCCTCAACCCGCTGTCCGTTCACAAACCCATAGGTAGGAGGCACGTGCGTCGCCTTCAGCGCCCGTATCACCCGCTGCGCAACCTCCAGCCGCGTCTCCCCCGGAGGCAGCGGCCCATGCACCGGCAGGTCGTCAAACGTGATCGCAACCTGTTTCGGCTCTTTTGTCGTTTGTGCCTTGTGCCCCGAATGCGCCGGTTGCGCACCGCCCGTCCCCACCAGTCCAAGGCCCCCGGCAACAAGAACGGCCCACCACTGCCTCGCTCCCCAACCTCGCCGCAATGTCTTCTTCCTTCTCTTTCCAGGATTCGAATCCCCTGGTTGAGATGCGTCGCCTTGCATTGCGCGCAAGTTTCAGCTCGTGATCGCTCCCACCGCCATCGGCATGCTTCGCAGCCGCTGCCCTGTCGCCGCGAAGATGGCGTTGCCCACCGCCGGCGCCACCGCCACTATCCCCGTCTCGCCCGCCCCCGCCGACGGCAGATCCTTCCGGTCGATCAGAATCACTTCCACCTCCGGAGCATCCTCAAACCGCGGCACCCGGTAATCCGCAAAGTGGGCGTTCAG
>DASRRO010000181.1:0-5456 GCA_035656855.1 Acidobacteriaceae bacterium | reverse complement strand
CCTCTCTATTATGAATGCTGTGCGGTTTGCGAAGAGAACGGAGTGGGCGAGCGAGGAGACGGCGTGGTCGCGTGCGCTGGAGGCGCGGCGGCGCAGCGGGTTGCTGATTCTGGACCTGACGGCTTCGAACCCGACGCGGTGCGGGTTTTCCTATGATGCGCGGCTGTTGGCGGAGCTTTCGACGGAGAGGGCACGCCAGTACGATCCCGACCCTCGCGGGATGCTCGTTGCGCGCGAGGCAGTGTGCGGATACTACAGAGATCATGGCACAGACCATGGCGCGCATATCGGCGCAGAGCAGATCGTGCTTACCACGAGCACGAGTGAGGGCTATAGCTGGCTCTTCCGGCTGCTCTGCGATCCGGGTGATGAAGTGCTGATCGCGCAGCCCAGCTATCCACTTTTCGATTTGCTGGCGACGATCGATGATGTGCGTCTGGTGCCGTATCCATTGCTTTATGATCCGGGCGGAAGTCATGGCTGGAGCCTGGACCTGCATACGCTCGAGCAGCGGATCACGGCGCGCACGCGCGCGGTTATCGTGGTGCATCCGAACAATCCCACCGGGCACTTTACTTCGGCTGCCGAGCGGGCAGCCCTCGCGGCGCTCTGCCGTGAACATCGGCTGGCGCTGATCGTGGACGAGGTCTTTCTCGACTATCCGCTGGCCGGGCACGAAGCTGCGGCTGCAAGCTTCGCGAACGGAGAGCAGGCGGCGCTTACGTTTGTGCTGAGCGGGCTGAGCAAGATTGCTGCGCTGCCACAGATGAAGGCTTCGTGGATCGTGTGCCTGGGGCCGGAGGATGGGCGCACAGAAGCGATGCGGCGGCTGGAAATCATCGCGGACACATTTCTTTCGATGAATGCGCCGGTGCAACATGCCCTGCCGGGGTGGCTGCGAGGACGGTATGCGATCCAGCGGCAGGTGCGCGAGCGGGTGCAGCGGAACCTGCGGTCGCTCGATGCTGTGCTCGCGGCGCAGCATGCCATCACGCGGCTGGCCTCGGAGGGCGGATGGTATGCGACGCTGCGCACTCCGGCGTCTGTGACCGGCGAGGAGCTAGCGATCCGGCTGCTGGAGAGGGGCGGCGTTGCGGTGCATCCCGGAGCCTTCTTCGGCTTTGCGGAGCAGAACCGGATCGTGGTGAGCCTGCTGCCGGAACCGGAGGCGTTTGTAGAGGGAATGACAGCGGTGATGGCGGAGGTAGAGCTACAGTGACATCCCACCCTTTCGCTCCGCGTTGTGGCAGGCGGACTCGTACTCGGTAAAGGTACCCCTCCCCCTCCCCCGTCCGGAGGGGTTTGTAACTTACTCATTTTCCTTGACTTAGGCAGCCTCTGGAGGCTAAAGCTGGTGATCTAAATGACTTATCGCTAAAGATGTCCAACGAAAGGGCTTATCGGCCAAAAAGTCCGCCAACGGCGGCTCCAGAAACGTGCAACGCCACCGCGATGGTGGCGTTTTGTGTTCTGCGCTTGCGCTGGAATTTGTTTCTATTTCCAGTGTAGCGAAGTGGGTGGATATAAATGGCAGTTTGTTGCGGTGGTTCCCGGAATGGGAGTTACTGCAGGCCCGGACACGATTGTTGATACGAAGCTTCAGATCGAATCGAATGATGAGCTATTTCGGACCGGGCGGATTGCTGGAAGGCCGCTATTGCAGGAGATATGCCGATCGGGAAAACCGGACACGCCTGAAGATCATGACCGCTCCATGAGCGAATTGACGATTTCGCGCCAACTGAGATCCAAGGGCTTGCGCGTTACAGCGTTTGTGCACATGAGTCATCCGGTGTCCATTGGACGTTCCAAAGGTGTGCGTGGTAGCTTCTATGCAATGTCCAAAGGAGCGGGTAATGGGCGAAAAGAAGTCGGAAGTGCTGCAAGGCACCCTGGACCTGATGGTATTGAAGACGCTTTATGCGATGGGGCCGCTGCACGGGTTCGGGATTGCGCGACGGATCGAGCAGGTGAGCGAAGGGGTACTCGATCTAAACGAGGGAACGGTGTACACGGCGCTGCTGAGGCTGCAGCAGCAGGATTGGATCGCTTCGACCTGGGGGACGAGCGAGAACAACCGGCGGGCGCGGTTCTACTCGATTACGCGGCAGGGCGCGAAGCAACTTGAGCGCGAGACGGAGAACTGGGAGCGGGTAGCGGGTGTGATGGAGCGGGTGCTGAAACTCGAGAGGCAGGGGTGAAGCAATGCGGAATCTGCGAATGCTGTGGGCGAGAGTGAAGGGACAGGCGGCGCAGGGGCGCGAAGACGAAGCGTTCGACGAGGAGATCCGCGAGCACATTGCGCTACTAGAGGGGCGCTATACCGCGCAGGGAATGAGCGCGCGTGATGCGGCACGGGCGGCGCGGAGGCAGTTCGGAAATGTGACAGCGCTGAAGGAGCGGCAGCGAGCGCAGCGCGGAATTTTATCGCCGGCAGAGTGGTGGCGGGATGTGCGGTTCGGGATGCGCATGCTGGCCAAGCGGCCGGCGTCGAATGCGGCGGTGGTGTTGGCGCTGGCGCTGGGAATTGGGATGAATGCGGCGATCTTCATGTTTGTGAATGCTCTGCTGCTGCGGCCGCCGCAAGGAGTCAGCAGGACCAACAAGCTGGTGGAGGTGTGGCTGCACAACCCGAAGAGTGGCGGGGTGCAGAGCTATCGGCCCTTCAACTATCCCGACTACGCGTACTATCGCGACCACACCAAATCGCTCGACGGGCTGATGGCGTTCGACGGCGACGGGACGCAGGCGATCTGGAATCACGAGGGCGCGGGAGAGATTCTGCAGGGACAACTTGTTTCAGGGAATCTGTTTCCGCTTCTGGGAATCAAGCCGGTGATGGGACGGACGCTTGCGGCCGATGACGACAGGCTGGATAGCCCGCGGCAGGTGGCGGTGTTGAGCTACCCGTTCTGGAAGGAGAAACTGGGTGGCGATCCGGGAGTGGTGGGGAAGGCGCTCATGCTGGATGGCGCGGCGTTCACGGTGGTGGGCGTGGCGCCGGCGGGGTTCACGGGGCTGATGGTGGGTGCGGACCCGGATTTCTGGGCGCCAATGGCAGTGGAGCAGCAGTTCATGCATGACGTCAAGGATCGGCTTACAAATCGTGATTCGTATTGGCTGATAGTTGCCGGAAAAATGAGGAGCGCGGGCGACCGGAAGAGCGTGCAGGCGGAGATGCACGTCCTGGCGAAGCAGGTGTACCTGGCGCACGGGAGCAAGGACGATTTTCTGGATGCGATGGTGTATCGGCTGACGATGGTGCCGGGGCCGTTCCGTGGGTATGTGGGCGCGTTTACGGGTGGGCTGCTGGCGGTGTTTGCGCTGGTACTGCTGATTGCGTGCACGAATGCGGCGGGCCTACTGCTGGCGCGGGCCATGGGTCGCGCGCGGGAGATGGCCACGCGCGCGGCGCTGGGAGCGGGGCGGGCGCGGCTGGTGAGACAAATGCTGGTGGAGAGCCTGGTGCTGGCGGCAGTTGCTGGTGCGGCAGGCGTGACGATTGCGTGGGCGACGTCGCGTCTGTTGATGGATCTGAAGCCAGCGAACGTCCCGATCACGCTGGCAATTCCGCTCGATTGGCGCGTGGTGTTGTTCACAGCGGCGGTGTCAGTGGCGACGGGAGTGGTGTTCGGGCTGGTGCCTGCACTGCGCGCCTCGGCGGTGGAGGCGGCGCAGGTACTCAGGGAAGAGGCGCAGACCGGGGGGGTAAAGAAGTCGCGCATGAGGAGCGCGCTGGTGGTGGCGCAGATGGCTACTTGCGTGGTGTTGCTGGCCGGGGCGGCGCTGTGCGTGCGCAGCCTGATGAACGCCAATGCAATCGACGCGGGATTCGATACGCATCATATCGCGCTGGCGACGCTGGACCCTGGGAGCCTGGGCTACACGCCGGAAAAGATCAACGACTTTTACACCCGACTGCGGGAACGGGTACACCGGCTGCCCGGAGTGACGTCGGCGAGCTACGCACAATTCTTGCCGCTGGGGACGTCGCGATCAGTGACTTCGGTGGGTAAGCAACTGGGCAAAGATTCGAGCGCGATGACGGTGGATGTTTATCGCGTGGATCCGGGTTTCTTCCAGACGATGGGGATTCCGCTGCTGCGCGGACGGGATTTGACCCGGAAGGAGGTGGATAGCGACAAGCCGGATGCGGTGGTGATCAACGAAACGCTGGCGCGGAGGCTGTGGCCGGGCGAAGATCCAATTGGCAAGCGCTTTGCGATGGGCGACGAGAAGGAGATGAGCGAGGTGGTGGGAGTGGTGAACAACGGGAAATACCACACCTTGGGCGAAGGGCCGGTGGCGGTGGTGTTTCGCGGCACGCTTCCGCCGACGAGGACGCTTGTAGTCCGCACGGCGGGAGATTCGCGCGGACTGCTGGAGGAAGTGCAGCGCGAGGTGCCGATCGTCGATCCACTCATGGCGGCGACGCAGGTGCAGACGATCGAAGATTATATGGCGCTGCCACTTTTTCCGGCGCGGACCACGGGATGGCTGCTGGGAGTGTCAGGGATCTTGGCAGTGGTGATGACGGCGATCGGGCTGTTTGGGGTGATTGCGTACATGGTGTCGCAGCGGACACACGAGATCGGCGTGAGGATGGCGCTGGGGGCACGGCCAAGCGATGTGCTGAAGATGGTGATGAGCCAAGGGCTTCGGCTGACGGCGATTGGGCTAGGGATCGGGTTGTGCGCGGCGTTCGGGGCGGCACGGCTGCTATCGCCATTGCTGTACGGGATTGGGGCAAACGATCCGGCGACGATGATGGCGGTGGCCCTGGGACTGACGGCGATAGCCCTCACGGCATGCTATTTGCCGGCGCGAAAAGCAATGAGCGTGGATCCGGTAGTGGCGCTGCGATACGAGTGAGTAGCGATCTACCTGCAAGTGCGGCGGGCTAAGCCGGCGCCGGTCGTCCTTTCGCCCGGGGTGTCGAGGCAGTCGTCAGTAATCGCAGGGCTGCCTTCGTGCGGTGAAAACGAATTGCGTGAGATTTCCCCTTGAGAATGCCAGGCGAGTCAACTGACGCAAACAGGGCTTAGCACTCATCGAGCCCATCTGGATGAGTGCATGGGCGATTTATTACTGCTTGGTGTTGAATCGCCCGTTTCCGGCTTGCAACGTTGCCAAGCAGGGCTATAATTGCACGACTTTAACTGCACCCATTCGCGAGGCACACCTCAAATTGTGCTTGTTTCTCCTGCTAGCTTGTCCATGCGCCGGCTTCGCCCAGAGTCTCCGCCATTTCTCAACGGGCGAGGAATGAACGAATGATTGTCGGCGTCCCGCGCGAAAGTTATCCAGGCGAACGTCGCGTCGCGCTCGTACCATCCGTCGTTGCGAACCTCAAGAAAGCCGGCCTGGACGTACTGGTGGAACAGAATGCCGGGCTTGAGGCCGGCTATCCCGATGCCGAGTACATCGCTAAAGGCGCGAAGGTGGTCACAGACCGA
>DASRRO010000180.1:0-2273 GCA_035656855.1 Acidobacteriaceae bacterium | reverse complement strand
CGGGGGTGCAGACGCAGTTTCAGTACCTGGATGTCGGCCTGAATATCGATGCGTCTCTGGATGAGGAGGCCGGGGGCATGAAGCTCAACTCCAAGGTGGAGCAGTCGAGCGTGAGCGTGGCCGAGGAGAAGACGGTGGGCGACGTCCGCGAGCCGGTGATTCGGCAGGCGGTGCTGACGGGCGCAGCCATCATGACGATCGGCAAGCCGGTGATGCTGGGATCGCTGGATGTTCCAGGAAGTACACGGCACCTGGATGTCGAGGTGGTTCTGGAGAATGTGAAGTAGGCGTGAGCCGTGCGGGTGAAGGATTGCTAGCCCGCGGCGATCGAATTCGGTGCGCTTCTGTGGGGAAGGCCCCTGCTCCGGTCAGAGCAGGGACCTGTTCCGTATAATCGAGGATCACACGAAGGAGACTCGGATGCCGCTCGAGACGACCGCCAATATCTGGCATAACGGCCAACTGATTCCGTGGGAGAAGGCGCAGATCCACGTAATGAGCCATGTGATTCACTATGGCTCGTCGGTGTTTGAGGGGATTCGGTGCTACGCGCAAGGTGAGGGCGCGGGGATCTTCCGGCTGCAGGACCATATGCAGCGGCTGATCCACTCGGCGAAGATCTACCGGATGCCACTTCCCTACTCGCTGGAGCAGTTGAACGAGGCGGTGGTGGAGATCGTCGAAGCCAATGGAGTGACGCCGTGCTACGTGCGGCCGATTGCGTTTCGCGGCTATGGCGAGATTGGCGTGAACCCGCTGAAGTCGCCGGTCGAGGTGTACATCGCGAACTTTCCGTGGGGCAAGTATGTGGCCGGCGGCAGCGGCGCGGATGTGTGCATCTCCAGCTGGAACCGGCTGGCGCCTAATACGATGCCGTCACTGGCGAAGGCCGGCGCGAATTATATGAACTCGCAGCTGATCCGCATGGAGGCCGACGTGAACGGCTATGTGGAGGGCATTGCGCTGGACACGAACGGGTACCTGAGCGAGGGCTCAGGCGAGAACCTGTTTATCGTGCATAAGGGAACGCTGTACACGTCGCCGCTGGCGAACTCGGTGCTGGATGGAATCACTCGTGATTCCATCCTGGTGTTAGCCCGGCAGATGGGCATTCCGGTGGTGGAGCAGGCGCTGCCGCGCGAGCTGCTGTACATCTGCGAGGAGGCGTTCTTTACCGGGACAGCGGCCGAGGTGACGCACCTGCGCTCGGTGGACCGGATCCTGGTGGGCGATGGAAGTATGGGACCCATTACAAGCGCGCTGCATAAGGCGTTCTTCGATATCGTGAACGGCACGGCGGCGGACCGCTATAACTGGCTGACGCCGGTGAAGGTTCGCGAGGCTGTGACGGCGTAGTCTTTGCGGAGACGCAAGGTTTGGCCGTCTGGCCAATCGGCTATCTACATTTGGTAAGGATTGTCTTGATGAGATTGCGGTTTGTTCTTCCAGCTCTGGCGCTGGCCTTCGTAACGCTGAGCGCCCAGGCGCAGATTGGCCTGTATCTGAATCCCGTAGCGACACGGATCAGCGTTTCCAGCCCGGACACGGGACCGTTCGCGTTTCTGGGCGACAATACGACGTCGCGATTCTTCGGCGGCGTGGCGATGGGCGGCTATTACGACTTCGTCCATGAGCCGGGGTTCGATTTGGGAGGGGATGTGCGCGAAACAATCGTGCATGGGAATAACGCCTCGCTGAACACCTTCATGGTGTCGGTGAGAGTGCAGGCCAAACCGATGAGCCATGGACTGCGGCCGTACGCGCAGCTGGGGATCGGCGCGGGGAGCAGTAAGGCGCCGCTGAGCGCGGTGCGCACGACCAAGGCGGAGTTCGGCATCTTCGCGGGCGTGGACTATCCGCTGGGCAAGCACATCGATTTTCGCGCGATCGAGGTGGGCTATGGGTCGGTGACGCCGACGAGCAGCGCGATCTATAACGCGCAGCTTTCGCTGCCGACGGCGACCCTGATCAACCTCAGCAGCGGATTGGTGTTCCGGTTCGGCAAGTAATCAGGGAGTGACCTATAGAAAAGGCAGCCCATCCGGGCTGCCTTTTCTGTTGCATGGGCCCCGAGCTGTTAGCTGCTGTTTCTGGAGCCGTTGACGGCGGCCTCTTTTTCATCCTGCTTGCTTTTGCGCTCGGAGGTCTTTTCTTTGCTGGGCTTTTTTGAGGCGGGCGTGGAGTCCTTGTCTTCTTCTTCCTCCTGGGTGGCTTCGCTGAAGATGGGTTTGGAGGCGGCCTGAATCTTTTTGGCCGCTTCGACCTCTTCATTG
>DASRRO010000179.1:0-187172 GCA_035656855.1 Acidobacteriaceae bacterium | reverse complement strand
GTTTCAGAGGTAAAAATTGCGGCTTCCTACAGTATCTATCCTCGGCCTGTCAGCGAGGATTGGCTTATGCCTTAGGAGACGGCCTGGCGGCCCAAAAAGTCTTGCCGACCATCAATTTGTATCGTACTCAAACTGATGATTGAATCGTCCCCCGCGATTCACTTTCCCCGCCTGCCGGACCCGCCCGCTACAGGTTCAGCCTCTTGAAGATGCGGCCCGGAATGCTGCGCACCACCAGCATGATCAGCCCCCAGAAGGGCGGCACATAAGCGACGTCCTTGCCCCGGTCAATCGCTTTCAGAACATACCGCGCCACATCCGAAGGCTGCGCGAACAGCGCATTCTTCGCCAGATGCGCCGTCATCGGCGTGGCCACGAATCCCGGCTTGATCGTCAGCACCTGCACCCCGGCCCGGTCGATTCGATTGCGAACCCCGTCCAGAAACACGTTGAGCCCGCCCTTGGACGCGCCATAAACATAATTGCTCTTTCGTCCCCGATCCCCCGCAACCGACGAGATCACGGCGATTGTCCCCCGCCGCTCCGCCTCGAAATAATTCGCCAGCCACGTCACCAGCGATACGGTGGACAGAAAATTCGTCAGCAGCACCGCTTCCGCCGCGCCGTAATCGCGCTGCGCCTCCGCCTGATCGCCCAGAACCCCATGCGCGATCAGCGCAACATCAATCCCCCCGAGGCTCGCGACGCTCCGCGACAACAGCGCCGGATGCCCGGCCGTATCATTCAGATCGGCGACCTGCCCGATCACCTCCGCTGCCCCCCGCGTCAGCAAATCGGCCGACACCGCCGCCAGCTTCGCCGCGTTCCGCGCCACCAGAAAAAAGCTCGCGCCCTGTTCCGCCATCAGCCGCAGCGTCGCCTCGGCGATCGCCGATGTCGCTCCCAGGGCAAGAACCCGCCGCTGCGTCCCCGAAGCCCTAGCCATCGAGCGGCCTCCGCCCCGTCACCCTCTGCCAGAAGGCCGAATCGAATCCAGGATCTACATACCGCGCGAACTCCTGCCACTGCGGATAAAACGCCTGGAACTGCTCCGCCGTCATCCGCGCATCCTTCGCCGAGTACATCCGCCCCCCGTGCTCCAGCGTGATCCGCGCCAGCCGCTCCACCAGGTCGAAGCTCACTTCTCTCCGTATTGGAAAATCCAGCGCCAGCATCACCCCCGGCGTCGGAAACGACATCATCCCCACCGACGGCACCTCGCCAAAAAACTTGATCACCGCCAGAAACGACGCCAACCCCGACTTCGTGATCGCCTTCAGAATCTCGATCATCCCTTCACGCGCGTTCGCCGGCGGAATCACGTTCTGGAACTGCAGCAGACCCTGCCGCCCATAGATCCGGTTCCACTGCAGCACCGCGTCCAGCGGATAGAAAAACGGCTCATAATCCACCAGCGCCGTCTTCCGCTGCCCAGGCTGCTTGTGGAAGTAAAGGCTGTTGAACGCTGCCATCGACCAGCGGTTCAGCGCAATCGCCGGCAGATCCATCGGAAACACCAGCCTCGGCCCTTTACTCTTCGTCAGCGGCCCCGGATCCTGTGCGTGATCGCCCTGCATAAAAATTCCCCGCGCGAAGTTACGCCCGGTCGACACGCAGTCGATCCACGCCACCGTGTATTCGCCGCTCGCCGCCTGCGACAACGCGAAGAACTCGTCTATGCCATGAAATTTCTCGCCATGGTACTGGATCTTCCGCGACACAATCGGCCGCAGGCGCACCTCCGCCCACGTCATCAGACCCGTCAGCCCCATGCCCCCGATCGTCGCCGCAAACCACTCCGGATTCTCTACCGGACTGCATACGAACCGCGACCCATCCGATCGCACCAGCTCAAACCGCAGCACGTGCCGGCCAAAAGCTCCCGCCACATGATGGTTCTTCCCATGAATGTCGTTGGCGATTGCCCCGCCTACCGTCACGTACTTCGTCCCCGGCGTCACCGGCAGAAAAAACCCGCGGGGCACCGCAAAGTCGAGAATCTGCTGCAGCGATACGCCCGTCTCGCAGCGAAGCACTCCGGTCGCCGCGTCGAAGTGCAACAGCCGGTCCATCCCCGAGGTCTTCAGCAACGTGCCGTGGTCCAGCAAACATACGTCGCCGTAGCTCCGCCCCAGCCCCACCGGCAACACCTTCGTCGCCGGTGCCTGCGGCAGCGGATAATCCGTGGTCCAGTGCAGCGGAACCACCTCAGCCTGCATTTTTGGATAACGGCCCCAGGATTCAAATTGCGGAGCCTGTTTGGAAGTCGTAGCGGAACTGCCCATGAGATCTCGTTTCCTGTTTCTAAAAAACGGCAAAAGCTGCAATCGCCGCCACCGCGAGGCCGATGACCAGGCTCATGCGGTCGGTCAGCGCAAAAATCACCGGATCTTCATTCATCTCCCCCCGCGAGGCCAGCAGCCAGACCCGGCTCACCCACAGAATCATCAGCGGCGTGATCAGCCATAGCCGGTTCGCATGCTGATACAGAGCTGTGATCTCATGCGCGCCGATGTAAAACGAAAACACCACCACGCTGGCATACGCGCTGGCCGTGCCGAAACTGCGCATCTGCTCGATGTCCACCAGAAGATACCCGCGCCCGTTGGCCAGCGCCTGCCCCCGCGCCCGCGTGTTCTGCAGTTCGCTGAAGCGCTTCACCATCGCCAGGCTCAGAAACAGAAACAGCGCGAACGCACCCAGCCAGGGGGAAATCGGCACCCGCGTCGCCGCCGACCCCGACAGCATTCGCAGCGTGTACAGCCCCGACAGCAGAATCACGTCCACCAGCACCACCCGCTTGAAGTACAGCGAGTAGCTCAGTGTGGTCGCCAGATAAACGAGAACCCAGCCCAAAAACGACCACGGCAGCAGCGTGATCGCAATAACCAGCGCTCCCGCCAGCAGTGCGGAGCTGAGCGCAATCCCGGTACCGACCGAAAGGTCCCCCGCCGCAAAGGGGCGCAGCCGCTTCACCGGATGCCGCCGGTCGGCCTCGATATCCAGCAGATCGTTCGCAATATACGTCGCCGAAGCGCACAGGCTGAAACTGACAAACGCCAGCAGCGCGTCGACCACCACATTCACGCGCAGGACATGCGCCAGCACCATCGGCACGAAGATCAATACGTTCTTTGCCCACTGGTGCGGCCGAATCGCCCTTCGAATGGCCCGTGCCGGCGCGGCCCGCTCCTGGAATTCCCGCTCCACCGCGATGCCCCGATGTCGCAGCCGTGCCCGCAGCCCTGGCATTGGGTTCGCCAGCATCGCCGTGCCCGCGTGCTGCAGCAGCGGCACGTCCGGCGATCCGTTACCGATGTAGTCGTAGCCCTCGTCTCCGAAGCTCTGCCGCAGACCCTCGAGCTTATTCCCCGCCGTCAGGTTCGTTCGCCCATCGCTGGCCAGGACGCCGTCGAAAAGGCCCAGGTGCTCTGCGATCCGCTCCGCCAGTTGCCGATCCGCGCCCGTTGCCAGATACAGCCGCCGCCCCTCGCCCCGCTCACTCTCCAGGTATTCCACCAGCGCGCGGTTGTACGGCAGGTGCCGCACGTCCAGCTGGACCCGCCGCCCCACCTCTGCCTTCACCGCGGCCTTGCCCCGCATCAGCCACACCGGCACCTGCACCAGCCCCAGCGGCTGGCTCCGCGCCAGTACCAGCAGCGAATCCATCAGCGTGTCGCTCTTCACCAGCGTTCCGTCCAGATCCACGCACAGCGGCCGGCGCGACACTCCGGATGTAGGCGGCTGCGGTATCACCTGGCTCAAGGAAGCTTCTCCCATCTTCCGGCTGCAGGACTCCGGCTGCGGGATCCAGGGGAACCCTCACCCAGGCACTCAAACAGCCCGGCCAGGCTCCCTTCCGGACGAGAACGTTCGCGGAAATTCAGCGCAAGTATAGCATCGGGACTTAGCGCCTCTGGCCGCGGGTATCCCGGCCGATACGTCCCCCGCATGCCCTTTCCCGGCGCGCAATCCGCAACCCCAGGCGGGCTCTCCTAATGCGTCAGGCTCTTCTCCAGAACCGCTTCACCGGACTCCGCCTTCTTCTCCGCGCGGCGCTCCGGAAAGTACGCGTTGAGCACATACTGCTCCAGCATCCGCTGCGTGTTGAAGAACGACCCGTTCAGCGCTATCGTCGAGCGCATCACCCGCCGCCACTGCCCCTGGTCTTTGTAGAACATCGGCAGAATCACCTTCTCCAGGTGGTCGTAGAGCGACTCCGCTTCGCCGGCTTCTTCGTCGTGATCGTCGATCGCCCAACCCGTCACGCCTTCGATCCACCCTTCAATCCACCACCCGTCCAGCACGCTCAGACTTGGCACCCCGTTCAGCGCCGCCTTCATGCCGCTCGTCCCCGAAGCCTCATATGGACGCCGCGGCGTATTCAGCCACAGATCCGCACCGCCCGTCAGCAGCGCGCCCAGCAGCCACTCATAGTTCTCCAGATAAACGATGCGCAGCGAGCTCTCGCGCAGCTCGTGCGCCAGCTCGATCACCCTTCTCACCTTCCCCTTACCCGGCTCATCGGCCGGATGCGCCTTGCCGGCATAGACAATCTGCATTCCGCCCTGCTGCTCGGCCATCCGCCGCAGCCGCTCCGGATCCGTCATCAGAAAATCCGCGCGCTTGTACGTGGCCGCCCGCCGGGCAAAACCAATCGTAAAGATGTCGGGCCGCAGCTCCACCCCCGTGCGCTCGCGCACCACGTCCAGCATCGCCTGCTTCGCGGCCGCATGCGCCTCGACAATCTCGTTTTCCGGAATGTCGATCGCGTAGCGCAGCGTCACGTTGTCCTGCCGCCACCGCGGCAGGTGCTTGTCGAATACCGCCTGCACTGCCGGCGCCGTCCACGTGCCCGCATGCACCCCGTTGGTGATCGCATCGATCGTATAGTCGGGGAACATCTGCCGCGAAACCTTGCCGTGCTGCATCGCCACCCCGTTGACGAATCGCGAAAAGCGCAGCGCCACGTACGTCATGTTCAGCAACCCGTCGTGGAAACACCCGAAGCGCTCCAGCATTCCTGCCCGCTCCGCTCCCAGAATGCGATACGCCTGCTCGCCGGAGAAACGATCGTGTCCCGCGGGAACCGGCGTGTGCGTCGTGAAAACGCAGCGTCGGCGGACCGCTTCCACGTTGCGCTCGGTCGCCGTCTGCAGCCCCGCGCCATGCAGTTCCTGTTCCAGAATGGGAACCGTCAGCAGCGCCGCATGCCCTTCGTTCATGTGATACACCGTGGGCTCGTAATCCAGCGCCCGCAGCATCCGCGCGCCGCCGATCCCCAGAATCGCCTCCTGGCGTAGCCGGTAATCCGCATCTCCGCCATACAGTGTGTCGGTGATCGTGCGATCCCGCGGATCGTTCTGCTCCAGATCCGTGTCCAGAAAATAGATGGGAATCCGGTGCCCGGTCACGCCTTCCAGTTCGTACCGCCAGGCGCGTACCGCCACCGGCCGCCCCTCAATCGTCACCGTTACGATCGGTTCTTCCCTCGCCAGAATCGCCTCCGGCTTCCAGGGCTGCGGCTCCTCCGTCTGAATGCCGGTCGCATCCAAATGCTGCTGAAAGTAGCCTTTGCGGTGCGCCAGCGTCACGGCTGCCAGCGGCAGCCCCATGTCGGCCGCGGCGCGCAAAGTATCGCCGGCCAGCACCCCCAGCCCGCCGCTATACGTCGGAAATTCCGGCATAACGGCGATCTCCATCGAGAAGTAGGCGACCATGCCGACCTCGCCTGGTTCCTCCGCGGAAGAAAACTGCGTACGAGTAATAAAAGGCATTGTGAAAACGTATTCTCCGGCCCCTGTCCAGGCGCCCGTCTCAACAGAATATGACAATTCCGCTGTTTCGGTTGTCGCCTCAACCAGCCCTTGTGATTGTTACATCGGCGCGAAAATCGCGGGTATGACCCTTCTGTGGAATCCTTTCACCCGATGAAGGTTCGCTCCGTCTTCTACGGGCGTTCGTCGCCGGATGGGCCATAAATTGCCGGCACTTTGCTCCCCATGGGCCGCAAATACGTCGTCAGCTGCCCCCGATGATGGATGGCGTCAAAGAAAATCATCCACAGAAACTCGCTGACCGGCTGTTCGGAAACCATCTTTCCCTCGTAGTAAAACTGCGCCTTGCTATTCCAGGCAGCGTCGTCCATCGCCTCAACCCGATCCGTCAGCTCCCCGTACCAGGCTTCAAACTGGGAAAGCATTTTGTCGAACGGGGGAGCTGGGTCCGATCGCCACTCCGCACGTCCCTCCTTCACCGCCTCCACACCCGAGCGCAACTCCGACGTCAGAGTCCACGCCAGCTGCTCGGCCGAAGGCGACCGCTCGTGCGGTTTGTACTGCATCTTGTCCGCCGGCAACGCCCGCAGCACCTTCAGGAAAACCGGCTGCTCAATCCGCCGCCGCTTCACATAAAACTCTCTCTGCGTCATGCTCTGCCTCCCTCCACGGCATGGGCCGCGGCCGAAGCGTGGCACCGGTAAATCTCCGCAACGATGCCTGTCGCCACCCGATAATCCTCCCCCAGCCGGGCCGCAAATTCCGTAGCTTTTTCCGTCTCCACCAGATTCACCGTACACCCGCCGAATCCGCCCCCGGTCAGCCGCGCCCCAATCAGTCCCGGCAGGCGATTCGCCGCCGCGACCATGATATCGGCCTCCTCGCAGCTCGCCTCGAAATCATCGCGATAGCTTGCGTGCGCCGCCGCCATCAGATTGCCCAGCTTCATCAGATTCCCCGCCTCCAGCGCGTCCGCCGCCGCCACCGTCCGCACGTTCTCCGTCACCACATGCCGGCAGCGCCGCAGAACATTGTCCGGCATCTCGCCGCCCCACTTCTCCAGATCCGCAAGTGTCGCGTCGCGCAGCAGCTCGATCTCGGGCCGATGCCGGCGCAGAATCTCTGTCCCCTCCTCCACCTCCGACCGCCGCGTCGTGTACTCCCCGCCCGCGATCGAGTGCTTCACCATCGTGTTCGCGATCACCAGGCTCACGTGCTTCGGAATCGGCGCCAGCCGATACTCCAGCGACCGGCAGTCCAGCAGCAGCGCGTGGTCCTCCGCCCCGTTGCAGGCGATGAACTGATCCATAATCCCGCACGACGCGCCCACATACACGTTCTCCGCCCGCTGGCACAGCTTCGCGATCTCCTCCCGTGCCGGCGCCGGCTCGCTCGCCTGGCTCAATGCCGCCAGTGCCGTCGCCACTTCAATCGACGCCGAGGAGCTCAGCCCCGCCCCCAGCGGCACATCCCCCTCAATGCTCAGGCTGCACGGCCCCACCCCATACCCTGCCTGGCGCAGGATCGTCACCACCCCCAGCGGATACGCCGACCACTGCCCGTTCCCCTTCGCCGGTAAGCCATCCAGCGGGTAACCCACCTCTTCCCGAAAATTCTCCGACCAAACCACGATCCGCCCATCGTCCCGCGGCGAGATTGCCGCCAGCGTGCAGAAGTCGATCGCCGCCGGCATCACGAACCCACCGGAATAATCGGTGTGCTCGCCAATCAGGTTCACGCGACCCGGCGCAAGAAAAACCGCCGGAGCCGCGCCAAACCGCTCCTCATGAACTCGCCTCAGCTTCTGACTATCCGGCATCGGGGCCTCTCTCTCGGCAGCTCTGCAGCCTCCTGCCACCCACAAAATGCAACCGCAATCGCCCAGTGTATCCGTTTGCATTCGCTCGTGCCGGGCCCTGCGACGGCCCGCACTATTCCTTCACTGCCCGCCGAATCCGCTCCCCAATCTCCTCCACCCAGTCCAGATGCTCCGGCTTCATCAGCACCGACCGCAGCGCCGTCACCGTGCTCTCCGGCCCAGCGTCCGCCCAATCCGCCCCAGCGAAAAACCGCGCCGGCAGATGCGCCAGTGCCAGATGCAGCCCGCCCACCGCCGCCCGGTCGAAAATCTCCTGCGCCCGCTGCGACGACTCCTCCAGCGTCGCCGCACTCACCGCCCACACCACAATGTCCAGCTCCGGCTCCGGCCCCGACACAAACCGCCCGTCGCCTGCCAACATCCGATGCAGCCGCAGCGCCGCCTCCCGCCCCTTTTCCAGCCCCCGCGCAAACTCTCCGCCCCGCACCAGCGGCAGCAGACGCTCCGTCGTCCACAGCGCCACCGCCGACGCCCCCGCTCGCGAGCACTCCAGGCTGATCTCCCCCAGATGCAGTTCCTGAGACGTGAAGTACGTGTACGGCGAATCGTGCTTGTACCACCGACCTACCCCCGGATCCCGAAACAGCACGCACCCGCATCCATACGGCTGCAGCCCATGCTTATGCGGATCGATCACCACCGAATCCGCCTCCGCCATCCGCTCAAACGCCGCCTGCGCCTCCGCCCCCAGCGTCGATGCCAGCCGAAAATACCCCCCATACGCCGCATCCACATGCACCCGGAATCCATACTTTTTCCGCAGCTCCAAAATCCCGTCCAGCGGATCCACCGCCCCCACCGCCGTCGTCCCCAGCGTCGCCACCACCGTCCCGACCGCACCGCCCCGCACCGCCGCCTCCAGCGCCTTCAGGTCCATCCGCCCCCGGGCATCCGTCCCCACCGCCGTGAACGGCAGCTGCAGCACCCCGCTGATCCGCCCATGCGTGTAATGCGCCTGCTCCGACGCCACCACCGTCTTCCCCGGAGCCATCCGCCCCGCCACCCAAAGCGCCTCCAGATTCGCGAACGTCCCCCCGCTCGTCAGGTGCCCCAGGTATTCCATCCACCCCACCATCCCGGCCAGCTCCCGCACCGCTTCAACTTCCATCCGCGAGCTGGCCCGCCCCCCATCCAGAGCGTGGTTATTGGGATTCAGCATCATCGCCAGCGCATACGCCGCCCGCGCCGCCGGATGCGGCGGCTTCAGCATTTGCCCCGCGTACAGCGGGTGAAAGTAGGGATAGTTGTCGCCCAGCCGCTCGGCCGCCTCGTCCAAAATTCCAGAGGCGCGGTCCATGCCCGGCGGCGCCAGCCGAGGATCTGGCAAATCCGCGAATTCTTTCTCCAAACGGTTCAGCGCGGCGGTCAGCAAGTCCAGCGAACGATCTTTCATCGTGTGCCAGAATACCCCGGCGCGACCGGCGCCGGCCGACTGCCTGATCCGCCAGGATTTCCTCCTGCGGTCCCCCGAAAAGCTCGTGTATGCTTGCCGCACTTCCGAAGGCGGATCAGAATTGCGACATGGGTCCATCTTGCCCGACGAAGGAGAGCTGTGTGGCCGCGAATGAAAAGATGAGCCCGATTGGCCCTCCCGTACCGGAGTTGCCGGTGGCCGACGTCGAACGCGCACAACAGCACTACCGCGATGCCCTCGGCTTTACGATCGCCTGGCTTGAACCGGACAAAGGAATCGGCGCCGTCACCCGCCCGCCGACAACGATTTTCTTCCGCAGAAGAACCCCACCGTTCGAACCGGCCGTCCACTGGATCTTCGCCGACGACATCGACGCCTCGTATCAGGAACTGCAGGCCTCGGGGGCGAATCTTGTCGACCCTCTGCAAATGAAACCGTGGGGAATACGGCAATTCACGGTGCGGGACCTGGACGGAAACATCTTCTATTTTCACCATGGCTGAGCCCACCCGCGCCGACCTGCGCGGCCTGCGTCTGCAGCCATTTGGGGCTGCCCTTCCCAGGTCAGTCCCCTTCGGCAATCTGCTACAATGGCATAGCGTTAGAAGAACCGGGCAAGTGCAGTCTTTCGCCTCGCCCAACCAAGCAGCAAGCAGGGTCTGCCAGTTAGCTCCGATTCACTCCAGCGCAATTCAATCAATCAGGACACCGCAACAAATGGAACAAGGTACTGTGAAGTGGTTTAACGACGCGAAGGGCTATGGCTTCATCTCGCGCCAGAACGGCGAAGATGTCTTCGTGCATTACTCTGCCATTTCAGCGAATGGCTTCAAGAGTCTGCAGGAAGGTCAGGCCGTGCAGTTCAACGTCGTGAAGGGGCCGAAGGGCTGGCAGGCAGCGGACGTACAGCCTCTGTAAAGACGCAACCAGTTAATAGAAAGTCACCAGCGGGCGAGCCTTTGAGTTCGCCCGTTGTCGTTACAGAGGATTCTCCGCTCCAGTCCTCGACGCGAACTACAATCGCCAGCACGGCCACTCCCATCCAACCTCCATGCCTGCCGAACTCGACGATCCCCGCACCAGCTTCGCCGCCGAACGCACCTTCCTCGCCTGGATCCGCACCGGCCTCGGCCTCATGGGCGTCGGCTTCGCGCTCGCCCGCTTCGGCCTCTTCCTCCGAGAGTTTCAGGCAATCCAGCACGCTACGCTCCGTCACAGCGGCGTCACCGTCGATTCAGGAGTAGCCCTCGTCGCCCTCGGCGTTCTTGTGAACCTCACTGCCGTCTCCAACCACATCCGCACCGTGAAGGAGCTCCGCACCGGCTCCTGGATCCCCGGCCGCATCTCCACCAATGCCGTCATTCTCGCCCTCCTCCTGGCCCTCATCGGCATCGGAACCGGCGCCTGGCTCCTCCTCCTCCGCTAGCCAACCCGTTGGCCTGTACCCCGCACCCCGTACCCTGCGCCTCTCAGATGTCCCCCGTAACCTGCTCATGACCATCGTTCCTTGCCCCGCCCGCGGTACCCCAGCCACACTGTTCCCGTGCTGCTGAAGTTTCGCCTC
The DNA here is from genome assembly GCA_035656855.1 of Acidobacteriaceae bacterium. Taxonomy (GTDB): domain Bacteria; phylum Acidobacteriota; class Terriglobia; order Terriglobales; family Acidobacteriaceae; genus Palsa-343. Next base: position 176,538 of record DASRRO010000179.1, on the reverse strand, counting down.
AATCTCATGGAGTCCGCTGTCAACGCCCTCGTCTGCACCGCCGAGCGGCAAGCGGGCCTCCCTGCGCACTTATGTACCGGCCAGGCTGGCGAGCGCGCTGCCTTCTTCTGGCTCCGGCGTCGCGGATACATCGTCGTCGCCCGCGCCTGGCGCTCCGCCCGCGCCCCCGGCGACCTCGACCTCATCGCCTGGTCTCCAGGTCCACAGGGCAACACCCTCTGCTTCATCGAAGTCAAAACCCGCACCACCCGCCTCGTCGCGCCCGCCCACTCTTCCGTCGACGACCGCAAACGCCGCGTCCTCCGCCGCCTCGCGCGCCACTACCTCCACCAGCTTCCCCCACGTCCCGCGGACGCCGCACCCATGACCACCCGCTTCGACATCCTCTCCATCTACTTCGAGAAAGACACACCCGCCGACTTCGAACACTTCCCCAACGCCTTCGACTGGGCCGAAGCCCAGCGCTGAACACTTGCCCCTTTGCCAGGCTCACTGGCTGCTCACCGCTTCATCGCTGACCTCTGACCCCTGTCCACCCACCGCTTCTATACTGAAATCACCCATGCCCACCTTCCTTCCCGTTGACGAGCAGCTCGACCTGCTCCAGAAAGGCGCCGCCGAAATCATCCGCCTCGAGGATCTCCGCGCCCGCCTCGAAAAATCCCGCCAGACCGGCACCCCCCTCCGCGTCAAGGCAGGATTCGATCCCACCGCCCCCGACCTCCACCTCGGCCACACCGTCCTCATGCGCAAGCTCAAGCACTTTCAGGACATCGGCCATCAGGTCATCTTCCTCATCGGCGACTACACCTCTCTCATCGGTGATCCGTCTGGCCGCAACGTCACCCGCAAGCCCCTTACCCGCGAGCAAATCGACGCCAACGCGAAGACCTACACCGACCAGGTCTTCCGCATCCTCGACCGCGACAAAACAGAAGTCCGCTTCAACTCCGAGTGGCTCGGCAAGCTCACCTTCGAGGACATCATCCGCCTCGCCGCCAAATTCACCGTCTCCCAGATGCTCGAGCGCGCCGAATTCCACGCCCGCTTTCAAAACGAGCAGCCCATCTCCCTCCACGAACTCCTCTACCCCTTAGCCCAGGGATACGACTCCGTCGCCCTCAAAGCCGACGTCGAGCTCGGCGGCACCGATCAGAAGTTCAACCTCATCGCCGGCCGCGAGCTTCAGCGCGATTATGGACAGCCGCCCCAGATCGTCCTCATGACCCCCATCATCGAGGGCACCGACGGCGTGCAGAAAATGTCCAAGTCTCTCAATAATGCAATCGGAATTCACGAGCCCCCGCAGGAGATGTACGGCAAACTCATGTCCATCTCGGACGAGATCATGGGGCGATACTGGACCCTGCTTACCGATCTGCGTCAATCGGAAATCGAGAAGATGAACGCCGACATGGCCTCCGGCGCGCTCCACCCCATGCAGGCCAAGAAAAACCTCGCCCGCACCATCGTTGCCGGCTTCCATGGCGCCGAAGCCGCCCGCCAAGCCGACGAGAACTGGGCGAAACAGTTCCAGCAAAAGAGCGATGACGTCGAAGGCCTCGAAGAGGTCAACGTTCCCTACGCCGAAATCGCCGCGACCGCCTCCGACGGTTTCCAAATCCGCGTCCCAAAACTCCTGGTCCGCATCGGTCTCGCCGCCTCCGCCACCGAAGCCACCCGCAAGCTCGCCGAAAACGCCGTCCGCCTCGACGGCGAAACCGTCTCCACCCCGATCCTGCCCCTCGCAAACATCCCCGCCCGCATCACAATCCGCGTTGGCAAGCGCGCGAAGATCGCCGTAGTGGAATAGTGTCCGCCACCGGCAGGCGCGCCATTCACGCCGGTCCGAAACAGGGTAGGCGCGCCATTCATGCCGCGCAACGTCTGCCGCGGAATCCGCTCCTGGCAATCCCACGATCGACAACCCGGCAGGCGCGCCATTCATGCGGTCCGAAACAGGGTAGGCACGCCATTCATGCCGCGTCCGAAACAGGGTAGGCGCGGCATTCATGCCGCGCAAATGAAGGCCCGAGAAAAAGCGGCTTCAGCCGCTGAGGTCAACGTCTGCCGCGGAATCCGCTCCTGGCAACCCCACGATCGCCACCGGTAGGCACGCCATTCATGCCGCGTCCGAAACCCGGCAGGCGCGCCATTCACGCCGGTCCGAACCAGGGTGGACGCGCCATTCATGCCGCGCTGAGGCCCACGCCAAACTTCGGTGACCTTCCGCTCCCCGGCCAATTCGCTTATCTTTCCGGCGTGCGCTCCGCCCTCCCTACCTGGTTCGTCACCATCGTGACCGCCGATCGAAGGCACCTGCTCCAATCGAATCGCAACGCTTCCCTCCTGCGGCAAACCCTCTTCCACTATCGCGATGAAGGCCGCTTTCGACTCCACCCGTACGTCATCATGCCGGACCACCTCCACCTCCTCCTCACGCCCTCCGCCAACCAATCACTCGAACGCTGTGTGCAATGCATCAAGGGCGGCTTCTCCCACACGATGCGCGCCCAAACCGGATACCCGGGTTCTATCTGGCAAAGAGGCTTTCATGACCATCGCATCCGCGATGCGGTGGACTACCGCCATCATTGCGATTACATCGCCCAAAACCCCGCCGATTCCGAATTCGAGTTCCTGGAATGGGAAGGTCCGGGCCTGGATGTCTCACCGCCAAACCTCAGCCTCTGACTTTGGTCACGTGACCTCCGTGCCCCGCGAGGTCCGATTCTTGTTGCTCTCGCCTCGCACGCCCACCATACTGAAATCGAATCCTGAACCAGGCTTCCAGAGGGACTCGCACAACGAGTCCTTTTCTCATGCAGGCCACGCCTCCAGAGGCGGCCGCCTTCACTGGCGGCGCCGATCTTTCTCAATCCGGCGCTCCACATCCCTCCGAACGCCATCCGATCGCAGCAGGTCGAACCTTTTGAGGTCCTCAACAAGTACCGGCTTGCACCGCAACCGCCAGAGATGCCGGTTTTGGAGCCCTCAAAACATACGCTCGTTACCGTTACTTACCGTTTGAAGCCCCCAAAAGAAATCGCTGCTTACCGGCAAATAAAGTACTTAGCCGAGAACTTAATACCCCCCCCGGGGGGTATCCTACCGGATCACCTTCAACGCGCCCCGGAACAGTTCGTCGAAGTCGTCCGCAGCTGCCTTGTCCTTCTCCACCGTCGTCTCGATCGCCTTCTGCGCCGCCGCTCGCTGGTACCCCAGATTCACCAGCGCCGACAGAACATCGTCGGTCGCCGCTCCCGCCACCCCCGCAGCAGCCGGCGCAACCGCCAGATCTTCGAGCTTCTCCTTCAGCTCCACGACCAGCCGCTCAGCCAGCTTTTTTCCCACTCCGGGAATCCGCGTCAGTGTCGCATGATCCTGCGCCCGGATCGCCGCCACCGTTCGCTCCGGATTCAGCCCGCTGAGAATCGTCACCGCCAGCTTTGGCCCGACGCCCGAAACCGTGATCAGCCGCTCAAACAGCCGCTTCTCGTTCCGCTCCATGAACCCGTACAGCGCCAGCGTATCTTCCCGTACCTGCGTGTAAATGTAGAGTGAAACCTCGCCGCCTTCGGCCGGCAGCGATGTAAAAGTAGGCACGCTGATCGTCACGTCGTAGCCAACGCCGCCGGCTTCGACAATCGCCTGCCCCGGACTCTTCGCAAACAGCTTTCCCCGCAAATGAGCAATCACGTCGTTCTATACCCTATCCCGTAAACCCTGTTCCCTGTTGCCTATTCCCTGCTCTTCGTCCACTGATCGCACCAGTCGTTCACCGTCTTGTACCAGAGCTGCGAGTTTTGCGGCTTCAGAATCCAGTGTCCCTCGTCCGGGAAATACAGCATCTTCGACGGCACCTTCATCCGCTGCAGCGTATCGAACAACTGATAGCCTTCGGAAACATCCAGCCGGTAATCAAGCTGGCTGTGAACCACCAGCGTCGGCGTCTTGAAATGCGTCTCCGCCAGCATCGGCGACCAGCGCCGATACAGCTCGCGATTGGCCCACGGCGTTCCTTTGAACTCCCACTCGTTGAACCAAAGCTCATCGGTCGTTCCGTAAGCCGATTCGGTGTTGAACATCCCGTCGTGCGAGACGATGCACTTGAACCGATCCGTGTGGCCGAGAATCCAGTCCGCCATGTAACCGCCGTAGCTCGCGCCCAGCGCGCATTCCCGGCTCTTGTCGATGAACGGATAATGCTGTTCGGCATAATCGAGCCCGCGCATCAGGTCGATAAACGGCCGTCCGCCCCAGTCGCCGTTCACCCGATCCACAAACGCCTGTCCGTATCCAGTCGATCCACCAGGATTGATCATGACGACCACATAGCCATCCGCCGCAAACAACTCTGGATTCCACCTGTAAGACCAGGAATCGCCCCACGCGCCCTGCGGGCCGCCGTGAATCAGAAACTTCACCGGATATTTTTTATGAGGATCGAAACCGGGCGGACGAATCAGAAATCCCTGCACGCGCACCCCGCCAATCGACGGGAACCAGAAGGACTCCATGTTGGGCAGATCAAGTTGGGAGAGGAGATTGCTATTCAGATGGGTGAGATTCGAGACGTATGTGTGGTTGATCAGAATATCTCCACCGTCATGAGATGGAGGTTCAAGTCCTTGCAGATCAAACTTGACCAGAAACACTTCCGACGGATTTCTTACGGTCATCCTGTTTGCGACCATCGTGCCGTCGGGCAACAGATGAAGATCGCCATACTCTCCGCCCTTGCTAAGTGGACCGACCATGTGCCCGAGAAGATCTGTCGTATACAGCGGCTCTTCTCCTCTGTTTCCCGCCGCAAAGTAGATCCGCTTTGAGTCCAGGCTCCACACTTCCTCGTCCACCCACCGATCGAAATTCGGCAGCACCTCGCGGATCTCATGCGTCTCCCGGTTGTAGACGACGAGCCGGAACCGGTCGCTCTCGTACCCCGCGCGCTTCTGCATCCGCCACGCGATCCACCTGCCATCCGGCGAATAGCGCGGGGTGAAATCGCCGCCCAGACTGGTCGAGATCTTGTGTGGCTTCGCGCCCCACTCGGTCTTGCCCTCGTCGTTGAACAGCTTCAGCGTGAAGATGTCGACGTTTGTGCTCAGAGCGGGATCATCGGCTTTCTTCTCCTCGAACGCGATCTCCTTCCCGTCCGGCGAGAAGTCCCATCCATCCGGCTCGCCCAGCGAGAATGGCGGCACGTCGCGGTCATCGCCCGGATTCAGGTCGCGATACACACCGTCATCGACTGAGATCAGAAAAAGATGGCTCCGCTTGTCATTCGTAAAGTGGTTCCAGTGCCGGTAGAGCAGATGCGTGAAGATCTTCGCCTTCACCTTGCTCTGCGCCTGCTCCTCGTCCTTCTGCCGGTCGCACGCATCCTCGGCGACTCCGGAGACCTCGGCGCCATCCTGGCCGATGCTGCACTGCGGATAGACGTCGGAGGTGAACAGAATGCGCTTCCCGTCCGGCGACCAGGTCGCGTTGTCGGCTTCCGTGGAGATGGTTGTCAGCTGATGCGGTTCGCCGATCGTCCCGGCTGCGCCGTCAAAGTCCGCCAGCCAAATCTGCTGTCCGTCTCGGCGCGAAGTCTCGAAGAGGATCTGTTTTCCATCCGGTGAAAAGCGGCCGCGAGTCTCGCCCGACGCTGAATCGGTCAGGGGCTTCTCCTCGCCGCCACTCACCGGCACGATCCACAGATGCGAGGTCTTCGTGTTCTTTGCCAAATCAACGTCGGTCGCAGAGAAGAGCACCGAGTTTCCATCGCGGGAGACGTCAAGGTCTCCAAGCCGGCGCATCTGCATCAGGTCCTCGAAGGTCATCGGTCGCTTCGCGGACTGCGCCGGCTCGTTCTGTGCAGTCTGACCCTGCGCGAACGCAGGCGCGCCGATTCCTGACAAAAGCAGCGATGCCGCTAAACATACGCTTCCCCTGAACCCGGTCATTGCATTGGCCCTCTGGATTGCAGCCTTATCCTAAACCGCGCCGACTGCGCCGGGGACAGATTCCACGGGAAGTCCGGAGGTGTCTGAGGGCAGCACAATGACAACGGCCGCACCGTGAGGCCGCAGGTTCTCGGCCGTAATGGTTCCGTTGTGCTCTCGCACGATCGAGTAGCAGACGCTCAGGCCAAGGCCAATGCCCTCGCCCTGGTGACGGGTGGTGAAGAATGGATCGAAGACGCGCGTCGGCTCGACGAATCCCGGCCCATTGTCGGCGAAGGTAATCTGCACTCGGTCTCCGATTGACGCGACTTCCACACGGAGGCGCCGGTGCGTGTCCGCCGGAACTTCCTGGAGTGAGGCGATCGCATTTTTTGTGATCTGGAGGAAAACCTGCCGCAACTGCTCGCCGTCTCCTTTCACGCGCGGAACCTCGCTTGGAATCCGCAGTTCCAGCTCCACACCCGCCGATTCCAGCTCGTGGCGTGCGAGCTTCTCAATGTCACGGAACAGCAGCTCCACGGCAAGCGGCACCTTGCCGGACGTGGATGCTCTACGAAAACGCATGAGGCTCTCGATGATCTGCTTCATACGCCGGGCTTCGTTCAGGATCACGAGTGCCTGATCCCGAGCTGTGGTGCTCTCATCCTCGGCCATCAGTTCCGCGTAGCCGGTCACAACCGTCAGGGGATTATTCAGTTCATGCGCCACGCCCCCGGCGAGCTGGCCCAGACCGGCCAGCCGTTCCGCCTGCAGAAGCTGGCGCAACAAAGTCTGGTGCTCGCGCGCGGCGCCAATGCGTGCGACGAGCAGTTCCAGAGGCAGCACATCCTCAGTGAGCAGCGGCTCTTCGGGATTCACGAGCCCGGCAAGCAGCAACGCGCCGAGCAGGCGTCCCTCGCGGGTGCGAATGCCCATGACATGGCCCTGACGGAAGTTCATCTGAAGTAGCTCGTCCCCGGGCTCCATCAGCGGGCGCAGGTCCATCAGGACCAGATGTCCGATTCGCTGGGGGAAATGCTGGCCGGCCGCCACCTCCTGCACTCTCTCCTCGGTCGTTCTGCGGGCCAGCGCATCGAGTGCGCCATCCAGAGCGCCGCCGATGCCCGCGCGTCCGGCGAGCCGGAACCGCCCGTCAGGCGTGCGGACGAAGATGACCGCCTGCCGGAAGCGGCTGACGGACGCGATTGTGGCGCAGAGCCCGTCGTACTGCCCGGACTCCTCCTCGAAGGGAATGTCCTCCAGGTACACCTCGGTGTACTTCTCCATTTCCTGGCGGGCGCGGCGGTCGCGCTCCTGCGCGGCCCGGTTGGAGGCAATCTCGTCCTCGAGTACCAGCACAATCATGCCGACCGCGGTAATCACCTTGGTCAGATTGATGGTGCGTACGAGCAGGATCGTCGCATCCGCGCCTGCCGCCAACGGCGCGAGCAGCACCGGCAACGACCAGAGCGCCAGGCCGCCGGCGGCAAAAATCGCTCCGGCGGTTACCCGGCGAAAGGCCGATGCGAACAGGAACGCCGTCATCAAGAGCACCCCGCTGTGGACCAGCGCCAGCACCGCATCGTATTGGCGGTTCCATGTGAGCCAGAGGCAGGCGCTGCTCACGGCGGCGACCAACACCAGGCTCAGCCATTCCGGGATCAGACGGCGATAGAGGCTCCAGCGCGCCGCGACGAACGCAGCCCAGAAGGCGCAGGCCAGGAGAACGCCCTGAGCCAGTCTTCCTGGATTCGGATCAAAGGAAACCAGACTCGCGAACACGATGAGCGGCGTCCCAAAGGCCACGACATAGTGAATGCGCGGCCTGCGACTGAAGTACTGGGGAGCCAGCGAGCCCAGGAACATCAGCGGCGCCATCTGCATCGTGCTGCGCGCCACCGCCTGCCAGACGCCGCCAGAGCCGCGGTCTACGACTACCATCTCCATCTGAATGGCCGCAAACATCCAGCCCACCAGCCACAGTAGCTGGCGACGGCGCGCTGGCGGAGTTTCCCGCGACCCGGCGCCTGGTTCCGGATGGTGGCCGCTCTCAAGCCAAAGGGCGCCGAATACCGCGACCAGCGCGATCAGCAGGATCAGTGTCGGAATGCGATAGAGCTCGGTGTCGCCGACCATAGGGGACGCCGCAAGTTTAATCGTTTCATTGCCCTGTGGGAATGCAGAACCCGCAACAGGGAGAAATGGCGGCGGATTGCGTGGCCCGATGGGTCCCTGCGGCAACCCGCTCTCTCCCGGTTACCCCATTGCGTCTATCCTTACAGCACAGGAGTTTGAGTCGTGTTCTTTCCATCGTTTCGCCGTCTGTCGTTGCTCGCCGCCCTGAATGCCGCGATTCCGCTCCTGATTGCTCCGGCCCTCACCGCCCAGGTCTCGTACACTTCCATGCCCCTCGATTCGGGATTCGGCTCGCTGGATCTGACTCCGCCGGTCATGCCCGTACAGCAGATCATCCAGGAGTTCACTGCCAAGGAATCGGTATTCAGGCAGGCGCTGGACAACTATACCTGGCAGCGCAGCGTGCGTGTGGAGACGCTGGACGACGACAACAAGCCCGATGGACAGTACTATCAGGTCGTGGACGTGGTCTTCGATTCGCAGGGACATCGGACCGAGCATGTGGTCGATGCCCCGGAGTCGAGCCTGACGCGGGTGATGATGTCGCCTGCTGATTTCTCCGATATCGAAGAGCGGCTGCCGTTTGTGCTTACCACCGAAGACGCTCCGCAGTATGACATCACCTATGTGGGGAAGCAGAAAATCGACGAGATTGAAACCTGGGTCTTCGACATCAAGCCCAAAGTCATCGAGAAGAAGCACCGCTATTTCCAGGGACGCATCTGGGTGGACCAGAAAGAACACCAGATTGTGGTGACGAACGGCAAAAACGTGCCCGACGACACGCGGCCCGGACACGAAGATCTGTCCATGCCTTTCGTCACCTACCGGCAGATGGTGGACGGGAAGTATTGGTTCCCGGTTTATACACATGGCGATGGCGTGCTGCATTTCTCCGCGGGGCACGGGTATCTGAGCCAGGACGTCCACATGCGGGAAACGTTGAAGTACACGAACTATCACCAGTTCCATACCAGCATCCGTGTCATTTACGGCGGGCAGGATATCACTGGCAATCCGCAGAAGGGTCCGGCGACTCAGACACCGCCACAGTCCCCTGCGCCGTCAGCGAACCCCTCTCCCGGGAAGCCCCAGTAAAATCTGGCCGCTGGAGCTATGGCGGATCAGTGACCCGGTTCCCTGCGGCCAATCGCTGTTCCCTGCGCTATTTCCCTCTTGGCTGCAACCTTTTCTTCCGGGAATCGCTGCTCCTGGTACCATAGAAGAGCAATCCCATCGGATTCTGCCCCCGTTCGCGTGAGGCAATCCGCAACCCCTCTGGAGGAAGTTTCCTTTGCCAGCAGCCGAACGTTTTCTGTTTACCTCGGAATCCGTGACCGAAGGTCATCCCGACAAAATCGCCGACCAGGTTTCCGATGCCATTCTCGATGCCTGCCTCGATCAGGATCCCTACAGCCGCGTCGCGTGCGAGACGCTGACAGCGACAGGGCTGGTGGTCATCGCAGGCGAAATCACCACCAGCGCCTATGTCGATTTCCAGTCGCTGGTGCGCGGCGTGGTGGCCTCGATTGGCTATGACAACGCCACCTACGGATTCGACTCGAACACCTGCGCAGTGATCTCGACGATCAACAAGCAGTCCGGCGACATTGCCATGGGCGTGGATACCGGCGGCGCCGGCGATCAGGGTATGATGTTCGGCTACGCGACCAACGAGACGCCGGAACTGATGCCGACCGCGATCTCGCTGGCGCATAAGCTGACGCGTCGATTGTCGGAAGTCCGCAAGAACGGCAAGCTGCCGTATCTGCGGCCGGACGGCAAATCGCAGGTCACCGTCGAGTACGACGCCAACCACAAACCGGTGCGCATCGATGCCGTCGTCATTTCCACCCAGCATGCCGAGACCATCACGAATGAAGAACTACGAGCGGACATCCTGAAGCACGTGATCCAGGCCGTGCTCCCCGCGCACCTGCTCGACGAGAACACGAAGTACCACATCAATCCCACGGGCCGTTTTGTGATCGGCGGACCGATGGGCGACACCGGACTCACCGGGCGCAAAATCATCGTGGACACCTACGGCGGCATGGGCCGTCACGGCGGCGGCGCCTTCAGCGGGAAAGATCCGACGAAGGTGGATCGCTCGGCAGCCTACATGGCGCGTTACATTGCCAAGAACATCGTGGCCGCCGGACTGGCCGAACGCTGCGAGGTGCAGCTGGCCTACGCCATCGGCGTGCCTGAGCCGGTCAGTGTTCTGGTGGACACGTTTGGCACTTGCACCGTAGACGAGAGCCAGCTTGTGAATCTGATCCGGAAGAACTTCGCGCTGACGCCGAAAGGCATCATCGAGAGCCTCAACCTGCGCCGTCCGATTTATCGCAAGACCGCAGCGTACGGACATTTTGGCCGCGTCAACGAGCCGGATTTCACCTGGGAAGCCACCGATAAGGCCGCGGCCCTGAAAGAGCAGGCGGGCACCCGCGCGGCGGAACCGGTCGGGGCGAAGTAAGACACCTCTGCGGCAGAGAGAAAAGGCAGGCCTCCGGGCCTGCCCTTTTCTTTTCAGCTTTCCCACTTCACCACGTGATCCAGCACCTGCTCTTCCCGGCTCAACAGACCCCGGCGCCCCAGCATGTCCAGCGTGAGAGGACGGCTTTGGCGAAGGTCGTCTTCGAAATCGGACTCGATCACCGCCGCCAGATCGCGATCCAGCACGGCAAGATTCACTTCGTCATTCAGCCCAAGGGAACGGTGGTCGGAGTTCGTCGATCCAACGACGCTCCACTGGCGGTCCACGGTCATGAGTTTGGCGTGGATCATCGACGGTTGATATTCGTGGATCGTCGCCCCGGCTTCGAGCATCCGTCGGCTACTTTCCCGGCTGAGCCGGCGGACGATGGGGTGATCGATATAGGGTCCCGCGGTGAGAATCTCAACTCGCACCCCGCGCCGAGCCGCCTCCGCCAGTGCCTGGCGCGCGCTGTGATCGGGAAGGAAGTAAGGAGTTGTGATGCGCAGACTCCTCTGCGCACACTGAATCAACACCTGGAAAAGAATGCGGGCCTGGGTGCCGCCGGCGTGGGGAGTGCTGATCACGACAAAGCCCGGAGCGCCGTCGGGATCGGACGGCGGCCCGAATTGCTTCGGCCCGGAAAGAATCTCTCCAGCGCATTCCAGCCAATTCTCGGAAAAGGTGGAAATCAGCCCCGCTACGGCTTGTCCCTCCACCCGGAAGACGGTGTCGCGCCATGCCGGTCCCTGCAGAGTGCGATAGCGCCAGTAATCGGCGATGCCCGCCCCGCCAATGAAGCCTGTTTGCCCGTCCACAACCATCAGCTTGCGATGCGTGCGGTTGTTGATCCTCTGCCAGGTCTTCAGCCGCAGCGGGTTATACCAGAACATGCGGCCGCCGGCGGCGCGCAGCCCGTCGAAGAACCCGTCGTGCGTGCGAAAGCTCCCGACGGCATCCACGATCATGCGCACTTCAATCCCGGCGCGGGCCCGTTCCACCAGGGCCTCGAGCATCTCCCCACCTACACGATCTTCTCCGAATTCGTAATATTCGAGGTTGATCGATTGCCGTGCGCGCCGGATGGCTTCCAGTTCGGCCGGGTAGAATTGTTCTCCGTTCCTGAAACGCGTCACCTGGGATCTCCGAAGCGATCCGTCGGTCACCACACTCAAAAATTGCAGGAACTCGTCGGAATCGAGCGATCCGCGGGGCTTCTCGCGAAGGGTGTAGGAGAGCGCCGAACCAAACAAATCGACGAGCAGCGTTGTAGTTCCCAGGATCAGAGCGCCAGCGCCAACGGTAGCCAGGCCCCGTGTCAGCCACTCGCCTGCGTGTACCTTCTTCCTTCGGGTCATCTCTGGAAAGATGCACAAATCAGGCAAGCGGCAGGCGGAGCGTTGCGACAACCGCATGTGGCTGAGAACGGCTGATTGATCCTATGCTGTCGTCTGATCAGTGGCCGTGAGGGTGGCCGCCATGCGTGACATGGCCCCGACCGTCACGCATCTCGTTGCCATGGAATCCGCCCTGCGGGTGGTTTTGCCAGTGGTCGCGATTCCAGTTATCGTGTTCGCCGCGACGCGGCATGGCTCCGTGATAGCCATGGTGCGGGTCGAAGCGGTTATCGACATACCCATGGAAATGGGGACCGCCATGGAACCAGGGCCCCGCCCCAATGAAGATGCCGTTGTTAAACCACTCCGGGCCGTAATAGCCGTAGGCCGCGCATGGGTACGGTGGATAGTCGTAATAGCCGTACGGGCATACCGGCGCCCGTCCGATCTGCACACTAATCTGCGCCTGGGCGCGCGGAGCAGGCGCGAGTAGTATTACCAGCGCCAGCGCGGTAGCGGAGAGCACAGAGGAACGCATTAGTCGTGGGAAACATTTCAACATCGAAGAACGCATCTGCAACTCCAACCTTGGAATTTCAACTCACAGGATGGGATTGGCGTTTGTGCAGGAAACGTTGTGCGATGGACCGGAATCGACGCGAAAGATCCCTGGGTATGCCCGCGCGGGAGGGCAACCGTTTGCTCAAAGACCCCATCCTCCCCCGCCCGGTGTTTCGATGCGCAGGACATCGCCGGCGTGCAGATAGCGGCTGCATTTGCCAGGCAGTTCGGCGACCCTGCCTGTGGCCGCATCCATGACCGTCGCTCGTCCCGGTGAACCTTCGCCACCGCCCTCCAGGCCCCAGGGGCGGAAGCGGCGGCGGTCGGCGAGCAGCGTGACCTGGGCCGGGGCCAGCAGCTCGATTTCGCGGACCAGGCCGTTGCCACCCCGGAAACGACCGGAACCGCCGGATTCGCTGCGATACCCGTAGCGGCGAACGCGCAACGGATAAGCGTATTCAAGCGCCTCGACGGGTGTGTTGAGCGAGTTGGTCATGTGGGTGTGCACGCCCGAGATGCCGTCCAGGGTGGGCCGTGCGCCCATGCCGCCGGCGGTCGTCTCGTAGTAGGTGAACAGTTCACCCGTAAGTGGATCCATGCCGCCGATGGTGAGATTGCTCATCGTGCCGGAGGATGCTGCGGGAACGCGATCGGGCGCTGCCTGAGCGAGCGCGCGCATGAGCGTATCGACGATGCGCTGCGAGGTTTCGACATTGCCGCCGGCTACTGGCGCGGGCGGCTGAGCGTCGACGATACTGCCGGGAGGCGTGACCAGCGTAAGCGGGCGCAGGATGCCTGCCGTGGCGGGCGCATCACGCTCGAGAAGGCAGCGGAGTACATAGAAGCAGGCTGAAAGGGTAATGGCGCGCACCGCGTTGATGCTTCCCTGAACTTGCGGCGACGATCCCGTGAAATCGACGTGGAGAGAGCCGGCTTCGGGATCGATGCGGAGGCGGACGCAGATGCGGCAGGGCATGTCGCTGACGCCGTCATCGTCGAGAGCGTCTTCGGCGGCAAAAGAGCCGGCAGGCATACGGCGCAGCTCGGCGCGAACGAGGCGCTCCGAGTAGTCGAGAAGACCTTCGATGAGAGCGAGCATCTGCGGCCCGCCATACTTCTCCACCAGATCGAGGATGCGACGCTCACCCACGCGGCACGCGCCGATCTGCGCAGCCAGGTCGCCCTCGCGCTCCTCCGGCGTCCGGACGTTGAGCAGGAGGAGGTTCATCATTTCGCGGTCGACTGCGCCGCTGCGCACGATGCGAACGGGAGGAATACGCAGGCCCTCCTGGAAGATTTCGCGCGCCGGACCCATCGAGCCGGCGAAGGCGCCGCCAACATCAGCGTGATGCGCGCGATTGGAGACGTAGAACCCGGGACTTGTGCCGCCGGGCAGAAAGACAGGCAGAACCATGGTGATGTCGGGCAGGTGAGTTCCCCCGGCATAGGGATCGTTGAGCACCGCGATGTCACCCGGTCCGAGCGCAAGGGCGCGGACTGCGGCTTCGACGGACATCGGCATGGAACCGAGGTGAACCGGCATGTGATCACCCATGGCGATCACGCGCGCCTGGTCGTCGAAAACGGCGCAGGAATAGTCGCGGCGCTCTTTGATGTTGGGCGAGAGCGCGGTGCGGCGCAGCGCGGCGCCCATCTCTTCGGCAATGGAGTGGACGGCGCTGCGAAAAATGGCCAGTTCGACGGGATCGGGAGCAGACTGGGTCATGGAGCCGGCCTCACGGCAATGACGAGGTTGAGGAATGGATCCACGGTGGCGCGGCAGCCTGGGGACAGGAGGGTCGCGGAAGTGTATTCGGTGATCAGAGCTGGGCCCTCAATGACGTCGCCGGCCATGAGCTGATCGCGCCGGTACACCGATGAGGAGAGAAGCTGGCCGTCGAAGAAGATGTTGCGTTCGCCGCAACGGGCAACGCTCCCGTCGCCGGGGCGCGCGTCGCGTCGTTTCGGTTCCCAGGGCTCGGCGAGCGCGGTCATACGCAGGCGCAGGCTGACGACCTGAATCGGTTTGCCGGGATCGGCAAAGCCGTAGCGCTGCCGATGCAGGTGGTGGAAGGCATCGATGGAGTGACCGGGATCGGCAGCGCTCCAGGGAACATTGAGTTCATAGCCTTGTCCGCGATAGCGCAGGTCGACTGTGTGAGCAGCCATACCATCGAGCCCTTCGTCGGCAAATTCCCGGCGCCCCTGCTGCTCAAGGTCGCCGAAGTCCTCGGCGAGGTTGTGAATCGCCTCGCCGGAAAGCATGACGGTGCGGGCATAATCGCGCACGACATCGGCGAGCAGGATGCCGAGCGCGGAAAGAGCGCCGGGCATCATCGGCACCAGGACCGTGGGAATGCGCAACGAACGCGCCAGCGAGCAGGCATGCAGGGGGCCGCCCCCGCCGAAGGCAACCAGAGCAAAATCGCGGGGATCGTGGCCCTGCTCGACAGAAATGACGCGGATGGCTTTGTCCATCTCTGTTTCGACGACGCGGAGAATGCCCGCGGCGAATTCCTGGTGGGTGGCGAGTGGGCCTTTGTGCTCCCGGAGACCGGCTTCGGCTCGGTCGCGATCAACGGAGACGCTACCGCCAAGGAAGCTGGACGGATCGAGGCGGCCGAGAACGAGGTTGGCATCGGTGACGGTCGGCAGGATACCGCGGCCGAAACAGATGGGGCCGGGATCGGCTCCAGCGGACTCGGGTCCGACGCGCAGCATCCCGCCACGATCGAAGCGGGCAAGCGAGCCGCCTCCGGCGCCGGCGGTGTGAATCTGCAGCATTGGCACACTCACCGGGATTCCGGCAACCAGCGATTCGCGAGTGCGGCGAACGCCGCCCTGGGCCGCGTCGGAGAGAAAGACATCGGTCGATGTACCGCCCATGTCGAGACCGATGACTCGCTCGAAACCGGCCAACCCGGCAACGCGCATCGCGCCCATAACGCCACCGGCGGGCCCGGAGAGCACCGTGCGGACCGGTTCCTGCGCCGCGAGTCGCGCGGAGACGATGCCGCCGGAGGACTGCATGACATCGACGCGGCCCTGGTAGTGCTCCGCGCTCACGCGGTCTTCCAGGTGGAGAAGATAGGACTGCATGCGGGGTGCGAGATACGCGTTCACGACCGTCGTCGAGGCGCGCTCGTACTCGCGAAACTCCGGCAGAATGCGGCTGGACAGGGAGACGGGAATGTCGAGAGCGGCAAGGACTTCCGCGATGCGGCGCTCCGTCACGGGATTCGCGAAGGAAAAGAGAAGTGAAACCGCCACAGCCTCGGCCTGACTGGAACGGACCGCGTCGACCAGGGTGCCGAGTTCGGCCTCTGTGGGTGAACGGAGATTCTCGCCTTCGGCACTGACACGTTCCGGGACGCCAAAGCGCAGCTCGCGTGGCACCAGGCATTCCTGTGCCGGCGCAAACCAGTCGTAGAGGACGGAACGGGCCTGGCGGCCGATGGCAATCGTGTCTTCAAACCCCGCCGTTGTGACGAAAGCGACACGCGCGCCCCGGCGCTCGAGCATGGCATTGGTGCCGAGCGTGGTTCCATGGCGCAAATCGACGCGGATGCTCGGCGCGACCTGACGGAGAGCCGAAAGCACGGCCCGCGCGGGATCGGCGGGCGTCGAAAAGGCTTTCAGGACGCGAAGCTCACCCGCATCCAGGTAAACACAGTCGCTGAAGGTACCGCCGGTATCGATGGCCGCGCGCAATGCTGGTTCTCTCGTTTCGTGGTATGACAGATTCCCTGAACAGTAAAACACCTGGAGCGGACTTGAACGAAATCTACGGGTGGCTCGCTGAAGCCTCGCGCGAACAGAAGCGGACGCTGCTGGCTGCCGCGCTGGGCTGGATGCTCGACAGCATGGACGTGATGCTCTACGCGCTGGTTCTGGGACCTGTGCAGCGCGAGATGCACCTCTCGGCGGGAACCAGCGGCGCGCTGATGTCGGTGACGCTGGTGAGTGCGGCCGTGGGCGGCATCTGGTTCGGATGGTTTGCCGATCGCGCGGGCCGGGTGCGCGCTCTCTCGACAAGCGTCCTGATCTATTCGGTGGCCACGGCGCTGTGCGGCTTCACGCATACGGCGGTGGAGCTGATGCTGTGCCGGCTGGTGCTGGGTCTGGGCATGGGCGGCGAGTGGGCCTCCGGCGCGGCACTGGTGGCGGAGACGTGGCCGGTGCGGCACCGGGCCAAAGCGCTGGCGCTGGTGCAGAGCAGCTGGGCCATCGGCTTTGCCCTGGGAGCGGCTTTGGTGGCGGTGCTCCTGCCGCGCTTCGGTTGGAGAGCGGTCTTCTTCGCTGGTGTGGCCCCGGCGCTGATCGCCTTCTGGGCGCAGCGGAAGCTGCACGAACCTGAGTTGTGGAAGCAGGAGAAGGCGTCGAAAGTAGCGGTCGGCCAGCTCTTTCGAGGACCGCTGGGCCGCAACATGCTCATCTGTACCACCATGAACGCCGCGACGTTGTTCGCCTGGTGGGGATTGTTTACCTGGGTCCCGCGATTCCTGTCGTTGCCACGCGCCCAGGGCGGCCGAGGGCTGAACATCGTGATGACCTCGGAGTGGACGATCGTCATGCAGATTGGGACCTTTCTCGGATACATCAGCTTTGGCTACATCGCAGACCATTTCAGCCGGAAGTTCACCTACATTGGATTTCTCGTGATAGCGGCGGTGCTCGTTCCGCTGTTTGCTTTTGCGGGCAGCACCAATTCCCTGCTGATCCTCGGGCCGCTGGTGGGATTCTTCGGAACCGGCTATTTCAGCGGGTTTGCCGTGATTGCCAGCGAGCTGTTCCCCACCGCGCTGCGCGGCTCGGCGATGGGCTTCTCATATAACCTCGGGCGCATTCTGAGCGCGGCGGCTCCATGGGTGATTGGCCGAGTGTCGGAACAGGCAGGGCTGGCCCCAGCACTGTGCCTTACCTCAGGAGGCTTCCTGTTGGCCGCCGCGATCGCCATGAGCCTGCGACTGCCGGATTCTGCGAACGAGGCTGTCGCAACCTGAAGCACGGGGACACCGAGATTATGCAGCCGGCAGATGGTGTGAGTTCGGCGGGCTCTCTCTGCATTCGCGTCTTTTCACGACGCCGGGTGTCTCTTACGCTGTACTCTCATAGCACGGCATGAAGATCGGAATCACCTGCTATCCCACGTATGGCGGCAGTGGCGTGGTCGCGACCGAACTCGGTATCGAATTGGCCGCCGCCGGTCACCAGGTGCACTTTATCGCCTATTCGCAGCCGTTCCGCCTGCGCGGTCGCGAGCAGGACATCGCCTTCCACGAAGTGCCTGTTTCAAATTATCCGCTGTTCGAATATCCACCCTACGACCTGGCTCTGGCGACCAGGATGGCAGAGGTAGCGGCGTACTACGAGCTGGACCTGCTGCATGTGCACTATGCCATCCCCCACTCCATCTCCGCCTATCTCGCACGGGAGATGCTGGCCCGGCAGAATCGGCGCCTGCCGTTCATCACAACTCTGCATGGAACGGATATCACGCTGGTCGGACTGGACCACTCATATCTGCCCATCACGCGTTTCGGTATTGATGAGAGCGATGGCGTTACAGCCATCTCCAGTTACTTAAGGGAAAAGACCCTCCAGGAGTTTCAGCCGAAGACAGCGATTGAGGTCATTCCGAACTTCGTGAACTGTGACGTTTACCTTCCGGTAAGCGGACCGGAGCGCGAAGCAGGACGGGCTCGCTATGCAGAACCAGGCGAGAAGATTCTCATGCACCTCTCCAACTTCCGTCCGGTCAAGCGAACCGCCGATGTCGTACGAATTTTTTCGCGTGTCGCCCGCGATATCCCGGCCCGCCTGCTGATGATTGGCGACGGTCCGGACCGATCGGCGGCGGAGTGGATTGCCCATCGCAAGGGCATTCAGGACCGCGTTCATTTCCTGGGCAAGCAAAGCAATGTTTCGGAGATTCTGCCGCTGGCCGACCTGCTGCTGATGCCGAGCGAGCAGGAATCCTTCGGGCTGGTGGCGCTGGAGGCGATGGCCTGCCGGGTCCCCACCATCGCGACCCGGGTGGGCGGCGTGCCGGAACTGATTGACGACGGGGTCAACGGAAGGCTGTTCCCCGTAGGAGACGTGGAGGCGATGGCCGGAGCCGCCGTTGAGTTGCTGAGCGACTCCGACCGCTACAACGCAATGGCCGACGCGGCGCGCCGCACCGCCCAGAGCCGCTATTGCGCTTCGAAGATTCTCCCGCTCTACGAGCGGTTCTACGAGCGGGTTCTGAGCGGTGGGCCGACTGGCGAATTCTAATGAATCATGTTGAGCGTGTCCTGTGAGATGGTGTCGAAGGTTGTGATCGCCTTGGAACTCGCATCGAATGCCTGCTGCTCCACGATCAGATTGGAGAATTGGGTCGAGATGTCCACGTTGGAGGCCTCTAAAGCCGCGTCCTGAATGGTACCGAGTCCGGCCGCCCCCGCAACCCCGATACTCGCCGATCCGGAAGCCAGCGTGGTCCGGTAATTGTTGCCGGCCACCAACTCGATGCCCTGCGGATTCGTGATGTTCGCAAGAGCGAGCTGGCCAACGGGAGTTGTCATGCCGTTGGTAAACGTGGCGGAGATGACTCCGCTGGAATCGATGGTAAAACCGTTCGATTCCCCGCCCGCATAGCCATTCTGCGAAGTGCCGGATACGCCGGAAGCCTCGGCTACCTGGCTGATAGTGGGCTGGTTGTTCGCTCCGTAGAGATTCCAGGAAAAATCGAGCGCTGTCGCGCCATCGGACAGACCGGTGAATGTAATGCCTTTGAGGTTCCCTACCGGGGAGATCAGATTGCCGTTTCCATTGAAGCTCAAAGTGCCGGAAGCGTTGGTCGATACCGCCTCCTGCACAACGTTGCCCGACGTCGAGAAACTGTCGCCGCTGATTGCCAGCGTGTTGCCTCCCGCACCTACACTCACAGAGGCACTACTGCTGAGAATTCCCGCCGCGGCCAGGGCAGAGTTCAGGTCGCCGGCGTACGTGCTCAGAGACTCTCCGGCGGTGACCGTCGGAGCCACAATGCTGGCCGTGCCGCTGGCAGTCTTGCCGGAAATCGTGAGGCTGGTGGAGGAATCGACAGTGCCCGTATTGCTCCCGCTCTGCGCGAAAGTATAGGTGTTGGTTGTCACCGCGGGAGTCACGGTCGAATCTGTCGTTGCACTGGCCGCGAGCGTGTCCGGAAGCGTTACGTTGTAAGTCCAGTTGCCGCTGCCCTGATTGGTGAAGCTGATGGTGGCGACGTGCGCCACGCCCAGCGAGTCATAGATGGTAACCTGCGCGGGAACGACGGTTCCGACCGCTGACGAAACGTCCAGGTTCGCAGTGAGAGAAAGAGACGTAGTTGCCTGGGGCTGTTCGACCGCATTGGCCGGGATAATGATGGGAACGAGCGGTGCGTTGGTGTCCACCGCGCCATCGACGACCGGATAGCCCATGACATTTTGCCCGTCCTGGGTGATCAGGTGGCCATCGTTGCTCTGGGTAAAGTTGCCGGCTCGCGTGTATTCGGTAAGGGCGCCACTCTGAACCACGAAGAAGCCATTGCCGTTCAGGTAGACGTCGGAGTTGTTTCCAGTCTCCTGAACGCCGCCCTGGGTGAAGTCGGTTTCAGTGGATCCGACCTGCGTGCCCGCGCCAACCTGGAGCGGATTACCGGAGCCGGTGGTCCCGATCTGCTGATAAAACAAATCGCTGAAATTCACGCTCTGGCTCTTGAAAGCCGTCGTATTCATGTTGGAAAGATTGTTGGCGATCGTATTCAGAGCTTCCGATGACGCTTTAAGCCCGCTCAGTGGTATGGAAAACGATGACATAAACTCCTCCCCGAGAGATGTGAGAGCGCGCTCAGCGCGCCGAACTGATGGTTTTGTGCGCGGCTCCGGCGTGGGGCCCCGGCGAGTGAATAAGATTCTGAAGATTCGCTGCTGAAGCCGCTGGCGAGGAACGCTGGAGTGCCTGCGCCACCCGCGCCGCGGCGGCGGAAACACCGGGCTGTGCCAGATTGCCGCTCTGTGCGCCGCTGGTGACGGCATTCTGCCCCGCGGAGCTTCCCGTTGCGGCGTTCGCTGCGTCCGCCGGCGCACTGCTGACGGAGCCGGAAGCGCCGCTGGTTCCGCTCGTCGAAGAACTGCCCCCGAGATCCTGATTGATCTGCATCAGTTGCTCCAGGCTGTTTACCTGAACCAGCTGATTGATGTATTCATTTGGGTCCGTGTTGGCGGTTGGATCCTGATTCTTCATCTCCGTGACTAAGAGTTCGAGGAAGTCATTGGCGGAGACTGTGGCCGAGTTTGTGGTGGTGGAAGTCGAGGCGTTCGGAGCCGACGCCGAATCCGCTCTCCCCGGGGGAATCGCCCCCGCTCCGAATACGGCGGACTGACCGATCGATGTCTGCATGATGGTTCCCTTCTCCAGGCCGTCTGTAGTTCAGACCCGGACGCTGATATAGGACAGATCTTCCCCTTCTGCCTCGTTGTACGCAGAAGGAGCATCCCCTTTCGATTTCACAAAAGACTGGCGAGTCGGATTTCCTGAATCAGGAGGGTTGGACGCCGACCCGCCGCCGCCCGAGGAAGCCGGGTATCGTTCCGCGCTGAGGCTGCGCAGCGCAACGTGCTGGCTCATCAACGTGTCCCGAATCGCCGGCAACTCAGCCGCGATGGCCGCGTGAGCCTCATGGTTGCCGCTGGCCAGCGTGGCAGCCACCTGGCCGGCTACAGCATGGGTGCGAATCTCAATCCACCCCAGTCCCGCATCGCGGACCCCAACCGCCAGGTTCTGCGGCGAACTCGCCAGGATTCGAGGGGGGGCGGCGGCATCCATGCGTTCCCATGCGGCTGCCGACCGGAGAAGCGGATCAGCGGACGCCGCCGATGGATGAGTTGGAAGCGCGGAGTTGGCCAATCCGGCGACTTGCGGCGACGGTGCGGTTTGCGGAGCGGCGATGGGCGCCAGTGCTTGCCCTGCCTGCGTGTGTACGAGCTGCCCATCTGCCTGGGACAGTCGGGCTGGAGGGCGGCCTTCGAACGTTCGCAGCTGAGCGGCAACAACGGGCGCAGCCTGGGCGTTATTCATCGGTGCCGACTGATCACCGGTGACAGAAGGAACAGTACCGGCCGTCCCGTGAGATCGGTTCGGCGATGTTCCCGCTGCTGACGACGGGTCGGCAGGCGCAGCCAGCGGCTGTAGCGAAGACGGGACGGGGTTTCGCGAAGCCTGGAGGCTAAGCTCTGCAACTGCCGCCGGGGGGGTCCCATGAGAGGGCGCGGTGTCAACCGGAAGACTCGGCAACCGGGCGGCACCAGACCTGTTCAGCTCGACCGGTAAATCGGCATTCGCAGAAAGTAGCGCTGCGGACCCACCCGCATGGATCTGGCTCGACGGTACACGGCCCAGCTTGATCGTATGCGGCTTCCCGGTCTCGGGTGTCCTGTCTCTCGGCGTGGAAGCATCTTCGGCAGATTTGGCCTGCTCTTCCCATCGAACCGATGCGGCGCGCTCCGCCTGCGAAGCACTCCCGGATGCGGCGGCCAGGGTCAGCGCCGGGGTGGCTGCGGATCCAGAGGTCAATTCGCCCGCCATCTCCGGCGTCGCGATGCCGGTTCCTGTAGCCGGAACATTGGAAGCTGAGCGAGCATTTGGCATTTTCGCCAGCGTCGCGCCTTCTCTCTCAACCGAGGGAGCGGTATCTCCGGCGCCGTCTGTCGTATCGGTTGACGGCTGAACCTGGCGCAGCCTCCCCGTGACAGCGGGCTGCGTGGGCAGGGAGTCCGCTGCGGGCGGGATCGATTTCTGTCCTGCGATCGACGCACTCTTCGAAAAATGGGCAGATCCCACCTGCGCCGAGGCGAACTGCGATGCGGAGCCTTTCACATCAGCCGGCGGGTGGAGCTCAGACCCGGCTGCTTTTGCGGACCCTGACGGGATCTGCTGGCTCAAAAAGAAACCAAACGACACTGAGCTGGTCGATTTTGCCGCGGACGACTCGATGACAGGAAAGGCTCCAGGCTGATCGACTGGTTTCATCGCCGCGAGATTGGCAGGAGCAAAGCGCAACGGATCATCCTCACCTGTCCTCGAACGGAGCAGATGGCATGCCAGTCTCAGCCGACGCAAATTGGAGAATCCTCATTCCGAGCGGCGCGATCTCGATGAAGGAAGGCTTTGAAACCAATCGTCGACTCGCTGTTGTTCCCGCCGGCTCCAGTCCTGTTCTTCCGCCTGTGCAGCTTCTGCGACCAGGGCCTCCGCCTGCTGTCTCTCGATTCGCCGGCTTATCCTGCGCTCGCGGAAGACGGCGACCTCCTCGCTGACTACCTGGCTGGCGGCTTCCATCCGCTTCCTTTTCCACGAGAAAATCTCCGCATCAGCCATCGCCAGCCAGGAGTCGGTGACGGCCTCGTCCAGCAGCCGTCGCAGGACATCGCTGCGGGCCTCGTCGGCCAGTCTGCGATGCTCTTCCGCTCGCCTTTCCAGTCGGCGCAATTCCCCGGTCCTGGTCTGCAGATCCAGTCCGGCCAGCTCTTCGAGAAGCTGCCGGACATGCAGCACACGCACAAGGCCCTTCTTCACGGCTTCCGCCCCGCCGCCTGATCCTCGGTGGTCGCCACCAGCCGCAGCAACTCTCTCCGGGCTTCAGCGAAGTTCCCTCCATCCCTGGCTCCCTGTTCCATATACTCCCGAATCGCGGGACGAAAGCGGAGGGCGCGATCCAGATCCGCATCGGTTCCGGGCTTGTAGGCGCCGATGCGTACGAGGTCTTCGGATCGCGACCATATGGACAGCAGGCGCCGGACGACCGTGGCTGCGGCGCGCTGGTCCTCGCTGACGATCGCGGGCATCAGACGGCTGATGGATTCCAGGAGGTCGATCGGCGGATACCAGCCCTCTGCCGCCAGCGAGCGGGCCAGAACCACGTGACCGTCAAGGTACGAGCGCACCGCATCCACAAGCGGATCCTGCAGATCGTCCCCCTCCATCAGAACGGTATAAAACGCCGTTACGCTTCCCTTCCGAAATCGGCCCGCCCGCTCTACCAGCCTTGCCAGCCGATTGAACACCGAGGGCGTGTACCCCTTCGTCGTGGGGGGTTCGCCCGCCGCCAGCCCCACCTCCCGCGCCGCCATGGCAAAGCGCGTCAGCGAATCGAGCACCAGCAGTACGTGTGCTCCGGTGCCGGCAAAATATTCCGCTACGCTGGTGGCGCCTAACGCGGCCCGCATTCGCAGGAGGGGCGACTGATCGGAGGTGGAAACCAGGACCACCGAGCGCTTTCGCCCTTCCGATCCCAGGCTCTCCTCGAGAAACTCTCCAACCTCGCGGCCTCGTTCGCCCACCAGGCCCACGACGATCACATCTGCATCGCTGTGGCGGGTCATCATCCCGATCAGGGTGCTCTTGCCCACCCCTGATCCGCCAAAAATCCCGATGCGCTGGCCGCGGCCTACGCTCAGCAGACCATCAATGGCGCGGATGCCGGTGCCCAGAGGCTCACGAATGGGCTCGCGCTCCAGGGGGCCGGGCGCCTGCCGCTCCAGAGGCACGACGGCATGCAGCACTGGCCTCCGCCCGCCATCGAGCGGCTGCCCCGTTGCATTGAGCACCCGTCCCATCAGCCCCTCACCCACTTCAATCTGGGGCCGCAGACGCATAGCCATGACCGCATCGCCATAGCGAATGCCATCGGCGGCCGCCAGGGGCATCGAGAGCACGCGGCTGCCCCGAAACCCGATCACTTCCGCCGCATGGAACCTCGCCTCGGAATCGCGGATCTCGCAGCACTCCCCGACCGAACACGGAGGTCCTTCCGATTCAATGGTCTGACCCGCGGCTTCCACCACGCGGCCCCGCCAGCGGATCGGTGAGCGCTGCTGCAGCCGCGAGAAATAGGTACCCAGCTGATTCATTCGTTTTTGCCCGCGGCCACCGCCGCGGTCTCCCGTTGACCGTCATGCTCGCTGCGCGTCTCGACCCGATCGAAGAATCCCCGCTCGATCTCCTCCAGTTGCGCGCGCACGCTGAGATCGGCCGATCCGAGGCTGCTCTCCAAAACCGCCGCGCAGCCCGGCAACTCGGCATCGGCGATCACCTGTGGGCGGAGCGGCAGTCCGGGCATCAGACGCATCACATCGGCCCATAGGTCCCGTTGTTCCGCCGGCACGCGCAGACGCACCTCGGTCGATTCGGCCAGCTGCCCCAGCGCGGTGCGAATGGCGCCGGAAAGCAGCAGCGGATCCACTTGCGATTCCCTGTGCAGGATCTTTTCTGCGGTGGCCAGGGCCAGCCGGACAACCTCCTTCTCGACCGTGGCCAGGTACGTGTCCCGGCAGGCGCGGAACCCCTCCATGGCTGCGGCAAGCTCTGCCGCGCGCTGCTTTCGCCACGCAGCTGATTCGGCAGTAGCCAGCTGCTTTCCCTGCTCGACTCCCTCGCAACGAACCGCTTCCAGTCGTCGCGCAAACGCCTCCTCCTGCGCCGCCAGCTTCGCTTCGGGTCCCACAGCGTGCACCTGGTCCGGCGAGAGTGCTCCAGCCGGCCCGGCTGTTCCCGGCAGGACCGGATATTCCATCGGCCGGATTGCGGATTCAGCCTCTCCCTGCATGGCTTTCCTTCCAGTCACACAATGAAGTCATCGCCCTGCTCAAGCTTGAGGATTACCTTGCCTTCTGCCTCGAGGGTCCTTGCGAGGGCGAGAATCTCCTGCTGCGCCCCGGCCACTTCGCGCGCCCGGACCGGACCCATGACCTCCATATCCTCCTTCAGCATCTCTGCAGCACGAGAGGACATCGCCGCAAAAACGTGAGCGCGGAGTTCATCCTGAGCGCCGCGCAGAGCCAGCGCCAGCTGGCGCTTGTCGGCAGCAGAGACAATCTCGCGAATGCTGGCCGGAGGAATCGTCACCAGATCGTCGAACGTGAACATCAGATTCCGAATGCTGAGCGCCATGGCCGGATCGGTCGCCTCGATTTCCTGCAGCATGCGGGTCGTTTGCTCGGATTCCATGCGATTGAGCAGGTCGGCTACGGCCTTGAAGCCCGAGTAGGCCTTCCGGCCTGTCTCCCCCATGTTCTCCAGACGACGGTGCAAAACCATCGCAACACGCTGGGCCATTTCCGGAGAGAACTGCCGCATGGCCGCGAGCCGCCGAACCGCCTCCACCCGGCGTTCCTCGCTGAGGCTGTCGATCACAACCGATCCGCGGCGTCCGTCCAGATGAGCGAGGACGATGGCGATGGTCTGCGGATGTTCGCTCTCCAGGAACTTTCCCAGTTGCTGTGCGTCGACCTTCTCCAGCATGGCCAGATCGCTGTGGTTGGCCTCCTGGGCCCGTTTCACCAGGCTCAGCAGATCCTCCGCTCGTTGTTTGCCAAATGTATCGACCAGCAGTTTGGTCGCGTAATCGAGGCCACCATGCATCATGTACTGCTGGGTGTCGAGCATTCCGTGAAACTCCTCGACTACCTCCAGCGAGACCTCCGGCGGGATCGATCGCAGCTCCGCAATCTGCTCGGTGAGCCTCTGTACGTCCGGCTCGGTCAGATTCTGCAGGATCTTCCGGCCCAGCTCATCGCCGACGGCGACCAGAAAGATCGCCGCCTTACGCACGCCGCTCAGGCGCTGGTGGTGGGGCTCCGTTAGCTGCGGGAGTGAGGATGCCATGGTCTACTCCGAACGAATCCAGCTCTCCAGCAGCCGTGTGCTCTGTCCAGGATCACTCTTCACTCGCTCGGTTACCTGATCAAAGAGAGTCTGAGCGCGCTGCTTCTTTTGCTCTTCTATTTGCTGTTCGGCGCTGCGTTCCAGCACCTTCGGGGAAGCGGGAAGCTGGCTGGCTCCATGAGCGACGACTCTGGGGCGAGCCGTGGAGGGCGCCAGCATGAGCGAACGAGCCACGGGACGGGCAATCAGCAGGAAGAACGCCAGCAGACCGGTGAGGATCGTCCCGTACCGTAACAGCGTTCCGGACTGCGAAGTCCAGTCGAGAACGCGCGCGGTCAAAGTCGGCACAGGAGGCGCAGCGTTTTCGTCGAAGCCGAGTTCTTCGACGCTGACCTGGTCCCCGCGGGCAACGTCAAAGCCAATCGCCGCCTCAGCCAGATCAGTGAGCCGTTTCATGTCATCGGCGCTGCGCGGCTGCCACGCTGCCTTGTTGCCCTCGCCGGTGCGTCGATAGTTGATGAGCACCGCGGCCGTCAAACGGCGCACGCTGCCCGCCGCCTCCACTGTATGGCGAACTTTTTTGGAAACCGCATAGGTTCCACTCTCCTCGCGTATGCTTTGCGCGGATGCATTTTGCGCAGGGTACAGTGGCGGTTTTGCCTGGGGAGAATTGCTGGCCGTGCCGGGAATGCCGGCGGCGGCGGGCTGTCCCGAAGTCTGCTCCGATCGCTGCATCGAGAGGGCTGCGGTCTGCGCCGGATCGTAAGTTTCGTCCTGCTCATCGGCGGAATTCAGATCGTAATCGACATTCACCGAGGCGCGGACATTGCCCGTGCCTGCCACCGGCTCCAGCGTTTCCACAATGCGCGAGGCCAGTTCCTGCTGGTGCTGTGCCACGGTCGCGTCGCCGCTCCGCCGATCCAGCAGATTGCCCGTTTCCGCATCTACAAGCGTGACTTTTTCAGGGATCAAACCATCCACGGCGCTGGCCACGAGGTTCGCGATGCCCTCGGCTTCGTCGCCGGATATCGTCCTGTGCCGCAGCCGCAGCACCACCGAAGCCTTTGCCTCCCTCTCGTCCGCGGTAAACAGCGAATCGTGGGGAAGAACCAGGTGAACCCGCGCTGCCTGGACGGAGGCGATCGTCGCGATGGTGTGCTCCAGCTCTCCCTCGAGCGCCCGTTGATAATTGACCTTCTCATCGAACTCCGAGCCCATCCAGTTCGGCTGGTCGAAGAGCTCGAAGCCCATTCGTCCGGTCCGGGGCCCTCCTTTGGCGGTGGTCGCCAGCCTTGCTTTGTCGAGGTTCTCCGCCGACACACGCAGCAGCGATCCATCGGGCGAGACATCGAAGGGGATGGCGGCAGTCGTCAGCTGCTGAGCCATCTGGCGTGCGTCGTCCGAGTCGAGACCGGCGTAGAGCGTGCGCCAGTCGGGGCGACAGGCATACCAGATGAGCCCTGCGAAGCAGCACATGACCAGCAGAATGGACAGGACCATGCGGAATCGCCCTTCCGGTTCCTGAGCGCGCCAGCGGCTCCATGCTTCGGTGGCCAGTTGCCCGGCGCGCTGCTGGGCGGTGAGGGCCAGGGACGATTTGTCAGCGGATTCGGCCATTTCTTCTGTCGATTCAACTCGTTTCCGAGGTCAGAACTGCATGCCCATGACCTGCTGGTAGGCCGCAACGGCCTTATTGCGTACGGCAAGCGCCAGTTCGAAAGCCGTGTCGGCTTTCTGCGTGGCGATCATCGCCTCGTGCACGTCGACACCGGTCCCCTGCAGCAGACCCTGGACCGTCGTCGTCGCCTGTTGCTCGAGACCGTCGATCCCGCCGACCGCACTCCGGAGCGCGTCGCCGAAAGGCGCGGCGGCCGGGGCAGGGCGTGCCGGGGTCGGACTGTTCACCGCTGGCACAGACGAAGCAAGAGAGACCTGCATCGCGAACCTCCTATTTGAGAATGTCGAGCGAAGCGGAGATCATGCCCTTCTCCGCCTGCACCGCAGAGCTGTTCAGACCGTAGGCCCGCGTCGCCCCCATCAAATCCACCATCTCGGTCAGCGGATTGATGTCCGGGTACGCCACATAACCGTTTTTGTCCGCGTCGGGATTGCCCGGATCGTAGCGCTGCAGCGGACTGCTCGGATCGGTGACCACAGCAGAAACGCGCACTCCGCCGATCGCCGGCTCCGTCGGCCCGGAAGCCAATGACAGGCGCGATGCGAAGGCGTCCGACGGAGCTTCCGAGGAAAAAACCACTTCCTGCCGGCGATAAGGGCCGCCATCCGCGGTCCGAGTCGTCTCCGCATTGGCCATATTGGCCGCCACCACTTCGGCCCGGGTCCTCTCCGCCTGCAGAGCCGAACCGCTGACGTCCATGAGACCCAATAGGTTCACTGCCTGCCTCCCTCACCCGCCCTCACTTCTGGTCTTCGTGAATGGCGTCCAGCACCCGGGTGAATTCGTGCCGCAACAGCTCGACCCCGGTTCGAAACTGGAGCTGTGCTTCGGCCATGTTCAGACCTTCCCGGTCCATTGACACGTTGTTGCCGTCGGGACGCTCCAGCAACCCATCGACCGGTCCGATCGCAGGAGCCGGAACATTCCCGCTTCCCGGGGACAATTGCTGCACAGAACGGCTCATTTCCTCCGCGAAATCGAATCCCTTTGTGCGATACCCGGGTGTATCGACATTCGCCATATTCTGCGCGGTGAGCTTCAGTTCCAGCGATGACAAGTCGAGATATCGGCCGACGGCATTGGCGACCGGCGTTGTGATCTGCATGCTTCCTCCCGACAGAAACCCGGAACGACATGCAGCAGGCCGCCGTCCGGTGAAACCGCACGAGGATTAGAAATTTCTCACTGCAATGCATCCAGTTCGATCTCCTCGGCGTCAATCTGCGGCCGATCTTCGGCAAGAATCCACGCACGCTCCAGCACATGCTCCAGCTCACGCACGTTGCCCGGCCAGGAATGTTCCCGGAGCCGCCCCCATGCCCGCTCGGTCAGGCATTTGGCCGGACTCTCCGCGCTCAGTTTGTGCAGGAAATGCAGGGTCATGTCGTCCAGATCCTCCATATGTGACCCCAGCGAAGGCGTATGAATCGCAAAAACCGCCAGGCGATAATAGAGGTCGGCCCGAAACGCCCCCTCGGCAGCCATCCGGGCCAGCGGCCGATGCGTGGCTGCGATGATTCTTACGTCCACCCGCACCGGCTCGTTTTCGCCAACCCTTTGCAGTTCCCCCGTTTCCAGGAACCGCAGCAGCTTCGCCTGCAGTGCCAGCGGCATCTCGCCGATTTCATCCAGGAAGAGTGTTCCTCCGTGCGCGGCCTCAATCCGCCCGGTGCGCCCCTGCACCGCTCCCGTGAACGCCCCGCGGGCATGGCCAAACAGCTCGGCCTCCAGCAGCGTTTCCGGAATCGCCGCGCAGTTCAGAGCGACCAGTTTGTTCTTCGCCCGCGGACTGAGCCGGTGAAGAGCGAGCGCGACCAGTTCCTTTCCGCTGCCGGTGGGACCCTCAATCAGCACTGTCGTCTTCCGCGGCGCCGCCAGTCGGATGCGGCGGCTCACCTCGAGCATCGCAGGATGCGATCCGACAAATTCCGGCAACGGCCGCCGTAGCGGTACCTGGCCGTCGCCGCAGGCAGTGCGTTCGGCCGCGGCAGAGAGTCGTTCCACCCCCTCTTTCAAAGTGGAGCGTTGCGACCGCGCCGGCTCCGGCGCTCTGAGGCTGTGATCCCCGCCCGTCAGGTCCGGAGCCGAGTTCCAGATCGCTCCGTCGGTCTGCGCCCGGCGCAAGGCCAGTAATACCTCGTTGCGGCGCGGTCCGCGCGTTGTAGCTCCCGGCACGTCCGAGGCATCGGCCAGGATCAGATCCACGTCCGGATGCAGGCGCCGGAACTCCGCGATAAACTCCTGAATCTCGAGGTCCGGCAACCATGAATCGAGCACGACGGTCTCCGCAGGGGCGCGGTCCAGACAGGCCAGCGTCTCCGCTCCCCCCGAAGCTTCAACCACCTGCCAGCGGAGATCGACAAGAGCATCCCGCAGCCGCTGCCGGAAGGAAAGGTCGGCGCTGGTCAGAATCGCAGTTCGGGGTGCCCGGGCGAAGACGGAATGTGCTGCTGTGTTCATGACAAATATCCTTCGTGTCGTTGATCTCTCATGCGAACAGATCCCGCTCAGGCGGCAATTCCGATGGCGTAGCCCCGACCGCGAACCGTCCTGATCAGCGCAGCAGTTCCGAGAGCGGCGCCGTCCGTTTCCACTCCACCCTGGGGAGACGTGTCGCGCAGCTTTCGGCGCAGGTAGTTCACATACACGTCAACCACGTTGGTCCCGCAGTCACGATCGATGTTCCATACCTCCCGGAGCAGAGTCGATCGCGGAACCACCCGGCCTTTGTGCAACAGAAGAAATTCCAGCAGCGAGAACTCCTTGTTGGTCAGAGCAATGGTCTGGCCAGCGCGGATCACGGAGCGATCGATGCGGTTCACTTCCAGATCCGCATGACGCAGGATCAGCCCCGGCGACCGCCGGCGCTGGAGGGCGCGGCACCGGGCTCGCAATTCCGCGAAGGAAAACGGCTTCAGCATGAAATCGTCGGCACCGATCTCCAGACAATGCAGGCGCACGTCAGGCTCGCGCCTGGCGGTCAGAATGAGAATCGGCAAATCGGCGGTCAGCGAGCGAAGGAACTCCAGCACTTCTACGCCGTCCCGCCTGGGAAGGTTCAGATCCAGCACCGCCATCTCCGGAAGATCCTGGCGAGCGGCTGCCATGGCCATCTCCCCGTCAGTGGCCAGCCTCACGTCGTGTCCGTCCTGTTCCAGTCCGTGAACCAGAAAGCTTCCCAGTGAAGGGTCGTCGTCGGCAATCAACATGCGCATACGATCGTTCTCCTGTGCCCACCTTCTCGCGATCTGGCGCTGATGAACAGATTCCCGATGAGAAAAATCCAGGATTGCCTCCCATACCGACACATCCGCTTATGCAATTACCAAAAGAGAACCGGGGGCAAAATAAAACTTGCTTAAATTCGCTTTTTATTCGCTATAATGTCGCACATGGCCATCACGCGCCGGCAAAAGGAAGTGCTCGATTTCATCTCTGGATTCGTGCAGCGAAACGGCTATTCACCCTCGTTTGAGGAGATAGCTCGAGGGCTGGACCTGCGTTCTCTGGCCACGGTTCACAAGCACATCACCAATTTGCAGAACAAGGGCCTTCTCGCCCGGGCCCACAATCGCAGCCGCTCCCTCGACGTCCTGCCGCCGCGCAATAAGACCCGCGGTGTCGACCGACTTCCCCTGGCTGGCCGAATCGCCGCGGGCTATCCCGTCGAAGCGCCCGAGATTCCCGAAAGCATCTCGCTCGGGGACATCATCGGCAACCGCGACGTCTTCGCCCTGCAGGTCCGCGGCGAGTCGATGCGCGACGACCACATCGTGGACGGCGATTATGTCCTAGTGGAGCGCACCAGCACCGCCCGAGCCGGCGAAATCGTCGTTGCCCTGGTCAGGGGTGCGGAAACTACTCTGAAGCGCTACTTTCCGGAGGGACCCCTGGTGCGCCTGCAACCCGCCAATCCGGAGATGAACCCCGTCTTCGTTCCCGCCTCGCAGGTGGCAATCCAAGGTAGGGTGCTCGGCATGCTACGAAAGTACTAATTTCACGCCAAAGAAAAGAGTCCGGCTTCTACGCCGGACCCTTATGCATTTTCCGCCTTGCTGATCAGGAAATCACGCGGCTGATGCTGCGCGCGATAGTCTCCTTGGGAACATAGCCCACAATCTGGTCGGCAACTTTTCCGCCCTTGAACAGAAGCAGCGCCGGAATCCCGCGGATTCCATACCGCATCGGCGTAGCCTGGTTGTGGTCCACGTCCATCTTGGCCACCTTCAGTCGCCCGCTGTACTCGTTCGCTACTTCATCCACGATCGGTGCCATGGCGCGGCACGGTCCGCACCACGTTGCCCAAAAATCCACAAGTACCGGCTGATCCGACTGCAGGACCTCCTGGTCAAAGGTGGCGTCGCTTACCTCGGCAATTCCTACTGCGGCCATGTCTCGTCTGTCTCCCCTGTGCGATCCGCACGCTCTAGTCTACCTGAACTCTATAGATGCAAAAGGAACTCGAGGGTCGCAGGGGTAAGAGGCAGGGCCGGACCAGTACGGTACAAAAATTAAGGCGCCCGGATTCTTATGCAGAATCACGGACGCCGGAGCAGCCCTCCCCCAGAACTGCCCACGAATGCGAAAATAGGGCCTTGGGCCGCGCAAGGCAAGCAATCTTGAGTAATTTTTGGTAATGCCCTCAATGAGTTACGACAGGGATGAAAACTGCATTACCAATGTCGCATTTTCACCCTCTGGCGGTTACCCACCTGCGAAGGGCGGCGAATGCACCATTTCGCATGTCGATGGTCGCGTTTCCAGCTCGCACAACAAGATCTCTGCAGGCTTGCATCCCTCCATAACACGCGCGATTGCATCTTGTGCCTCCGCCACCATCCGCGCAGCCACCAGCAGGATGACCCCGGGGCCGGCACCGCTCAGCGCAACCCCCAAAATCCCCGAGCGGCCTGCCAAAGGGAGCAGTTGCCCCAATAAGGGGCAGGCCTCGCTGCGATAGGGCTGGTGCAACCGGTCCTGCATGGCCACCAGGAGCAAGTCCCCCCGCCCCGCTGCAAACGCGGCCGTCAACAGACCAACCCGCTGCAGGTTCGCCACCACCTCCGCGCGCCCGTACGATTCCGGAAGCAAGCCGCGCGAAGCTGTCGTCGCCAGGGGGTGCGCTGGGAGAACCAGCAAGGCGCACCAGGCGGCTGGAGGAGTGATCGACACAGCCTTCACCTCGTCCTGGTCGAGCGCGCTCACCACGAATCCGCCCATCCAGCACGCCGCGGCATTGTCCGGGTGGTTCTCACGCAGGCAGGCTTCCGCCAGAATCTGGTCCCGATCCCATGCCAGTCCGCCAAAATGAGAGGCTAATGCCACCGCCGCAAGGCGTACCGCCGCGGACGAACCGCAACCCATCCCCAGCGGAATTTCGTTCCGCATCCGCAAATGTAGCGGGAGGACCGGCTGCCCCTGCTCGCTGAGGATTGTCCGATAGGTCTCGATCAGCAGATTGTCCTCGAGCGCGAGGCAGATCTCCCGGTTCCGGCCGGATGCCTCGATCCGAAACGACGACGCCGCCTCAGCCCGCACCTCCAGATGCAGCTTTAATGCCAGGGCGACAGCGTCGAATCCAGGTCCCAGGTTGGCCGCTGTCGCGGGGAGACGAAGATACAAACCACTCATGACGCCACCCGCTCCAACTCCCGCAGGACCGCGTCCACCGAAGCATCCAGTTCAACGGTGCTCCGGAAAGTGGCCGCAACCTCTTTTTCCATACCCGATAGTTCCTTCTCCGCTAGAAGCTCTCCACGGTGATAGCGGATCGTATAGTCCGGATCCTTCAATGTGTGTCCGGTGAGCAGCAGGATGACTGAGTCATCGGCAGCGATCTTCCCCTGCTGCTTCAGCTTCTTCAGTCCGGCTAATGTCACTGCCGAAGCAGGCTCGCAGCCGATACCCTCAGTCCCAATCTCGGCTTTGGCCAGCGCGATCTCCGCCTCGGAAACCTGCTCCACCCACCCGCCGGTCTCCTGAATCACCCGCACCGCCTTGCGCCAGGAAGCGGGATTGCCGATGCGAATGGCGCTGGCTCGAGTGCTGGCTGTTACGGGCTCCATTCGTTCCCCGCCAAATTCCTTCAGGGAACGGAACAGCGGATTCGCTCCCTCCGCCTGAATCACGGAGACACGCGGAACCTGCGTCGTCAGCCCCAGAGCCTTCATCTCGAGGAACGCCTTGCCCAGCGCCGAGCTGTTCGCCAGATTGCCTCCGGGCACGATCAGGTCATCGGGAACCTGCCACTCCAGTTGCTCCGCGATTTCCAACGCCGGCGTCTTCTGCCCTTCCAGGCGATAAGGGTTGACCGAATTGAGAAGGTAAACAGGCAGACGCTGCACCACCCCCGCCAGCACACGGACACAGCCGTCGAAATCGGTGCGCAGTTCCAGGGTCAGGGCTCCATAGTCCATAGCCTGCGAAAGTTTGCCCCAGGCGATCTTGCCCTCTGGCAGCAGCACCAGGCTGCGCATACCGGCACGCGCCGCGTACGCTGCCATCGCGGCAGACGTATTGCCGGTGGAAGCGCAGGCCACCCAGCTGAATCCCCGCTCCCGCGCCACGGAGAGGGCCGCAGTCATGCCCGCATCCTTGAAGGAGCCAGTTGGATTCATGCCCTGATGCTTGGCACGCAGATCCTTCAGCCCCAGGCGGCGCGCCGACTGCGGCAGCTCGTAGAGAGGCGTATTCCCTTCCCCAAGCGTGACGACGTTCTGCAGATCGTGAAGCACCGGCAGCATTTCCCGGAAGCGCCATACCCCGCTGCGATCGATAGC
The DNA here is from genome assembly GCA_035656855.1 of Acidobacteriaceae bacterium. Classification (GTDB taxonomy): domain Bacteria; phylum Acidobacteriota; class Terriglobia; order Terriglobales; family Acidobacteriaceae; genus Palsa-343. Next base: position 141,970 of record DASRRO010000179.1, on the reverse strand, counting down.
CTCATTGGACAAGCGGCGTTCTTTCCACAGCCAGCGGAGCGCGCTCGGGTTGGGACGCGTGTGCGGCGGTCCACCCCATCCGGGATAGATAACCTCGAAGAGTTCGCCGCAAGCCGAACACCGGAAATCGCGGCTCAGAGTCTCCGGATCGACGCACAGGCCGCAGCCCACGCAACGCAGCTGATGGATCCCATTCATGCCCTTGATTGACTTCAGGCTACCATCCAGCCGCCGATCGCCGGATCGCCTAATTCCGTCCAGGGTCGCAGTGCATTTCGTATAAAATCGTTCAATGCCGCCGCTCCTGACACCCCGGGAAGCCGCCCTCCGGCTGGGGATCTCCTACCCCGCCATCAAGCAGTGGATCTATCGTGGCAAGCTCAAGGCCATCAAGACGCCGGGCGGCCACTATCGCATTCCCGAAGCCGAACTCGATGCCTTGCTGTACAAGACAAAGCGTCCCGAAACACCGAAGCGGCAGATGATGCGCACCGTGAGCGGGCGCAATCAGCTGGTAGGCCGCATCGTGGACTTGAAAATTGAGGGCCTCCTTGCGCAGGTCCGCCTTTCCATCGGCGGCCAGATCATTACGTCCATCATCACCGCCGACGCCGCGCGGGAGATGCGCCTCGCCAAAGGCGAAACCGTGGCCGCTCTTATTAAATCCACCGAGGTGATGGTGCTGCGTGTGTGATCGGAGACGAGTCTTCCTCAGCCTGTTCCTGCTGCTCTTCGGCAATTGCCTGTTCGCGCAGCGGCCCGACACGCCGTCCGCCCCACTCCGCATTGCCGCGGCTGCCGATCTGCAACCCGTCCTTCCGCCGATCCTCCGTGAATTTGAGCAGCAAACCGGCATTCGAGCCGACGCGTCGTTCCAGTCATCGGCTACCCTCGCCACGCAGATCATCAATGGTGCGCCCTTCGATCTCTTCCTCGCCGCCGACACGTCCTTTCCGCAGCGCGTGATCGACGCAGGACGCGCCGAAGAGACCCATCCCATCTCCTATGCAACCGGGACGCTGGTCCTGTGGACGCGCAACGACTCGGGGGTGGCATCTCTCACGCCCGAAGCGCTGACCAGCGATGCCGTCCATTCCATCGCCATAGCCAGCCCGGAACACGCCCCCTACGGCCGCGCTGCCCAGGCAACCTTACAGCATTGGCACCTGCTGGATGCCGTTCGTCCCAAACTCCGAATCGCCGAGAACATCGCCCAGGCCGCGCAGTATGCGGACTCGGGCAATGCCCAGGTGGGATTCATCTCCCTCACTTCAGCCCTCACACCCCGGCTGAAAGCCGACGGCCACTTCGTCCGCCTTCCGCCTGAGGACCATCCGCCCATTCTGCAGGGAGCGGTGGTCGTGCGCGACGCCGCCGGAGGCCGTGCCGCGCGGCGCTTCCTCGACTTCCTCCGTACCTCGGCTGTCGCGCGCACCCTGGCGGCCGAAGGACTGGAACCAGCCTCCTGATGGACGTTCAGGCTCTCTGGCTTACCCTGCGACTTGCTGGCACCACAGCCGTGGTCTTGCTCGCGATCGCCATCCCTCTCGCCTTCTGGATCACCACCACACGCTCGCGATGGCGTCCGCTCGTTGAGGCACTCACCACGTTGCCCCTGCTTCTGCCGCCGACCGTCCTCGGCTTCTACCTGCTCGTCCTGCTCGGCGACCGGACCTTTGTCGGACGTACGCTCGCGCATTGGCTCGGCCATCCGCTGGCATTCTCGTTTTCCGGTCTGGTGATCGGCTCCGTCATCTACAGCCTGCCCTTCGCGGTGCAGCCTCTCACCGCCGGCTTTCACAATGTCGATCCAGCCCTGATCGAGCAGGCAACACTCCTTGGAGCCGGGCGGTTCCGCCTTCTCCGCGAGATCCTGATCCCTTTGTCGATCCGTTCCCTCGTCGTTGCCGCCGTGTTGTGCTTCACCCACACCGTTGGCGAATTTGGCGTGGTGCTGATGATCGGCGGCGACATCCCTGGCGCTACTCGCACCCTCTCCATTGCCATTTACGACCAGGTGCAGGATTTCTCTTACGCGGCCGCCAACCGGACTTCCCTTCTCCTGCTGACGATTGCGCTCGTCGCGCTGGTCTGCCTGTATGCGCGGCGGCGCCATGAGGAGCGGCCCCGTGCTTGAAGCTCGGGTGCGCCATCACCTGGGCCGCTTTTCGCTGGATGCGGATTTCTCTCTGCGCAGTCCCTGGACCGTGATTTTCGGCCCTTCCGGCGCAGGCAAGAGTACGCTCCTGCGCATCCTCGCCGGCCTCGTCACCCCGGATGCCGGACGCATCGCGCTCGGGGGACGGCCACTGTTCGACAGCGACGCCGGAGTCGCCGTCCCCGCCGGCAGGCGATCCGTCGGCTTCGTCACCCAGCAGGCTGCATTATTTCCCCACCTGACCGCCCGCGACAACATCGCCTTCGGGATTCGCCACCAACCGCAGGAGGAAGGCTCCCGCCGCGTCCATGAGATGCTGCGCCTGTTCGGAGCCGAAACACTGGCCGATCGCAAACCGGCTCAGCTTTCCGGTGGAGAACGCCAGCGCATCGCGCTCGCCCGAGCCCTGGCTCCGCGCCCCCGGCTTCTCCTGCTCGACGAACCACTATCGGCTCTCGACGATCCTTCCGCTGAAGAGATTCTGAGTCGCCTCCTCACACTCGACCTGCAGGTCGTCTACGTCTCGCACGACCTGGCCGAAATCTGGCGAATTCCCGCGGAGGTCATTCTTCTCGAGCACGGCCGCGTTAGTGTGACGGGCCCGCTGCAGCAGGTGCTTGCGCCGCGTCGGGAGCACCTGCTCCGGCACCTGAACGCGTATTCGAAGTAGGCGCCCATACACTTTGCAGGAAGAGATAGCGGTCCCGGTCCTCCGCCGCCCCCGCCTCCGAGTGCGCGTCCAGGTGCATCACCTGCCAGCCATCGCTTGCATCGTAGTGCGGCCATTTCGGCGCCTCGTCACCGTTCGGATCCCCCGTTTTCGCGAAGTCAGTCCAGTAGGTCTCGATCAAATCGCTGAGTTGCTGATCCTCCGGCTGCCAAACCGCATCGGGGCGCGAGTCGAGCGTCCCAAAAACGTATTCGATCTCGTCGGAGTGAAACGCGCCCGATCCGGCCGGATGATACTTATCTGCCGGAGACGGCCGCTCGAAGTGATACCGATAAACGGGCTGGCCGCCCGTCGCCACGTGCGCCTGCAGCCATTCCCACGTCGAGAAGGCAATGAAGCTGTCGCCGGCGAAGTTGATGGCCGAACGGACCGCCTCTGCGTCCGAGTTATCCGGATATACCTTAAGAAAGTCACCCGCGTGCGGACCAAATGTGTTTTCCGCCGTCTCGCGGAAGCTCTCCATCGTCGGCGGATGCGGATAATTGACGGCCAGCGCGCTGGGCTCGTCACGGTTCCAGCCCGCCAACAGCGGAACGTGCGCCTGCTTGCCTTCTTTGTAAATCTGCGGAACGCTCTCCGGCAGGAAGTAGCCGTCCACGTCGGGCCCGATCGGGGAGCGGGCGGTTGGAGGCTGCGCGCTCATCTTCGCCATCAGATCCCGTGCGCTCATGCCTCGCAGTGCCGCCAGATCCGAGGTCCCAAAGGTCGCTAACGTCCACGCCGCATCCTTCGCTTCCCTCTCGGCAGCAGGGGGAAACGAAAGCCCCCGGCTGTCGAAGGCCGCGCCGCTTTCGCCAATGGCATGAACAAAGAGGCCCTGCGCCAGCGGCGACGCCATCTGCGCGCTGACCGAGAACGATCCGGCCGACTCGCCGAAGATCGTCACATTCCCGGGGTCGCCGCCGAAAGCGCCGATGTTGCGCTTCACCCACTCGAGCGCCGCTGTCTGATCCATCAGCCCGTAATTGCCGGCCGCGTGCTGCGGCGACTCATCTCCCAGACCAGGCAAGGCAAGAAATCCAAACAGCCCCAGGCGATAGTTCATCGAGACCACCACCACGCCTTTGTGCGCCAGATGCGTACCATCCTGGCGCGGCTCCGAAGTCGCTCCCGCGACGAAACCTCCGCCGAAAATCCAAACCATCACCGGCAGCTTCGCGTGTTGATCCTTCGCCGGAGTCCAGACATTCAGATTGAGACAGTCTTCGCTCTCCCCCGGATCGCGATAGTGCATGTCATGATAGATATCCGGCTGCATGCACCGATCCCCAAACTGCGTCGCCTCGCGCACGCCCTTCCACTTCTCCTCCGGCTGCGGAGGCTTCCAGCGCAAAGGTCCTGCCGGCGGCGCCGCAAAAGGGATGCCCAGAAAGATGCGAACCTGCCCGTCGCCGCTTAGCATGCCCTGGATCTTTCCTTTTTCGGTTTTAACCTTAAGCTGATTGGCAGCTCGGCCGGACAGCGGGGCGGCCAGACTGCAAACAACGAGGGCGAAGGCCAATTTGCGGGCAACAAGGCGCATAAGGAACTCCTTCTGCGGCAGCTTTCACAGCAAAGCTAACAACATATCACCGTACCTCCCGCTCCGGGCGGAGCAAATCCTCAGTCGATTCCCGCCGCCGGATGAGTCGCGCTCGCTTCCCTTCGACCAGCACCTCCGCGGGACGGAGCCGCGAATTGTAGTTCGACGCCAGCGACATTCCGTAGGCTCCGGTGTCGAGCACCGCCACCAGTCCGCCCGCCTTTACTTTCTCCAGCGGCCGATCCCGGGCCAGAAAATCGCCCGTCTCGCACACTGGACCCACCACATCGACCGTAATCTTCTGACGACCCATCGAGGCCTGGACCGGAACAATCTCATGGAACGCCTGATAAAGCGCCGGACGAATAAGGTCGTTCATCGCCGCATCCGTAATCACAAACGTCTTCGTACCGTTCTTCTTCACGTACAGCACGCGCGTCAGCAGCGCCCCCGCCTGACCCACCAGAAAGCGCCCTGGCTCCAGCAGCAGTTTCAGGTCGCCGGCGGCCTGGACCACCGGAACCAGCGCCGCCGCATATTGCGCCACCTTCTCAGCAGGATCGAACGGTTTGTCGTGGTGATACTCAATCCCCAGGCCCCCGCCGATGTCCATGAAGCGGATACCGTGTCCGTCCCGGCGTAAGTCGCCAATCAGCTTCGAGACCCGCTCGGCCGCCGAGCCAAAGGGCTCCGCGCTCCGGATCTGCGATCCGATGTGCACGCTGACTCCGGCGGCCTCCAGGAATTTGCTCGCTCTGCGGTAAACACGCCGCGCCTTCCGGATATCGATGCCGAATTTGTGTTCCTGCATTCCAGTGGAGATATAGGGATGGGTTTCCGCGAAGACATCCGGATTGACACGCAGCGCGAACCGCGCCCGTTTGCGCCGCTTCCCAGCGCGCTCCGCGAGCAGTTCCAGTTCTCCTTCGCTCTCCACATTGAACAGCAGGATCCCCGCACCCAGGGCAAGGTCAATCTCGGCGGCGGTTTTGCCGATGCCCGAAAAAACAACGCGTTCTGCCGCGCCTCGATCGACAGACAGAACCCGCTCCAGTTCGCCCCCCGAAACAATGTCAAATCCAGCGCCGCGAGCCGCCAGCAGCCTGATGATTTCCAGCGACGAGTTCGCCTTCACGGCATAACAAACAAGATGGTCAACCGACTGAAACGCACTCCCGAACAAGTCCAGACGCTCAAGAATATGCTGCGCCGAGTACACATAGAGCGGCGTTCCGTACCTCCGCGCCAGGACATCGAGAGAGACGCCATCGCACTGCATCGGCGTGCCGGCATTTGGCCAGAAAAAAGGGCGAGCGTTGATCGGAAAACCTCAGCGAAAGGATTCTCCCTGAGAGTACCGGGCCGGCTTCCCCTCGTAAAGTTCGGAGCCCGGGGAGAATGCGCGTTCTCACTCGGCGGGTACTCGTTGCTCTACGGATGCGCATCGAGCTCAAGACTGACGGTGCTGATCCCCCCGGTCATCGCGGTCACCACCAGTCGGCTCGCCAGGCCACAGGACGCAATCGGCGCGATGGTCACAGTGCCATCCAGGCCCGACGTCGCCTGGACCACCTGCTCGCCGAGTGTCGGGCCGGCAACACAATCTTCGTTATTCGCGCACGGAGCCGTCCAGCCCACCAGCTTCTCCCCAAACGTGACGGTAGCGCCGTCCAGGGGATGCCCAAAGGCATCCGTCACCAATAGCGTCACCGGCGCAAAGCTCTCGCTTCGGGATATGTACTGCACCGTCCCGCTCCACGCCGTGAGCACTGCCGTCTCTGGATGCACCGAAATCACGGTGAATGTCGCGCAGCCGTTGGAATTCGGCAGACAGGCGGTGGCGCTTGCCGCCACACTGTCGCTGAACGGCCCAGCAATGATTTGGTTCTGTGCGATGCCGCTGTTCCCGCTGATGCTCTCCCCCGATGAAAGACTCACACCCGGCCCTCCCGACGACCAGACGATACTCTGGCCGCTCACCGGTACTCCCGACGGCCCCACGACGATTGCCTCGATCGGCCATTGTGCCGTGGCACCCAGAGCCAGATAGAGCGAGGGTGTCAGCGCCGCAATGGCGGGCGGCGTCGTTCCTGTGAATTCGGCGACCACGCTGCTCCCGTTCGTGAGAGAAGCTGTCATCTGTGCCAGCGTCCCGGCAGTCGCCGTCACGGGAATCGTCGCGACTCCATCGCCTCCGGTCACGAGGCTGCACGAGCTTTGCCCACACGCCAGGTTGGCCGTTCCCCCGGTTAGGAGCCATGTCACCGTCACCCCAGCCGCCGGCGTCTGGCTCGCAACATCCAGAGCGCGCACCGTGAACGGCTGCGGCACGCCGATGGGCACGGGCCCCAGCGGAGCCGTCACCAGCGAGATCGCGTCGTCACTCAGGGCGTCGTATCCGAAACCAGCCCCGATCGCGGTTATGCCGAGCGTCTGCGGATCCTGAACCTGCAGGACCACATCGCCCGTGACGCCTCCGGATGCCGGAGCAACAGCGACAATCGTGTTCGGCGTCACGCTGGTGACCTGTGCCGCCTTGCCCGCCACCGAAACCTGAGTTGCCGGTCGGAACCCCACACCACGAATCACGATCGTGCCTCCCGAAACGGGAAGCCGCGTTGGTGTCACGCTGTCGGCATAGAGGATCCGGCCTCGATATGCATAATCCGGGCGCCCGTCGCCGCGCTGATCGACAATGCCAACGCGCACCTCGCTGTCGGCAACCGTCAGGACCGGTAGCGTCGTCAGTCCGGACTCATCTCCGTTGAATGCCTGCACCGCGCCGGTCACGGGAGCCGATCCCGGAAGATCGCTGCCGTTCCATGCACCCTCTACGATCTGTGCCTTCTGCGCGGTCGCATGACCGCTCTCATCCAGAGACTGCACCTCGATAGCGAATAACCGACCCCCGCGTGCCCACCACTGGAACCAGCTGCTGTGGCCGTAGCCCGTCAAACGGGCCGTCCACTCCCCGGTTATGGGCAGATTCGCCGGGGCAGTCTCGATTCCGTCCACGCCGCTCTGCGCCTCGTCGGCCGCATCGTTGATCGCCGCTGTCTGCGTCACCGCGGCACCTGCGTCGAGCGTTCCCAAATCGGTCACCGGCATCGTGCCCGATGGCGTCGTCTGGCCCGTAGTATAGGGTCCGACCGAAACCGCGCCTGTGTACAGCGGATCTATAGGCTCGAAGGTCAGCTGGTAGTCCGCGCTGGTGACACCCGGAGGCAACGGCACGCCACTCAGATCGAAAAAACCCTCGAGCACAGCGTCGTCACTGCCGAACCGGTTCAGCGGATTCCCGCTGGCATCGATGACCCCGGTCACAGGATTGCCCGCGTCGCCCTGGAAGAAAACACCGCTCACTGCCGTCGCGGTGTAGCGTACGTCCGGGGCTCCGTTCAGAACGGGTCGCAGCACCACATTAACCCCCTGCATTCCCTGCCCGCGTGGGAACTGGATCGTTCCCTTCACGGAGATCGTCGCCGGAGCCGTCAGAACCTTGCCGGGAAAGCTCGCGAGATTGGCCGCGGTCACCGGATATAGCCGATTCAGGGCGGCAACATCGTCGGTGCGCAATTGTGTCGGATTCGGCATGCATAGGCCTGTACCGCCGTTACACAGTCGCTCGATGGGGTGAAGAATAGGCCAGCCCTGCAAACCCACAGAGCTCGGCTGGTTCTGATCGAACATCTCTTCGTTCGTCTGCGACCAGTCCAGCCCCAGCACGCGGCCAAACGCGCGTACGAGCTGATACTGCAGGTTCGCGATTTGCGTGGTGGTCGTGGCGCAGCGTCCATTGACAAGGATCACGGCGTGGACAATGTTCCCAGGGCTCGCGAGGTTATCTACATTCGTCAAAACCCCGTTGACAGGGCAGGAGAGCGGCAAACTCGTTCCCGTGCCGTACACCGCATCGATCACCGATCCATCCTTGTCGTAGACCACCGCGACCGGCCTGTTTGTGGCTGAGGACTGAATGTCCGCGGGCAGAATCGTCCCGCCGGAGCCTGCCGTTACATTCGAGCCGCTGACATCTTCAGCCAGGCTGCCGCCGGATTGAATCTGCACCGCTGCCGTCGGAACACCGCTCCAAACCGACGCCGCCGTGCCCACCATTGTGTTCGCCTGCGCCTGGCTGACCTGCGTGCTCAGCGCGCCCAGGTCGGTGAAATAGGTCACTTGTCCATTAGCCCAAACCACCGGCTTTCCCTTCGCCGCAGGATCAAAATAGCTGGATCCCGCTACCCAGCGGGGCCCGCCGGCAAGCGCCCCGTGAGTGGAAAAGATCAGGACCGTCAGCAGAAACATCACTCGGCTGGCAACAACATGGGCGGGAATCGGTGCTGCCGGTAATTTCGATGCACAGCACATGGCGGGCCCTCCGGAGTCCGCTGCGGTCGCTTGCAGCGCGTCCCGTTTCATTTCCACATGCGGCGGCGGTCGCTGAGGCCGGAATCGTAGACGGTGCCATCTTCATCTTTTCAATTTGGGAACACAGCCGCCCTCGGTTCCTGAATGAAACTGGCTTTCGCTGGTTCGAGCATGGCGGCGGCCACCGTCACAGGTACAATTCGAAAAGTCGGAAAACATGACAGATACGATTCTCGACACCGTCATTCTCGGCTCAGGATGCGCCGGCCTTACCGCTGCGATCTACACCGCCCGCGCCAACCTGAAACCCGTGGTTCTGGAAGGTCATGAACCCGGCGGCCAGCTTTCCATCACCACGCTCGTCGAAAACTTCCCGGGCTGGCCGGATGGCATTCAGGGCCCCGAGCTCATCGAGAACATGCGCAAGCAGGCCTCTCGCTTCGGTGCGGAGTTCCGACTCGGCCATCTCGCCACAGCCGATCTCACAAAGCATCCCTTCAGCCTGAACCTGGGCCACGAGACGATCCATGCGCGCACGCTCATCATTGCCAGCGGCGCTTCCGCCCGTTGGCTGGGGCTGCCCTCCGAGCAGGCGCTGATCGGGCATGGCGTCAGCTCGTGCGCCACCTGCGATGGCTTCTTCTTCTCAGGAAAGGAAATCGCAGTCGTCGGCGGCGGCGATTCCGCCATGGAAGAAGCACTCTTCCTCACCCGGTTCGCCTCGAAGGTGACTTTGCTCCATCGCCGGGAGCATTTCCGGGCTTCACGCATTATGTTGGACAGGGCGATCGCCCACTCTAAGATCAATTTCATGACCAACGTCGTCATTCAGGAAGTGCTCGGAGTCGAACACAAAGAGGTCACCGGCGTTCGCCTGCTCGACTCTGTCACAGGAGTCGAGCAGGACCTCAACATTAGTGGCCTGTTTCTCGGGATTGGCCATACCCCTAACGCCGCGATGTTTGCCGGCCAACTCGATCTCGATGAGGATGGCTATGTGAAGACCCACAATTACGTCTTCACCCGAGTCCCCGGAGTCTTTGCCTGCGGCGATGTCCAGGACCGCCGCTACCGGCAGGCAATCACTGCAGCGGGCACCGGCTGCATGGCAGCTCTCGAGGTCGAGAAGTATCTCGAAGACCACGGCCGCTGAGCCGCCGGCCAGAAACGCCACTTTCGACACCTCTCGCGAGATCAACTGCAGGCAGGTGTCCTCGTCTCCCCGAATTGAGTAACCGGCTGCCGCTGCGACACCGTAAGCCTTCGCAGCGGTACATGCTCAGCATGTCAGGGTCGACCACCCGCCGGCTTCGCCGCCTGTCGCAACAGATCCCCATATCGCTCGATCACATCCGTCCACTGGTAGCGCGTGCGTGCGCGCTCACGCGCGCCGGATCGCAGGCGGTCCAATCCCTCCCCACGTCCTTCCACGCTGTCGATCGTCGCCGCGAGCTGTTCCACCGTACTGAAATACAAGCCTTCCTCGCCCAGCACCTCGCGGTTAAATGGATTGTCGTGCGCCAGTACCAGGTTTCCGCAGCCCATCGCCTCCAGCAGCGACGGATTCGTTCCCCCCACACTGTGCCCGTGCAGATAGGCAAATGCGTAACAGCGCAGTGCCGTCAGCGCCGGGACATCGTAAATCGTCCCTATCAGGCGTATTCGTGGATCATGCACCGACTGCAGCTCTTTCACGTACGGCGTGGATACCTTGTGATCACCGACAATCACAAGCCGCTTCGTTGAATGCGAATTCTGAAAGGCGAGCAGGATTTCCAGCACGTGGTTCTCCGGCTCCAGCCGGCACACCACTAAAAAATATCCGTCTGCCTTCAGCTCCCAATCCCGCAGTGGCGCCGGGTCGGGCGCTACGCGCACCACTTCGCATCCATATGCGATCACCGAACACGCCCGTAATGGCCCGTGCCTTCTCATCAGATGCGCCGCAATCGCTTCCGCATCGGCAATCACCCGATTGGCCGCTCGCACGCAAAACCACTCCATGCAGCGGAAATAGAGCTTCGCCGCCAGATTCCATTTCGCTCGCGCCCATTCCACGCCGTCCGGATTGATCCAGACCGTCGTGCCCCATAGCCGCGGCAGCGCGCACATCGGCGCCACACCGTAGCCCAGCATATAGACCACATCAAACCCTTTGCGCGCCGACCACAGGCATTTCAGGTCGTAGATGATTGTCTGCAGCGGGCCGAGCCGAGCCGCCGAGCGATAGTGGAGTTCCACTCCGTGAAACGTCGCGGGTGGCTGATCCCCTTTACCTTCGCAGAACACGGTGACCTGGAATCCGCGCTCCGTCAGGCCAACGGCCAACTTTTCGGCGAACGTCTCGAACCCCCCGTACCGCGCCGGAATACCGCGGGTACCCAGGAGTGCCACTTTCACTGCACACGGCCGATCTGCGATCGTTGCACCGCATCGTCCGCGGCTTCCCGGAATATTCCCCAGCGGAATGAACGGAGCGTCATATACGCAGTGGCGAAGATAAACGCGTGGATATAGAGCGCGAACGATGTGTATGCATCCACAAAGAACACCATGATCAGGGGGTACATTGACACCGCAAACATGAAAAGCCCTAACTCCGAGTCCATTCGCGCCTTCCTGTAGAGAAGCGAATGGAAAAACCCAATCACTGACATCATCAATACAGCGCCATACAGTCCGTAATCCATATAAAAGGACTTATACAACGTGAAGGTATTGATGGGAAAAGGAACGGACACGTACGCTTCGAATGCAGGAGGTGCCGTATAGGGCATCAGCCTCATGGCTCCCGCAATCGTAAAGAGGGTTCTCAATGTTGAAGGCAACGCAGCGCCCTGAACATAGACCCACGGGTGCCTGAGTACTAAATCAAGTGCCGCGACAGATCCGCATAAATACCCTGCCACCGACTGAGCTATGTATGCCGCCGCGCTGACCTGCAGATTGTCGGTCTGTTTATTGGAGAACATCAGGACGACAAACAAGACTGCAAACCCAATCAAAGGCCATCGGACAACGCGCAGTGCCGGACCCAATCCTTCCCGATGGGACCGGATCAAATGAATCGCGGAAAGTGCCGCAAATAAGAGGAGTATCTGACCTCGTCCGGTGCTTAGAACAGCACTAACGAAGGCAATTGCAACTGCCACTCGGAAAGCCCCGCGACGCTTCTCCAGACGAAACAGCAAAGCGACGAAGATCGACCAGGTAGTCACATATGTAAACAGACGCATCGATTCGCTGTTTTCGCTGAGGTTCTCGATTATGGAATTGCGCGCCGCGGCAAGCAGCCCCGGACCAAGCCCGGCAGCACCTCCAGCCAGAGACACGACGTAGCGAAACTGCAGGCACAACGCTATCGCCAAAACCGCCACGATGGCCCAGCTCAGGATGCGGCCCCTCCCTTTTGGGAATCCGATGATTGTGAATCTCCTGCGAAACAGCGACGCCGGTACGAGGAATGAAGCCCATCCACCGAGCGTGAACAGAACGGCTCCAAATACAACCAGGTTCAGTGTCACCGAATGCAGCTGATCGATCGGTATCGGCTGCAGCCAGAATACGAACAAATCCAGAAGCCACACGACACAGAAGACAAAGGGCGGATAAACTACCGACCGGCGAAAGCGGTAGTTCAGTATCGTCAGGCAGGCCATGACGAGGATAGCTCCGACCACGCTCACGACGCGACTCCCGAGCGCGCCTGACCCAGTCTCCCGAATGCCCCGTCCGCCACCGCCGCCAGCATCGTCGTCAGACTTCTCCACCGCGCGGAAGAGAACCACGTGTGCAGCGCTATGTAACGCGGGATTCGGAACAGCATAGCTGAAGTCCACTTCCATCCCATCAGTTCAGGACGCAGGAGATAGGTGGCATTGCGCACAATATAGTAATTCCTCGTATTATTGTGCAGATTGAATGCGCGGCCGCCGATAAAGCGAGACGCTTCGCCAACACTATGCTCCATCACGGCGGTAGGGACGATATAGTGCCTGAACCCGGTTCGCCCCGCGCGGAAACCCCATTCCGCATCGACCCAGTCGATAAAGAGATCGTCTCTCATTCCGCCCGTCTCCGCGAAAACCGAACTGCGGACCAGCGAGCCTGAAGAAATGATCCAGTCTGCTTCGACCGGCTCAGTTTGCGCTGCCCCGATCAGAATCTTTCGCGCCCTGAACCAACCGTACCGAATGGCGTAAGACGCCTCCTGCGTTTTCCTGTCTATGAAGAGCGGCCCAACCGCGCCCACTCTTATACCGCGGATTAACAACGAACACTCTACTGCCAGCATTTGCGAAATCAGGTCCGCTGCCGGCAGGCTGTCCTGGTCGAGAAACAAAATGTGGCTGCACGATCGCTGCAGACACTCTCTGATCGCAATGTTCTGCGCTGCAGCCAGCCCCACATTGCGGCGCAGCGCCAAATAGCAAACGGAGTCCGGAAGGCCATCGGGAACGCGCGCTTGGTCCACGGAATCGTGTGGCGTATTGTCGACCAGATAAATAAGCTGCACCTGACTGGTAATGCACGCAAGCGACTGCTTCAGTCGGTCGGCGTCGGGATGATAGAGGACGATCACAGCCGCAATCATGGCGTTCTCGATATCAGCTGGCGACGCCATACCGGATAGCTGCACACCAGTGCTGAGAGTCGCAACACTCGATTGATATTTTTTACACCGACTTGCCACATCAGCGCCGCTCTTTTCGGCAGGGCCGCAACCGGATATACAAAGACCCAGTACCTCCAGTTGGGACGAAAATCCCGTTCCAGCATTTGCCTGATGTTTTCGTTCTGAAGCTCTCCTGCTGTACCGCGCCGGATCTCCGCAATCATCGCGGGAAACCAGTTCCGGAGAGTGCAGTTGATGAGTTCCACGGCAATTTCCGAAGAGTGCCCCAGGATCGACCATGTTACCGAGGGAAGATTTCTTCCGAATACCTGCCCAATCCCCCAACCACCCGAATTCGCCGACCTCGCACCCAGCATCCTGTCCCAGACGATCAGGCTCTCCCCACCCGAAGCCACGGCAGGCAGGAGCCATCCAAGGTGGACCAGATTCGTTCCAACAAAAGACTGGAACGGCGGATGCCGGACAGTATCGCACCGCTCTTTGTTCACAATCATTGCACTGATGAAAGCGACCGTCGTTCCGACCTTCCTGATAAACGGGAGACCGTTCGTTACGGTCTGAGCAAATCTGCCGAGTATGTCGTCCTTTCGTTCCCGCAGATAATCGTGTCGAAATGGATAAGGACAGAGGTAAACAAGAGAGTAGTTCGACCTGCTCAGAAGCTGCACGATTCTGGAGAGAGCGCCCGGCAAAACGATGTCATCATCGCCGAGAAGCCACACGTATTTACCCCGAGCCTCAGAAAAACAGAGCAGAAAATTCCCGTCGGCGCCGATGTTGGCTGCATTCCTGATATAACGGCATGCCAGTCCTTCACTCATCAGTCGCGCACAAAGTGCCGGAGTATCGTCGGTCGAAGCATTGTCCGCGATCAGTAGTTCCACACCAGGCTCGCCCGCCACCTGGGGCTGCAGCACTTCCAGCAACTCCGCAAGATATCGACCTCGGTTATACGTCGGAATCGCAATCGTAAGCAGCGGGCGCTCAGGAGGCATGCCAGAGTCTCCGGTACTTCACGAATATGTAGGTTCCTGAGGGCAGCCCCACAATCAGGCCTATGAGCAATGAGCCGGTCACAACACCAGGGGCTCCGTAGTATTTGCCAAGAAAATACGTGGACAAGGCCATCAGTACCGCTCCCAGTACCGAAATCAGCAGAAATTTCTCCTGCTTATGAGCACGTAAGTAGGTCGCCTCGCCAAACACAACTACGTTGAGCAGAACAGTGATCAGGAGAAAAGCCATGGAAAACGGATCCAGGAGACGACTGGCGAATCGCATGTGAGTCCAGTTCAGATAGAGAACGCCGCACCAAACCAACGCTGCCCCTGAAGTACACACAAGCATTGACTGGCGAAGCGACTTAAAAAAGATTGTGTCGAGGCGTTCGAACTCCCGGCGGGCAATCAGGGCTCCGAATGGTGCAGCCTTGGTGTTGATCCATGACACGGCCACCGCCTGCAGCGCGTTGGCGAGGCTTAGCGACATCCCCATTTGGCCCGCAACCACCGCCCCGCGAAAAGCAAACAGCACCGGATTGTACAGCTGAAAAATAAAGTAGCCGCATAGCCAGCTCACTGCAATCCGCCACTGGAACGGCCAGACTTCCCTGATCCAGTGGATTCGATGCCCATTGGTTCGGTACCGGAGCAGCGAAAGCAGGAGATTTCTGTGCCGGGAAAGCCACAGAAACGCCACCAGCGCATTGCCCGCAATGATCATGGCAGGTGCAAAGAGACCGTGGCGCAATACCAGCGCCGTCCACGCCAGCAGGCTCCCCGTCGCCGCCTGGCACATTCGGACGCGCGCAACGTTCGCCACATACCCGCAGCCTTCCATGAAGGAAAGAATTGGATCCACCTGAAAAGTCACAGCGGCAGCTATGGCGGCGGCTACCCATGGCAGGTGCCAGGCAACGTGGCTTCCCGCCTGCTCATGTTTCGAGAAAAAATAGCTTCCCGCAAGCAGGAGAAAGACCGCCAACAGAGCGGCAGCACTCGAGTACCAGCGGACTGCTTTTTGAAGTACCGAGGCAAGACGCGCATGGGACACCGGATTGCCGCTGATAATCCCGTCAGAACTAATCTCCAGATGCGCACGCTCGTGGCTGGCCATCTGCAAAATGACAAAGGAGAAACCCAGCTCGAAAATGATCTGCAGCGCGACAAGGCTGCCAAAAGTGTAGTAATAACCCTGCTCCGCGGGGGTCAGAAATCTGGCAATCAGCGCAACCGTCACCAGTCCGGCAAAGCTGGCCCAGGCTCTTGCCAGAATCGTAAAAGCGATCGGCTTATCGATTCCGAGCTTTGTGCTCAGCCATTGCCGTGTCCGCCGGTTTTGCGCTTCGAGCCAGCCGGCCGGCGCCCCGCCGTCGGAAATTGGGGCCATCAGAAAATGCCTCGTCACCAGAAGGATTGGACGGCCCGGGAAGAACGTCAGTTGGGAGTTCTGGGCGCGCGGATACCTCTATTGTAGCGGGGCCTCAACAATCAGGCTCCTGAGACCCCGCCACCAGATCCCTCCGCCGCTTCGTAATCCGCAATCTGCCTCAGGGTCTCGCCGCCCATCTCCGCACCATCATTCCAGGCACGATACCAGCGGATCGTCCAATCCAGAGCCTCTTCTATCCCGAGTCGCGGCTTCCAGCCAAGTTCTGCCCGGGCTTTGCTCGCATCCAGACGAAGCATTCCTGCCTCGTGAACCCCGGAATCCGTGCCTCGAACCCAATTCGCGCCTTCCCCCCAAAGATCAACCATCCGGTCCGCAATCTGCTCCACAGGCCAGGCTCCCTCATCTCCGGGTCCAAAATTGAACGCACACGCCACCCGCGGGTCCCCGCTCAGCAGCTTCTCGGCCAGCAGGATGTACCCCTGTAGGGGCTCCAGAACGTGTTGCCAGGGGCGAACCGCCTTTGGATTCCGAATCACCACCGGCTTTCGGCTCTGAAACCCCCGAATCAGATCGGGAATCAGGCGGTCTTCTGACCAGTCTCCCCCGCCAATCACGTTGCCCGCCCGAGCTGTGGCCAGAGCCACTCGGTGCCCCCCCGGCCGGTCCACTGACAGGAAGGAACTGCGGTACGCTGCGCTTACGATTTCCGCGCAGGCTTTGCTGGAAGAGTAAGGATCATGACCTCCGAGAGGGTCCGTCTCCCGGTAGGGCCAAACCCACTCCCGGTTCTCATAACACTTGTCCGTGGTGATGCAAACAACCGCCCGCACCGAGGGAGTCTTCCGGACCGCCTCCAGAACATGCGCCGTCCCCATCACATTGACGGCGTAGGTGCCCAGGGGATCAGCGTACGAACGCCGAACCAGAGGCTGCGCAGCCAGATGAAAAATAACCTCAGGCGCAAACGCCTGCATGCTGGATTCCAGCTGCGGCCGATCCAGAAGATCGCCACGGCCATCTTCCAGCACACTTCTCACACCGGCCACCGCAAAAAAGTTGGGCTCCGTGGCGGGATCAAGCGCGTAGCCGCGCACATGAGCGCCCAGCCTGGCCAGCCAAACGGCCAGCCAGCCGCCTTTAAAACCGGTATGCCCCGTCAGGAAAACGCGCCGGTCGCGCCATTCGTTCACCATTTCTTCCACGGGGCGCTCCCGCTCGCCCACAACTCCTCCAGCCGCTGCTTGTCCCTGACCGTGTCCATCGGCTGCCAAAAGCCCCGATGGAAAAAGGCCCGAACCTGGTCCTGCGCCGTGAGTTTCTGCATAGGCTCGTTTTCAAACATCCACAGGGGATCTTCGACCTCATCCAGAACCGTGGGAGAAAGCACAAAAAAACCTCCGTTGATCCATCCCCCCTCCCCCTTCGGCTTCTCCTGGAATCCGCAAACCGTCGCCCCGTCCAGGCTGAGCCCGCCGAATCGGGCCGGCGGCTGTACCGCTGTCAAAGTCGCCTTTCTGCCATGGCCGCGATGGAAATCGATCGTCGCCCTAATGTCCAGATCGCTCAGGCCGTCTCCATAGGTCATGCAGAATGCATCCTCGCCCGCTAAATATTTCCCGACCTTGGCCAGTCGCCCCCCGGTACCTGTGTGGTCCCCGGTGTCGATCAGAGTCACCCGCCACGGCTCGACCACACTCTGGTGAACCTCCATCCGATTCCCCTGCATATCAAAGGTCACGTCTGACGTATGCAGGAAGTAGTTGGCGAAATACTCCTTGATCATGTAGCCCTTGTACCCGCAGCAGACGATGAACTCATTGATTCCGTGCTGCGAATACAGCTTTAGGATGTGCCAGAGAATCGGCCGCCCGCCGATCTCCACCATCGGCTTTGGACGAGTTCCGGTTTCTTCGCTGAGCCTGGTGCCCAGCCCGCCTGCCAGGATAACCGCTTTCATTTCAGCTCTTTCAATTCTCCAAAGGAGCGACGCCCGTTCCCGTCAGTTTCCGCTCCCGGTCGCCTTCGCGTTCTTCCCCCTTACAGTACACTCCGGCTTTTGGATTGTGTATCCTGAGTTCACCGGATCCCGATGACAGATACGGCAACCCAGCTTCGGCAACAAATCCTTGCCCTCTGTTCCCAGTATTTCCAGGAGGCTTTTCCCCCAGGCGATTTCCACCCGGGGATCTCCTCCGTTCCTGTTTCCGGTAAGGTCATCGACGCCGCCGATCTGGGCGCGGTCGTGGATTCCGCCCTCGACTGCTGGTTCACGACCGGTCGCTTCGCCGAGGATTTCGAAAGAAAACTGGCTCGCTTCGTCGGCGTCCGTTGCGCGTCCCTGGTCAATTCCGGCTCGTCTGCCAATCTCATAGCTCTCAGTGCGCTCACTTCTCCAAAACTCGAAGAGCGCCGCCTTATGCCGGGCGACGAAGTCATCACAGTGGCCGCAGGATTTCCCACCACCCTCAATCCAATCATCCAGAATCGGCTCACTCCCGTCTTCGTCGACGTCACCGTTCCTGGTTACGAAATCGACGTAACCCAGCTGGAGACTGCCCGCAGCGAGAAGACCAAGGCGGTGATGATTGCCCACACCCTGGGCAACGTCTTCGATCTGGATGCGGTCACTGCCTTCGTCCGCAAATACAACCTCTGGCTCATCGAAGACTGCTGCGATGCTCTCGGTTCCACATGGAAGGGCCGCAAAGTCGGTACCTTTGGTGACATCGCCACCGTGAGCTTCTACCCCGCTCACCACATCACCATGGGCGAGGGCGGCGCGGTACTGACCGACAAGCCCGCTCTGCAGCTGCTTATCGAGTCCTTTCGCGACTGGGGCCGCGACTGCTGGTGCCATACCGGCAAAGACAATACCTGCGGCAAGCGCTTTGAGTGGCAGCTCGGCACCCTGCCCTGCGGATACGATCACAAGTACACTTACTCGCACATCGGCTACAACCTCAAGGCCACTGACATGCAGGCCGCGCTCGGTGCCTCGCAAATTGAGAAGCTTCCCACCTTCATCGAGCGGCGCAAAGAGAATTTCCGCTACCTTCGCGCCGCGCTTCAGCCCCTTGAGGAGTTCCTGATCCTGCCCGAAGCCACGCCCGGTTCCGATCCCTCCTGGTTCGGATTCCCCATCGGTGTCCGCGAGAACGCCCCCTTCCGTCGCGACGAACTCATCCGCGCTCTGGAAGCGCGGAAAATCAGCACCCGTCTCCTCTTCGGCGGCAATCTCCTGCGCCAGCCCGCCTACGAAGGTTGCGAATACCGAGTCATCGGAACCCTCCCCAACACCGACTTCGTCATGAACAACGTCTTCTGGGTCGGCGTCTACCCGGGACTGACGAAACCTATGCTCGATTACGTGGTCGAGACAATCGCAAATTTTGCTGCGCTCCGTGCGCAGAGTCACGCCAAGCTCTCTTCCGAGCTGCCCGTGATTCCCTAACCTGCTGTACCTCTGATTCAGGAGTCACCATGCCATCGACGGTTTCTTCCACCGACGTCTTTCAAAAGGCGTTTCAAGAGCACCTCCGCATCGTCGAAGCGCTGATACCCCAGCAGCCAACACTCGAGCGCATCGCCTCCGAAATGACCCGCGCCATCTTTGCCGGTAAAAAAATCCTCTGGTGCGGAAACGGCGGAAGCGCGGCGGATTCGCAACATCTGGCTGCCGAACTCATGGGGCGCTTTCGTCGTGAGCGGCCTGCCCTGCCTTCGATTGCCCTCACCACAGATACTTCTATCCTCACCGCCATCGGAAACGACTACGGCTACGAGAAGGTTTTCGCTCGCCAGGTCGAGGCGCTCTGTAATCAGGGCGATGTCGTCGTCGGCATCTCCACCTCCGGAAACAGCCGAAACGTTTGCTCCGCCCTCGAACTCGCCCGTCAGCTTGGAGCCTTTACCGTCGCCCTCTCCGGCGAATCCGGCGGAGCCATGATGAGGTTTGCCGACGCCACCATCTGCATTCCGTCGAAAGACACCGCCCGTATCCAGGAGGGTCACATCCTCTGCGGACACATGCTGTGCGACTGGATTGAGCTTAGCGTGTGCGCCGCACAACCCGATCCGGTTGCAACCCAGGTAACCCGGTAATGCACATCTCGGATTCGTTATGGTAATTTCAGAGCGCGGTACTCTGATCCGGCTTCGGCAATCATGTCGTGCAATCCCGGTAAGCCCATCGCACGCGTTTGGGAACCCCGCCGGTGCAACACCCAGGAGCATATTCCATGAGCACAATTCAGATCGGCAAACGGCTCGTCGGCCACGATCAGCCCGCCTTCATCATCGCTGAAATCGGCATCAACCATAACGGCGACATCGACCTCGCCAAGCGCCTCATCAGCGTTGCCGTTGCCGCCGGCTGCGACGCCGTCAAATTCCAGAAGCGCACCATCGATGTTGTCTACACCCAGGAAGAACTTGCCAAGCCCCGCGAAAACCCCTTTGGACCCACTAACGGCGACCTCAAACATGGACTCGAATTCGGCCAGGAAGACTACGAAGAGATCGATGCTTTCTGCAGGTCCGTCAAAATGACCTGGTTTGCTTCACCATGGGACGAGGCCTCTGTCGACTTCCTGGAACAGTTCCATCCGCCGGTCTATAAAATTGCCTCCGCTTCCCTCACCGATGACAACCTCCTCCGCCACATTCGGCGAACTGGCAAGCCTGTCATCCTGTCCACCGGCATGAGCACCTATAACGAGATCGACCACGCCGTCGAAGTCCTTGGCAAGCGGGATCTCGTCCTCATGCATACCACCAGCACCTATCCCGCGAACTACGATGAGCTCAACCTTCGCGCCATCCCCACCATGGCCGAGCGTTACGGCGTACCCATCGGCTACTCCGGTCACGAAACCGGTATCCCTACCAGCGTCTGTGCTGCCGCCCTCGGCGCCTGCTGCGTGGAGCGTCACATTACGATGGACCGCGCCATGTGGGGCTCCGATCAGGCTGCTTCTCTCGAGCCCAATGGCATCAGTCGACTCGTCCGCGACATTCGGCTCTGGGAGCAGTCGAGGGGTGACGGCATCAAGCGTGTCTACGAACGGGAAGTACCGATCATTAAGAAACTCCGCCGCGTGGGCGCAGCGGTCTGATCTGCAATGACCGCTAATGATGCAGCCAGGGCCAAACTGGCTGGGCTTCGTGCCCTCGCCATGGATGTTGACGGGGTGCTCACCGACGGGGGTCTTTGGTGGGGACCCTCGGGAGAAGAGTTCAAGCGCTTCTGCTTTTCTGACATCATGGGTGTTTCGCTCGCCAGGCGAGCCGGCCTCACCCTGGCTCTCATCTCCGGAGAAAACAGCCCCCTGGTCGACCGCTATGCGGAGAAAATGCTGATCCGCTACGTCGTGAAAGGCTGCCGCGACAAGGCCACAGCCCTCCGCACCTTCGCTGCCGATGCCGGCATCCCTCTGACAGACGTCTGCTTTATGGGCGACGATGTCAACGATCTTGCCGCGCTTTCGATCGCCGGTTTTTCTGCCGCGCCTTCCCATGCATCCCCGGTCGTCCTGGAAGCTGTACAGTTCGTCACCAAAGCCAGCGGCGGAAATGGCGCTGTCCGGGAACTCGTCGATGCCATCCTCGCCGCCCAGGATCTCAACGTTCAGGAAGTCTTCAGCCGTCCCTGAAACGCGTCTGCGTTTCTCCTGCCTCCGTGCATTTACGATTGAATTCATGAAGCTTTCCGACTACGTGCTGCGCTTCGTCGCCGACCAGAGAGTCAAACACGTCTTTCTCGTCACCGGTGGCGGCGCAATGCACCTTAACCAGTCTCTGTCTGCGGAATCGGCCATCGAACCCATTTGCAATTCGCACGAGCAGGCCAGCGCCATGTGCGCGGAAGCCTATGCGAAAGTCACCGGCCACCTGGGAGTCTGCATGGTCACCACCGGCCCCGGCGGCACCAACGCGATTACCGGCGTCGCTGGCGCCTGGCTCGATTCCACTCCAACGCTTTTTCTCTCCGGACAGGTCAAGCGCCCCGACCGCATGTTCGCTTCCGATGGCAGCCCACTCGGGATGCGCCAGCTCGGCGTGCAGGAAATCGACATCGTCTCCATCGTTCGCCCGATCACTAAATACGCAGTCACGGTTCTCGATCCCCACGACATCCGTTACCACCTCGAGAAGGCGGTCTGGCTCGCCGTCCATGGCCGCCCCGGGCCCGTTTGGGTGGATATCCCCCTCGACGTTCAGGCATCGCCGATTCCCGATCCTGATTCGCTCCGCGCCTTCGACCCCGCCGAATTGAACGCTCCTGCAGGACGAAGCAATCTGCACGATGAAGTCTCTCGCCTTATCGAAAAACTGAACCAGGCCGACCGGCCTCTGCTCTTCGCCGGTAACGGCATTCGTCTCGCCCGCGCCACCCAGGAGTTTGAGGAACTGCGCAATTTCCTGCGCATCCCCTCTGTCGCCACCTGGTGCGCCGCAGACATGGTCCCCAGCGATGAGCCGACCTTTGTCGGCCGTCCCGGTTCGGTCGCTGCCCGTGGCGCCAACTTTGCCCTCCAGAATTGCGATTTCCTCCTGTCCATCGGCGTCCGCCTCGACTTCGCGATTACGGGTTACGCCCCCCAGAACCTTGCCCGCGCTGCTCACAAGGTCGCCGTTGATATCGATCCTGCGGAACTCGCCAAATTGCATCCCCATCTGCAGCAGCCCATCTGTGCAGACGCCCGCGACTTTCTTCTCGAACTCCTGCGACAGAAAGACAAAATCCGTCTTCGCGATCACAGCGCTTGGGATCTCCGCTGTGCCGCCTGGAAAACTCGCTACCCTGTAGTGACCGATGAGCACCGCAAGCCGGACAGCAAGGTCAGCATCTATAACCTCGCCGAGGTCATCGGCACTGAGTCACGCCCCGACGACCTCCTGGTCTCTGGCAGCTCCGGCAGCGGTATCGAGATCTTTCTCCTCGCCTGCCCCACGCGCAACGGTCAGCGCATCTTTCACACCGCAGGCCTCGGCGCGATGGGCTACGGCTTGCCCATGTCTCTCGCGGTCTGCATCGGCGGCGGCCGTCGCCGCACCATCCTCGTCGATGGCGATGGCGGATTCCAGTTCAACATCCAGGAACTGGAGACCGCGGCACGGCTTCAGCTTCCCGTCAAATTCTTCATCCTCAACAATGACGGCTACGCGTCCATCCGCGCTTCGCAAACCGGCTACTTCGGCAAACCCAGCATCGGCTGCGACCGCGCCACTGGTCTCAGCGTGCCGGATATGAGCAGAATCGCCGCATCCTATGGCATTCCCGCCCTGGTGATTGAGAACCAGAAAAACCTCCGCGACGATGTCCGGCGCGCGCTTGCCATCGATGGCCCCGCCATTGTCGATGTTCACGTCATCCCCGACGAAGTGAGAGCTCCTCGCCTGCAGTCCTACCAAAGGCCGGACGGTTCCTTCGTCTCCAAACCACTCGAGGATCTCTTCCCCTTCCTCCCCCGCGAGGAGTTCCTTGCCAATATGATCATTCCCGCGCTCGAGGACGAATGAAACTAACCCGGCCTCTTCCCGCGCACGATCTCGACCTGGTGCTGCAACAGACCGCGCCTCTCTGGGAAGACGCCCGCAACTGCCGGCTCTTTATCACCGGCGGTACCGGCTTCTTCGGCTGTTGGCTCGTCGAGAGCTTCTGCCATATCAATCGCGAGCTCAGCCTGAAGTCTTCCCTCACCGTGCTCACCCGCAATCCTCGCGCGTTCGCGGCGAAATGTCCTCATCTTGCCGGCGATCCCGCCGTCTCCCTGCTTGAAGGAGATGTCCGCACCTTCGCCTTTCCCCGAGGCCAGTTCAGTCACGTGATTCACGCGGCGACCGATACTTACGCTAAGACAGTTGCCGAAGAGCCGCTCGAGACGTTCTCCACCATCATCGCGGGAACCGAACGCGTCCTGCAGTTTACGCTCTGCTGTGGCGCTCGCAGATTCCTGCTCACCAGTTCGGGCGCCGTATATGGCAAGCAGCCCGATGAGATCACCCACGTTCCGGAGACCTATAGTGGCGCCCCCGACCCGCTCATGCCAGGCAGTGTCTACGCCGAAGGAAAACGCGCCGCGGAGCTTCTCTGCGCACTGTTTCAGCAAAACAGCAGCCTCGAATGCAAGATCGCTCGGTGCTGGGCCTTTTGCGGTCCCCACCTCCCGCTCAACCAGCACTTTGCCATCGGCAACTTTATCGGAGATGTCCTCGCGGGCCGCCCCATTCGGATTCAGGGCGACGGCACGCCTCGACGCTCCTACCTGTATGCTGCCGACCTCGCCGTCTGGTTGTGGACAATCTTGTTCCGGGCTCCAGCCCTCCTGCCGGTCAACGTCGGCTCCGACCGTGATGTGAGCATCCTCGAACTGGCCCAGACGGTCGCAGCCACCCTGAATCCCAGCACAGAAATCCTGGTCGCTCGCGAACCTGTTCCCGACAAACCACTGCTTCGCTATGTCCCCTCCGTCGATCGCGCCCGTAAACTGCTTGAGCTGCGCGAGATTACGCCACTGGAGCAGGCGATCCAGCGGACCGCGAATTGGTATCGCCCAGACTGAGTACCGTGAGGCTTCCCTGACCAACTCCGCAAGGCTCCGCCCGGCTGGTGCTCGCCGTCACTGCGCCTTCCGGCGATACGCTCCATAGAGGTGGTGGTGGTGTCCGGCCTATGCAGGCTATTCTGAATTCAAGGGGAGAATCAGCGCGTGGGTGAGTGCAGGAATTGCGGTAGAGACGCAGCTGAGGATCTCGGCTTTCTCGGGCCGATTGCCCCATTCTTTCTCAAGCGCGTGCTCAATGTCGAACTTGGCATCTCGTCTGCAACCCACCCCTTCAAGAGACTGCTGCGGCAATTGCCGCTCCTCGGCAAAGCACTCCACAGAATCTACGGCGACACCGTATTCGCTGAGATGGAGATCTGTCGAAGCTGCACGTTTGTGCAGACGAAAATTCCCTTTCCCGACGAGTCCCTTGCAGGACTGTATGCCGATTACCGTGCCGACTCTTACAACCGCGAGCGAATCCGGTTAGAGCCTTCCTATGCGGCGATTGCTCGGGATGTGGGTCTTTGTCGCCAGGAAATTGACGCCCGAACCATAGGCCTTAGCCAATGGCTGACTACGCGTATCGCCCCCGAACCCGGCTTTTCCATGCTGGATTATGGAGGAGCCGATGGTAAGTTTCTCCCCGATCTGCCCGGGGTCAAGTACGTCTTTGAGATCTCCAACATTCCTCCGGTGCCGGGCATCATCAGAATCCCAAAAGAATCCGACCTCACCGCTTACTCCTATGTTCAACTCGCTCACGTGCTCGAGCATGTCACGAATCCACTCCTCCTCACGAAGAAAGCCGCCTCTATTGTCAAACCAGGCGGCCACCTCTATATCGAGGTCCCCATCGAAATCAGTGACCATGATTTGAATCGATTGCTGGCAGGGGACAGAACGGTCTCCCTCTTTATCCACGAGCACATCAACCGCTATTCGGTGCGATCGATGACCGAACTCCTCAGGGCTGCTAATCTCCCCATAAAGGCGCTGGAAACCTCAGAAGTCGATTTTGGCTGGGCGCATGCGACGGTCATTCGAGCCCTCGTTCAGCCTCCGGCGTGAACAACGTCCTGCATCGTCCCCCCGCACAACAACGCCGTCCGGGAGAATCGGTATTCGAGCCCTTTGGGGCAGTAGACAAGATACCGTATGATGTTAGTAAATGATTCTCCATTGGCACACTTTCCCTGGATCGGCACCGGCACGGTCCGGCCCGCTTTTTTGGCGTGCGTGATTGAAGCTTCAGCTGATGGGGGACCATGCACGACCAACGCTGCAAAACAGACTCCGTCGATCAGCGGATAACCCGCCGATCCTTTGTTGTGAAGGCTGGGCTCCTCGCTGCCGGCTCGGCCATCGGCGGTCCGCTGCTGGGCTGCGCCGAATCTCAAACCGATATACCTTGTCTGGGGCCGGCTGCCGCCCCCACGCCGGTTTCGGGGATGAGCTACATCCGCGCTTCGGAAATCGGTTGCGCTCTCGACTGCGATCTCGGAAACGGAAGAAACAAGTACCGGCACGGCGCTGCGACCGATGACGGTCCCCGTATCAACGCCGCCATGGCAGGCGCTTCCGCCGCCAATCCCATCACCTTCATCATCGACGGCAGCGCTCTCATCTCGGGGCTCTTCCCGCCTGCTGGCGGGTATTGGAGCATCGCTGGGCTGGGCTGCGGCACTGGCTTCTTCGTCAAATCGGGGACCAACAACGACGGCATCCACAACGGCCCCCCCGATGCAGCGACCACCAACAGCCCCGGCCCGCCTGCTCCTCCCCGAGGCAAAAACGTTTCGCTGAGTAATTTCACTCTCAACGGTAATCAGGGGAACGGCCACGATGGCGTCTCCACGACCGGCCAACCCCATGGGAGTGACACGGTCTGGTACTTCGGCATCCACCTGATGAATCTCGACAACATATCGATCGAGAATCTGGCGGTCGTCGATACGCCGGCCTTTCACATCCGCCTCTCCAACGTCGGTAACGTCACCGTAGCCGGATGCGTCATACGGGGCGAAGGCATCAATTCCGATGGCATTCACGTGGACGGGCCGGCCAATGACATTGCCATTTCCAATTGCAGAATCGCTACTGAAGATGATTCCATTGCGCTGAATTGCCCGGAAGGTTACTCCGGCAATATCTCCCGGGTCGCTGTCACGGGCTCCACGTTCAACAGCGTGTCCCTCATGCGCCTCTACACGGTTTTGGGATCGGCTCGATTTAGCATCGACACTGTAACTGTGTCCGATTGCACCGGCACATTAGCGGGAGCAGCTTTCCTGATCGGCTACGTCGAAACCGGCAACCCCGATGCGGTGGCGTCCCTTTCTGTCTCGAACTGCACCCTGACAGCACCCGTCATCTTCGCCGTCATTGAAAACTTCGGCACCCTCCAGGCAAAAAACGTCACCTTTTTCCCATCGCATTTCGACTGGGGAAAACAGTCCCACGCATGCGGTTTTCTGCGACCCCCACCCCCTCCCAATGGCCTCAATGCCTGGACCGGTTCGAGTCTGATTCTGCAGAACTGCAAAATCGTTCGCCGCGAAAGCACCGATGTTGCCGCCATCATCTTCGAACAGCCATCCACCATCGCCATTCTGGAGTTCGACGGTTTCGCCGTTCAGCAGGCGGGGTTCACGGATCCCGCTACCGCTTTGCTCAGCCTCGGTGCCGGTTCCGTCGAACAACTCGTCCTGAATTCCGTGGACAGCACCCATATCTATGACCCCGTGCAGGCCGGTGAATTTATCTATATCGGAACTGTCGCGGGTACCGGCGTATTGGCAACCGCCTGGCGATTCCCGGACGACGTCATGGCCGACAATGTACCGTACATCTCCGCAACAACCGGCCAGCCCTCAATCAAGGTGGGGGGAGTCGTAGAAGCCTATTCCGGCTGAAACCCCGGCGCAGCGAAGTGAACGACCTCTCGTCCGCGCGGAAATCATGGTGGACGCGGAAGGAATCGAACCTTCAACCTGTCGATTAAGAGTCGAATGCTCTGCCAATTGAGCTACGCGTCCACGAAAGGAGGGCGGCGCGCGGAAGTCCTCCACGCAGCGGAAATCAGCCGCACCTTTTTCACTATAGCATGTCGAAAACCAGCGCCCGCAGCGCCCGTTCGCTGCCCGGCAGCCATCTCTTGCACCCGCGCAGCGCACCGCCTGCGCCCGAAAAGTATCGCTCAGAATGTAAAGGAGAGTCCGCCCTGCACGCAGCGAGCGGCTTCGGCAAAATACAGCGTGCTGCCGTCGCGCGACACGAACGGCCGATATCCTTCTGCAAACAGATTGCGCACATCCACCAGCGCTTCCACGCCGTTCGGAATGATCCGCCGGTATCGAATTGGCTGCCGCACCAGGAAACTCATATACGCGTCCGGAACGCCCGTCGCAAACGCGTCCACCGGCGTCAGCGTGCTCGCCGCCTGCCACCGGTACGAGGCCTGCCACTGTGTGCCCGCGTTTCCTGCCTTGCCTCGAACCCGCGCGCTGTACATCGGCGTTTCCCGCCCTTTTATGCTCGCCAGCACCTGGCCCAGGCTCTCCGTCCCCGGCGCCACATCATTCATCGCCAGCGCATCGCCCAGCGCCACGTCAAAGGCGATCCAGGTGCTTCCGTTCACCCGCTGCTCCACCTCGCTCAGCACGCCATTGCCCGCCAGAGCGCCCCCCGTCGCGCGCAGCAGATCGCTGGACTCGTCATACAGCAGGTTCCCGCCGGCCCAGTCTGCCGCGGAGATGTTCCCTCCTCCGCTCATAACCGCGTGGTCCATCCGCTCATGCCAGACCTTTACCTTCATGCGAGTGTCGCCACGGTCGCGGGCAATGGCCAGTTCCTGATGCAGCCCCTGCTCGATCACCAGCCGCCCGTTGCTTTGCGCCAGTTTTGGCTCGACCGTCCCCTCTCGATCCAGATCTTCCACCTGCTGGATCCCCGGTGCCGTTGAAACCCGATAGGCGATCGTGCTGTTCCCTCGCCGCACCGTCAGCGCGGCAAAAGGATGGTTGGCCACCAGAGTCTCTCCCAGATGGATTGCCTCGGCATCATCCCCGAACTCCGCCTGCACCGCCTCGCCGAAGCTCATCGTCTGGCCCGAACGCATCTCGATTGCCTGCAGCCCCTGCGCGTCCGGCCCCGCCAGGATGTCTGGTCGCGACTCCACCGCAGCGATGGTGCGGAACGTGTGCCCCGGCGCCAGTTCCTGCTCATACCCGATCATTGAATTCAGCGAAGGCTGCTCCGCCTGGCTCAGATCGGCCCGGAAAATCATCGCCCGCCCGTCGTCTGGCGCGCGCTCCATTTCAAAGTCGTTGTGAATACCGCCGTCGCCAAACCCGCTCTCGCCGCCCCGCACCGTCACTCGCGCCTTCAGCGCCGGCGCCGAACCGTCCCCGTTCGTCACCACCACCAGCGGACCATCCTGCAGCAGCCGCAGCAGCGGTCGATTCGCAGACAGCCGCAGTGTCCAGGTCCAGTCATCTTTTGGCTCGTCCGCCTGACGCGGCTTCGCCGGCAGCCACCGGAACGCCTCGTAAAGCGTGTTCAGCGTCAGGTTCACTACCATCTTCGATCCGCCCAGTACCCGCAGGTTTTCCCGCAAAGTCGGCAGAAACAGCGCGCCCGATGCCTTCAATTCGTATACGCCCGGCAGAATCGCTTCCAGCCGATACCGCCCATGCTCGTCTGTGTAGACTTCGGCGATCCCTGAAAGATCGGGTCGCAGCAACTCCACCGCCGCCCCGGTCTGCGGCGTACCCCGGCTGTCCCTCACCACTCCTGACAGAGTGTTGGGCTGAGCGCCCGCCTGCGCCCCCGCTGCGCACAAGACCACCACAGCAAGCAGGAACGGACCGGAAATGGAGATACGTCGTCTCACTCGAATACTTGCGTCATCGTCTCCCTGGCTGCTCCCAATTCGTTTCCACCCCGCCGCTCTTTCGGCCGCTGGGGTGCGCTCCAGGGCGTTGCCCGCCCGGAGCCTTCTTTCTGAGCCTACTCCACCGTAAAATTTGCCGATTGCGCGATCTGCTGCCGCGTTACGTCGTCGTCCACGCTGATCTTCACGGTGTACTTTCCAGGCTCCAGACTTGCAAGGGGGAGTGATTTTTCCAGCGTTAGCTGATCCGAGCTGGCGCCGAGCTTCTTCGAGTCTTCCTGCGTGTTCAGAATTGCTTTGTTCGTGGCCACGTTCAGAATCTCGTAGTTGATCGTGGCGTTGTTTTGCTTGCTCTTGTCGTCCAGGCCAAGATTATAAACCTGCATCCAGAAGTTCAGGTTCTGGCCCCGATGGAACACCGCCGCCTGGGTCGCGTTCGGCGTTACCCGCGGCCGCACGAACGTGTTCCCGAGGATGAACGACCCAGCCCCGATCTCCTTTGACGGCACCCGCTCCATTCTGTCCGCCAGAATCAGCGACGACGTTGCCAGCCGATCGTCGTCGTAGCGCGGCACCGTCACCGCCTGCGCCCAGATCCCCAGATGATCCGGATTGTTGACATCCTTGATTGCAATATCGATCCGATAGCGCCCTGGCCGCAACGGCAACGCCTTCCAATACAGCGACGCGTTGTTCAGCGTCCTCGGCAGCAACTCCGCGGGCTCTTCCACATACACCGAATCCTCAAAACTCTGCACCACCCGGTCGGTGATCGTCGAAACCCGCCCGATGATGCTCACCGTGCCCCGCGCCACACCATCCTTCGTGTTAAACGTGATATCCCGGTTCTTGATCTGCAGCGTGATCGGCACCAGTACCGTGTCGTCCGTCACCTTCACGAAATCCGTGCGCACTTCAAACGGAAAGAACGGTCCGTTCAGCACCTTGTGGCTCGACAGGAACGACGCCAGATCCATGTCCTTGAACTTAATCGGCGGCGGCGCCATCAGCTTCGCGTACATCTCGATCCGGTCGAACTCCTTTGACTGGTTCGCCGACGTATCCGGCCCCGTCCCCAGATTCTCCAGCCCGCCCTTGAACCGGTCCGCCTTCTTTGCCATGCCCATCTCTTCATAGAGCGTCTGGCCGGCGTTCGGCACGTGCAGCAGCGCGTCCTTTTCCGAGCGGTCGATCGTCATGTGATAGTCGCCGCACATGCACGGATCCACAAACTCGATGTCAACGTTCTCCCCGATTCCTTCCAGATACCGGTAATGCCAGGTCTCGAAAGGAAACGTGGACGTCTCGCCCCCGCCCTCGTCCAGCGGACGCTCGTAGTTACCACCCGCCGGGTGCGATTCGATGCTGTCCGGTGGTCCGAACGCGATATAAATATGCCCCCGGTCCGTCATCCACCCCGGCTTGCCCGCCGCAAAGTGCTCATTGGCGTAGGCGATCCGCCGATAATGCTCTTCCCGGAACTCGTTTTCCGGTGAATCCGGGTTCGGATTCCGCCGCCGCCAGAACTGCTCGATGAACGCGTCCCGCTCCTCGTCGTTGCTCAGGCTTAGAAACGCCTTCTTTTCCTGGTCGGTAATGATCCAGCGGACGTCCTCGTCCAGCCACTTACGGTAGGTCTTGCCAATCTCGTTTTTCAGCTCTTTCTGCTGTTTCAGCCTTTCCTTGTCCGAAAGCGGTCGCTTCAGCGGATCCTCATTGTCCTGAGAGCTTTGCGCCTGACTATCCTGGGAACTCTGGGCCTGATCCTGCGAGGCATGGACACGGGCCTGGGCAGCCCGGATTCCTGGGCCGGCCAGCAATGCGATCAGAAGCGTGGAAGGGAGGAAAAACCGGTTCCTGCACATACGTCGACTGCGACTCCTTGGGGGCGCCTTCAATTCTAGAGATCACGACGTGCCTTTTCAAGCAATTCCTGCTCCACCTGCTGTCCCTTTGGACGTTCCGGTTACCCTTCCGTGGGCAGATTTCCGCTCCTGATTTGTTATCATGGCGTGGAAATCTCTCTCTGCAAATAACCGGCAGCCGCGGTGGACGTCCAATTCCCGGAACTGTACCTCGTTCCGGCCCGGCGCTCCCACCCGCAGGATAAGGAACGGCACGCATCCAGCCGGCGTTTTCGGGGAACTGCCGTTTCCGAACTTGCGTAATCCTTCGCGAAGGAACAACTGTCTTGAAAAAGTTCTTCATTATTGCCGCTGTCGTCCTGGTTCTCGCCGGAGTGGTTGGGCTCACCATCATGCGTGCGCAGTCGGGCTATACCAAAGTCCTCATGGGAACAGTCAGCCGCGAGAATCTCGTCTCGCTCGTCAACGCAACCGGACAGATCACGCCCAAGACCTATGTGAACGTCGGCGCCAACGCCATGGGCCGCGTTACCCATTTCTATGTCGCTGAGGGCGACCGCGTAAAGAAGGGCGAGATCGTCGCCACCATCGAGAATGTGCAGCAGGCAGCCAATGTCGCTGGCCAGCAGGCCGCGATCGCCGCTGCCGACACCGACATCAATTCTTACATCGCCGCCGAGCGTACTCAGGAAGCTAACGTCGAGCACGCTCGGGCCGACCTCGAACAGAAAAAACTCGACTACCAGCGCGCCGAGGCCCTCTACCAGGCCCAGGTCATGTCCAAGCAGGACTTCGACGCCAAGAAAGCCGCCTACGATCTCGATGTCGCCAGCCTCGCTCAGGCCCAGGCCGCACTCGCCCAGTCCAAAGCACAGACTGCCTCCGCCCGCGGCCATTTCCGCACTCAGGTGGCCGATCTCAAGGTCCAGCAGGATCTCCTGAGCCGCACCATCGCCATCGCGCCCTTCGACGGCATCGTCACCAACGAGCCGATCCGCCAGGGTGAGATGGTGGTGCAGGGCATTCAGAACACCGAAGGCTCCACCCTCATGACCATTGCCGACATGTCCGTCATTACCGCCGAGGTTAAGGTGGATGAAACCGATATCGTCAATGTCAGGCTGGGTCAGCCTGCCGACGTCTCCGTCGACGCCATACCCGGCAAAGTCTTCAAAGGCCACGTCACCGAGGTCGGCGATCAGGCCCTCCTTCGCTCCAGCGGCCAGTCCACCAGCCAGTCCACCACCGGCGTCGAAGAGGCCAAGGACTTCAAGGTCGTCGTCACCCTCGATCACCCCTCTGACGAGCTGCGTCCCGGCCTATCCACCACCGCGAAGATCACCACCGCCAGCAAGGACGACGTCGTCGCCATCCCCATCCAGGCCCTCGTCATGCGCGACCCGAAACAGCTTGAGGCCGCCGAACATGGGCAGACCGTCTCCGCAGCAACCACTACGAATAGCCAGCAGCCCTCACCCCAAGTCCAGGGCGTCTTCGTGGTCTCGAAGATCAAGGGCAAAGACCGCGTCCACTTCGTCCCCGTGACTACCGGCATCACCGGTGCCACCGACATCGAAGTTACCAGCGGCCTCAAGTCCGGCGACCGCATCGTCACCGGCACCTATCGGATCCTGCGCGACCTCAAGCCGAACGCGCTGGTCAAGCAGGATACGACTCTGGCCGCTCCGCAGCAGAACAACGCGTCATCTACGTAAAATAGACAAGCCGGGCCACCTCTCCCGGCTTCGTTCCTCGTTCATCATCTACAGGTCACAGGAGTCCTATGGCGCCAGACACAACGACCGAAGCGGAAATCGGAACCGCCTCCAGCGCCTCGCCGAACGACATCATCGTCGTCGAAGACATCTGGAAGACTTACGACATGGGCTCCGAACAGCAGGTCCAGGCCCTCCAGGGCATCTCTCTGCGCATCCGCCGCAATGAATACGTCGCCATCATGGGACCTTCGGGCTCCGGCAAGTCCACGCTGATGAACCTCATCGGCTGCCTCGATACCCCCTCCAGCGGCAAATACTGGCTGAACGGCCACCTCGTCAGCGAGCTCAATGACGACGAGCTGGCCCGCATCCGCAACAAGGAAATTGGTTTCGTCTTCCAGACCTTTAACCTGCTCGCCCGCGCCACCGCGCTGCACAACGTCGAGCTCCCCCTCATCTACAACGGCACGCCCGCCGATGAGCGCCTGGAACGCGCAAAAGGTGCCCTCACCGCCGTCAACCTCGAAGCTCGCATGCAGCACAAGCCCAACGAGCTTTCCGGCGGCCAGCGCCAGCGCGTCGCCATCGCCCGCGCCCTCGTCAACAATCCCTCCATCATCCTGGCCGACGAACCTACTGGGAACCTTGACTCGAAAACCGGCGTCGAAATCATGTCTCTCTTCGACGATCTTCACCGCCGCGGCAACACCATTGTCCTCGTCACTCACGAGCCGGATATCGCCGAATACGCCCACCGCGTCGTCCATATTCGCGACGGCAAAATCTTCTCTGACCAGCCTTCCGCGCGCGCGGCCGATCCGCTCGCCCCGCACATCCCCCACAACGCAACCATGCCGTCGGCCTAGTTCGCCCGCTTCGATCTTCCGAAATGAAAAGGGCAGGCTCTCGGGCCTGCCCTTTTCGTCTTTACTCAGTCAGAAGCGATGAGTGCGGCTTCTCCTCCGGATGCGAAGCCGGGTGGTTCTCCGGCTTCGCCTGAGGATGCGGAGCCGGACGCGCCTCCGGATGAGCAGCAGGGCGCTCCGCAGGGTGAGGAGCAGGTCGGCTCTCCGGACGCGCCTCCGGGCGAGCCGCCGGCCTTTCCGCAGGACGGGGAGCAGGGCGACTCTCCGCGTGTCCAGCAGGACTTGCCGCAGGATGAGAGGTCGGATGCGGAGCGGGTCTCTCTGCAGGTTGAGAACGAGGTCGGCTCTCCGGACGCGCCTCCGTTCGCGGCGTCGTTCGCGGCGTCGGAGCCGGACGGCTCTCGCTGTGCGGCGTCGCCGTGTGGCTCTCCGGAGCCCTCTCAGTCCGCGCAGGCGTCATCGGCCGGCTCTCCGGACGGGGCGTCATGCTCCGCGCCGGCGCCCGTTCGGCACTGCGGGCCGGTGAAGTCGCTCGACTCCCTTCGGACGACCGCGCCGGCCGCGCTTCATTCGCCCGTGTCGTCTCAGGCCGACTCTCATTCGGGCGAGTCGCTGCGTTTCTGCCCGCTACTGGCCGGCTTTCGCCGCCTGCCGGACGTCTCGCCGCTCCGGGCCGTGACATCGCCGCAGCCGAGTGCGCGCCTCGGCTCTGCGCCTGCGCTGCCCGGATCTCCGGCGAGCTCGGATGATTCGTCGCCGCCACCGGCCTCTCGCCCACACGCGCCATCGCGGCCGCCCTCGGTGCTCCGTGGTTCATGGCGAAGCGCGCCTGAGGATCTCTCCGCGCGGCCGTCATACGGTCCGTTTGCGCCGCCGTCCGTTCGAAATGCCGCTCGTGCATCGCCTGTTCTTCGCGAGCGGTCGGCCGCGCCGTCGCGCCCCCCGGTCCATTGAAGCTCGCGCGCGGTCCTTCCTCCCGCCGCACTGCGGTCCGATCGACGTACACGTTGCGGATCACCGTGGTGTTCACCCGCATCACCGCCGTGTTGTAGCGGAAGACATTCCCGGCCCACATGCCGCCCACAAAGCCGGCCCCGTCGTAGCCCCAGCCGTAATCGACGCCCCCGTAATAGCCCACCTGCGGCGCCCAGTATCCGTCATGCCAGCCGTAAGCCCCATCGCCATACCCCCAGTATCCCGGCGTCCACAGCAGCCCCGCCTGCGGAGGCGCCGCCCATACCCCGGGCACCCAGTAATAGCCATAATCGGGATCCCAGGCCCAGTATCCCGGTGTCCACAGGTAGCCCTCCGTAGGGCATGGCGGCTGCTCATATACCGGCAGGGGCGGCGGCGCAAAATTCACGCTGATCGCAATCCCCATCTGTGCGTGCGCTATCGGCGGCGCACACCAAAGCAACGCGGACAGCAAAACCGCAAATGCCAATTCTCTTTTCATCTCTGGCTCCCTGGTCGTCTGTGGCCCCAAAACAGGCTTATCGATCACGCCCGAATTCCTGGGATGCCGTCTGCCTTTCCCGCGGATAGCTCTGTTTGCGAATATCGGCTTACCCTTTGATTCCAGAGCGCAACCCGCCTTCATCTTCCTCGTTGCTTTGCCGATAACCTCACCAGCAGATGGGGGAAGGAACCGTGCAACTGCCGCAGATCGAGAGCCAAACCAATCACGACCACAGCAACCGCGTCGAACCGCGCGGCCCCCACTACCCCGACCCCTTGCTCCCTGCAGACGATGCCGCTGCCACCCTTCTGTCCTCCGAACCTCTCAGCGTCGAAGCGCTCCAGCCGTACGCCCTCCATCCGGAAAAGTGGATGCTCGGCGCCATGGCTGGCCGCAGTCTCGCCATGCAGCAGCTCTTCGCCCGCATGCGCTGCACCGCTCCCCATTTCCGTCTCGTCACCGTCGAAGGCGAACCCGGAACCGGCAAGCTTCTCGCCGCCCAAACTCTCCATCGCATCGGCCCGTCCTCCGCCGGACCTTTCGCCCCCGCTCTTGCCTCCGACTTCCTGAATGGACCTCAGGCCTTCTGGAAGGACTCCGCCGGCGGTCTCGCCTATCTTTCCCGCGTCGACGAGCTGTCCCCGGACCAGCAACGCCTCCTCCGCGACTTCCTCGAGCGCGCCGCCCACGAACGCCTCCGCCACCTCCGGATGCCCGGCCCCCTCCAGATCGTCGTCGGAGCCTCCCACTCTCTTCGTCGCCTCACCTCCGCCGGCGCCTTCCGCTCCGATCTTGCCGGCCATCTCACCGCCATCCGCTTCTTCCTTCCCCCTCTGCGCGACCGTCGCGACGATCTGCCCCTCCTCGCTGCCCTCTTTCTTCGTCAGTGGAGCCTCCTCCACGGCAAGCTCCTCCGCGGTTTCGCCCCCGGCACTCTCAGCCGCCTCGCCGCCCATGTCTGGCCCGGCAACGTTCGCGAACTCGAATCCGTCATCTCCACCGCTGCCCTCGACTGTCCCGGTCAGTGGATCCGCCCTCTCGATGTCCCCCGCCTCCAGTGGTCCACCCCCATCCCTCCCGCCGCAGACTTCGTCTCCAGCGGATCCTCGGACGGGTTCACCGAAGACCCTAACCTCGACCGCGCCATCCTCCATCACATCACCCGCGTCCTCGCCCGCGTCAATGGCAACAAAGTCCGCGCCGCCCGCCTCCTCGGCATCAGCCGCTCCACTCTCTACCGCCTTCTCGACTCCGACTCCTCCCTCGGACTCGCCGCCCACCCAAACCCCGCTTCCTGAATCCCCCAGCCCTCCCCGCCCGGACAACTTCCGCCTCTCCCCTCCGCATCGAAATTTCGAGTTTCTTTGACCCTCGGCGTCTCGCCGATGCAGTCCACTGTTCGGAGACCAGAAAGGTGAATCCCCAACACCCCTCCACCGGGCCCCGCAAAACCCTCCACGACCGCCCTGCCGCCGTGGATTCGCAGTCTTCCACCCACCGCCTCCACGCCGGCGTCCCCGGCCTCGATGAAATCCTATTCGGCGGATTTCCCCAGGGACACCTCTACCTCATCGAGGGTGATCCCGGCACCGGCAAAACTACCCTCGCCCTTCAGTTCCTCCTCGAAGGCATCCGCATCGGCGAGCGAACCCTCTACGTCACCCTTTCGGAATCCCGCAACGAACTCGAACAGGTCGCCCGCTCCCACGGCTGGAACACTCAGGCCCTCGAAATTTTCGAGATGATTCCCCCGGAAGACGACCTCAAGCCGGAATCTCAGTACACCGTCTTCCATCCCTCCGAAGTCGAGCTGGCCGACACCATCGCTGGCATCCTTCGCCGCGTCGACGAAGTCCAGCCCCAGCGCCTTGTCTTCGATTCCCTCGCCGAGCTGCGCATGCTCGCACGCGATCCCCTTAAGTACCGCCGTCAGATCCTCGCTCTCAAGCGCCATCTCTCCGGCGGCAACATCACGGTCCTGCTCCTCGACGACCGTACGTCCAACGACAGCGACGACCTCCAGCTCCAGAGCATCGCCCACGGCGTCATCGTCATGCAGGGCCTCGGGCGCGATTACGGCATCCGCCGCCGCCGCCTCGAAGTCCACAAGCTCCGCGGCTCCCCCTTCCGCGAGGGCTACCACGACTACGTCATCCGCACCGGTGGCCTCGCCTCCTTTCCCCGTCTCATCGCCGCCGAACACATGCCCGGCTTCGAGCGCAAGCCCGTTCCCAGCGGCATTCAGGAGCTCGACGACCTGCTCTCCGGCGGTATCGATACCGGCACCAGCACCCTGCTTACCGGCCCCGCCGGCTGCGGCAAATCCACCATCGCTTTCCGCTACGCATGCTCTTCCGCGCAGCGCGGCGAGAAAGCCGCGATCTATACCTTCGACGAATCCCTGGCTACCCTCATCGACCGCGCCCAGAGCCTCGGCATGGATCCCACTCCGGTCATCGAAAACGGCCTTCTCCAGGTCAAGCAGGTCGACCCAGCCGAGCTCTCACCCGGCGAGTTCGTCTCCGAGATTCGTGATCTCGTCGACACCCGGAACCTCCGCTTCCTCGTCATCGACAGCATGAACGGCCTGCTCAATGCCATGCCCAATGAGCAGTACCTTGCCCTTCAGCTCCACGAACTCTTTTCTTACCTCAACCAGCAGGGCATCGCCACCATCATCACCCTCGCCCAGGCCGGCGTCATCGGCTCTGCCATGCAGTCCCCCGTCGACGTCAGCTACCTCGCCGATACCATCATTCTCTTCCGCTATTTCGAAAGGGCCGGAGAACTGCGCCAGGCCATCTCCGTCGTCAAGAAACGCAGTGGCCCCCACGAACGCACCATCCGCGAGCTCTTCCTCGAAAAAGGCCGAGTCTCCGTTGGCAACCCGTTGACCCACTTTGAAGGAGTGCTCACCGGCGTTCCCAAATTTATTGGAAGCTCTCCTCCGCAGGAGGACGGCCCTGTACCCTGAAACCAACCCGTCCCCGCACGAAAACCGTACGATCATCCTCGCGCCCACAGGAAAAGACAGCCACCTCATCGCGGGCCTGCTCGAACGGTGTTCGATCCCCTGCCACTCTGCCGCCTCCGTCGATGAGCTCTGCGTCGAAGTCGGCCTCGGCGCCGGCGCCGCCATCATTTCTGAGGAAGCCCTCAGCGGCGGCGCCATCGCCAAACTCCGCCAGCTCGTCGAGCAGCAGCAACCCTGGTCCGATTTCCCTCTCATCCTCCTCACCATCGGCGGTCAGGTCTCCGCCGAAAGTGAGCGCCTCCGCGAACTCCGCCGCCCCCTCGGCAACATCTTCCTGCTCGAGCGCCCCATTCGCCCGGAAACCCTCCTCAGCACCCTCGAGATGGCGCTCCGCAGCCGCCAGCGCCAGTACCAGATCCGCGATCAGATGCAACAGTACGCCCGCGCCCAGGACGCTCTCCGCCGCTCCGAAAAACTCGCCGTCACCGGACGCCTCGCCGCCAGCATCGCCCACGAGATCAACAACCCCCTCGAGGCCGTCACGAACCTCCTCTACCTCATGCGCTCTGCCGAGAACGCCGGCGATGCCCGCCGCTATCTCTCTGAAGCCGATCAGGAACTGGCCCGCGTCGCTGAAATCACCCGCCAGACCCTCCGCTTCTACCGCGAGCCCAGCCATCCCGTCGAAACCCAAATCGCCGCCGTCCTCCGTTCCGTCCTCGTCCTCTACAACTCCCGCATCGCCGCCGCCAATATCTCCGTCAAGACCGATAACTCCGCTCCCGGCGCCACCGTCCTCTCCAGCCCCGGCGAGCTTCGCCAGGTCATCGCCAACATCATCGGCAACGCCATTGATGCCATGCGCCGTGGCGGCCGTCTGCGCATCCGCCTTTCTGCCACCCGCGACCGCGATGGATTCCCACACAACCGTCTCACCATCGCCGACACCGGCTCCGGCATCCCGGCAGGCCTTCTGCCCACCATCTTCGAACCCTTCATCACCACCAAAGGTGAAACCGGCACCGGCCTCGGCCTCTGGGTCACCAGCGAAATCGTCCGCCGCAACGGCTGGTCCATCCGCGTCCGCAGCCACTGCGGCCCCGGCAGCTCCGGAACCATCTTCTCCATCGCCATGCCCGCCACCGTCGCCCGCGAGCAAATCGAGCCCCACGTCGCCGTCGCCTGAGCCGGAAAGTCCAGGAACAACCCTCGTACCGATCCGTTAATCTCGCCATACCTTGACGGTCGACAATCGCGTAGTGTAGACCGTCATAGTATGGGAAAGCCAAACGATCTCGTGCAGGGAACGCTCGACCTCCTCATTCTGCGCACCCTCGCCCCTGAGTCCATGCACGGCTGGGCTATCGCGAAGCGCATCCAGCAAATCTCCCGGCAAGTCCTGCAGGTGCAGCAGGGGTCGCTCTATCCCGCACTGCATCGTCTGGAGCAGCAGGGATGGATTCGCGCAAAGTGGGCCGAAACCGAAACCGGGCGCCAGGCGAAGTTCTATGCGCTCACTGCCGCGGGCCGCAAACATCTGGAGCAGGAGGCCGCCAACTGGAGCCGGCTCTCGGCGGCCATCGACCTCGTGATGGAAGGGGCCTGAGGACGAAGCATTCCAGCAGACGCGCTGCGAACAGGAAATACGGCAGCACGTCCTCGCAGAAGGAGGGAGCAATGCGGTGGATCGACAAAACACGGATGTCCCTGTTGATGATGCTGCGCCGAGGGCGCGCCGATCACCGTCTGACCGCAGAATTGCAGTTCCATCTCGAACAGCAGATCGCTGAAAACCTCGCCGCTGGCATGAGTGCTGAAGAGGCCCGTCATGCGGCGCTGCGCACCTTCGGCAATCCCGCCCTGCTCCGCGACCAGTCGCGAGCGCACTGGCGCTGGAACCGGATAGAAACCCTCTGGCAGGACACGCGCTTCGCCGCTCGCCAGATCCGTCGCGCCCCCGGCTTCGCCATAACGGCGATTCTCACCCTCGCGCTCGGCATCGGCGCCAACACCGCGATCTTCACCCTCATCCATGCGCTGCTGCTCAGCAGCCTGCCGGTAACGGACCCAGGAAGTCTGGTGCGGCTTGCCCTCGACTTTCACCAAAACAACCGCTCGCGCAACGCTCCGCTCAGCCTTCCGATGATGGACTTGCTTCGCCGGCACGCTCATTCCTTCACCGGCATCTTCGGCTGGTCGGTCTACGACTTCGTTCTCAAAGATGACGGCGTGGCCCACGGACGACGCGGCGCGGTTGTCACCGGCAATGCCTTCGCAGTGCTGGGTCTCCATCCCGCAGCCGGCCGTCTGCTGCAACCGGCCGATGACCAGCCAGGCGGCGGACCGGACGGCTGGGCCGCCGTCATCAGCTACCGCCTGTGGATCGAGCAATACCACGGCGATGCTTCCGTGATCGGCCGCCACGTCACCGTTACCGACCATGGCGTGATCATCGTGGGCGTCGCCCCACCCGGGTTTGAGGGTACGCTCGTCGGCGAGAAGCCCGATCTCTATCTGCCCGTTGAATTCAGCGCCGCTCTCAATAACAACGAGAAAGATCTCCATGAGGGGATGGCTGCCTGGCTGACCCCCTTCGCGCGTCTCTCCCCTGGTGTCTCGCGCGCCCGCGCCCAGGCTGAGGTAACGACTTTGCTGCCCGGATTCCTCAAGTCCACTTTGCCGCCCGCCGTCCTCCAGTTGCCGCAAGTCCGGCGACTCACGCTCGATGTCGATCCCGGCCGCACGGGTTGGAGCAACCTTCGCCTCGAGTACACCCAACCCCTGCTTCTGCTCCAGGGAATGGTTGGGGTCGTGCTTCTTATTTGTTGCGCAAACCTCTCCGGCCTGCTGCTGGCCCGCGCGTCTGCGCGGCAGCAGGAATTCGCCATTCGCGCAGCGCTCGGAGCCGCACGCTCCCGTCTCATGCGCCAGCTCTTTGTGGAAAGCCTGCTGCTCGCTCTGCCCGGCGCTCTGCTTGGCATCGGCCTGGCGTGGCTCGCTGGTCCCTTTCTGGTCCACGGCCTGCGCAATGCGCAGACCGCCGCTACCCTCTCCACGCGGCCCGACCTCGCCGTTCTCGCCATCACCGCGGGCTCTGCCTGCCTGTGCGCTCTGCTCTTCGGCATGGCGCCCGCGTGGACCGCCAGCCGCACTAATCTCGAGGCCGTCCTGCGCAGCGGAAGTCGCCGCGCACGTGGCAGCGCCGCAGGCCGGCGTGTTTTCGTTCCCCTGCAGGTCGCGCTCTCCCTCACACTGGTCGTCGTCGCCGCGCTTCTGGCCACCACCGTCATCCGCCTTCGCACAGAGAATTCCGGCTTCCGCACCCAGAACGTCATCTTCTACTACGCCGATTTCGGGCGCCTGCAGCAGCAGGGCGTGGATCTGTTGCCGCTCTATCGCCGTATCCAGCTGCGCATGGAAGAGCAGCCCGGCGTCCAGTCCGCCAGCGTTGTCTCGATTCTTCCTCTTTACGGATGGTTTGACGAGGGCAGGTTCACCACCGCTCCCCACGCGCTGCATGCGACCACGCTCAACGCTGACACGAACGAGATCAGTGCACACTATTTCGCCACGGTGGGCTCAAAGATCCTGGCCGGCCGTGGCCTTCGCAACGATGACGGGGATCAAAATTCCTGCATCCTCAGCCAGCGCGCCGCCAATTTATTTTTCCCGCGTGACTCCCCCCTCGGACAAATGCTGCACCAGGTCAGGCACGATAGGGAACACGGCGTCACCACCGTCCGCGACTGCCAGATCGTCGGCATCGTCGAGGACACCAAGTACGACACCGTCGAGGAGGGTCTGCAGCCCATCGTCTACTATCCCATCACCCGCCAGAGCCATCTTGAGGGATTGTTCCTCGCCATCCACGCCCGCAGCCTCGACGCGGCGCGCGCTGCCTATCACACCACCCTGCATGAGCTCGCTCCCACTACCCCGGAGACGGATCCGGCAACCTTCAGTCAGCTTTTCAGCGATTCCATCGCCCGCGAGCAACTCCTCTCCGCCCTGTCGGGATTCTTTGCGGCGCTGGCGCTCCTGCTGAGCGGTATCGGCATCTATGGCCTGCTGGCCTGGAGCGTCACCCAGCGCACTACGGAGATCGGTGTGCGCATGGCCCTCGGCGCCACCCGCGCGCGCGTCTTTTTGCTCGTGCTGCGCCAGACTGCCGTGCTGCTCGCCGTGGGCATCGCCGCCGGCGGCGTGGGTGCGTTCTTTGCCGCCCGTGCCGTGCGCAGTTTCCTCTACCAGGTGCAGGCGGAAAACCCGCTCGTTTTTGCCGGAGCCGCGCTCGCGCTGGTGCTCATCGCTCTCATCGCCGCCTCCGAACCCGCGCGCCTCGCTGTCACCATCGACCCCATGGAAGCTCTGCGGACGGAGTAAATGCCGCTAACTGCCGGTGCCCGTTCAGTGACGTTAAGCCCCTTCGAGAGAACCCACCCTCCTTCCCGGAGCCAGGCCGATCTTATCCAGCCGATTTAGCGTGTTCCTGCATTTGGGCATCTGGAGAGATCCCGGTGCATTTGTGAAGCGTTCCCTCCGTTTGTTCGGTTGGCGTGGATGCCGCCCCCTGGGCCCGAACCCCTGAGCACGTCCATCGAAACTCGTTACCGATCGGAATCGGGCAGGCTTCTGGCGACGCTCCCGGGCCGGCGTACCGGACCAACCCAGGGCGTCTGCGGGAATTCCAATAAATATTCGCTCAGGTGTCGATTTTGCGTTCGTCCGACGACTATAGGCTGAACGATCCATTGCCCAAGGCTGCGCCGCGGGTCGCCAACAAGAGGAGATTGACAGTGAAATACATCTGTTTGGGATACATCGAGCCTGGAAAATTCGAAGGCATGACCGAGGACGAGCGAAACGCAGTGCTCGACGAATGCTTTGAGCACAATGACCATCTGCGCGCCAACGGACATCTTGTTGCCGAAATGGCCCTTCAGCCTCCCGAGACCGCGTTGACCCTTTGCTGGAAAAACGGCAAAGTCGCGACCACCGACGGCCCCTACGCGGAAACCAAAGAACAGCTCGGCGGCATTCAAATCCTTGAGGCGCGAGACCTCAATCACGCCGTTCAGCTTGTCTCCCGGCTTCCAGGCTTTAAGTACGAGCTTGGACCGATCGAGATCCGGCCGGCCGCAGATCTGAACGAAATGATGAAGAAGAGCGAGCTGCGGAGGCGAGGAAACTCCACGAACTGAAGACGGCGCGAGAAACGTCCAGGTCAAAGCCAGGGGAGATTTTTCGCTCGCCCGGCAGCTACAGGCTCAACGACCCCGCGCGTGACTGGGGCGGCTCGCCAACAGGAAAGGAAGGGCAATGAAATACATCTGTTTGGGATATATCGAGAAGGGAAAATTCGAAGGCATGACCATGGACGAGCAACACGCGATGCTCGACACATGCTTCCAGTACGACGACCATCTGCGCGCCAACGGGCATTTTGCTTCCGGAGAAGCGCTGCAGCCCCCGGACACCGCGATAACCCTGTATTGGAAGAACGGCAAGGTCGCGACCACTGACGGTCCCTATGCCGAAACAAAAGAGCAAATCGGCGGCATTCTCGTTCTCGAGGCGCGGGACATGAATCATGCCGTTCAGCTCATCGCCCAGCATCCGGGCGTCCGGTATGGACCGTGGGAGATTCGGCCGGCGGCGGATCTAAACGAAATGATGAAGGCTGGCGAGCGGCGACGGCGAACGAAAGCCGCGCGCTGAACGCGCCCCCAGGGGCGTCAGATCAAAACCAGAAAACTGAGAAAGAGAGAGCGCAGATGGCAAAGGTTCGTGTCGCGGGATTTGGTGTTTCGCTGGACGGCTTCAGCGCCGGAATCGAGCAGAGCCTGAATGACCCACTGGGCAAGCGGGGAACCGAGCTCTTTCAGTGGTTCTTTCACACCCGGTTTTTCTGCTCGATGCACGGGCGCGAGGGTGGGACCGTCGGTGACTTGGACGATCGGTTCGCCCATCAGGCGATGGACAACTTTGGCGCCTTCATCCTCGGGCGCAACATGTTTGGTCCCATCCGCGGCCCCTGGCTGGACGACCTGGGGGAGGGGCTGGTGGGGCGAAAATCCGCCGTACCACGCGCCAACCTTCGTTCTCACCCACCATGAACGTGAGCCACTGATGATGGAGGGCGGAACCACCTTCTACTTTGTTACCGGCGGCATCCACGAAGCGCTGGCACGCGCGAAGGAAGCTGCAGGTGATCAAGACATCAGGATCGGAGGCGGTGTCTCAACGGTGCGCCAGTATCTGCAAGCCGGACTGGTCGACTCCCTTCACCTCGCGTTCATACCGGTTTTCCTCGGCCAGGGAGAACCCCTGTTTCAGGGTTTGGACCTGCATAAGCT
This sequence comes from Acidobacteriaceae bacterium, assembly GCA_035656855.1. Lineage (GTDB taxonomy): Bacteria > Acidobacteriota > Terriglobia > Terriglobales > Acidobacteriaceae > Palsa-343. The sequence continues at coordinate 97,484 of DASRRO010000179.1, read as the reverse complement.
GGGATTTTCCGTAACCGATCGTAAGGCTTCCGAAGACGCGACGCACACGATCCTGGAAAAAGCGTAGATCGGGAACCCGGATTCGGGTGGGTTATTGTCGCCGAGAGCGAGGTGCGATCGGGGCCGTATCGGGGCCGCCTTCGCCCCCTCATCTCTTCTCTCGTTTTTCTTACCTCCTGCGTGGCATTATGGAGGGCCATGCAGCCCTATCGATTCACCGCCAAAATCGAGCCCGCCAATGGCGGCGGAGCCTGCGTGCTTTTCCCCTTCGACGTGCAAAAGGAATTCGGCACCCAAGGCAAAATTCCCATCCAAGCCACCTTCAACGGCGTTCCCTACACTGGCACCCTCGTCCGCTATGGACACCCGCAGCACATGCTGCCTCTCCTCAAAGCCATCCGCGACCAGATCGGCAAAGGCCCTGGCGACAAAATCGACGTCGTCGTCTGGAAGGACGACTCCGTCCGCACCCTCGAAGTCCCCGCGCCCTTCCTCAACCGCCTGAAGCGCGAAGGCCTCCTCGTCTCCTTCGAGAAACTCAGCTATACCCATCGCAAGGAGTACGTTCGCTGGATCACCGAAGCCAAAAAAGAGGAGACCCGCGCCAAACGCCTCGACAAAGCCATCGACATGCTCCACAACAACGTCAAGACTCCCGGCTGACGCAGGCGTGAAAACCGGGCACAGGTAAATAGTCAAAAACCCTCGCGCTGCCGCCAGGTTCACCCCAGCACTCTCATGGAAGCAAGAAGCGAACTACCGTGGCGCCGGATTTTCAACCAACTCGTTTCCCTGGGTCGACCCAAAGTACTACACGTACAGCCATTTGAACTGTCAGGCCCTCCGCGGTCCTGTTCTCCAGCACTTACCCAGAGCCCTCGAAATTCTCTGTACCCTTACCCCTGCTGTCCAGTACCTCCGTACCGTCGGCCCTGCCGATTTCGCTTGCCGCCAGCTTCCAATAGCCTCAAACTAACAATGAGAAAAGCTCTGTCCGCCACCGCGAACAGAGCTTTTCCTTTGGACCGATCGATCTCAATCACTCATCCGGTCGCCCCCAGGGGCCCAGGCCCCGGTTCCATCGTTCTTTGAAATCCTGTCGACGTGGACCGCACTCCGAAATCGGAGAGAACCCAGCTTGTCGGGCAAGCGAAGCGAAGGTCCTGCTGTTGTCTTTCACTGCCTTGAACCAGCGTTGCACCAAGCCATGCGCGAGAATGGACCTAACCGCTTTGTTATCCGCACATAGTGCTAGAGGCCTCTGCAAGTACCCTGTTTGCCACACATAGCAAAGTCCGATCCGCTAAGTACCCTGTTTCTCACACATAGCAATTTGCGGATCTTTTTTGGTGAACTCAATCCAGCCATCCCGCAAACACAATGATCGCCAGCCCGATCAGTGTCACTTCGTGACGGTGCGTAATCGCCCCGCCAAAACAAAGCAAAACTACGCCAAGCGCCATGATCCAGCGCGAATCGGAGTGGCATTCATACCGGTACGGCGGCGGCGCCGGCGGCGCCGGATACGACTGCGGATTCTGCGTTCCTCGGTTCTCCATGACTCCCTCCTGACTCTCTCAGCATCCCCCGCGCGCCCCTTCACCGGCAGTGCTCTTCGTCAGTAATCGCCCGTGACAAATGTCAGGGAAGTACCCGGGTGCCGATCCTCGTCACTCGCCGCCTGTGCGGGTAACAGGTTGGGCGCAGCGGTCGCTATACTCAAACCAGAGGCCCCGTTTGCTCCACCTCGATCGCATCCTCGCCCAAACCCGCGCCGATCTTGCTGAACGCCGCCAGCGTGCCCCTTTAGCCCTGCTGGAAAGAGCGGCCGCCGCACATCGGCCCCGAGGATTCGCCCGCACCCTCCGCGCCTCTGCTCAGTCCGGCCCCGCGATCATCGCCGAGCTCAAGAAGGCATCGCCTTCCAAAGGACTCATCCGCAGAGACTTCGACGTCGCTCTCCTCGCCCGCGACCTCGAATCCGCCGGCGCCGCCGCGCTCTCTGTCCTCACCGACGAGCCCTTCTTCCAGGGCAGCCTCAACAACCTCGATCTGGCTTCCGCCGCGACACAAATCCCCTGCCTCCGCAAGGACTTTATCGTGGACGAATACCAGATCGTCGAAGCCCGCGCGCACCACACCGACGCCATCCTCCTCATCGCCGCCGCGCTCACTGACGCTGAGCTCGCCCGTTTCACCGCCACCGCTCACGCGCTCCAGCTCGACGTCCTCTGCGAAGTTCACTCCGCCGGCGAGCTCGCCCGGGTCCGCGACCTCGGCTGCGAAGCTTACGGCGTCAACAATCGCGACCTCTGCACCTTCGATGTCCGCATCGATACCTCCCTCGATCTCGCCGCCGATCTGCCCCCTGACGCCGTCCGTGTCAGCGAAAGCGGCATTCACACCGCCGCTGACCTCAATCGCCTGCGCGACGCCGGCTTCCAGGGCTTCCTCATCGGCGAGTCCCTCATGCGCCAACCGCATCCTGGCGCTGCACTGAAAACCTTCCTGCACTGCGCGGCCCAGACCGCTACCCTTGCCTAAGCCCATGTGGATCAAGCTCTGCGCCAACACGACCCTCGAGGACGCGCTCCTCGCCGCCGATGCCGGCGCCGACGCCATCGGTTTTGTCTTTGCCCCCAGCGCGCGCCGCGTCACCCTCGGCCATGTCGCCGCCATCATGCCCGACCTCCCGGACGACCTCACCAAAATCGGCGTCTTCAATACCCAGGATTACGACGAGATCGTCTTCGCCCTCAACTCCACCGGCCTGCACGGCGTGCAATTGCACGGTGAGCTCGACTTCGTCCTCGCGGAAAAACTGCGCAATCAGTACGGCTCCCCCTTCTTCCTCATTCAGACCCTCCACTGGGATCTCAGCATCGACCCCACCCGCGCTGAACAACGCCTCCGCGACGAGCTCCGCGCCATTGGCCGCCACAGTCATATCGATGCCATCCTCCTCGACACCAAAACCGCCACCGCTTCCGGCGGTACCGGCAAGCCCTTCGACTGGAAGCGCGCCCAGCAGGTCCTTGGCGCTGAAACCGGCAAACTCCGCCTCATCCTCGCCGGAGGCCTCAATCCCGAAAACGTTGCCGAAGCCATCCGCACCCTCCGCCCGTGGGGCGTCGATGTCGCCAGCGGCGTCGAGATGTTTCCCGGCAGAAAAGATCCCGCGCGCGTCGCCGCTTTCATCACCGCCGCCCGCTCTGCCTTCGCCGCCATCGAGAATCGCACTCCTCTCAGTCAGACGTCGTTGTAGCTGCAGCCCTGTACCCTGTCCGCGGTACCCTGTACCCTGTTTTTATGGCTGCCACCGCACCTCCCCGCGTCACGGGACGCTTCGGCTCCTACGGCGGACGCTATGTTCCCGAGACGCTCGTCGCCGCACTCGACGAACTGGAGCACGCTTACGCCGAGGCTCAGGCCGATCCCGATTTCCACCTCAAGCTCGACTCTCTGCTCCATGACTACGCCGGCCGCCCGACGCCGCTCTACCACGCCGCGCACCTCACCGAGTCTCTCGGCGGCGCGAAGATCTATCTCAAGCGCGAGGACCTCCTCCACACCGGCGCGCACAAGATCAACAACTGCCTGGGCCAGGCGCTCCTCGCCGTCCGCATGGGCAAAAAGCGCGTCATCGCGGAAACCGGCGCGGGCCAGCACGGCGTGGCCACCGCCACCGTTTGCGCCCTGTTCGGCCTCGATTGCGTCGTCTACATGGGCGAAGAGGACATGCGCCGCCAGGAGCTGAATGTCTTCCGCATGCGCCTCCTGGGTGCGGAAGTCCGCGGCGTCTCCTCCGGCTCGCGCACCCTCAAAGACGCCATCAACGAGGCCATGCGCGACTGGGTCACCAACGTCCGCACCACCCATTACCTCCTTGGTAGTGTGCTCGGTGCGCATCCGTATCCGACCATGGTTCGCGACTTTCACCGCGTCATCAGCCGCGAAGCCCGCCCGCAGATCCTTGAGAAGGAAGACCGCCTCCCCACTGCCGTCATCGCCTGCGTCGGCGGCGGCTCCAACGCCATCGGCGCCTTCTACGAGTTCATCCCCGATAAGGATGTCCGCCTCATCGGCGTCGAAGCCGGCGGCCGCGGCACGCTTCTCGGAGAGCACGCTGCACGCTTCAGCGGCGGATCCCCCGGCGTCCTCCAGGGAACCTACTCCTACGTTCTGCAGGACGACAACGGCCAAATCGCCCTCACCCATTCTGTTTCCGCGGGTCTCGACTATGCCTCCATCGGTCCGGAGCACGCCGCCCTGCACGACTCCGGCCGCGCCGAATACACCTCGGCCACCGATCAGGCTGCTCTCGACGCCACCCTTCGTCTCGCTCGTACCGAAGGCATCATCCCCGCCCTCGAAAGCGCACACGCGGTTGCCGAGTGCATCCGTCTCGCGCCCACCCTCAGCCCCCGCGACATTCTGCTCGTCAACGTCTCCGGCCGCGGCGACAAGGACATGGGTATCCTTACCCGTGAGCTCAGCCTGACGGGAGGCAAGTAGCCGATGCCGTTACGTTTTGCCGGCAAGCCCGGCCTCGTCGCCTACCTCACCGTCGGCGACCCCGATCTCGCCACCACGCAGGCTATTGCGCTCGCCGCCATCGATGCCGGTGCCGACGTCCTCGAACTGGGCGTCCCCTTCAGCGATCCCCTCGCTGACGGGCCCGTCATCCAGCGAGCCAGCGAACGCGCTCTCCAGCACGGCACCAGCCTGCGCGATGTCCTCACCCTCGCCGCTGATCTCCGCCGCGAACGTCCTCAGACCGGCCTCGTCGTCTTCTCCTACTACAATCCGGTCCTCCGCTACGGCCTCGAAGCCTTCTGCACCGCTGCCGAGAAAGCCGGAGTCGACGGCGTCCTGATCACCGACATGATCGTCGAAGAAGCCGCCGACTATCTGGACGCACTCCACCGCCATCACCTGTCGCCCATTTTTCTCGCCGCGCCCACCAGTCCCGACGCGCGCCTCGCAAAAATTGCCGCCGTGTCCCAGGGATTCATCTACGCCATCTCCCGCACCGGAATCACCGGCACCCAGAAATCCATGACCAACGAAGCCGAACAGCTCGTGAAGCGTCTCCGCCGCTACACGGAGCTTCCTATCGCCGTCGGCTTCGGCATCTCAAACCCCGACCATTTCGCCGCCGTTGGCGAGTTCGCTGATGCAGCGGTCATCGGCAGCGCGATCGTCGCCACCATCGAGCAGGCCGGCCCCAAAGACGCGCCCAGCTCCATCGCCCGATTTATCCAGGGTCTGCGGCGCGGCACGCGTGAGCCCGCTCTCCCGGCCCGATAAAATTCCTCATGCAGCGCTGGACCCGCACCAAAGCAACGCCGGGGCGGCGAGCCCCCCAGGATGACTATGGATATCGAAACCTGGCGACGCAAAATTGACGAACTCGACCGGCAGATTGTCGCCCTCATCTCCGAGCGCGCCGCTGCCGCTCAGGAAATCGGCCGCCTCAAGCGCGCCACCTCCCTGCCCGTCTACGAGCCCAATCGCGAGCGCGTCATTTTTGAGAACGTCCGCACCCACAATCCCGGCCCGCTGCCCGACATCGAGCTCGTCCATATCTACGAGCGCATCGTCGACGTCATGCGCGCCCTCCAGCGAAACGAGCTTGCCTCTCGCGGCAACACACCCGCTACCGAAGACCACCAGAAATCGACAGGAAAAGACCAATGATCGTTGCCATGCAGGAGCGCGCGACCGAAGAAGAGATTCAGGCCATCGTCGAGCGCATGATGGAAGTCGGCTTCAACGTCCACCGCACCACAGGGGCTGTCCAGACCATCCTCGCGGGCGTCGGCACGCCCGGCGCCTTCGAGCACGCTGACTTCGAAGTCCTCCCCGGGGTCGCCGAGGTCATTCGCATCTCCTCCCCCTATAAGCTGGCTGGCCGCAGCTTCCGGCCGGAAGGCACTATTGTTCGCTTCCCCAACGGCGTCGCCATCGGCGGCAACCAGGTTGTTGTCATGGCCGGACCCTGCTCGGTAGAGAGCCGCGAGCAGATCTTCGCCAGTGCCAAACTCGTCCAGGCCGCTGGCGCCAAATTCCTCCGCGGCGGCGCCTTCAAGCCGCGCAGCTCTCCCTACTCCTTCCAGGGCCTCGGCCTCGACGCCCTCAAGCTACTGCGCGAAGCCGGGGACGCTTACAGCCTCCTCATCGTCAGCGAGGTCATGGAAATTTCCCAGATCGAACTGATGATCCCGTACGTCGATCTCTTTCAGGTCGGCGCGCGCAATATGCAGAACTTCAACCTGCTCCGCGAGCTCGGCGCCATCCGCAAGCCGGTGCTGCTCAAGCGCGGCATTGCCGCCACCATCGAAGAGCTGCTGCTCTCCGCCGAATACCTGCTCGCCGGCGGCAACTACGACGTCATCCTCTGCGAGCGCGGCATCCGCACCTTCGAAACCTATACCCGCAACACCATGGACATCTCCGCGATCCCGGTCGTCCACAAGCTCTCCCACCTGCCCATCCTCGGCGACCCCTCCCACGGCACCGGCCGCCGCGACAAAGTCCCCGCGATGGCCCGCGCCACCATCGCCGCGGGCGGCGACGGCCTCCTGATTGAAGTTCACCCCAACCCCGACAAGGCTCTCTCTGACGGCGCGCAGTCGCTGTTCCCCGATCAGTTCGCGAAGCTGATGGACTCGCTGCGCATCATTGCACCTGCGGTCGACCGGACCCTGTAGCATTCACACAGAATGCCCATCGAGCGCATCGCTATCCTCGGCACCGGCCTCATCGGCGCCTCCGTCGGGCTCGCCCTGCGAGCCCGCGGATTCACTGGCTCCATCACCGGCTGGGATCCCAACCCAGGCGAGCTTCACATCGCGCTGCGTCGCGAGGCCATTACCGTCGCCACTGACGACCCGCTCACCGCCGCCACCCAGGCTGACCTCATCCTCCTCGGCGGACCCGTGTTCACCATCCTCGAATGGCTCGACCGCCTCGCGCCCGTCTTGCGCGATCACCAGCTCGTCACCGACGTCGGCAGCGTCAAAGGCGCTCTGTGCGAGCGCGCTGCCGCCCGTTACAACGGTCCCGGCCAGCCCGGTTTCCTCCCCGGCCACCCCATGGCGGGCAAAGAAGTCGGCGGCGCCGAAAACGCCGACGCGGAGCTCTTCAATGGCGCAGTGTGGTTATTTACCCCCGCCACTAAATTTGGAGAACGTCCGCTCAGCGCGCAGCTCGCCTGGAGGTCCTGGGTCGCGAAGTTCGGCGCTCGCGTCATCGACCTGGACCCCGTCCGCCACGACACCCTTTGTGCCTGGATCAGCCACCTGCCGCAGTTCGTCTCCACTGCGCTCGCTGCTCTGCTCGAAGACGAATTCGCCGCCAACGCCGACCTGCTCCCCATCGGAGGCCGTGCGCTTCGCGAAATGACCCGACTCGGCGCCAGCCCTTTCTCGATGTGGCGCGACATCGCCCACACCAACACCGACGCCATCGCCCGCTCGCTCCATGCCCTCGAGCAGAGTCTCGCTCACATCCGCGAAAATCTCAAGACTCCCGAGCTCCGCGACGAATTCGACCGCGCCAACCGCTTCCGCCTCCGCGATCCGCACCGGCCCTGAACGCGCCCAGGCGCCAGCCTCCGCTTCCGGGAACTTCCCCAATAGCGCATCCGTACCCTCACGCGTACACTGTCCGTCACACCCTGCTTTGCGTTTGGAGGTCCCGTGCTGCGCCATCTGCGTGCTGTGCTCTGTGCCATCCTCGCCCTGCCTCTCCTGTCTTATGCCGCCGACTCAGCACCGATGGCTTCCTCGACCGGAGCCAACGGCGCCCCGCTGCTTCTGCTCCATCCTTCGCTCAGCAAGGATCAGATCGCCTTCCGCCACGCCGACGACATCTGGATCGTCGCCCGCACAGGCGGCGCGGCCGAACGCCTCACCTCCGGCGCCTCTGTCATCGGCGGACCGTACTTCTCGCCCGACGGCCAGACCCTCGCCTACTCCGCGCGTATCCGCGGCAATATCGACGTCTATACCGTGCCCGCCAGCGGCGGCGTGCCCCATCGCCTCACATACCATCCTGGTGCCGACGAGGTTGTCGGCTGGTCCCCCGACGGCCAGGACATCCTGTTTCTCAGCGGCCGCGCCGCCTGGAATGATTACTCCCAACTCTTTCGCATTCACGCCGACGGCTCCGGCTTGCCTGCCGCCTTCCCGCTGCCCTCCACTGACGACGCTTCCCTCTCGCCTGACGGCAAATCCATCGCCTATGCGCCCTTCAACCAATGGGAAAAGGCCTGGAAACGCTATCGCGGTGGCCAGACTCAGCCCATCTGGATCGTCGACCTCGCCTCTCTCGACCTCACCAAGGTTCCCCGCGACAACTCCAACGACTCCAACCCCCTCTGGGTAGGCGACAAGGTCTACTTCCTCTCCGACCGCAACGGCCCGGTGACGTTGTTCACCTACGACACGAAGTCGAGGCAAGTCGCACAGCTCATCGATAACAAGAGCTTCGACTTCAAATCCGCCAGCGCCGGCCCCGGCGGCATCGTCTATGAACAGTTCGGCAGTATCCACCTCTACGACCCCGCCGCGCACTCCGAGCACGTCGTCAACATCACCCTCCGCGGTGACCTGCCTTCTCTTGAACCCAGCCTCGCCATCGTTGATCCACACACCATCCTGAACGCTGAGATCTCGCCCACCGGCGCCCGCGCCGTCTTTGAAGCGCACGGCGACATCTTTACCGTTCCCGCCGAAAAAGGCGATGCCCGCAATCTCACCGATACCTCCAATGCGGCCGAGCGCGACCCCGCCTGGTCCCCCGACGGCAAGTCCATCGCGTACTTCAGCGATGCTTCCGGCGAATATCAGCTCTACGTTCGCGATCAGAACGGCATTACTCCGCCAAAAGTCATCGACCTCGGCCCCTCGCCGTCCTACTTCTACTCACCCCACTGGTCACCAGACTCGAAGCGCGTTCTCTTTGGCGACAAGAAGCTGAACCTCTGGTACGTCGATGTCGACGGCGGCCATCCTGTCAAAGTGGACACCGATAACTACGAGGGCTTTGGGTTTTCCGGCAATGCCCGTTGGTCTCCGGACGGCAAATGGATCGCCTACCTCAAAACCCTGCATAACTTCATGCCCGCGGTCTATCTCTATTCCCTCGACACGCATGAAACCAGACAGGTCACCGATGGCATGAGCGACGTCGGCGCCCTCGCCTTCGATCGCAACGGGAAATATCTTTACTTCACCGCCAGCACCAACGCCGGCCAGTCCGTCGCGGGGTTCGATCTCTCCAGCCTCGATCATGCCGTCTCCAGCAGCGTCTACGTCGTCGTCCTCTCCAAAGACCTCCCCTCGCCGCTCCCGCCCGAGAGCGACGACGAGAAGGCAAAAGAAGAAGCGAAGTCCACGCCCTCTGCTGACGAAGCAAAGAAGTCCACCGACCAGGCGTCCAAAGACAACAAGGACGAATCCGCGAAGAAGGACGAGAAAAAGGAAGAGGCGAAGCTGCCCACCGTCAAAGTTGATTTCGACGGCATCGACCAGCGCATCCTCGCGCTGCCCATCCCGGCGCGCAATTATGTCGATCTCCAGCCCGGCAAGGAAGGCATTCTCTATATCGCCGAAGGGGGGCCCGTCGCCAACTCTTCGAACGAAGAAGGCGGTCCTGGCATTCACAGCCTCTGGCGCTTTGCCCTCGATAAGCGCGAAACCACTGAGGTCCTCTCCGGACTCGACGGCTATACCCTCTCCGCCAACGGCGAAAAGGTGCTCTACAAGCGCGGCGACGGCTGGTTCATCGCCGCGGCCGACGAGTTAAAGACGAACCCCGGCAAGCCTCTCAACCTCGGTAGTCTGCAGGCGAACGAGGACCCTCGCGCCGAGTACCGCCAGATGTACCACGAGACCTGGCGCATCGAGCGTGATTTCTTCTACGACCCCAACCACCACGGTCTCGACCTCGCCAAAGCGGAAAAGCGCTACGAACCATACCTCGCCGGCATTGGCTCCCGCGACGAACTGAATTACCTCTTCGAGGAAATGACTGGTGAAATCACCGTCGGCCACATGTTCATCCGCGGGCCCGGGGCACCCGACCACTCCCCTAAAACCGGCCTCCTCGGCGCCGATTACACAGTGGACCACGACCGTTACAAATTCGCGCGCATTTACAACGGCGAAAACTGGAACCCCGCCCTCCACGCCCCGCTCACCCAGCCCGGCGTCAATGTAAAGGAAGACGAGTACCTGCTCGCGGTGAACGGCCGTGAGATGCACGCCTCCGACAACCTCTACAGCTTCTTCGAAGGAACTGCCGGCAGGCAGGTTGTTCTCCGCGTTGGGCTCAACCCCGACGGCTCCGCCGCGCGCGACGTGACCGTCGTTGCCATCGATTCCGAGCACGCCCTCCGCAACCTCGCCTGGATCGAAGCCAACCGCCGCAAGGTCGATGCCATGACCCACGGTGAAGTCGCCTACGTGTATCTGCCGAATACCGCCGGCGCCGGCTTCACGAATTTCAACCGCTACTTCTTCGCTCAGGTGAACAAGAAGGGCGTCATCATCGATGAGCGCTACAACGAGGGCGGCCAGATTGCCGACCTCGTCATCGATACCCTGCGCCGAGTGCCCATGGCGCGCTACGAAACCCGCGAAGGTGAAGACGTCACCGATCCCGCCGGCGCCATCTTTGGTCCAAAAGCGATGATTACCAACTATGCCGCCGGCTCCGGTGGCGACCTCCTGCCCTGGTACTTCCGCAAGGCCGGCCTCGGCCCGCTCATCGGCACCCGCACCTGGGGCGGACTTGTCGGCATCGGCGGCTACCCCGTCCTGCTCGATGGCGGAATGGTCACTGCGCCTCGCACTGCGATCTATGGTCTGCACGGACAATTCGAAGTCGAGAATCACGGCATCGCTCCCGACATCGAGGTTGAATACGACCCGAAAGACGTTGCTGCCGGACACGATCCACAGCTCGAGCGCGCCGTCCAGTATGTCACCGAGCAGTTGAAGGAGCATCCGCTACCCACCTACGCCAAGCCGCCATACCCGAACTATCACCAGCACGACGGCCTCGGCGTCCACTAACCATCCGACTTCACGCTGGCCGGAGCCCTGCGCTCCGGCCTTCGTTTTGCGGATTACCATGGACAGCATGGTCCGCTGCGTCGCTCTTCTCGCTTCTGCCTCCCTCTTCGCCGCTTCCGCCTTCTGCCAGTCCACGACCCTCCTGGTCAACGTCGATCATCGCCAGCAGACCTCGCTCGATGGCCCCTGGCGCTACATCCCCGATCCCTATCGCGAAGGCTGGGATTCCAATCCCGACCATGCCAGCCTGCATGGCTATGCCGCCAACGCACACTATGTCCCCGGCGGGCCGCTCGTCCAGTACGACTTCGCCCGATCGCCCACACTCAACGTCCCCGGCGACTGGAATTCCCAGGACAAATCCCTCTACTACTACGAAGGCCTGCTCTGGTATCAGCGCGACTTCGCCGCGCACCCAAAGCCCCATACTCATCTTTTTCTGCACTTCGGCGCGGTCAGTTATGCAGCCTCGGTCTTCGTCAACGGCCAGCACGCCTGCGATCACGAGGGCGGCTTCACCCCCTTCGACTGCGACATCACCGCCATCGTCCATGACGGAGACAACTTCGTCGTCGTCGCCGTCGATGACACCCGCGCCGTCGATCGCGTCCCCACGGTGCGCAAAGACTGGTGGAACTACGGCGGCATCACCCGACCTGTCTCTCTGGTCGAAGTCCCCGACATTTACATTGACGACGAGTCTCTCCAGCTCCAGCGCGGCTCAACGGACCAGCTCGAGGGCTACGTCCATGTCACCGGCGCCCCCACCGCAACCCGCGTCACCCTGCGTATTCCCGAACTCCACATCGAACAAGTCGCCGCTACGGATACAGATGGACGTGCCGCCTTCTCCTTCGCCGCTCCCGGCCTTGAGCTCTGGTCGCCCGAACATCCCCGCCTCTACAAAATCGAACTCGCCGCCGGCCCCGACCACCTCACCGACGACATTGGCTTCCGCACCGTTGAAGTCCGCGGCGACCAGATCCTCCTCAACGGCAAACCCCTCTTCCTCCGCGGCATCAGTTATCACGACGAAGCGCCCTACCGCTCCGGCCGCGCATGGTCGGAGCAGGATGCGCAAACCCTCCTCGGCTGGGCCAAAGAACTGCACTGCAATTTCGTCCGCATGGCCCACTACCCGCATACCGAAAACGAGTACCGTCTCGCGGATAAGCTCGGCATCCTCGTCTGGTCGGAGATTCCCGTCTACTGGGACATCGACTGGACCAACCCCCACACCCTCGACGTCGCGAAGCAGCAACTCCACGAGATGATCCGCCGAGACCACAACCACGCTTCCGTCATTCTCTGGTCGCTCTCCAACGAAACGCCCGAAAGTCCTGCCCGCGATGCCTTCCTCCACCAACTCGCCATCGCCGCCCGTGCGCAGGATCCCACCCGCCTCATCACTTCCGCCATCGTCACGCACTTCCACGGCGACACCGCTGTCCTCGACGACCCGCTCGGCAAAGACCTCGACGTCCTCGGCTACAACGAATATCTCGGCTGGTATGAGGGCTCCGCTGCCGGCATCCCCAACTACACCTGGCAGGATCCGATGGGCAAGCCCGTCATCCTCAGCGAATTCGGCGCCGGCGCCAAAGCCGGCCTCCACGGCCCCGATACCCAGAAGTTCGCCGAAGAATATGAGGACTATGTGTACCGGCAACAGTTCCAAATGATCGCGAAGATGCCGTTCCTACGCGGCATGACCCCCTGGGTCCTCATGGATTTTCGCTCTCCCATGCGCCAGCTCCCCGGCATCCAGGACGACTACAACCGCAAAGGCCTCGTTTCCGACAAAGGCGAGAAGAAAAAGGCATTCTTCACCCTGCGGGACTACTACGCGAAAAGGCAGCAGGCACAGCCCTGACTAGGAACCGCTGCAGCCCCACACACGGACGAAGGCCGATTCTGCATCAGCAGAACCGGCCCCTTTTTGCCTTTTGCCTTCTGCCTGTTGCCTGCCCTTAAACCCCCAGCCCTCTCAGCCCCAGCCCAACCACGTAGGTTGCCACACCTTCCACGGCCCCCACCAGCGTCATCTCCAAACCGCTGGCCCACCACGAGCGCACCGTGATCAGCGACTTCGCCGCACCCACCGCGAAGTGCGCCGCCAGCGACACAATCGCCGATGCAATGACCGCCGGATAGCCCGTCATGAAGAAGAACGGAATGATCGGAATGAACGCTCCCACCGCGGTCGACAGCGCCCCCGACCACGCCGAGACAAAAGGCTGGCTCAGCCCCTCCTCCGTCATGTTCAGACGCTCGCTGGCCAACACCCGCAGAAACTGTTCCGGATCCTCCGCCAGGTGCTCCACCACATGATCCGCGTCGTCTCGCGGAATTCCCTTCACCTGGTAGTACAGCGACAGCAGCTCCCGCGCCTCCGGTCCGTTCATCTCGATGGCATCACGCTCCCGCGTCACCTCCGCCTGGTAGATCTCCCGTTCGCTTTTCGCGGCCAGGTACGCCCCCGAGCCCATGGAGAGCGCGCTTGCAATCATGCCCGCCAGTCCTGACAGCAGCACCCAGTGGCTGTTGCCCAGCGTCGCGCCCGACACGCCCGACACAATCCCGAAGATCGCCCCCAGCCCGTCATTCACGCCGTAGATCGCGTCTCCAATCCACCCCGCCGCCTGCCGCCCCGGCCGATTCCGCCGTGTCAGCAACTCATTCAATTCCTGTCGCGCCAGCTCCGAACTCGGTGCCATCTTCGGATATCTGTGTCGGACCAGTTCCGTCAGCTCGCGGTAGTGATCCTGCTCGTCCGCAATCACTTTTCGCAGAATCGCAACGCTCGGCTCGTCGCCCAGCTCTTTCAGCTGTTGTCCGTAACGCGCGATATCGCGGCTCTCGTCGATCTCCAGCCGCCGCAGGGCGGCCTGCGGGCCACCCAGCCGGTTCGCCAGTGAATCCGCATCGCCGGTGGGCTTGCCGTCGTACCGCGGCAACTCCGCCCCCAGCTCCCGGATGCGCTTCGCCCACATCGACGCATGGTGCGCCTCCGCCTCGGCCATGTGCCGCAGAGTCTTCCTGCGAATGGGGTCGTCATCCCGCTCCGACAGTGCGTTGTAGGTGTGGTAGCCGCGCATCTCCGCCTGCCAGTTCTGGCAAAGCGCGTCCAGCACCTTCTGTTCTTTTTGATTCGAGGTTTGCGCCATGACCCCACTATCCCCCAATCTGATAACTAAATCCGAAGCGGCCAATCTGGATGACGCGGCGGTCCCCCGGCGGCCAGATGCGAATCTCCTCCACCCGCGTGATGTCCGGAATCAGTGCCGCCAGCACCGTTCCCACCAGCTTGCCGGTTGCAGCCTCGTACAGGTGAACTACCAGCCCGTTCTCGCCGTGCGTATACCCGAGAAGATAATCCCCCGGTGCCAGCCGAATATCGTTGCCCACTCTAAGCGGCACCTGGGTCAGCAGAAAATGTGAGTACTTACCCTCCGCCGAATATCCCGCCGTAATCAACACCACACCTGCGACGTATTGCCCATGGCCGTTTGTGATCCCGGAAGCCGATCGCATCTCCGTCTCAATCCGCTCCTGCACCACTGGAGCTCGTGCCGGAATTACCGAACGCAGCTCAGCATCCGTCGCCGCCTTCCAATCTGCCGCGCGCGTCTCCTGCGCCCACCCGCACGCCATCACCGCAACAAACAACAATGCCGCCGCCGCCCAAATTCCTTTCGCGCCCGCCGAAATCTTCATCTCTGATTCCTAACCCCTAAACCCTAATCCCTAATCCCTGCTTTTCTCAGTCCAGATGCACAATGCCCCGCTGCAGCGCCGTCGTCGCCGCCTGCGTGCGATCCTCCACGCCCAGCTTACTCAGCAGGCTGTTGATGTGCGTCTTCACCGTCGCCTCTGAGATAAACAGAGTATTGCCGATCTCCTTGTTGCTCTTGCCCGCCACAATTTGCTGCAGCACTTCCAGTTCACGCGCAGTCAGCGTGGCCCCGCTCATTCGCTCCGCCAGCTTTTCCGCCACGCGCGATGGGATCCGCGACTTCCCCGCATGCACCGTCCGCACCGCTTCGGTCAGCTCTGCCAGATCCATTCCCTTCAGCAGATATCCCTTCGCCCCGGCCTGCATCGCCCGGTAAATATCCTCGTCGCCGTCGAAGGTGGTCAGCACCACGATTCGCGCCAGAGGAAACTCCCCCCGGATTCGCGCAATCGCTTCCACGCCGTTCAGCTTCGGCAGCCGCAGATCCATCAGCGTCACATCCGGCCGATGCTGCCGGTAAAGCGCCACTGCCTCCTCGCCGTCCGCGCCTTCGGCCACCACCGAGAAGCCCGCCACGGTT
Organism: Acidobacteriaceae bacterium; assembly: GCA_035656855.1. Classification (GTDB taxonomy): domain Bacteria; phylum Acidobacteriota; class Terriglobia; order Terriglobales; family Acidobacteriaceae; genus Palsa-343. Next base: position 82,084 of record DASRRO010000179.1, on the reverse strand, counting down.
TTCAGCAGCGCAGCCAGACCCTGGCGCACAATGGCATGATCGTCCACGATCATGATTTGAATCGTATCCGTCGTCGTTTCTTTTTCCTTCACGTCAGGCCTCTCCCGTTCCGTTCAGCGGCAGCAGCAGCCGGACCCGGGTCCCGGCGCCGGACTGGCTCTGCACCCTCAGCTCGGCTCCAATCGCCGCGGCTCTCTCCCGCATCCCCACCATCCCATAATGCCCGCTCGCACCGTCCGGCGGTGCGCCCGAAAAGCCCCGCCCGTCGTCATGAATCTCCATCGCAAACAGCCCCGCCTCGAATTCCAGCCGCAGCGCAATCGTCTCCGGATGCCCGTGCCGTACCGCGTTCACCACCGCCTCCCGAGCAATCCGCATCAGCTCCCGTTCCACCTCCGCGCCCAGCGGATGATTGGTCCCGCTCACCTGCATCTGCACGCGCGCGTGGTTTGCGTGGCCCAATCCGTTCGCGCCGTGCGACGGGGTCGCTGCACCGGCTCCGCCATGGATCCCCGATCGCGAAACCACGTCTTCGGCCATGCGCAGAATTCGCGCCGCCAGATCCTCGCGCTCCGCGCTCTGCGATCGCAGCTCCCAGATCGAGCTCCTCGCCTCTTCCAGGCTGCTCCGCACCAGCGTCTGCGTGCGTTCCAGTTGCTCCCGCGCGGCATCGGCCGAAGCCCGCATCAGCTGCCCCACCAGTTCCAGCTGCACTGAGACAGCCACGAATCCCTGTGCCAGCGTATCGTGAATCTCCCGCGCAATGCGGGCCCGCTCGCCCAGCACCGCCTGGAACTCCCGCTCCACCCGCAACAGCCGCCGCCGCCAGGCAGCATAAGCCAGTCCCATCAGCGCCAGCGCCAGCAGCAGCCGGAACCACACCGTTTGATACATGTGCGGCTCGACGGTCATGGTCACGGTCGCTGCTTCCCGGCTCCACACACCGTCGTTGTTCCGCGCCATCACCCGAAACGTGTAGCTCCCATGCGGCAGATTCGTGTAATACGCGGTGCGCCGCGTACCCGCTTCCACCCAGTTCGGATCGAATCCCACCAGCTGGTACCGGTACTCCACCTTTTGTGGCGCGACAAAGCTGAGCCCCGCATAGTCGAACTCATAGTGGCTGTGACCCGGCGCAATGGTGAGAGCCGCCCCGCTCCTCTGTGCCACGTCGTCCACGCCCACCGCTTCCAGCGCCACCCGCGGCGCCACCCGGTTCACCGGCATGTGTTCAGGATCCACCGCCGCAATCCCCTTCAGCGTCGCAAACCACAGCGCCCCATCCCTGAGCGCCACCACCGCCGGATGCCCGCCGCTGCTGCATTCGCTGATGCGCATGCCATCCGCCACGCCGAACCGCATCACCTCCGGAGCCGGTCCTCCGCCGGCCATCGCATTCAGCCCGGCCCGGCTTACCCGATACACGCCGCTGTTGGAGCTGATCCACAAATACCCCAGCCGGTCCTCCAGAATGCCGATCACCCGCGGCGGCAGCAGCCCGCGTGCTACCGGCACAATCTTCCCGTCCCGCATCCGATTCAGCCCGCCATCGTTGGTCCCGATCCACAGCGTCCCATCGGAATCCTCATGAAGGGCCGTGACAATGTTGCTCGAGAGCCCGTCCTTCGTCGTGAAGTTGGTGAACTTCCCGTTGTGCATCCGGCTCAGGCCGCCCAGCGTCCCGATCCACAGATCGCCGGCCCGGCTCTGCGTCATCGCCCCGATCAGATCGCTGCCCAGCCCATCGGCCGCCGTCCACGTGGTAAACGCGCCGTTCGCGTAGCGCGACAAGCCATGCCGCGTCCCAATCCACAACGCCCCCTGCGCGCCCACATACAGCGACCGCACAAAGTCGTCCGCCAGTCCGTCCGCAGTCGTCAGCAACCGCACCCGTCCGTCGCGGATCAGGTTCAGCCCATCCGGCGTTCCCGCCCACACATCGCCATTGGGAGCCGCCGTCACCGCGAACACCACGTTGCTGGCCATCCCCTGGGCCGTGGTCAGCGCGCTGAAGCGCCCACCGCGATACACGTTGAGGCCACCGCCCTTCGTCCCGGCCCACACCGCGCCATCCGGCCCCTGCGCCAGCGCCAGCACGTACTCCTCGTTCAGCCCCTGCTCCGCCGTCAGACTGGAGAATTTTCGATCGCGCAGCACCGTCAGGCCCCCCGCTTCCGTTCCCAGCCACAAATCGCCCTCGCGATCTTCCGCTGCCGTCAGATACACATCCCCGCCGTGCGGCAGCAGTTCGCCCGCGCCGGCGCTTCCGAACCGCATCAGACCCTTTCCCGTTCCCGCCCACACCATGCCCTGGCGATCGCAGGCCAGGAAGCTCACCGCCCCAGCTGCCTGCGGCAACGACCGCATCCGTCCGTCTTCTTCCGCGAACAGCCCCGCATCGGTCCCGATCCAGATCCGCCCGGCCGCATCGGCGATCAGCGCTTCCACCGCATCGCCGCCCGGAACTGCGATGCTCCGGCATTGCTTCGCCGTGCACGCCTCCAGACCCGATCGCAATCCCGCCCACGCGGTGCCGTTCGAGTCGATTGCCAGCGCCAGTACCTCTCCGGGCGTGCCCAGCGCCTGCGCTCCGCCCTTTGGATCCAACCGCACCAGCCCCTCCGCGGTGCCCAGCCACAGAACACCGTCGCGTCCCGTCGCCATCCGGCTGTTCTCCGTCAGATCCTCATCGAGCGGGATGCGCTCGGCCCGGCTTCCGCGTCCCGCGTCGATCCGGAACAGCCCTGCCGCCGACAGCACCCACACCCGCTCACCGCCTGGCCGTACCTCGTCAAACGTGCGCCACACCTGGGTTGCCGGCATGCCTCGGTCCGGGCCGAACCCCTCCACCCGGCCCGCGCGCATCCGCGCCAGCCCTCCGGAAGTGCTGATCCAGACCGTTCCAGCCCCATCTTTCATCAGGTCGTCGATCAGGTCGCTGGGCAGCGCGGGCGCCGTTGCGTGCGTCATCACGGCAAAGTCCACACCATCGAAGCGCACCAGCCCGCCTTCAGTGCCGATCCACAAATAGCCGCGCTGCCCCTGCACGATCGCGTGCACCGTGTTCTGCGGCAGACCGCTGTCCGTCTGCCAGGACTGGTAGCCGTACTGCGCCAGCGGCATGTGCGGATCCAGCCCCCACGCCGGCGCCGCCGCCAGCCCGATCAGCGCGCCCCACATCACAGCCGCCTGCAATTTGTCCATCACGGAGTTCTGTCAGAATGCTACATGCCGCGCCGCGCCCCCGCACACATTTCCCGGTGGGCGGCGCCCCTCAGCAAGACCCTCAGCGCGTGGCGCGTCCCGCCTTCCGCGCCCCTTTCACCCGCACCTTTTCCGCCGCCGCCGGGCCAATCGTGAACTGTCCTGCCCCGGTCTCGATCGCCAGCGTCTGATCGTAGTTGCGCTGCAGTACCCGCACCTCGCCGCCGGGCTCAATCCCCGTCTTGTGCAGAAAGCGCAGCAGCTTCTCGTCCCTCTCGTACAGGCTGGTCACCGTGCAGGTCGTCCCCTCGTCCGCTTCAGCCAGGGGACGCACCCCGTTCCGCTTGCGCCGCTCCTCACTCTCCGGCAGCACCGCGTTCCCGTGGGGACACGTTCCCTTCTCCCCCAGCTTCCGCAGCAGCAGCGCCTCGAACTCCGGCGAAACCGCATGCTCCAGCCGCTCCGCCTCGTCATGCACCTCGTACCACGGCATTCCAAAGATCTCCGACAGCATGCGCTCCACCAGGTGATGCCGCAACGCCGTCCGATAGGCCGTCTCGTGCCCCTTCGGCGTCAGCCGCACCACCCCATCGGCCTTCACCTCCAGGTAGCCATCGCGCTTCAGCCGCCGCAGCGCCATCGATACCGCCGGCGCCGACACCGCCAGCCAGTGCGCCAGCGTCGCCGCAATGACGGTCCGCCCCTCACTCTCGGCTTCCAGAATCGCCTTGAGGTAATCCTCTTTGGATACGCTGAGATCCGCTTTCACCGTGTAGTTTTCCTGCCCCTTAGCTTACCGCGCATGAGACCCCAAATTCGGAACAAGGGAGAAGATGGAGCTGGACCCTCATCACCCGCGTCCTGTTGTCTCATATTTGGTTTTTTGTCATAATCGTTATGTATATGACATCCGCAGCCAAACCACAAACCGTTCGTCTACGCCTCAATGAGAATGGCCGGATCGTGATTCCTGCCGCGATTCGTGAAGCCGTTGGCATAAAGCGCGGTCAGGAAGTCATCCTCTGGGCAGAAAAGGGCGAGGTTCGCATCTCCACCGCCGCGAACCGAATCCGGCGAGCGCAGGAGCTTGTCCGCAAGTATGTCCCCGAGGGCGTAAGCCTTTCCGACGAGTTGATCGCGGAGCGTCGCCGGGAAGCCGCGAGTGAGTAGAGTCGTCTTTGACGCCTCTGCGATCCTGGCGGCCGTGAATCGCGAACCCGGGGCCGACCTCGTTGTGAGATACACCGAAAGCTCTCTGGTCAGCACCGTCAATCTTGCTGAAGTCCAGGGCAAGCTCGTCACGCGGGGTATTTCCCCTGATGACGCGTGGGAAGCAGCTTTGAGTCTCTGCAACGAAGTCGTCCCGTTTGACAGTCATCAGGCACGCCTCACCGGAGCTTTGCTGGCGACAACAAAAACCTTCGGCCTCTCCCTCGGAGACCGCGCCTGCCTCGCTCTTGCCATCCTGCTCAAAGCCCCTGTTTATACTACGGACCGGCTGTGGAAGCGCCTCTCCCTCGGTGTGGAGATTCGGCTGCTTCGCTGAACGGTTCCTCATCCGGGGCTCCCGTTACAATAGCCAAAGTCTTTTCCAGGAGTCCTCTATCGTGTCGAACCCCTCATCCTCCAGCCGCAAAACCGGGGTTCCCGGTGCGCCCGCAATCACGGTCCGCCCCTCGCTCTCGGCTTCCAGAAATCGCCTTGAGGTAGTCTTCCCTGGAGACGCTGATCGCAGGTTTCATTGGGTACCAGCTTACCGCCGCCAGCGCAAAACCCGGACATCCCTCAATGCGCCACACCGCCGGCAGCTCAGATCGGGCTGGTCTCAATGCTCGAAATGAACTGAATGCCCGGGACAATCTGCTTTGTGAGCCGCTTGTCTCCGGTTAGAAAAAGATCCACACCTTTCGACGCGGCGCATGCCAAATGAACGGAATCCGCGGTGGCCAGCTTCTGCACAGCGCGCAGGAAGGCAAACGTATCGACAGCCCCAGCGTCGAACGGCAGCAGCTGAACCTTGAGCTTGGAAAAAGCGGTCCGAATCGTCGCCGACTTCTGCGGGGATTCCTGAGCCCCGGCGAGAACCTCGCCCAAACTGAGAAAGCTGGTACAGAGGGAGTCCCCGCGGTCCAGCATGCGATCCAGGATCGCTTCCACTCGCGGGGAGTATTGACGATTTCCCTCGATCAGGTAAATGAACAGCATCGTGTCCCAATAGACCCTGCTCATCGCCTGTCTTTCTCCGGGTCGGTTCTCAGCCATCGCAGAAAGGCTTCGCCGCCGCCATAACGGGCCAACTCCTGCCGCAGGAGCCCGCGCAGCGATGCCACTGCCTCCCGAGCTTCTTCTTTTGCCGTTGGGGGAGAGGCGCTTTCGCCCTTCGCCGGCTCCGCGCGCTGAAAACGGTAATGAAATACCACCGTCGTGCTGGTTTGCGATGGAGGTCCTTCCACCTTCTCGATCTCCAGCCCCAGAGGCTTCAGAAATTTCCGGGAACGCAGCGCATTGCAAACTTGTGGGACATTCTGTCGGGGAAACCCTTCATGCTCCACCAGAGAGTTCCACACCTCCCGCACCTGGATGGAAAACCTCTTCCGCCCCTCGCGTCTTGCCGGAGTCACGTATTTATGTTCAGCAAAAGCCCGAACCTTGTCGCTCAGTTCAAAAGCCATGACAGACTTCTCCTGCCTTAGTGGATAATAAAACTGTCTGTCTAAGTCTGTCAATGCGCGCCGGGATGGTTCGCAGATGAAGCGCGCACACACTCCTTTCCAGCGAACTCCTTGCCGACCTCCGCCGCGAAGCGGGCGAATCGTCGCGCTGACCATCCCGTACAATAACCAGAGCAATTTTCCCCTCAGCGAAGGTCGTCGTGTCGAACCCCTCATCCTCCAGCCGCAAGCGCGTCCTCTCCGGCATGCGCCCCACCGGCAAACTCCATCTCGGCAACTACATGGGCGCCCTCCACAACTGGGTCCGCCTCCAGAACCAGCCTGAGTACGAGTGCTACTTCTTCATCGCCGACGTCCACGCCCTCACCACCGACTACGCCGACCCCTCCCAGATCCCGTCCAATACCCGCGACGTCATCCTCGACTATCTCGCCGCCGGCCTCGATCCGGAAAAGTCCGTCCTCTTCGTCCAGAGCCAGATCAAGCAGCACTTCGAGCTGCCCCTGCTCCTCGGCATGATTACCCCCCTCGGCTGGCTCGAGCGCGTCCCCAGCTACAAGGAAATGCAGGAAAACCTCACCTCCAAAGACCTCACCACCTACGGCTTCCTCGGCTACCCGGTCCTCATGGCGTCGGACATCCTCCTCTACCAGGCCAATTTTGTTCCCGTCGGCCAGGACCAGACCGCGCACGTCGAGCTCACCCGCGAAATCGCCCGCCGCTTCAACCAGTTCTATAAGCGCGCCAGCTGTGGCGAGATCCTCCCCGAGCCCCAGGTCCTCCTCACTCCCTCGCCCAAGCTCCCCGGCACCGATGGCCGCAAGATGTCCAAGAGCTACGGCAACACCATCCTTATGAGCGACTCCGAGCCGGAAATCCGTGCCAAGCTCAAGCCCATGGTCACCGACCCAGCGCGCATTCGGCGCACAGACCCCGGCAGTCCCGACAAATGCCCCGTCGGCGACCTCCACAAGATTTTTTCCTCCCAGGAAACCATCGCCAAAGTGTATGAAGGCTGCACCACCGCCGGAATCGGCTGCATCGAGTGCAAAGGCTGGGCCGCCGATTCCATCGTCCAGCACCTCTCACCGCTCCAGGAACGCCGCACCCACTTCGAGCAGAACCCTGCCCTCGTCGCCGACATCCTCCACGACGGCGCCCGCCGCGCCGCTGCCCGCGCCGAACAAACCATGCAGGAAGTCCGCACCTCCATGGGTTTGAGTTCGTCCCTCGCAGGAAACCCCGCATGACCGACGACCCCCGCTCCCCCTCCGATACCGCGCCGCCGACGCCCGCTGAAGAGACGCGCGACGCGCCCATCGCTGGACGCGTAGTCCCAGCTCAGGAAGCGAAGCGCGGAACGCAGTCCGCTGACCGCGAAGGTCCCTTCTCGGTCACCGTCGGCCAGGTCTACGACGGCCCTTACGATCTCCTCCTCGACCTCGTCCGCAAGCAGGACATCGACATCTACGACATCCCCATCGCTAAAATCACCGGACAGTTCCTTGCCTACGTTGAGCACCTCAAGGCCTCCGACGTCGACACCGCCGGCGAGTTCATCTACATGTCGGCCCTGCTCATCCACATCAAGAGCAAAATGCTTCTCCCGCGCTCGCCCGCCGATTCACCCGAGGAAGCCCAGGACCCTCGCCGCGAGCTCGTCGAGCGCCTCCTCGAACACGAGCGCTTCCGCAACGCCGCCCAGATGCTTCAGCAGAAACGCCAGCTCGAAGAAGCCACCTGGACCAATCCCGGCATGCGCGACTTCCGCCAGGTCGCTGAAGACGATCAGGACATCGCCGCCGACACCCTCGACCTCGTCCGCGTCTTCCGCGAAGTCCTCGAGCGCGCCAAAGCCCGTCCCGTCCTCGACGTCTCCGAAGACGCCGTCACCGTCCGCCAGATGATCGACTACATGCGCCGCCGGCTCATGATGGAAGACCGCCCCATCGGTCTCTCAAAGCTCCTCGCCCACACCCGTTCGGCGAACGCCCTCATCGCCATGTTCCTCGCTCTGCTGGAGCTGGTCCGCCTCCAGGCCATCCTCCTCCGCCAGGATCGCGGCTTCAGCGAGATCTACGTCAAGAAAAGCGCCGAGTTCGAGCAGGTCATCAACGACCGCCTCTCCGTGAAGGATGACTGGAGTTGAGCGCCCAGCTCAACTCCTGCCCTGAGCGAGTCGGCGTCAGGCGGGGAGCCGAACACCTGCCGAAACGCTACAGGAGTCGGATTGAAAGCCCCCAGCGCTGCGGCGCCGCCAAGCGCCGCAAAGGAGAAAGCGCCGGATTTTAACCCGGTGAAAAAGCCTGCTCAAAGAAGTCGGGCTTCAGCCCCGGGCTTTTGACATCAGCCCCGCCTGACAACTCAGGGCGGCGTCGTGAAGACAGCTCCCATAACCCATTACCTTCCTGTCACTTGCGACCGTTCCGAGGTAACCTCCGTCGGTACCGTGGTTGCCCCCGGCCGCGCGACCTACAATGAAGTCCAATCTTTATGGCAGCAGGAGCGAGTCTCTCTATCCCCGAACCCGCCCCGGTAGCAGTTATGCCGGACGGTCAGGCAGTCAGTTCTTTTCCAGACCAGCGATTCAGATCCTCCTCTGGCACCTTCGGCATGCTCCTTTTCGGCCTGGCCCTGCTCGCCGGCTCCGTCTACGCCGCCACCCACCTCATTCGGGATCTCTCCGGCGTCCATCTTCTCTCCGCGTGGCCCTATGTCCTCCTCGGCGTTGCTCTGGCCATCGCGCTCGGCTTCGAGTTCGTCAACGGCTTCCACGACACCGCCAATGCCGTTGCCACCGTCATCTACACCAATTCGCTGGAGCCGCACTTCGCCGTCGTCTGGTCCGGCCTCTGGAACCTTATCGGTGTTCTCACCTCCTCCGGCGCCGTCGCCTTTGCCATCATGTCGCTCCTCCCAGTGGAGCTCATCCTCCACGTCGGCACTGGCGCTGGCTTCGCCATGGTCTTTTCCCTTCTCATTGCGGCCATCGTCTGGAACCTCAGCACCTGGTGGTTCGGCCTGCCCGCCTCCAGCTCCCACACCCTCATTGGCTCCATCATCGGCGTCGGCCTCGCCAACCAGTTCATCGGCCCCCATGCCGCTACCAGCGGCATCGACTGGGAACAGGCCAGCAATGTGTTCAAGGTGCTGCTCATTTCACCGATCGTCGGCTTTGGCGGCTCAGCCCTTCTCCTTCTCGCGCTCAAATTCTTCATCCGCAAACCCGAGCTCTACGAGTCCCCCAAAGGCAACCAGCCCCCGCCCTTCTGGATTCGCGCCCTCCTCATCCTCACCTGCACCGGCGTCAGCTTCGGTCACGGCTCCAACGACGGCCAAAAAGGCATGGGCCTCATCATGCTCATCCTCATTGGCACTGTCCCCCCTGCCTATGCTCTGAATCACGCCATCGGCATCAGCCAGATGCAGGCCTTCATCGCAGTCTCTCAGCAGGCCGAACAGGCTCTCGACCGTTCCATCGCCCCCTCGGCCCAGGCCGCTGATCCCCGCGCCGCGCTCACCGCCTGCATCCGCGCCCGGCAACTTACGCCCGCCGCCCTGCCGGCGCTCCGCCAGACGATCGACCAGATCGACCAGGAAGTCGTCTTCTACAAATCCCTTTCCCGCGTCCCCGCCAGCCAGCAGCAGAACGTGCGCAACGATATGTACATCGTCAGCGAATCGCTGCGCCTCCTGGCCAAAAGCGGCGAGCCCCAGATCGCCCCCGCCGACGCCGCCATCCTCGCTAACTACAAAAAACAGCTCGATCGCTCCACGAAATACATCCCCTCCTGGGTCAAGGTCGCCGTTGCCCTCGCCCTCGCTCTCGGCACCATGGTCGGCTGGAAGCGCATCGTCGTCACCGTCGGAGAACGCATCGGCAAGCAGCACCTCACCTATGCGCAGGGCGCTGCCGCCCAGATCGTCGCCGCCGTCACCATCCTCGCCGCGGACGCCTTCCACATGCCCGTCTCCACCACCCACGTCCTCTCCTCCGGCGTCGCCGGCACCATGTCGGCCAATGGCAGCGGCCTGCAGTTCGCCACCATTCGCAACATCGCCCTCGCCTGGGTCTTCACCCTGCCCGCCGCGGCCCTGCTCGCCGGCGGTATCTTCTGGATCATGCGCCAGTTCGTCTGATTCCGCCCTCCCCCAGTCCCCGGCGCTTTTTCGGTACTATCGAGGAAGCGCCGTTTCCCTTTACGCGGCGCGAGATACCCACCTCTCGATGAGTCTCAAAGCCCGCATTGAAGCCGTCATCTACGCCGCTGAAGAGCCGGTCACGCTCGCGCAGCTTGCCACCCTCTTCCGCGAAGAAGCCCTCCTCAACCGCACCTCCCGGCCAGCGCCCCAGGTCGACGCCTCTGCCGACTCCGACTCTTCAGCCACCGACGAGGCGGTCGAGCAACTTCTGCCTTCGTCCCCCGAGTCTGTCGGCAACGCTGAGAGTTCCTCCGTCACTCCGATCCCCGCGCCCGAATCCCTCGAAACCGAGGCCCCACCCGTCCCTTCGTCGCACGAAGAGCCGCCGCCCACCGCCGAGCCTGAGCCCGGGGATCCTGAAGCGGAGAAGAAAGCGGCCCGTGCCCGCGATCGCGAAATCCGCGACGAAATTCGTGACCTCATCGACGAGCTCATCGCCGACTATTCCTCTGAGGACCACGGCCTCGAGATCCGCGAAGTTGCCGGTGGCTTCCGCTTCGGCACCCGCCCCGAGGTCCACGACGCCGTCCGCGGCTTCGTCAAGAGCCTCAAGCCACCCATGAAGCTCTCCCTCCAGGCGCTGGAGACCCTCGCCGTCATCGCCTACAAGCAGCCCGTCACCGCTCCCGAAATCGGCGAAATCCGCGGCGTCGACTCCGCCGGCGTCCTCGGCTCCCTCATCGCCCGCAAGCTCATCAACACCGCCGGCCGCAAGCAGGTCATCGGCCGCCCCATCCTCTACAAAACCACAAGAGAATTCCTCCTCCGCTTCGGCCTGAAGGACCTGAACGAGCTCCCCTCCATCGAAGAATTCGAAAAAATGGCGAGCGAACTCGAAGAAGAGAACTCGCCGACAGATGCCGAAGGCGATTCGCTGTCCGCGCAGGACCTTCCTTTCGCGCGAAACGAGATCGCCGCCATCGAAGAAGACGCCGAGTCCTCTCCGGAGCCCGGCGAATCACCTGAGCCCGAACCACCTGTCACAGAGCCACCGTCCGAAGCGCCGCGGCCCCCTGTCAGGGAACCAGAGCCCGACCCGGACTCCGAACCCACACCCGAGCAAAATCCGGCCCTTGAGGAACACCAGCCGTGAGCGACGCCGCGCCCGATTCCCCAACCGCAGAACGTCTCCAGAAAATCATCGCCGCCGCCGGCATTGCTTCCCGTCGCAAAGCTGAAGAGCTCATCCTCGCCGGACGCGTTCAGGTCAACGGCCGGACCATCGCCACCCTCGGCGCCAAAGCCGATCCCGCCCACGACCATATCCGCGTCGATGGCAAGCTCCTCCACGGCCCCGAGCGCCCACGCTACGTCGCCCTCAACAAGCCCAAAGGCTATGTCACCACCGCCAGCGATCCCGAAGGCCGCCCCACCGTCATGGACCTCGTCCAGGGTGCCCCGCGCCTCTTCCCGGTCGGGCGCCTCGATTACTCCAGCGAAGGCCTCCTGATCATGACCAACGACGGCGCCCTTGCCAACGCCCTTACCCGCGCCGCCGTCGGTGTCGAAAAAACCTACCTCGTCAAAGTCAGCGGCCATCCCACCGAATCCGCGCTCAACCAGATCCGCCACGGCGTCATGATCGACCGCAGCACGCAGATCAAGCCCGTGCACAAGCCCCACAGACCCAACGCGCGTACCGATTCAGCACCGGCCCGCTCTTCGGCTCCGCGGGATCGTGTCATGACCGCCCCCGCCCGCATCCGCCTCCTCCGCGACGCTGACAATCCCTGGTACGAGATGATCCTCACCGAAGGCCGCAATCGCGAAATCCGCAAGATGTTCGAGGAGATCGGCCACCACGTCGAGAAAATTCGCCGCGTCGGCTATGGCCCCCTCATCCTCGACCTCGAGCCGGGCCGCTCCCGCGAACTCACCCCCGACGAAGTCTCTGCCCTCCGCCGCGCCGCCCAGGGCAAAGCGAAGCCCGCCCGGTCCCCAAGACCCTCCCCTCGCGCGACGAAAATCCCAGCCGGCCCTCGCCGCCAGTCACGGCGGCCCTCAGCCGCGCCCGCCCGTCCCCGTGCGCCGAGGCGCGCCCACTAACGTCGTCACCGCACCGCCGAGCCCCCTCAAAGACGGCACTCCATCCAAAGATGGAGAAATTCTTCGAACGCCGGGGGGTTGCGTATTGTGCAACCGCGCGGCGATGCTGGAGCACGCCCATCGCAGTCCGCGATCGGCCACTGTTCCCCGGCCGCCCGACCCCCATCCCGGACGGTCCGCATCGGCCCCTTGATCGACGAAAGGAACACACCATGAGGCGTGAAGCGTCTCTCTTTGCCAGCACGGGACACGCCCTCGGCTTCTGGGCCGGTTGTGTCGCCGTCACCATCGGCGTGCTCCTGCACATCCCCATGTTCTGGATGGGCCGCCTCAACCACTTCCATCTCGCCGGCATGCCTATGGGCAACGGCATGCTCATCGGCATGTTCCTCATCGTCGCCGGATTCGTCGCCGCCGCCTGGGGCCTCATGCCCCGTCATGCCACCCCCACTGGATCCTGGGACGAAATCGCTCCGCCCGAAGACGCGCCCCTCACCCGCGCCCACTGGATCCAGATCGCTCTCCTCGCCGGCGCTCTCGTCATCGACATCATGAAGGCCGCCACTCTCGGCTTTGTCATTCCCGGCATGCGCGTCGAGTACCACATCTCCTTCGCTCACGTCGCACTCGTCCCCTTTGCCGGCCTCCTCGGCACTACTGTCGGCTCTTTCATGTGGGGAGCCCTCGCCGATTTCTATGGGCGCCGCGCCTCCATCCTCCTTGCCGGCGTCATCTTCATGGGCACTTCCATCTGCGGGGCCATGCCCTCCTTCAACTGGAACATCTTCATGTGCTTCCTCATGGGCATCGGCGCCGGAGGCATGCTGCCCGTTGCCAACGCACTCCTGGCTGAGATTATGCCCACCCGTCACCGCGGCTGGTGCCTCGTCCTCGTCGGCGGCATCGGCACCGTCGGCGGATACTTCGCCACCAGCGCCCTGTCCGCCCTCCTGCAGCCTTACTTCGGCTGGCGCATCCTGTGGCTCATCAACCTTCCCATCGCCCTCCTCCTCATCGCCGTCAGTCCCATTCTTCAGGAGTCTGCCCGCTTTCTGCAAAGCATGGGCCGCATCGACGAGGCACGCGAAACTCTGGCCCGCTTCGGCATTACCTTCCAGGCCCATCGCGCTTCGGCACCCCAGGCTCTCCCTCCTGCTCCGGCCTCCACGCGCAGCCTCTTCGGCGTCACCGCCGCCCTCACTCTGGCCGCTCTGGCCTGGGGCTTCGTGAATTTCGGAGTGCTCCTCTGGCTCCCAGGCTCCCTGGTCGCCGAAGGCCGCAGCATGGGTGCTGCCAGCGCCCTCATCGCCCGCTCCAGCCTCATCGCCATTCCCACCATCGCTCTTGTCACCTGGCTCTACAGCGTGTGGAGCACCAAACGCGTCCTCATTCTCTCCATCGGCGTCACCACCGTCGGCCTCATCGCCATCCTGCTGCGCGACAACAATGGCCTTCGCCTCCTCGCCAATCCCATCATCTCCCTCAGCCTCCTCATCGTCGGCACCAGCGCCGTAATCTCCATCCTGCTTCCCTACGCTGCTGAGAGCTATCCCCTCCGCGTGCGCGGCCGCGCCACCGGATGGGTCGCTGGATTCAGTAAATCCGGCGGCCTGATCGCCCAGCTTCTCGGATCCCTTGGCCTCGTCCCCGCCCTCGGGCTCGCTGCCGGAATCGTCGCCATTCCCTCTATCGCCTCGATCCTAATGATTGCCGTCCTCTGCCGCGATACCCGCGGACGCGACCTCCGCGAACTGGAAGCCTCTCCCGCCACCACCGGCGCCTTCGCCGCCGACTGAACCAATCCAACGCTTTCTCCGTGCCCTCTGTGCTCTCCCTTGTAAGTGATTTAGCCTCTGGTTCCCCAATCGCCTCCGGTGAATCTAAACTCTGGAAGAGGAGTCCCAATGGCCAAAGCCACTTTTGCAGCCGGTTGCTTCTGGGGCGTCGAAGCCCGTTTCCAGCAACTCCCCGGCGTCACCGCCACCGCTGTCGGCTATGAAGGCGGCGCGCTCGTCAATCCCAGCTACCAGCAGGTCTGTACCGACCGCACCGGCCACGCCGAAGCCGTCGAGATCGACTACGACCCCAGCCAGATCACCTTCGAGCAGCTCCTCGACGCCTTCTTCTCCCTCCACGATCCCACTCAGCTCAATCGCCAGGGTCCCGACTCCGGCACCCAATATCGCAGCGCCGTCTTCTTCCACTCCCCGGAACAGGAAGCTGCCGCCAAAGCCTTCATCGCTCGCCTCACCGCGCAAAAGCGCTTCCCCAGGGCCATCGTGACCCAGGTCGTCCCCGCGCAAACCTTCTGGCGCGCCGAAGAGTACCACCAGAAATATCTTGAGAAACGCGGTGCCCTCAGCTGCCACATCTGAGCGCGTCGTCGCGCCGAACCGATGAACGCCACACCAAAATGGCTTTGGCCTGATTGCAGGCTATCCGCTATCCGCTACCCGCTGTCCGCTGTCCTTTCGCCGTCAGCACCGCCACCGTGACCCCGATGCAGAACAGCAGCGCTAGTACCCCGCTCACCCGCGACGCAACCGACATCGCCACCCGCGCATGCGGCACCCGCGTCAGTGGCAGCACCACGAAATTCATCGCCACGTAGACCAGCGCACCATAGACCAGCCCGCACACTACCGGCCGTCGCACTAACACCCGCCACCGGCCGGCCGCTATGAAGTACAAGGCCGTCCAAGCCAGCGCAATCGTGTAGTGGATCGCCACCCCCAGCACGACCGACACCATCCCCGCACGAAACGCCCATGGTCCCGTCAACCCGCTCGCAATGTACTGGAAAATCTGCTCCGGCGTGACGTGCCGAAAGGCGTTGAAAATCAGATTCTCAGAGATATCGAGCGTCCCGGCGATCAGCCTAATGCGCACCACCGCGCCAACCGTATTCCCTCTTGCCATCGGGGCAGTCTACGACGGCGACGTCGCGCCAGCCATAACCAGTTTTCCCGGCAAACCGGACGCCCTGCCCGTGGACCTAACCCCTAATCCGTTACCCCTAGTTCCGGCTCTTCTCCCAATCCTCGCCCGCATCCCTGGGAATCCCAAAGTGTCCGCGCAGGTGCATCAGTTCCAGCGGATCGATCATCCCGTCCACCACCACCAGGTTCACATTCTTCTGATTCGCCACCAGCAGCACCACCCCGTCCACATTCGAATGCTTCATCCGCACCCACACATCCGTCCGCGGCGGATCGGCCCGCCTCACCTCCGGCGTCGCAGATGCAACCGCGTTGTCCTGCATGCCTGTGGCCCCGGGCGTCCCTTCTGCCCCTGCCCGCTTCTCCGCCCTCCAGTGCGTCCATCCGTCGCCGTTGTACTGCGCCCGCACGGCATTCAGCTCAGCCGCTCCGTACATCCCCGGCGCCGAGTACCGGAACGTATGCACCGTGATGCTGCGCAGCTTCGCCACCAACGGCTGCAAATCCTCCGGCATGTCCTGGCTCGCCGACTCCAGCATCGATCGGTTGAAAGTAAAGCTGGTGCTGAACATCGCATTCGCCGCGAGCGCGTCCGTCCCCCGCGGCGCCACGTCCGTTTCCTGCGCTCGCCCTGACGGCATGCACAGTAATGCGGTTACGGCAAACAGCGCAACGACAGAACGGCGGGCAAGGCAAAGCTTTCGCATACCGCTTTCAGACCCGCCCACGCCCAAAAAGTTGGCGCAGGAAAAAAGCCCGGCGCCGATCCCGGACCGGGCCTTTTGGATCGAACGCTGCAGTCAAGCCCTCGGCCGCCGCTCCCCACCAGCGCCCGAATGGCGCGAAGCGCGCCCGCCTCGGACGGCTAGTCCGTTGCCCATTCCCCCTGGCGCATCACCGGCTCTGTCTTCCCCTCCGCCGTAATCCCATCCACGTCAATCTTCTCCGATCCGATCATCCAGTCCACGTGGATCAGGCTGTCGTTCGCGCCCTTCGCCGCCAGTTCCTCCGGCGTCAGCTTGTCGCCATCCTTCAGGCACGTCGAATACGCCTGTCCCAGCGCGATATGGCACGCCGCATTCTCGTCGAACAGCGTGTTCAGGAACAGCAGTCCGCTGGCCGCAATCGGTGACGAAGCCGGCACCAGCGACACCTCGCCCAGCCGCCGCGCGCCCTCATCCGTCTCGATCATCCGCTGCAGCACCTGCTCACCCTTCCCCGCATGCGCCTCCACAATCTTTCCAGCCTCAAACCGCACCTGGATCTTCTCGATCAGCGTCCCCTGGTGCGACAGCGGCTTCGTGCTGGTTACCGTCCCGTCCACGCGATCCTTGTGCGGCGTGGTGAATACCTCTTCCGTCGGCATGTTTGGAATGCAGTACCGCCCGTTATGCGCCTCCGTCCCGCCACCCAGCCACAGATGATCGTCCGCCAGCCCCACCATCAAATCCGTTCCAGGACCCTTGAAGTGCAGCGTCGCGTACCGCTTCACATTCATCCGGTCCGCCCACATGTGCAGCTTGTGGTCGTGCGTCTTCCACGCCGCCACGGGATCGCTCTGGTCCGCCCGGCTCGCCGCGAAAATCGCATCCCACAGCCGCCCCAGCGCCTGATCCGCCGGCAAATCCGGAAACACCGCCGCCGCCCACGCCGGCGTCGCCGCGCTCACAATCGTCCAGTTGATGTCGTGCCGGGTGATCAGCTCCAGTGCCGGCCGGTAAGCTTTCGACATCGCCCGGTTCGCCCGCCCCACCTTCTCCGGATCCTCCTTCGACAGCAGCGAAGGATTCCCGCCGGTGATCGCCAGCCGCGCCGCCCCGCACTTGTACGCCGCCGCCATCCCCTCATACAGCCACCCGGCCGCTTTGTCGAAAGTGGCGCCGGCGCCGTACCGGTAACGGAGCAATCCCGACTCCTCGTCGGTAAACAACGTCGTCACCAGCGATGCGCCGGCCTTGTACGCGTGTTTCGTGATCAGTCGTGCCAGTGGCAGCGCCTCGACGCTGGCTGTCATCACCAGTTCCTGCCCGGGCGCAAGCCCCAGCCCCGACCGAATGGCCACCTCGGCCAGCCGGTCCAGCTTCTGTTCAAAATCTCTCGTCGGTGTGGAAGTCTCTGCCATGGCGGTTGCGCTCATGCTTCTATTCTGCGGCTCGCCGCCGTGCAATGGCAACGCGGGGGATCCCCTGCAGGTCATCCACAAACTCAACAGCGTCCCAACCCACCAGAAGTGCCGACACCGCGTCCCGCTGCCCGTACCCGATCTCCAGCAGCAGCCATCCACCGTCCACCAGCGCCTGTCTCGCCGCGGGAATCAGCCGCCGATACACCTCCAGCCCCGTCGGCCCCGCATACAGTGCCTGCTGCGGCTCGTACAGCCGCACCTGCGCCTCCAGCAGTTCGTTGTTCGCCACATACGGCGGATTCGACACCACCATGTCGAACCGTTCCCCACGCACCGCTCCCAGCAAATCCGATTGCAGCAGCCGCGCCCGCCCCGCAACCCTATGCCGCGCCACGTTCTCGCACGCCACCGCCAGCGCCTCCGCTGACTTGTCCACCGCCGTCACTTCGGCCAATGGCAAATGATGCGCCAGAGCCACCGCAATCGCTCCCGAGCCCGTCCCCACATCGCAGATCCGCAGCGTGCGATCGCGCGCCGCCCTCGTCAGCGCCGCTTCCACCAGATGCTCCGTCTCCGGTCGCGGAATCAGCACATCCGGCGTCACCTTCAGCGCCAGCCCGTAGAACTCCTGCTCGCCCACAATGTACTGCACCGGCTCGCGCCGCTCCCGCCGCCCAATCCAGTCATCGTAGCGGCTCGCCTGCTCGTCGTTGAGCGTCGCCTCGGGATGCGCCAGCAGCCACGCTCCATCCCGCTGCAGCACGCGCAGTAAAAGCTGTTGCGCATCGCGCCGCCCATTCGGGAACGGCTGTAGACGCTCCACCCCGCGGTGCAGCACCGCGGCCAGCGTATTGGCCTGATTCATCACAACTGTGGAGAACACGCTTTCGTCCGTCCTCGTTCCAAGATGGAATCTGCTCAACGCCGCTCTGGGAGAACGGAAACACTTCGGCGCCCTCTGGTGAATCTCCACCAGAATCCCCTTAAGGACCCCTCGATTGTAGTAGGGGATCACCGGCGAGGGCCTGCGCATGCCTTACTGTCAGCGCGCGAACTTCCCTCATCATGCGACGGCCCGCGCTCCGCTCCCATCCCTCTTCCGAGGAGTTACCCCGGGAACGTCACAGCTGTCCGCTGTACCCTGCAACCTGTGAACTGTGACCTGTGACCTGTCCTTCAGGCCACAGTCTCCGCTTCGCTCTTCAGCCGCTCCGAATTAAAGTGCGCAATCAGCGCATCGATCACCGGCTGCAGCTTCCCTTCCATAATTTCCGTCAGCTGATGAATCGTCAGCCCGATCCGATGATCCGTCAGCCGGTTTTGTGGAAAGTTGTACGTCCGGATCTTCTCGCTGCGGTCGCCGCTCCCCACCTGCTGTCTGCGCTCCCTGGCCAGCGCCGCCTGCTGCTTCTCCATCTCCATCTCATAGAGCCGCGCCCGCAGCACCCGCATCCCCTTCTCGCGATTCTTGATCTGCGACTTCTCATCCTGGCAGCTCACCACCGTATTCGTCGGGATGTGCGTAATTCGCACCGCTGAATACGTCGTGTTGACCGACTGCCCGCCCGGCCCCGACGAGCAGAACGTGTCGATGCGCAGATCCTTCGCCTCGATCTTCACGTCCACGTCCTCGGCCTCCGGCAGCACCGCAATCGTCACCGCGCTCGTGTGCACCCTCCCCTGCGTCTCCGTCGCCGGAACCCGCTGTACCCGATGGACCCCGCTCTCGTACTTCATCTGCGAATACACCCTGTCGCCTTCGATGATCGCGATCACCTCCTTGAGGCCCCCGATCGATGACTCCGACGACGACAGAATCTCCACCTTCCACCGGTGTTGCTCCGCAAACCGCGCGTACATGCGGAAGACCTCCGCCGCGAACAGGCTGGCCTCATCACCGCCCGTCCCCGCGCGAATCTCAAGCACCACGTTCTTCTCATCGTTGGGATCCTTCGGCAGCAGCAGCAGCTTCAGATCCTCTTCGATCTGCGGTTCCCGCGCCTCCAGCTGCGTCAGCTCCTCCTGCGCCATCGCGCGAATCTCCGCGTCGCTCTCGTTCAGCATCGCCCGCGCATCCGCGATCCCGGTCTTCACCTCCCGGTATTCGCGAAACTTTTCCACCACCGGCTCCAGATCGCGATGCTGCTTCGCAATCTTCTGATACTGCGCGTGGTCGCCCAGAACCTCCGGCTCGGCCATCTGCTGGCCCAGATTCTGGTACCGCGCCTCAATTTGCTCCAAACGCTCAAACATACAATCCTCCCGGCAGGAACGCCGGCTCATGTTTCATCAATTGTTCTTGTATCAGGGCACGACTTGAGTCGTGCCGCAAGCCGCCAAACTTTTCGGGGCTTTAGCCCCTGAGGTTTCAAGTTCTCATCTGTAGGAAAAAGACGCAGCAAGGCGAAAGCGGCGGGAGCCGCTAGAGAAGAACGCCAATGGGAAACAACCGTATCATCACCCTTAGTCTAATTTGATTCGATGTCCTCGCGCCCAAAAAGCCGCATCCGCCCGCATCAGAACCATCTATAGTCGCTACCAGCAACGAGCTACCGGATCGCCGCTGTCCGCTGCTTTATGTCCTTCTTCCTTCAGTTCGCCGAGCTTAACGACGCTCTCGCCTCCACCACCAAAAAACTCGAGAAGCGCGCATTTATAGCCGACTACCTCCGCTCCCTGTCCATGGAGGATGCCGGCCGCATCGCCCTCTGGCTCTCCGGCACCCCCTTCGCTGAAATCGATTCGCGCAAGCTCAACGTCGGCGGGTCTCTCCTCTCGAAGGCGGTCGCCCAGCTCGCCGCCGCCAGTCCAGAAGCCATGTCCGCCGCCTACCGCCGCTACGGCGACTTCGGCTCCGCCGCCTCTGACCTTCTCTATGGACACGCGCCCAACACCGCAACCCTCACCCTCGCCGAAGTAGAATCCGCCCTCTCCGCTCTCGCCGAAGCCCGCGGCCTCCAACCCAAACTCCGCCTCTTCCTCGACCTCCTCGGCCGGGCGACCCCTGTTGAGGCGAAGTACCTCATCAAGCTCCTCACCGGAGACATGCGTACCGGCGTCCAGCAGTCCCTCGTCGAAGAAGCCATCGCCGAAGCCTGGCCTCACTCCGCCAACAACGCGATCTCAACCAAAGGTTCGCGAGCCACAGCGTCCGCCCCCGCCGGCCAGGCGGTCAGGCGTGCGTCGATGCTCCTCGGCTCCCTTTCTGACGTCGTCGCCCTCGCCGTTCAGGGCCGCCTCGCTGAAGCCCGCATGCAGCTCTTTCACCCCATCGGCTTCATGCTCGCCAGCCCCGTCCAGTCCATCGATGAAGCCATCGCCCGTTTCACCGAAGAGATCAAAGCGGAAGCCGCGGGCACGTCGGAAGTGCTCCCACCCAGTCAGGATGTCATTCTGAGCGATCCGCAGAATTTTGCGTTCCCGGAAAGCGGCAGCTTCAATCCCGTCGCAGCGAAAGAATCCGCTTTTGTATCAGGACATGGCTTCAGCCATGCCGAAAAGGGTCCAGATAAAGAAGGGGCTTTAGCCCCTGAGGCCGCAGCACTTCCCATCCTCCGCGCCGCCCAGCTTGAAGACAAATTCGACGGCATCCGCGCCCAGCTCCACCTCGGGCCAGCCGGTCCAGGAACAAGGGTCGCACTCTACTCCCGGGGCCGCGACGACCTCTCCGCCGCCTTCCCGGAACTGGTCCAGGCCTTTACTTCGATCGCCGAACGCGCAGTTCTCGACGGCGAAATCCTCGCATGGAATGCCGCCGAATCCCGCGCCCTGCCCTTCGCCGCCCTCCAGCAGCGCCTCGGCCGCAGACGCGTCACCCCCGAGATGCGCCGCGACATCCCAGCCGTCCTCGTCGTCTTCGACATCCTCTACCGCGGCACTACTCTCCTTCTCGACGAGTCCCTCGCCGAACGCCGCCGCCACCTGGAAGACTTCTGCGCCCGCTGGTCGTCGGCCACCGCCGCCACCGAACCTCACGGGCAGTCGATTCTCTTTACGGATCGCTCGGGGCAGGCATTTCCCCGCCTCATCCTCGCCCGCGCCGGCCGCCTCGCCTCAGCCCAGCAGCTCGATCAGGCCTACGCCGACGCCCGCGCCCGCGGCAACGAAGGCGTCATGATCAAGTCCCTCGCCAGCGCCTACCAGCCCGGCCGCCGCGGACTCGCCTGGCTCAAGCTCAAGCGCGAACTCGCCACCCTCGACGTCGTCGTCACCGGCGTCGAGCACGGCCACGGCCGCCGCGCCGCCGTACTCAGCGACTACACCTTCGCCATCCGCGACACCGACGACCTGGCCCCCGATGGATCACCAACGCTGAAAAATGTCGGCAAAGCCTACACCGGCCTCACCGACCAGGAAATCGCCGGGATGACTGTCTGGTTCAGAGCACACACCCTCGAGGACTACGGCCACTTCCGCACTGTCGAGCCCACCATCGTCCTCGAAGTTGCCTTCAATAACATCATGCGCTCGTCGCGTCACGCCAGCGGATTCGCCCTCCGCTTTCCCCGCATCGTACGCATCCGCACCGATAAGCCCGTCGCCGAAATCGACACCCTCCACCGCGTCGCAGAAATCTACAACGCCCAGCCCGATAAACCCATCGAGTGAGCCGCTTCCCCGCCGCCTTTCACCCTAAAAACGCTATTCTGAGACTTCATCCCGGTCGCGATCCGGAACCCAACAGCCGGCCCCTACATCGAACCCTCCAGAGGAGATTCCATGTCCACTGCCACCTCCGCCCCCAATGCCGCCGCTGCCGGCAACGTCAATCTCGGCGATCTCACCGTCCACCGCCTCGGCTTCGGAGCCATGCGCATCACCGGCCCGGGCATCTGGGGACCGCCCAAAGACAAGCCCTCCGCCCTCAAGACCCTCCGCCGTGCCGTCGAGCTCGGCGTCAACTTCATCGACACCGCCGACACCTACGGACCCAATGTCTCCGAAGAGCTCATCGCCGAAGCCCTGCACCCCTACCCCAAAGGTCTCGTCATCGCCACCAAGGGTGGATGGGAGCGCGTCGGCCCCGGCCAGTGGGTCCACAACGCCAGCCCTAAACACCTCGAAGACGCCGTGAACGGCAGTCTCCGCCGTCTCAAACTCGACATGATCGACGTCTATCAGCTCCACGTTCCCGATCCCGCCGTCTCCTTCGACGCTTCGATGCAAACCCTGGAGAAGCTCCGCCAGCAAGGCAAAATCCGCCACATCGCTCTTTCCAACGTCACCCTCGAACACCTCCACCGCGCTCTCAAAATCACGCCCATCGTTTCCGTCCAGAACCGCTACAGCTTCGCCGACCGCGAGTGGGACTTCCTCCTCGACTTTTGCGAGAAGAATGGCATCGCCTTCATCCCCTGGGCCCCCCTCGGCCAGAACCGCGCCGCCCACGACCTCCTCGACAAGATCGCCAAAGACCTCGCTGCCACGCCCCTCCAGGTAGCTCTTGCGTGGTTGTTGCGCCGCTCGCCGGTCATGCTCCCCATCCCCGGCACCAGCAGCCCCGAACACCTCGAGGAAAACGTCGGGGCCGCGTCGCTTAAACTTCCCGACGGCGCCTTCAAACAACTCTCCGCCGTCGAACCCCCACCCGCCAGCCTCCGCTAGGAGGCGTGGTCATCCTGAGGCCGTTCACGCAGCGGACGGCCGAAGGACCCGCAGTTGAAAGCGAACAGCGGCAGAGCCGTTCCCGTTTCCCGGCTTTTCGGCAGCCGTGGGAACGCGACAACCCTCCCGCAACTCTGCTACTCTGACCCGTTTTCGAACCCTATGACCATCACCGCCACCACCCCCGCCCAGCAAGCCCCGACCTTCCCCTTCACCCTCACCGAGGACCAGGAAGCTCTCCGCCGCGAGATCCGCGACTTCGCCGCCCGTGAGATCGCCCCCAACGTCCTCCGCTGGGACGAGGCCTCCGAGTTCCCCATGGACGTGGTCAAACAGCTCGGCCAGATGGGCCTCCTCGGCGTCATCTTCCCGCCCGAATATGGGGGCGCCGGCCTCGGCTACACCGACTACATGCTCGCTATCGAGGAGCTCTCCGCGGTGGACGGCTCCATCGGCATCATCGTCGCCGCGCATAATTCCCTCTGCACCAACCACATCTTTCTGGCCGGCTCCGAAGCCCAGAAAAAGAAGTACCTCCCCAGACTCACCACCGGCGAATCGATCGGCGCGTGGGCGCTCACCGAGCCCGGTTCAGGCTCCGACGCCGCCGCCGCCCGCACCACCGCCACCCGAACCAGCGCGGGCTGGACCCTCAACGGCAACAAGACCTTCATCACCAACGGCCACTATGCCGATGTATCGGTGATCATCGCTGTTACCAATAAAGACCAGGGCACCCACGGCCTCTCCGCCTTCGTCGTGGAAAAAGGCACGCCCGGCTTCCGCCCCGGCAAGAAGGAAAATAAGCTCGGCCTCCGCGCCTCTGACACCTCCGAGCTCATCTTTGAGGACTGCTCTCTCCCCGCCGACGCCCTGCTCGGCAAAGAAGGCGAAGGCTTCGTCGACGCCATGCGCACGCTCGACGGCGGCCGCATCTCCATCGCCGCCTTATCGCTCGGCATTGCAAGGGGCGCCCTCGATGCCAGCGTGAAATACGTCAAGCAGCGCCGGCAATTCGGCAAAGCCATCGCGGAATTCCAGGGCATTCAGTGGAAGCTCGCCGACATGGCCACCGAGCTCGACGCGGCCCGTCTCCTCACCCTCCGCGCCGCAGTGCTCAAAGACGCAGGCCGGCGAGTAACCCAGGAATCCGCTATGGCCAAGCTCTACGCCTCGGAAGTCGCCGTCAAAATCTGCAACGAAGCCGTCCAGCTCCACGGCGGCTACGGCTTCATCAAGGACTACCCCGTCGAAAAGTTCTACCGCGACGTCAAACTCTGCACAATAGGCGAAGGCACCAGCGAAATCCAAAGAATGGTCATCGGCCGCGAGATTCTAAAAGTCCACCCATCGCGTGGGTAGCTGTCGGCAACCGCGGGTGGCGGCGCGAGACCAGGCATCGTTACAATCTACCCACCATGAAATCCGCGCACGCCCGCGCCTCCTTGTGCTTTCTTCCCCTGCTCCTCGCCCTCCCTCTGGCCGCCCAGGAGAAGGTCACCGTTACTGAGATTAATCCCCACCTCCTCCTCTTCGGAACCAGCACCGGCAACGTCATCGCCTCCGTCGGCCCCGACGGAGCTCTTCTCACCGGCACGCCCTCCGCCGCCAGCACGCCCGAAATCAGCCGTATCCTCGCCGAGCACACCCGCGCCCAGCAGCGCTACGTCGTCATCGCCTCTGAAGACCTCGCGCACTCCCAGGGCGACGCCGGATGGGTCCGCCGCGGCGCCTTCGTCGCCATGCAGGAAATCGCTCTCGGCACTCTCGGCGGTCACGCCATGGGACCTCCCCTGCCGCTGCCTCCGCGCCTCACCCGCCTCGGCGTCGACCGGCCCCGCGTCTCCTTCTCCGACGTCGTCTCCTTCGATCTCAACGGCGAAGCCGTCCACTTCATCCACCAGCCCAATGGATCGGGCGACGCCGACGTCCTCACCCACTTCCACGTCGCAAGCGTCGTCTATTTCGGCGAGGAGGTCCCAGGCTACGAGTACCCCCTCATCGATGCCGCGCACGGCAACCTCGACAACCTGATGAAGACAGTCTGCTCATGGGCCGACCCGAAGTTCCACATCGTCCCCGTCCACGGCCCGCTGATGAGCGGCTCCGACCTCAAGGCCTACTGCGACATGCTCACCCAGGTCCGCGACTCCGTGCAGCGCATGATTCACGCCCACAACACCGAGCAGCAGATTCTCGCCGCCCACCCCACGGCCGCGTACGACGCCCGCTTCGGCCACGGCTCCGTGACGCCCGACCAGTTCGTCCGCGAACTCGTCGCCCTCTTCAGCAAGGAGCCCCACAATGCCTGAACTCCCACACCGGGTGGCCTGTTCAAGCCTGCTATTGGCTTGAGTGGCGCAGAGGAACCCGTCCCTGCAGCCTCGCATCCGAGTGCGACACTCACGCACCGGCTCCTGTATCAGGGCATGACTTCAGCCTGGCGAAGGAGAAATTGCGCCCAAGGTGCCATCCTTGCTGCCGCAGGTCCTCGGCGTACACGCGCGCAGCGGTGCCGCAACGCGGTACGACGGAGAAAGCCACGGGCTTCAGCCCGTGGAAATGAAAACGGCGCGAAGCGCCTTCCTTGCTGCCGCAGGCCGTCGGTGCAGCTCGGAGCGCGCGCAGCCGATCGGGTACGTTAACTTACCTGCCCGCCAGCCTGGCCTCACCCTTCCCCGGCCCCAGCACAATCAGCGCCACCCCGATCACCGCCAGAACCGCCACCCCCACCAACTCGCCCCGCTCCACCATGCCCCGCCCCGCCTGATAGCCCATCACCACCGCATGCGCCAAACTCGACCACGCCGCGAACGCAATCAAGCTGCGATGCGCCGCCGGGTCGCGTACCGCCAGCAGCAGGAACACGCCCAGCGTCACGTACAGGCTGAACATCATCGCCAGCGCCGGCTCCTGCCGTAGAAACACCACCATCGGATAGGCTGTCGCTACGAACAGCACCCCTGTCACCGCCAGCACAATTTTCAAAGCCATCGGTCGTATGCCTCCCGGATTCCTGCCCCGGATTACGTCCCCCCTCAAGAGAGGTTCCATCCGAGCCAGTGAGCCCGCCGCATCGAGTATGCCTTTTCGCACCCTTCTGTGGAAATCTTGTCAAGAGGGTCCGCTCATGCGGGCTTTTTCCTTGTATGGACAGAAGGGAGCGCAGCATTGCGCGGCAATGCAAGCCAAACCGGTCCATCGGGGGCCGAATCCGCTATACGCTATCCGCTAACCCATTTTTTTCTCACACTTACACTCGAGACCCAGGCTAACTATCCCGTTTTTAAATACTTACGCAATGTACAAATTGCAAACACCTTGTTTTGAAAGACTTACACTTAGTGCGAAAATAAATTCTCCGGGAGCTATCCTGTTCCGTGCCTTCATCTAACCGACTCGCCCCGATCGCGGCCCTCGTCGACCGCCTCCGCCAGGGCGACACCCGCGCCCTCGCCCGCGCCCTCTCGCTGGTCGAAAATGACGCCCCCGAAGCGCCGTCCCTCCTCTCCGCCTGTTTCCCGCACTCCGGCAAGGCCCTCCGCATCGGCATCACCGGAGCCCCCGGCGCCGGCAAAAGCACCCTCGTCGATCGCCTCGCCCGCGCCTTCCGCGCCCAAAATCAGACCGTGGGCGTCCTCGCCGTCGATCCCACCAGTCCCTTCACCGGTGGAGCCCTCCTCGGTGACCGCATCCGTGTCGCCGGTCTCCACGACGACCCCGGCTTCTACTTCCGATCCATGGCCACCCGCGGCTCGCTCGGCGGACTCGCCCTCGCCACCGCCGACTGTGCCCTCGTCCTCGAAGGCAGTGGCAAAGACGTTGTCCTCATCGAAACCGTCGGCGTCGGCCAGGACGAAATCGAAATCGCCCGCCTTGCCGACATCACCCTCGTCGTTCTCGTCCCCGGCATGGGCGACGACGTCCAGAGCCTCAAAGCCGGCGTCATGGAAATCGCCGACATCTACGTCATCAACAAGTCCGACCGCGACGGCGCCCACCGCGTCGAGCAGGAAATCCGCGCCCTCCAGTCCCTCGCCACGAAACCGGAAGATCGCGCGTCCCCCATCGCCCGCACCATCGCCACAACGGGCGAAGGCATCGACAAGCTCGCAGCCTCCATCGCCGAGATGCAGCAGTGGCTGCAAGAAGACGGCCGCCTCACCCAGCGACGCGCTCACCATTGGCGCCGCCGCCTCGACGCCATGCTGCGAGCCGAGCTCATGCGCCGTGCCCGCAACAACGGCTTCGAGGCGAGCGTCCTGCAGTTCCATGCCGCCCGCATTGCCTCCGGCCAGCAGGATCCCTGGCAACTCGTCGCCCAACTTACGGAAAAGGTCTTCTCGATCCCGACATGATCGCTGCGCCGGGACGCGCTCGGTAAACTCTAACCTCCAAACTCTGCCGTCGCCGACCGCTGTCCGCTGTCCGCTGTCCGCTGTACCCTGAAACTATGCCCGAACTCGACCACATCGGCATCGCCGTGCGCAGCATTGCCGACGCGCGCAAGCTCTACGAATCGCTCGGCCTCGCCGTCGTTCACGAAGAGACGGTCGAGCAGGAGTGCGTCCGCACCGCCATGATCCCCGCAGGAGACACCCGCATCGAGCTGCTCGAGCCAACCGCCGACGACTCCCCCATCGGCAAGTTCCTCGCCAAACACGGACCCGGCCTGCACCACATCGCCATCCACGTCGAAGACATCTCCGGCGCCCTCGAAACGTTGAAAGCCCAGGGCGCGCGCCTGATCTCCGAGGACATCCAGATCGGCGCCGGCGGCCACCTCTACTTCTTCGTCCACCCGGCGAGCGCAGGCGGCGTGCTGCTCGAGATTTGCCAGGACCCGGTCTCCGACGTATGAACCTTCTCGCCATCGATACCTGCGGCGCGCTCGGAAGTGTCGCCCTCGCTCGCCTGGACGCGGATCTCGCGATCCTCGGCCAGACGGAGATTCCCGGCAAGACATACTCCGCGCAGCTCGTCCCGGCGATCCGCGATCTGCTGACTCATCACAACATCACTCTCCCGAACCTCGACGCGATCGTCGTGACCAACGGACCCGGCTCGTTCACCGGGATCCGCATCGGCCTGTCGACGGCTAAGGGCCTCGCCGAGGCTCACTCGATCCCTCTGCTGGCGGTCTCCCGCCTCGCCGTCCTCGCGCACAAAGCGCAGGCGCCTGCCGGCGCCCTCGACGCCAGCCGCCACGAGTTCTATCTCCGCGAGGCTGCCGGCGAAGGGCTCCTGGCTCTCGAAGCGCTTCGCGAACGCGCAGCAGTGCTGGGACCCGGTCTTACCGTTTGCGAGTCGTTCGTCCACGCGATCGCGCCCGACGCTACCCTCGTCGATCCTCCTACTTCGATCGATGCCATCAGCTGCGCGCTCCCGCGGTTTCAGAAGCGAGATTTCGACGATCCTCTGACCCTCGACGGCAATTACCTCCGCCGCTCCGACGCCGAGATCTTCTCCAAACCGGCACTCGCAGGTGCGCGCGAGCCATGACCTGCTCCATCCACTCCCTGGCCGCCGCGCACCTGGACGCGGTCCTGGGCATCGCCAAGGCCTCTCCCGAAGCGCCGATCTGGCGGCGCACCGATTACGCCCTCTTTCTGGCCGATGCGCCCCGCGCAAACCCGAATCTTCTGCGCGCCGGATTCGTGGCCCAGATCAGCCCCGCCGCAGTTCCGATCCTCGCATTCGCGTGCGCCACGCTCCTTCGCGATGGCCAGGAAAATCGCGCCGAACTGGCGACGCTGGCCGTCCTTCCGGCCGCCCGCCGCCAGGGAATCGGCGCCACCCTGCTGAGCGCCGTTGTGGCCTGGGCCGCTGAAAACTACGCGCGCCATCTGTCTCTGGAGGTCCGGGAGTCGAATGCGGCTGCGGTCGCTCTTTACTGGCGGCTCGGCTTCCTTCCGGAGGGCCGACGTCGCAGCTACTATGCGGATCCGGTAGAGGATGGCCTGATTCTGGGCAGGCCGATCACCCACGGGTCACCACCCTAGGTGTTTTCCACTGAAAACTCTGTTGAAGGTGGGCCTCCGCGGTGCTAGCGTTGTACGTCTCACCTATGTGAGTCCAACTCGCCCGGCGAAACCACGACAGCCGCGGCTCCGCCGGGACGGGATCCCGCAGCGGAGGTGTCCTCTATGGATGTAGAAGCGAACGGCCAGCCGGATAGTGAAGCGATAGCCCAACTGGAACAACAGCACCGTCACTATTCGGAGATGCTCGAAGCGCTGCTTCAAAAAACCTGGTTAACCGAGGATGAGCAACTCGAGGAAGTTCGCCTGAAGAAACTGAAACTGCACATCAAGGATGAGCTGGTCCAGCGACGTACCCACGCCGGGGCCTTCAGCGCCGCGTAGGCGCATCTCTTAGCCGCTCTTTTATCTCTCCGGGACCGATGGTTCCCCATCGCGGTTGAGAGTGTGCCGCAGAGCCGCTAGCCTCAAACTTCCAGCAAGAACACAAGACGGGTTTCCGGACAGCGCTGGCTGACGCCGGAACTTCATCCTGCTTGCCGTAGAATGAAAAAGACTTTGGGACGAACGCGCTCTGCTTCCCGGGTGATTTCCGTTCTTTTTCGACTGACCCGCTCTCTCGGCCCCTGAAGCGCCAGCGACCTTCCTGATCGTCATCGCAATGCGGTTTCATCTTTTGCCCATGGTGCGCGACGGATACTTCTACGGATTGGCTCTGATCGCTGTCGCGGTGGTCCTCGGTCTGTTTACCGGCGTCTGGGCGTGGTCGGTTCTGCCTCTGCTGCTGGCGGCCTTCTTCCTGTGGTTCTTCCGCGATCCGAGGCGCACAATCCCGCAGGAGCCGGGCTTGGTGGTATCGCCTGCTGACGGCAAAGTGACCGAAGTCGCCCGGGTTTCCAGCCAGGCCGGCGGATTGCTCCGCATCAGCATCTTTCTGAACGTATTCGATGTTCACGTGAACCGCTCTCCGGTGGCCGGCGTCCTTCGGGAGGTTCGCTATAAGAAGGGCCAATATCTAAACGCCATGAATCCCGCATCGGCGGAGCACAACGAGCAAAACCTGGCGCTGGTGGAGTGCCCGGATGGCACCCAGGTTTCCTTCATTCAGATTGCCGGACTACTGGCTCGGCGGATCGTCTTCTACAAGCGAGTGGGGGACGTGCTGGAGCGCGGCGAACGCGTGGGGCTGATCAAGTTCGGATCGCGGACCGATGTTCTGCTGCCGGATACTGCCGAGCCGCTGGTCAAGCCGGGCGACCGCGTGCGTGGCGGATCGAGCGTAATTGCCCGGCTGCCCGAAGCGGAGTTCGAGCCGCAACTGGCCGCGGTGGACGCGGAGATGTCGATTTGAACACGCGGCCGCAAGGCGACCTTCCCGCGATTATGGGCGGTCCGACGCGCCCGCGGCGGCGCGCGCGGGGAATGTTTCTGCTGCCGTCGATGTTCACGGCGGTCAATATTGCAGCGGGCTTTTTTGCAATTACTCAAAGCCTCGAAGGCAGCGCGCTTGAGCCACACCACTTCGACTACGCCGCGATGGCGATCGGCCTGGCGATTCCGTTCGATGCACTGGATGGCCGGATTGCGCGGCTGACCAACACGGAGAGCGAGTTCGGCCGCGAACTGGACTCCTTGGCCGACGTGATCACCTTCGGCGTGGCGCCGAGCATTCTCGCCTTTGCCTGGGGGTTCCGTTCGCTACCCCAGAACCCCGATTACCGTGTCCAACTGGTCCAGTTCGGCGCATTTGTCTGTTTTCTGTTCCTGCTGTGCGGAGCCAGCCGTCTGGCTCGTTTTAACATCAGTGAGAATCCCATTCCCAAGAAT
This sequence comes from Acidobacteriaceae bacterium, assembly GCA_035656855.1. Classification (GTDB taxonomy): domain Bacteria; phylum Acidobacteriota; class Terriglobia; order Terriglobales; family Acidobacteriaceae; genus Palsa-343. The sequence continues at coordinate 51,483 of DASRRO010000179.1, read as the reverse complement.
CCCGGCCGTCCGGGACGCAAGTATTTCGTTGGGATGCCGATTCCCGCAGGCGCAGGACTTGTCGCGGCCGTGGTGCATGGCTTCATCGGACTGCCGATCTTTACCTGGTGGCTCTCCATCATCTGGGGCATCCTGGTGGCGTTCATTGGGTTTCTTATGGTGAGCACCTGGCGGTTCTGGAGCGGGAAAGAGATTAACCTGACCGGCCGGCAGCCCTTCCGCTGGATCGTATTCCTGGGGCTCAGCGTTTACCTGCTTGTTTTCTTCTCGCGCGAAGTGCTGCTGGTGCTCGCCTTCGTCTACATGTTTTCCGGCGTACTGGCGCGGCTGGCGTATTCATGGCGCCGGCGGCACAAGCCGATAACCCAGACGATGCCCTCCTGAGGGGCACGACCTAAAAAAGGCTGCAGGGGATGACGGATCATTCGAAGATTGCCATTGTCGGAGCAGGATCGCTGCGCGGCAAAGAACTAAACGATGCACTTGCGGATTCTCCTTTTGCGGGAGCGGATTTTCTGCTGATGGATGACGAGGCGGAGCTGGGCAGCCTGGAGGCGGTCGGCGACGAAGTGACCTTCATCCAGCGAATCGGCCCCGATTCGTTTCAGCACGTGGACTTCGCATTCTTTACCGGCGAACCGGAGCTGACGCGCAAACACTGGCAGAACGCCATCCGCGCGGGCGCCAGCATCATCGATTTGTCCGGTGCTCTGGAAGGCCAGCCCGGCGTTCTGGTTCGTGCACCGCTCGCCGGGGACGAACTTGCTTCCTCGGCGAACGAGGCGCCCACACTGGAGACGAAGGCTGTGGTTCCCGCGCATCCGGTGGCGGTGGCTCTGGCTTTGTTGCTCGGCCGGATGGCGCAGAACGCGCCGATCCGGTCGGCAGCGGCAACCGTCCTTGAGCCGGCGTCGGAGTATGGGCGGGCCGCCATGGACGAGCTGCACCAACAGACCGTGAAACTGCTCAGCTTCCAGGAGCTGCCCAAGCAGGTATACGACACCCAGGTGGCCTTCAACACTACGCCATCGTTTGGCGATGCGGCGAAGTTCTCTCTTGCGGCCAGCGAATCGCGGATGCGCCGCCACTACGCTCTGCTTGCCGGCGACCGTCTGCCGGAGCCCGACATTCAGCTTCTGCACGTACCCGTTTTCCATGGGTACGGCATCTCGCTGGCGGCGGAGCTGGCGCAGCCCACCTCTCTCGATCAGATGGAAGCGTCTCTGGCGGGGGAGCACGTTGAGGTGGCGACTGCAGATGCGGATCCGCCCACCAATCTCAGCGTCGCCGGACAGCCCAACATTCTTGTTCGTGTGCGCCCGCATAACACAACGGAATCCGAAACCACTCGTTTTCGGCTGTGGGCGGGCCTGGACAACCTTCGCTTTGCGACCCTGAACGCGCTGGCCTGCGCGCTTGAACTCAAGCGTCTGCGGCCCTCCGGCGAAGTCCAGTAGACGTCATCGGATCGCGTGTGTAGCGTCGCTCATTCGCTTTGCGGTAGTCTCCGGCACTCTCCCGGTTGACTGCCGCACGATCAACGACGGCCGTACGGTATACTCGGCGCCTTTGCTCCCATCCTGGCGAACGCTGTACAACGCGCGGAAAGCCACGCGCGCAATCTCGTCACGCGAGAGCCGCACCGTGGTCAGCGCCGGCATGGTAAAGGCGCTGATCTGAATGTCGTCGAAGCCCACGATCGAGATGTCGCCCGGCACCCTCAATCCGCTCTCGTGAATCGCCCCCAGAGCGCCAATGGCAGTCATGTCGTTCGACGCCAGCACAGCTGTTGGTCGCAACTTGCCTCGCAACAGCCTCTCCATGGCGTCGTGGCCGCCATCCACCTGATGATTGCCTTCCTCCATGAGGCCGGCGCCGATGCCGTTCCGTTCGAGGGAGCGGACGAACGCTTCGCGTCGGATGCGGGCCGACCGCAGCAGGCTGGGCCCCGCGATGAAGGCGATTTCCCGATGGCCAAGTCCGGCGATGTGTTCGACGGCCGCATCGACGCCGGCTGCGTAGTCCACGAGGATATTGCTGGTGAGTCCCTGCGGCTTGCCGGTGTCCAGAAAGACGAGCGGGATATCGCGATCCTGAAACTCGGTGATCAGGCGCTCATCCATCTCTGACGTCATGACGGCCACGCCATCCACTTTTCGCTGCAGCATGCGGCTGACGCAGACTTCCATGCGCGCGGGATCGTAGTTGGTATTAGCCACCAGCACTTCCTGGCCGAACTGGACGGCCATATCCTCGAAACTCTTGACCAGCTCGGGGAAAAACGGATTGGTGATGTCGGAGATGATGAGGCCGTAAAGCTGGCTGCGCCCGGAGCCCAGCGCCCGCGCCCAGGTGTTGGGATAGAACTTGAGCTGGTCAATGGCGCGCTGGACGCGCTCCTTCGTCTCCGGCGTGACTTTGTCGGATCCGTTGATGGTGCGCGACACCGTCGCCGTAGAGACCTTTGCGAGGCGGGCAACTTCTCTGATGTTCATACCTGCAGCCGCTCCACCGTTATAGACGATTCGGGATGATGAGGAAACCCGGAAGGCTGAGGGCCACAGCGGAACCGGGACTGGTGTCCAGTTCTCCCGCTCCGGAACCTGGCGCCCAACGATTTTTTCTGTTAACCACTGAGCCCGGTCGTTCGTTATAGAAAGCAGAGTCAACCCGAGGAATTCCATGAAACGATCGATCTCTTCCTTTGTGAGGCGAACTGCCCTGGCAGCGTTATTCGTTGCCGCGAGCGGAACGTTGAGTCTTCTGGCTCAGAACCCGCCGGCCCGGCCCCGTCCTCAGCAACCGCCAGTCGCAGAAGCTCCCGCGACAGATCAGGATGCCGCTGCGCTCCAGGATCAGTTGCTCCAGCTTCTGCGCACCAGTCCCACCCTGACCACGGTGGTCGCACGCGATCCCTCGCTGCTTTCCGATCAGGCCTATGTGGAGCGCAACAATCCTGATCTGGCGAAGTTTCTCGAGGCGCATCCGGATGTGGCCCGCAATCCGAGCTACTACCTCTTTTCGCGCCTCGGTCCGGATCACGGAGACCGGCCAGCTACGCTGGAGCGCCGCATCTGGCCAGACATGGAGGGCGGCGGACGCCGCGATGACAGCTGGGCCTCCGAATTTTCCAACGACTATGGACCCGGCGTCCTGTTCCTGTGCGTTCTGGCGGCGCTGCTCTGGCTCATCCGCCTGTTTCTGGAGAATCGCCGCTGGAACCGGGTCCTGCGGCTGCAGACCGAGATACACACGAAGCTGATCGATCGATTCAGCAGCACGCAGGAACTGCTTTCGTATGCCGGCACCGATGCCGGACGCCACTTCCTCGAAGCTTCTCCGATCACCCTCGACGCGCAACAAACGCAGCCGATGCCCAACGCGGTCGCCCGCATTCTCACGCCGCTCCAGGTAGGCATTGTGCTGACGCTGCTCGGTATTGGCCTGCTGCTGCTGCGGCACAGCCTGCCGGACGCAGCGCCTCCGTTGCTGGTCTTCGGCACGATCGCGCTAATGCCCGGCCTGGGATTTATCCTTTCTGCAGGCATCAGCTGGATTCTGGCCGGGCGGCTCGGACTGATGCCGTCGGGCAATACCGGCAGGCACAACGGCGCCGATGAGCGCATGTGAGTGCCTGCGCAGCGCAAAAGCGGTGGAGAGCGCAACATGACCGATCGCGCAATAGCTCTCGCGGGCCTGGAGTTCGTCGATCTCTCTCGATCCGATGCCCAGGCCATGGAGGCTGAAGCCTTCACCGGTTTCTACCAGCACACTGCGCGATCGCTCTGGGCCTATCTGGCCAGAGTTTCCGGCGACGGACCTTTGGCCGACGACCTGATGCAGGAAGCGTATCTCCGTTTTCTCGCCGCCCCGTGCCCCGGGGACGGCGAGGTGGATCGGAAGCGTTGGCTGTACCGGATCGCTACGAATCTTCTCCGCGATCACTGGCGGCGCCGGACTTCGGTCGCCTCGTTCGACGACATCCCCGAAGAGCGACTGGTGTCCAGCGACGCGTCAGCCGGATTCGACGCGCGCGCCGTAGTTGGGCCGGCTCTGCTCCGCCTGCGCCCGCGAGATCGGCAATTGCTCTGGCTGGCCTACGCCGAGGGTTACACGCATCCAGAAATCGCCGAGATCACCGGCCTGCGCCCGGCCAGCATTCGCATTCTGCTCTTCCGCGCCCGCCGCAAGATGGCATGGCTGCTGCGCCCTGCAGGCAGGAGGAACGATGCTCTCGTGTAATCGCGAATCGGAACTTCTCGATCTGCTGCGCAGCGGAGGATGGCCGCTGGCGGTCGACCCGGAGCTTCACGCCCATGTGAAGGCATGCCGGCGCTGCACGGAAGTTCTGCTCGTTAAACCGGCGCTGCAGGCATTACGTGCCGATGCCGCCGCTGCTGCGCGGCTGCCCGATGCTGGAATTCTCTGGTGGCGCGCTCAGATTCGGCGCCGCTCCGACGCCGTTGAGCGCGTGAATCGGCCGCTCGCGGGTGCACAGGGTTTCGCCCTGGGAATGGGAGCGCTCACGTTGATCGTAATGGTGGTCACCCAGGCGCGTCATGGACTCAACTGGCTGGCATGGTCGTCGATCCTGCAGGACTCTTCGTCAGCGATTACCGAGCCATTGCGGTGGCTGGGAGCGCACAGCACGAATCTGCTCCTCGTTGTTCCGGCGCTGGCCACACTGGCCCTGCTCGGCGGCATGGCAGCATGGCTTGCCATTGAGCGTGATTCTCGAAACTCCTGAGCGATTCACTGGGCTGAAGCGGGCGCGTCGGGCGGTGCCGTGATTCCTTTTCCCTCTTCCACCGTGTAAATGCGATCCACACCGTGCAGTGTCATTTTTTCGACTTTGCCGTCTGGCCAGTGAATTTCCACGCTGTCCACCTTTGTGGTGTCGCCCAGTCCGAAGTGCACCCGCGGATCGTTGGACGACAGATAGCTGCCGCCACTCAGCACGTCGCCGCGCTGCCGGGTGCCGTCTGCGGATAAATAGACTGTCGAGCCCACCGCATCACGCGGACTCTTCGGTCCACCCATCAGCTTCAGTTCCACCCAGTGGTGGTGATCGGGATTGACGTTGCGTTCGAGCACCGGCACGCCATCCATGTTGTTCATCACCACGTCGATTTTGCCGTCGTTGAACAGATCGCCGAAGGCCGCGCCGCGCCCCACGACAACCGCCGCGAGCCCGGTGCCTTCGACGGCGGGCACCAGGGAGAACTTCCCGTTCTTTTCGTTATGGAAGAGCAGAGGCCGCTCTCCATAGGTGGTGCCCCATTCAGGATGCTCGTCCACCACCGGATAAACGTGTCCGTTGGTAAAGAACAGGTCCTGCCATCCATCGTTGTCGTAGTCGAGAAATCCGTCGGCGAAACTCACAAAAGGTATGGTCGGCGCCGCCACGCCCGAGGGATAGCTCACGTCGGTAAAATTTCCCTTGCCGTCGTTGTTGAAGACGATGTCGTAATCGTCCGAGAAGGTCGTCGTCACGATGTCTTCGTGGCCGTTGTTCTCATAATCTCCCGCAGCTATGCCCATGTTGGCCGCCTCGCGGCCGTCCGCGTTCAGCGCCAGCCCGCTCAGGTAGCTGTCATCTTCAAACGTGCCGTTGCCTTTGTTGATGTAGAGATAGTTGGGCGTCGAGTCGTTCGCGACGATCAGGTCCGGCTTGCCGTCATTGTTGACGTCCACAAAGAGAGCCCCGAGTCCGTAATAGCCATTCTTGTTCTCTACGCCCAGCTTCTCACTGACGTCGGTAAAGGTCCCGTCGCCGTTGTTGTGGAACAGGTGGTCGCGCTCGCCGGGCAACCCGCGCGGGCCGCACATGGTGGTCACACCGCGGAACTGGCAGTTCGCGTAGTTGACGGTGCGTGAGCCCGAGACCGGCGGATGCACAAAGTCGAAGTGGATATAGCCTGCGACAAACAGATCGAGACGCCCGTCCCCGTCGTAGTCGCCAAAGGTCGCGCCCGTGGACCAGGTTCCCAGCGCTACTCCGGCTTTCTCAGCAACGTCTGTGAAAGTTCCGTCATGGTTGTTGCGGTAGAGACGGTTCTGTCCGTAGTTGGTGACGTACAGGTCGGGCCAGCCATCGTTGTTGTAGTCGGCGACAGCACAGCCGTATCCCCAGCGTTCGTTCGCAACGCCGGCCTGCTCGGTGACGTTGGTGAACGTGCCGTCGTGGTTGTTGCGGAAGAGCGCCGCTTTTGGGGCCGCGGCTTTTCCGTTCATAGCGTCCAGTGTCGATCCATTCACCAGATAAATGTCCAGCCATCCATCATTGTTGTAGTCGATGAGGCAAACGCCTGGCCCCTTCGCCTCCACAATGTAAGGCTTATCCGGGGTGCCGGAAATGTGGCGCCAGGTGGTGAGCCCTGCAGCTTTCGCGGTGTCCTCGAAGACGACTGGCCCGGTCTTCACGAAGCCTCCGGCCGTAATGATGCGATGCTGCGCGTCATAAACCGTCTGGTGCTGTTCGCCGCTGGCCATGCCGGTCGTGTGCTGTTCACCGGCCTGCTGCGCTGCGCCGTAAAGCGATCCCAGCGTCACTATCACCGCGAAAATCCCCGCCCCGATCGCGATCCATGCCGCGCGGTATCCAGCCCATCTGCCCCGTGTGTTCATGCTGGACTCTATTGTCTTCGCTCGCGACCCATCCGGGAAAGAACTCTTCGCACTTTCTGCCATTTTCCGGGATACCATGAGGACCAGAGTTCCCGAACCCATGCCCGGACGCCGCCTGTCTCTTCTGTTCGCCCTCGCGCTTTTGTGCGCCGTGTCCCCGGTCCCGCTGAACGCCGAGCAGCCCAGACCGGCCGTCCATGTTGCGGCGGCGACCCTTGACCGCTACGTCGGCCGCTATCGCCTGGACGACGAGCCGGAGGTCGTCTTTTCCTTCTTCCGCGATGACGATCATCTCTACTTCGAAGGCGAGCGAACGCCGCGCTACGACCTCAGCCCGGAATCCGACGTCACCTTCTCGGAGGGCGGTGGCGACAACCACTACACCTTCGTTACTGACGCGAGCGGGGCGGTTACAGGCATCCACGTCACGGGCAGCGATCCGGCTACGTTCACCCGCATTCCAGGCGAGCCCGAGCACAACCACTTTCGTCCGTACTCGCGCGAGGAGGTCCTGATCCCAATGCGCGACGGCGTGAAGCTGCACGCCATCATCCTGCGGCCCACGGACACGCACGATGCCCTGCCTTTCATCCTCTCGCGCACTCCTTACGGGGTGGACGGGGCGACCTCAGATTCAATCAATATCGGCCGTCCGGAACTCGCCCAAAGCGGTTACATCTTTGTGATGGAAGATATCCGCGGACGTTACAAATCCGAGGGCCAGTTTGTGATGATGCGGCCGCTGGTCGACCACAACGACCCCCATGCCGTGGATGAGAGTACCGATGCTTACGACACCGTCGCATGGCTGCTGAAGCGCGTCCCCGACAACAACCGGCGCGTGGGCGTGGTGGGCACTTCTTATCCTGGCTTCCTCGCTATGGAGGCCGGGATCGATCCGCACCCGGCGGTCCGCGCCATCTCTCCGCAGGCGCCCATGACGGACGTCTGGCTGGGGGACGATTTCTTTCACAATGGCGCATTTCGCCAGACCTACGGCTACGACTACGTAATCGGCATGGAGTCGAGCAAGGAGGATGCTTTCTCCAAACTCAATGAGGATGCCTATACCTTCTTTCTCAAAGCCGGTTCTTTCGCAGGCGCCGGCAAGCTCTCGGGAACGAAAGATCTCCCAACCTGGCGGGCTTTTCTCGATCATCCCGCTTATGACGAGTTCTGGCAGTCGCGCGCCGTTCAACCGCACCTGAACACCGTAACGGTGCCAACGCTGGAGGTTGGCGGCTGGTGGGACCAGGAAGACCTGTGGGGGCCGCAGGAGGAATATGCAGCCCTTGAGCCCTACAACCAGACTTCCGACCCAGGGCACCGCCTCTTTCTGGTGCTTGGCCCCTGGCGGCATGGCAACTGGGCCCAGACAACGATCCGGCTCGGCGCGCTGGACTTTGGCGAACCCGTCGGCGACGAGTTCCGCCGCCAGATTGAAGCCCCTTTCTTCGCGTACTACCTAAAGGACGAGCCCGGATTCGACCTTGCGAATACAGCGAGCTACCAAACCGGAAGCGACCGCTGGATGCACTATGCACAATGGCCGCCGGCTGGTGTGACCGAGCACGACCTGTATCTCGACGACGACGGAACGCTCAGCTTCACCAGGCCGACCGATCCCCGCGCCTTCAAGGCATACACGTCGGATCCGGCGAACCCCGTGCCCTATCGGCGCCGGCCGATTGAGGCCACCTACGGCCCGGACTCCCATTGGTACACCTGGCTGGTGCAGGACCAGCGCTTCGTCGACGGCCGCCCCGACGTGGCCACGTGGACCACTCCACCTCTCGACCACGATGTGACCATTACTGGGAACGTGGTCGCCGACCTGGTCGCTTCGACCTCCGGCACCGACAGCGACTGGATCGTTAAGCTCATCGATGTCTTCCCTGACTCGTCATCGGACTCGAAGCAGGGCCCTGACTGCGCCTCGTGCCTGCGCATCGATGCGACCTATGTCCCGGCGACATCGCCCTCCGCGCCGGTGAATGGTCCTGGCGGCTACGAACTAATGATCAATGACGAGATTTTTCGCGGCCGCTATCGCACCAGCTTCTCGCGCCCGGAGGCGATTCCGGCGAACACGCCGGAGGAATACAAATTCAGCCTGCACGCGGCCGATCACGTCTTCCTGAAGAAACATCGCATCATGGTTCAGGTGCAGAGCAGCTGGTTTCCGCTCTACGATCGCAATCCGCAGACCTTCGTGCCGAACATCATGACCGCACAGCCGGCAGACTATAAGAGCGCGGAGCAGCGCATTTATACGGGTTCGCACATCGAACTGCCGGAACCACAATAGAGAAGAGCGCCGACGATGCGGTGCCCTTGCTCACCCTGCCCCTGATCTTCGGTTCTATTCTTCCTGTTCGCGGAGCTTGGCGATCACGCTGAAATCTTCCAGCGTCGTGATGTCACCCTTGATTTCACCGTGGGTCGCCATTTCCCGCAGCAGGCGCCGCATGATCTTCCCCGAGCGGGTCTTGGGCAGCGCATCGGTGAAGCGGATGTCGTCAGGACGAGCAAGAGCGCCGATTTCTTTGGCGACCCAGGCACGGAGTTCTTCCTTCAGGTCCTTCGTCGGCGTATAGCCGCCCTCGAGGGTGACGAAGGCCGAGATCGCCTGGCCTTTGAGCGCGTCGGGGCGTCCAACAACGGCAGCCTCGGCAACCTTCTCGTGCGCCACGAGCGCGGACTCCACTTCCATGGTGCCGAGCCGGTGGCCGCTCACATTGATAACGTCGTCCACGCGACCCATCAGCCAGAAGTAGCCGTCGTCGTCCATGCGCGCGCCATCGCCGGTGAAGTAGCAGCCCGGAACGTCTGACCAGTACTGCTTCACGTAGCGATCGGGATCGCCCCAGATGGTCCGCGCCATCGACGGCCATGGTTGGCGGATCACAAGAAGGCCGCCCTGGCCGGCCGGAACCGGCTGCCCCTCCTTTGTGACGACTTCCGGAACTATGCCGAAGAAAGGCCGTGTTGCGGATCCTGGTTTCGCAGCAACTGCGCCAGGAATGGGCGAGATCATGATGCCGCCGGTTTCCGTCTGCCACCAGGTATCGACGATCGGGCAGCGGCCCCCGCCAATGACCTCGCGATACCAGATCCAGGCTTCGGGATTGATTGGCTCGCCGACCGTGCCCAGCAGGCGCAGGCTGCTCAGGTCATGCTTTGCCGGGTATTCGTCGCCCCATTTGATGAACGCACGAATCGCCGTGGGCGCTGTGTAGAACAGCGACACCTTATGGTCGGCGATGATCTTCCAGAAGCGGTCCATGCCAGGATGGTTCGGAGCCCCTTCGTACATCAAGGTCGTCGCGCCGTTCTGCAGGATGCCATAGACAACGTAGGAGTGCCCGGTAACCCAGCCGATGTCGGCCGTACACCAGTACACATCCTCTTCTTTGAGGTCGAAGACGTATTTGCTGGTGAGATAAGTCTGGACCGAATAGCCGCCGGTCGTGTGCACGAGGCCTTTCGGCTTGCCGGTGGTGCCTGAGGTGTAGAGGATGTAGAGCGGATCTTCGGAATCGAGCGGCTCTGCCGGGCATTCCTTCTCGGCGGCGGCGACCAGTTCGTGCCACCAGTGGTCGCGTCCCGTCACCATCTCCACCGGTGAGCCGGTACGGCGATAGACGACGACATTCTTCACTGAGGGACACTGGCCGACAGCCTCATCGACCGTTGCCTTCAGCTTCACTTCGTTGCCGCGGCGGTACGAGGAGTCCTGAGTGAGAATGGCGACGCACTGCGAATCGTTGACTCGATCCACAATGGCGTTGGCTGCGAATCCCCCGAAGATGACGGAGTGCACGGCGCCGATACGCGCGCAGGCCAGGAGCGCGATGGCCAGCTCCGGCGTCATGCCCATGTAGACGGCGACGCGATCGCCCTTGCGGACGCCCAGCCCCTTCAGCACGTTGGCAAACTTCTGGACTTCTGCCTGCAACTGGCGAAAGGTAAGCTTGCGGACCTCGCCCGGCTCGCCCTCCCACAGGATCGCGGTCTTATCCGCGCGGCCGCTGGCGACATGCCGATCAACGCAGTTGTAGCAAAGATTGATCTTCCCGCCGACGAACCACTTCGCCCAGGGCAGATTCCAGTCCAATACCTTTTGCCAGGGCTCGAACCAGTGCAGTTCCCGGGCCGCCTCCGCCCAGAAGCCTTCGGGATCTTTCACCGACCGCTCGTACATCCTCTGGTATTCGGCCAGGCTCTTGATATGCGCCTTCTGCGCAAAATCGGCGGGCGGGGGAAAGACACGGTGTTCGCGAAGGATCGTTTCGAGGTTAGGGCTGATGGCGGTCTCAGACATGCACGCTCCGTCAGGGTCCACACTATCGTCCTCAGCCGCTTCGGCGCAACCAGGCCCCAAGCTACACTGTCGATGGAGAAACCCTGTTGCCTTCCATCCTTGGCCATGTGCTCGCCGTTATCCCGGCGCGGCTCGGCTCTACGCGCCTGCCGCGCAAGGTCCTGCGCGAGATTGCGGGCGAGCCGATGCTTGCGTGGGTATATCGCGCCGCTCGTGCCTGTCCGCTCCTCGACCGGGTCCTGATCGCAACCGACTCGGATGAAGTCCTGCAATTCGCCCAGGCGCATTCGCTGCCGGCCGTATTCACGCCCGAAGACTGCGCCAGCGGCTCAGATCGCGTTCATGCGGTCGCCCAATCGATTCCAGCCGACATTTACGTGAACATCCAGGGCGACGAGCCTCTGCTGACCCCCGACCATTTCACGCCGCTGCTCCAGTTGTTTGAGCGGCCGGAGGTGCAAGTTGCAACCCTGGCTGTGCGCTGCCCCGCCCATGACATCGCCAATCCCAGCGCGGTGAAGGTGGTAACGGCGGCGGACGGCCGGGCTCTCTATTTCTCTCGCGCAACGATTCCCTTCGACCGGGATGGTTCCGGCTTCGCCGGTTATCGAAAGCATCTGGGGATCTATGCGTATCGCAAGGCTGCCCTGGAGCGGTTTGCGACGCTGCCGCCCTCCTGGCTGGAGCAGGTGGAGAGGCTGGAGCAGCTACGGCTTCTGGACAACGGGATCGACGTGTATGTGGCTCCGGCGCCCAGCGATACGATTGGCGTGGACACGGAAGACGATTTGCGCGCTGCCGAGGCGATTCTTTCCGCCCGCGCCGGTGCCAGGATCACGTAACCTTCAGGTCGGTTCCGCGGGCTTCGCGTCCAAACGCGGCCACCACGGCCACATACACTGCGACGATGACGACCGTCCAGGCCAGCACCACGCCATAGCCTCCAGGCCCCTCACCAAAACGCGCCTGGATGACGACGTTCTTCGACGACAACAGATTGCCTAGCTGGTAGGCGAAGCCGGGGAACGTCGCTCGCACCGGTCCGGGTGACAACTCCGTAAGCCAGGCCGGTACTACGCCCCAGGCGCCCTGCACCATGAACTGCATTACGAACGCCCCCACGGCGAGCATTGTGACCGAGTGAGAAAGCGCATAAAGAGGGACCGCCGGCAACGCCAGCAGCGCCGCAAGGATGATGGCTCGCTTGCGTCCAATTCGTTCGGAGATGGTCCCGAAGAACATGCCGCCCGCGAGCGCGCCCACGTTGTAGAGGATGGCGATGGCGCCGGTCATCTGAGCAGAAAAGCCATGGTCCTTCTGCAGAAAGGTGGGATAGAGGTCCTGGGTTCCGTGTGACAAGGCGTTGAAGCCGGTCATGAGGAGCACGAGGAAGACAAACGTTCCCCCATAGCGCAGGACACCACGCATTGCTTCCCCTGACGCAGCGACGGTTCGCGGCGCTTGCCGCCGCTCTTTCCAGGCAGGTGACTCCTCCACCTTGCCTCCGATGTAAAGGACCAGCAGCGCCGGGGCCGCGCCCACAAGGAACATCCCGCGCCAACCAAATGGATGCCCGTGCCAGGTGAAACGCGAAAACCAGGGAAACAGCAGGGCGTAGGCTGCCGCCGCGATGAGGTAGCCCGCGGCATACCCCTCCTGCAGCAGGCCGGAAAAGAAGCCGCGATTCTCTTTGGGCAGGGTCTCGAAGGCGAGCGCTGCGCCTACGCCCCACTCGCCGCCCATGGCAATGCCGAAGAGTGCTCGGAGGATGAGCAGGGTGTGCATTGATCCGGCGAACGCGCAGGCCAGTTCCAGGATGGAGTAGCTGGCCACGTTGAACATCAGCGTGGGGCGGCGGCCGTACCGATCCGCCATGGCGCCAAAAAGGAAGGCGCCGACGGGCCGGAACGCCAGGGTCAGGAAGAGGGCTTCGGCCACCTCGGAGCGGGCTACGCGGAAGTCCGATGCCACCGCCGAAACGCAGAAGACCAGGACGAAGTAATCGAATGCATCCATGGTCCAGCCAAGAAAGCACGCCGCGAAGGCATGCTTCTGACGCGACGTCAGGCTCCGGAAGGGGCTTGGCATTGGAGCAGGTTACCAGAGGGTGCCTGCCAGGCGTTTCCGAGCGCATGGGGTTCGCAGTACATTGGTTGACGGGACGCGAGCCGCAGCGTTTGTCCTTCCTGCGGCATGCGATCCGAGGTGGATCATGGACACCCTTTCCTTCCCCGCCTTTGCCGGCCCGCACGTCTGCCGACCGCTTCTCCGTTCCAGCGTGCGCCTTGCACTCGTCATTCTTCTCGTCGCCGGATGCGGCGGTTCCAGCCCGAAGGGTGGCGCGATGCCCCCGCCGAACCAGCCGGCCGCGACACCGAGCATCGCGACCAGTCCTGCGCAAAATGGCGCCGTGATTGTGACGCTCAGCGACACGACCGCCAACGCGGTAATGCACTACACGGTCGATGGCTCCGCGCCGACCTCTTCTTCGCCGCAGTACTTTGCGCCTTTCCTGGTGGCCGCAAATCTGACTGTGAATGCCGTCGCCACGGCACCGCCGCTGCTCACCAGCGCGGCGGCTACACGGACCTTTTCACCCAATCTCGCATCAGGCACGCTGGTCTGGAGCGATGAGTTCGCCAACACCGGGTCGAGCAACATCGGCCCCAGCACTACGGTATGGACGTATGACACGGGCACCGACTGCTGCGGAAACAATGAACTGGAAACCTACTGCGCGTATGGGTCCTCAACACCCCCCTGCAGTACGGGCAGTCCCAATGCCTATATCGGTACCGATGGTTATCTGCATATTGAGGCGCTGAGCCCTTCCCCGGGCGTCTACACCTCGGCCCGTCTCAAATCTCAGGGGCTGTTCACGTTTCAATACGGGCGCATCGAGGCGCGCATGCAGCTGCCGGAGTCGCAGGGGATGTGGCCCGCTTTCTGGATGCTGGGATCGAACATCACGGCTGTCCCATGGCCGGCTTGCGGCGAAGCGGACATTATGGAGCATATTGACGGTGCGAATCCGCCGTTTTCGGCGGGCGGTGTGCCTCCCGGATACGACTGGATTGCCGGCTCGGTCCATGGGGGCGCCAGTACCAGCACTGAAGTGAACGGCAGCCAGAGGTTTAACCCGGCGGCCTTTTCCGCCGCGGCCTGGCACACCTACGGCATGATCTGGAGCAAGGGACAGATCCAGTTCTACGTCGACGATCCGTCGAACATTTACGCGACGTTCAACACCAGCAACTTCGGCGGAACCTGGCCGTTCGATCAAGGGCCGATGTTCATCATTCTCAACCTTGCTGTTGGCGGCGACTGGCCCGGCAACCCGGACTCGACCACAGCGTTCCCCTCTAACATGCTGGTGGACTACGTGCGGATCTACACGAACTAAATGCGAGCCAGCATCCAGCGATCCATGAAGCGATGGACGCATTGGGCGCCACAGAGGTGGCGAATCTCCGCCGAATGAGCGATGAATCCGTTCCAACGGGTCACTTTCATGACCCGTTGTTCGGCCTCACCCTCGGCGGGGGACAGCGTTTCCGGCCAGGCGAGCCACCAGTCCTCGGCTTCCTCGCTCTTTTCTTTGCCGCACACGTCGCAGTGAAAGGTTTCTGTCCAGGCCATCGGTCTCGGCTCCTCCGCCAGTGTCGCCGGGACGGTAAGATTATGTCTACCGGTCGAGTGTCGGCAGAGCCCAAATCCTGCCAGCGGAGCCCGCATGCTTTTTGCTTCAGCCTGGTCACCGGATCCGAAGACCCCGCCGCGGCGGCGCGGACTGCTGCTGTCGGTCGGCCTGCATGGCGCACTGGCGCTCCTGCTGCTTCTGCTGGTGTTGCCGTGGGGCAGAGTGAGGCAGGTCTATCCCGTGAGCCGCTGCTGTTCTATGCCCCTTTACTGGACCGGCAGCCAGACGGGCGGAAGCAGCCGCCCACATCCCGCAGCACGGAAGCAGAGAAGAAAGAGGCCAGCACCGGCGGCGCCGACGGAAGCGGAACCCAGCTCAGCGACACCGGTGCCGGCGGTTCAAACCCCCTCAACGCAAGCTGGGATTGCGGCTCCGCAGCAGCAGGGGGCGTTCGGCACCGGTACCGGCTCTCAGGATGCGGAGCCTGCCTTCCCGGTGTATTTTCCGTGGCCCGGGGTACCGGATCGCTCGCTGCTGCCTCCGATGGAAAAGAAGGTGATCGTCGAGGTGACGGTGAGCCCGCTCGGCGACGTGACAGGGGAGAAAATCGTGCAGGGGATGGGCAACGGCCTCGACCAGATTGTTCTGGACACGGTGAAGGGCTGGCGGTTCCATCCAGCGACGCTGAACGGAAGCGCTGTCTCTTCGGTGGCGGAGGTGGTGTTTCCGTTCAACCGTGAGTATCCGAACGGCGAGGCTTCAGGGGCAGGCGGCCAGGGCTGATCGCGGCAGAAAAACACCCCACCCCCCGGCGGGGGTAGGTGTTTCCTTAAGCGCCTTATTTTCATCATAATAGCGATGTTGTCAAGATTGACAACATCGATAAGTAGGTGAAAACAATAGTCGTCGCGGGCGGAAAGTCAGCGACCGGCTGTCGATTCAGCACCCTTAGCTGCAGCCGGGGTGTCCGCACTGGCAAACGACTTCGGTTGATCCTTTCATGGCTTCGCAGTGGGGGCTGCAGAACTTTTCGCCCTGCGGCGGAATACAGCTACAGGCAGAGTTCCCGCATTTTTTTGTTTCGGCCATACGCATCTCCTTGTCTGAGTTGAGATGCAAACAAGAGTGGCGCGACGGGCCAAAGGAATCGAAAATGAAGCGCGTCAGTTGCTAATCGCCGCAGCAACAGGGCTCCTGTCCACAGTAGGAACAACAGCTGCAGAGGCGGCGGTCCTGAAGCTCGCCTCGCGAAGCGGTATCGCAGGTCGAGAACGCCCCGCCGGCGATGGAGGGGATAACCAGCACCTCGTCGCCATCCTGGAAGGCGTATTTCTCGTTGCCGAGAAAGCGGATGTCTTCCTCGTTGACGTAGAAGTTGATGAACTTGCGGACCTGGCCCGATTCGTCGCGGAGATGGGTTTTCAGGTCCGGGAAGGTGGTCTCGATTTCGGTGATGAGCGCGGGCAGATTGCCGGCGGTGGAGTTGATCTCCTTCGCTCCATTGGTGTGCTTCTGAAATGCGTTCGGCAACAAAACTCTAACGGGCATAGGCTCCTCCCACGACCAGATCGTTTTCTTCGCTTGCTTCCGCGAGGTACTGCTCGAAATCTCCGAGGCGCGGGCGGATGGCCGCGTGCTGCTCGTAGGCGCCCTGCAGGACATCGGTCGTCTTGAGACCGTTGCCGGTGATGCAGGCGACGGTAAGGTCGTCCGGACGGATGCGCTCGTGCGCGTAGAGGCGGGCGGTGACGGCGGTGGTAACGCCGCCGGCGGTTTCAGTGAAAACGCCTTCGGTTTCGGCGAGTTCCTGGATGGCGGAGACGATTTCGAGGTCGGAGACGTCCTCGGCCCAGCCGCCGCTCTCGCGGATGGCGCGCGTCGCGTAGACGCCGTCGGCGGGATTACCGATGGCAAGCGAGCGGGCGATCGTGCGGGGCCGTTGGGGCTCGATGGCATCGGCGCCGGTCTTGACGGCCGTGGAGATGGGCGAGCAGCCGGTAGCCTGAGCGCCGAAGAAGCGGACCGGCTTGTCGTCGACAAGGCCGAGAGCGATTAGTTCTTTAAACGCCTTGCGAATTTTGGTGATCAGCGAGCCGCCGGCCATGGGGACAACAACGTTGTCCGGCAGGCGCCAACCAAGTTGCTCGGCGATTTCAAATCCGACTGTCTTGGAGCCTTCGGCGTAGTAGGGCCGCAGGTTCACATTCACGAAGCCCCAGTTGTAGCGGTCGGCGATCTGCGAGCAGAGGCGGTTGACGTGATCGTAGTTGCCGTCGATCCGGACCAGGGTGGCGCCGTAGACCTGGGTGTTGAGAATCTTCGCTGGCTCGAGATCGGCGGGAACGAGGATGTAGGTTTTAAGGCCGAGGCGGGCGGCCTGAGCGGCGACTGCATTGGCCAGATTCCCCGTAGAGGAGCAGCCGACGGTGTCGAATCCGAAGCGGCGGGCGTTCTCCAGGGCGACGGCGACGACACGGTCTTTGAAACTGAGAGTGGGCAGGCAGACGGCGTCGTTTTTGAGCCAGAGATTTGTCGCACCGATGCGCTCGGCCAGACGGGGCGCACGCAAAAGCGGGGTCCAGCCGGCGGGGGTTTGTGGTGTCGAGTCATCGGGCACCGGGAGCAACGCCTGATAGCGCCACATGCTGGTGGGACCGGCGGCAATCGTCGCCCGGGTTACGGTTTTGCGCGCGGCGTCAAGATCCACCGCGACTTCAAGCGGAGAGAAGCACTCGTCACAAATTGACAGCGGCGCATTGTCGTAGCGCTTCCCGCATTCGCGACAGCGCAGTTCGTAAGCAGCAGCCATTCAGCCCTCGCAATCGAGAGCGGCGCTGGGAATACCAATACGGGCACGCGTGACGTCGTACTACTTTACTGCGACACTTCACTGGGATTGCGCGAGATGCGATACAGCCTGCACCCCGAATCTCATGTCCCCCGCCTTGCGGCGAGCGAGAGTTGACACCGATGTCCCGAATTGCTCAGGCCGGTTGTCGTGGCGTCACAGGGCCCGTCCCTCAGCCACTCTGCATGAAATTCAGGCTCGCTCATAAGAGCAAACTTGAATACTTGTTAGATAACACAGGGGGCGAAGGGATGCAACTCCCTCTGCGGGGAAGGGCGGGAATCCGGCGGCGAACGGTACCTCCGACACATTGAATCGCGGCCCGCTCCTCGGCCATCGAACGCAGGCGGATTGATCTAACTGAACAGTTTGGGAGAACCTTTATGATCACTATTCTCGGCGCAGGCGGCGTCATCGCGAATCATCTCACTCCGCTGCTCGCGGGGCAGAATCGATCCTTCCGCGTGGTCAGCCGCAGCGCACGGGGGGCACCGGGAGCCACTGAAGTCGTCGCAGCGGACCTTACGGATCGTGATGCGACGATCCGGGCCGTTGCCGGCTCCAGCGTGGTTCTTCTGCTCGCCGGCCTCCCCTACGACCACAAAGTTTGGGCCGACCAATGGCCGAGGATCATGGCCAACACCATCGAAGCTTCGAAGCGGGCCGGCGCGAAGCTTCTCTTCTTCGACAACGTCTACATGTACGGCCGCGTTCAGGGGCCGATGACGGAAGACACCCCCTTCCATCCCTGTAGCCGCAAAGGCGAGATACGGGCGCAAATCGCCACGACTCTGCTGAACGAGATCCGGGCGGGCTCGCTGATCGCGATGATCGCCCGCGCTCCCGACTTCTACGGACCCACCACACCCACAGGCGTGTCCAACGTGCTTGTTTTCGACGCCTGGAGCAAGCATCAAAAAGCTTCCTGGCTCGTGAACGATTCCGTTGCCCACTCTCTGATCTACACGCCCGACGCAGCGCGCGCGGTGCTCACCCTCGCCGAGTCCGACTCCGCCTGGAACCAGACCTGGCATCTGCCCACAGCGCCCAATCCCCCTACGGGACGCGAGTTCATCACTCTCGCCGCGGGGGCCATGCATCACGCACCCGAATACCGCGTCCTCTCCCCGCTGATGGTCCGCATGTACGGGTGGTTCAAGCCGGTGGTTGGCGAACTCTACGAGATGCTCTACCAAAACGACGCGCCGTATCTTTTCGACTCGTCGAAGTTCGCGCGAGCTTTTGGCTTCGGGGGGACGACCTATGCAGAGGGTGTGCGCGAAACCGCCGCGTCCTATCAGGGCGCATGAGCGTGGCCGTCGCCGCAGGCTGAATCAGCTTTGGCGCGCCAGCAGGCGATCCCGCACGGGCTGGCTGCGCGCCATGTCGATGCAGGTCCAGGCCATGGCGAGAGCGCCGTCGATGACAGCCTTGTCGGCATCCGCAGTGACGCAGTGGGCCGTGAATTCGGGCTGGTGATTCACCGCCGGCAGTGAGTTGATGCCGATCATGGGATGAATGGAGGGCATGGCCAGCGAGACGTTGCCCATGTCTGTGGAGCCGGTGGGTCGCGTTTCCCACTCACCCATGTTGGGGTACTTGCGACCCAGCGCCTCGGAGTTGGCTTTGTACAGCAGTGCCAAATCGTTGTCGTGAACCATCTCAGCATAGGGTTTGTCGCCGCCGGTGATTTCGATCTTCGCGCCGGTCGCCAGACCTCCGGCTTCGAAACAGCGATAGACCTTTGGTCGCAGCTCTTTGAGCTGGTCGAGAGTCTCGGAGCGAACGATGTATTTCGCCGAGGTGTGGGCCGGGACGACGTTGGGTGCGACGCCGCCCTCGGTGACGATGCCGTGAATGCGGTCGGTTGAACGGATGTGCTGGCGCAGAAGCCCGATCGCAGTCTGCGCGATGGTGAGAGCGTCGGCTGCGTTGATGCCCAGTTCGGGGAAGGCCGAAGCGTGGGACTCCTTGCCAGTGCAGTGGACTTCAAACATCGACGCGGCGATGATCTTCGCCTTGACCATGTCGAAGGGCGCAGGGTGGACCATCATGGCGGCGTGGATGCCGTCGAAGCCGCCGCGCTCGAGCATGAGAATTTTGCCGCTGGCGTTGCCCACTTCCTCAGCCGGTGTGCCAATCACGCTGATCGTGAGGCCCACTTCGTCGGCGAGTTTTGCGGCCGCGAGGGCTGCACCGATCGCCGAGGCGGCGATGATGTTGTGGCCGCAGGCGTGACCGATGCCGGGGAGAGAGTCGTACTCCGCGCAAATGCCGATGTGGAGCGGGCCGGAGCCGACGCTGGCGCGGAAGGCGGTGGGCAGATCGCAGACGCCCTTCTGCACGGTGAAGCCCGCGGCATCGAGCGCCTCACACAGCCAGGTGGAAGAGTTCTCTTCCTCAAAGCCAATTTCTGGATGCCCATGGATGCGGTGGCTCAGAGCAATGAGCTGCTCCTGCGCGCCATCGAACCGCTCTTTTGCCGCCGCCTTTGCTTCCATCGCGCCCTCCTGAAGATTTTGTGTTGCCGCAGATCGTTATCGGCTTGCCTGGGCGCCGCCGAGCCGCATGGGCCAGAGCTCATAGCGGTTCAGCCCTTCTGTAATGGACGGATCGGCTTCGACGAGTGTGCGCGCTTCGGCCTCGCTTTCAACGTCCACCACCCCCATGCCGTATGCGCCTCCCGCGGCCATCACCGGTCCGTAGATGAGCACACGACCTGCCTGAAAATGGGCTGCGTAGTAATCGGCGTGGCGCTTCATCGTCGCCATTTCCTCTGGCGTAATGTCGCCGGGGAAACTTGCCCGCGGCGGAATGAGCTTCACGAAGAAATTTTGCTTGGCCATGGCAGCCTTTTTCCGACAGGATCTGTGCGCTCCCCCTGTTGTCGGGATGCGGAAAAGAATGTAGCCAGAACCATACCACGCTCCTTCCCCTTTCGCGGCCGATAGTGGTTGAATCAAAGGACATCGCCCACTTGAGGGACGCCCCATGAACGCCGCCGTGATCCACTCTTTTTCAGCTGCGCCCCGCTACGATTCGTTCGCCGAACCTGTGCCCTCGGGTGAGGAAATCCTGATCACCGTGGCCGCCGCCGGTCTGCACCCCATCGTGAAATCACTGGCAGCCGGCACGCACTACATCGGCGCCAGTGAACTGCCGTTCGTTCCGGGGATCGACGGCGTGGGCCGTCTGCCCGATGGATCGCGCGTTTACTTCGCCCGCTCCCGTCCGCTCTAAGGGACTTTTGCCGAGCGCACGCTGACCCAACGCGTTACCTGCTTTCCGATTCCCGAGACGCTGAGCGATGCCACGGTCGCCGCCATCGTGAATCCGGGTATGTCGTCGTGGGGAGCGCTGACAGAGCGCACCCAGTTGGCGCCGGGGGAGAGAATCCTGATTCTTGGAGCCACGGGCGTCGCGGGCCGGTTGGCGATCCAGGTGGCGAGGCGGCTGGGTGCGCGGCGGGTGGTCGCTGCCGGCCGTAATCCGCAGGCTCTGGAGGAACTGGGCGCGCTTGGTGCGGACCGTGTCATCTCCCTCGCTCAGGATCGACCGGCGCTGGTTGCGGCATTTCGGGACGTCATCGCCCAGGAGAAGATCGATCTGATTCTCGACTATTTGTGGGGCGCGCCGGCCGAGGCGGCACTGGAAGCCATGACGCAGAGGGGTGCGAGCCACGGGTCTGCACGGACCCGTTTTGTGCAGGTCGGCTCCAGCGCCGGACCCACGGTTTCTCTGCCCGCGGAGAGCCTGCGCAGCTCGGGGCTCGAGTTGATCGGCAGCGGCTTTGGGAGCGTCCCCATCGATCGCATCTTTCGCGCGCTCGCGGCCTTTCTGCAGGAAGCTGCTCGCGAGCCGTTTCAGATCAGTACCACCGTCGCGCCGCTGGCGCAGGTGGCGTCGCTTTGGAATGCGCCGGAGCAGGGAGCGCGGGTGATCTTCCAGCCTTAGGGACCGGCAAGCCGAACAAATCTCTTGCGGCCTGAAGTTCCTCGGGCCCATCATGGCTTCAATCAGGAACCATTCGACGCCGTTCTGCGTTACACTCTGCATCCCCTGAGGACATCCTATGAATCGCTTTGTCCAGGACCTGCGCTTCAGCGCTCGCACCCTTCGCAAGACGCCGGGATTCACGCTCACCGCCATCCTGACCCTGGCCCTCGGCATCGCCGCGGTCACTTCGATCTTCTCGGTCGTTGATTCGGTGTTGTTGAAGCCCTTTGCCTACCCGGACCCGGGCCAGCTGGTTATCCTTCGCGAGACGGACAACGGTTTCGCCACCGCGACGGCCGCCGGTGAGTCCGTGCCGGACAATCCTCGCCAGTTCTTCAACTGGCAGGCCAACGCCAGAACCCTCTCCGGCGCTGCCATCTTTCAGAGCGGGGGGTACAGCGTCTCCTCCGGCACCGATCACCCCGAGATCCTTGACGGCCTCCGCATCTCGTCGAATTTCTTTTCGGTTCTTGGCGTCCAGCCCGTTCTCGGCCGCACGTTCCTGCCTGCTGAAGTGACCAAGGGCCACGACAACGAAGTCATCCTCTCGTGGGGGGCCTTTGAGCGCTACTTCCACGGCAATCCCAGCGCCATCGGGCAGACGCTGCGCAGCGGCGGCGTGCCGCAAACGGTGGTGGGCATTCTTCCCCGCGGATTTCAGTTTCCCAGCATCACGCCCATGCGGATCGCGGGCTCGTGGGGAAGAACGGAATCCTATCAGATCTTTTCCCCCCTGGTGCTGAATCCCTCCGATTTCAGCGATGACTACGACTACAACTACATGGCCGTTGCCCGCGTCCGCTCCGGGGTGTCGATTGCGCAGGCTCGCACCGAGCTGAACACGATCCAGTCAGCCTTCGATCAGGCCCACCACCTCGCCACCAAACCCGCAGTTGTCGTCAACCCGCTCATCGTTGACGTAGCCGGGAACCTGAGCACGGCCCTCTGGCTGCTGCTTGCCGCGGTCGGCGCGATCCTGCTCATCGGGTGCGTCAATCTCGCTAATCTCCAGCTCGCCCGCGCCGTAGCCCGCGATCGGGAGCTCGCCGTCCGAGCTGCCCTTGGCGCCGCACGCGACCGCCTTCTCGGCGCCGCTCTCGCCGACTCGGTCGTCCTGGCTCTTCTGGGCGGAGCCCTGGGCATCCTGCTCTCCTTCCTCGGCGTTCGGCTCTTCGTGGCCGCCGCTCCCGAGAACCTTCCGCGCCTCGCTGACATTCACGTCAGCTGGCCCGTGCTGCTTGGCGCTGCCGGGCTCTCCATCCTTACCGCCTTTGTCTTCGGCCTGCTCCCCGCAATGCGCGCTATTCGTGTCGATCCGCAGTCGGCGTTGCAGACGAGCACCACGCGCGTCTCCGCCTCGCGTGAGAGCCGCCGCACTCGTCATCTGCTCGTCGGCGCGGAGGTCGCCTGCACGGTCGCGCTGCTCATCGTCACAGGGCTGCTCGTCCGCAGCTTCGCGACGCTGCTCAATCAGGACCGCGACTTCGACTCCAGCCACGTCACCTATGCGCAAGTCTTCCTGTACGCGCCCCAGTATCGCGATGCGGGGAAGAACTCCGACCAGGCCCGCGCCGCTTTCGAGGACCGCGCCCTCGCCGCGCTGGCCGGCGTGCCCGGCGTCCAGTCCGTCACGAGCACGAGCGAAACGCCGATGGGCGGAGAGACCTGGATCAACCTCATCCAGCGCCCCGACCACCCTCTGCCGGAGGCGCAAAGCCCCGACGCCAATATTCGCTGGATCAGCCCCAGCTACGCGATGACCCTCCGCATACCGGTGGTTGCCGGGCGCGACCTCACTGACGCCGACAAGAGCCACCCCAACAACGCCCTCATCTCCGAAAAAGCCGCGCGCACGATCTGGCCCGGCGAAAACCCCGTCGGCCGTACCTTCAAAATGGGTGAGAACACCGTCTACACCGTGGTCGGCGTCCTTGCCGACGCGCGCATTAACGACCTGCAGACAACCGCGAATATGATCTATCTGCCCTACTGGCAAAACCCCTTGTGGCGGCTGAATTTCCTGATCCGCAGCCCGCAAGCGACGGCGGGACTGGCGCCGGCGATTCGGCGGACGATCTGGAATATCGATCCCCAGGTGGCGATCCCGGCCCTCAAGTCCCTCGACCAGCAGGTTTCCGACTCCGTCGCGAACCAACGGTTCCAGACGCTGCTGCTTTCCAGCTTTGGCGCGGCCGCTCTGCTGCTCGCGCTGCTGGGGATCTACGGCGTCCTCGCCTATTCGGTTTCTTTGCGGCGGCAGGAGTTCGGCATCCGCATCGCGCTGGGCAGCGACAAATCCAGCCTGATGCGGCTGATCGCGCGACAGGCGGCGACTCCGATTGCCGGCGGTGTGCTGGCTGGCGTGGCTCTGGCCTTTGTTGCGACGCGCTGGGTGCGGTCGCTGCTGTATGAAACCAGCGGGGCCGACCCTGTCGCCATCGCGGCCAGTATCGGTCTGCTGCTGCTGACGGCTCTGCTTGCAGTGACGCTGCCGGCGCGGCGTGCCGCGCAAACCGACCCGGTGCAGGTGTTGCGCAACGAGTAAGAAGCGGCCGGCTCAGGGCTGGCCGGTGAAATCCACGCGCATCCAGTGCCCGTGCCCGCTGCTTTCGCGCGCCAGCTCGATCAGCCGCGTGGTGCGCCAGGCTTGCTCCGGCGTCACCGCCAACTCAGCTTTGCCCAGCAGAACATCCCGCACATTCTCGTAGAAGCCACGATAGTCCCCGCGCGCGGTGGGCACGCGACGCGGCTCCTGGTTCTCGAGGCGGAGTTCGCCCCACTGGCTCTCGGGCTCTTCGCCGAAGCCCGGCGCATCGGGGCGCATCCCGCTGCGCAGCTGGGCTTCCTGGGGATCGAGCCCCCGTTTGACGAAGCTGCCATGGGCTCCGTGGAGAATGAAGCGCGGGCCCGGGGTGCAGGCGGTGAGCGTGGTGTGAAGGAAGACCGTCAGGCGCTGATGGTCGTAAGTGAGCTGGATGTCGAAGGCATCATCGACAACGGCAGTATCGCGCTCCACGCGAACACTGGCGGAAACGGAATCCGGCGATCCGAAGAGGGCCATGGCCTGATCGATCAGATGGGGTCCGAGATCGAACAACAGGCCGCCACCGGGACCGCCGCTCTCGCGCCACACGTCGCGCCGCGGCTCCGGCCGGAACCGGTCGAGACGGGAATCCATCGTCACCAGCCGCCCGAGTTCGCCGCTCGCAATCACTTGCCGGACCGTCTGGAAATCGCCATCCCAGCGCCGGTTCTGGTAGGCCGTGAGGACAAGCTTGCGCTGCCGCGCCATGCGGATCAGCTCCGCCGCCTCGCTGGAGGTCAGCGTGAATGGCTTGTCGATGACGACATGCCGCTGCTCGTGGAGACATTGCTTTGCCAACTCGTAGTGCGAGTAGCTGGGCGTCGCGATCACCACAAGCTGGATACCGACGTCGCTCAGCATCGCCTCCACTGAGCGCGCCACGTGTGCCTCTGGGTACTCCTTCTTCGCATCGTCGCCGCTGCGTTGGACGACGGCAGCCAGCTCCAGTCCCGGTGTCGCCTGCACCACGGCCGTGTGAAACACCCGTCCCGCCAGCCCAAATCCCACCACACCCGTTCGTATTGGTTCGCGCATATCCAGCATTAGACGGCATCAATATTGAAAACGCCAACGGGCGATCGGCATGGTTACCGTTGTTTTTCCACCCCTGTACCCTGCAACCCGTACCCTGTACCCTGACTCCATGCTGCTCGAACTCCGAGCCGAAAATTACGCGGTTATCGACCACGCCATCGCCTCTTTTGGTCCGGGACTCAACCTGCTCACCGGCGAGACCGGCGCGGGCAAATCCATCCTGGTGGATGCGCTGGCGTTGTTGATGGGCCAGAAGGCGTCAACGGGAGTGATTCGTCACGGTGCGGATCGCGCGGTGCTGTCCTGCGTGTTCGAATCGACGCCTGGGGCGGAAGCCATTCTTGAGAACAACGGGCTGGACCCTGAGGGCTCGGAGATCATCTTGCGGCGGGAGATTCTCGCGGATGGGAAAAGCCGGGTGTACGTCAACAACCAGCCGGCCACGGTGGCGGTGCTGCGAGTGTTGGCGCCGGAACTGGCGCTGGTCCATGCGCAGTCGGAGACGCTGTCGGGATTCGACGCCGCGCAGCAGCGTGGATTGCTGGATCGCTTCGGGGGAGTCTCAGTGGACGGCGTTGGGGAAGCTCATGCGCGCTGGCGGTCGATTCAGGATCGGCTGGCGGAACTGGAGCGCGATGAGGCGGATCGGCTGAAACTGGCGGATCTGTGGTCGTTTCAGGCGCGTGAAATCGGGGCGGCATCCCCGGAGCCCGGCGAAGACGAAGCTCTGGAAACGGAGCGGCGGGTGCTGCAGAATGCGGAAAAACTGCAGGCGGCGGCGATCGGGGCCAGCGACGTGTTGTATGAGAATGACGATTCGGCGGAGTCCACGCTGCAGGCGGCACAGAAATTCCTGGAGGAGCTGGCGCGCTATGACACGCAGTTTAACGAGGCGGTTTCGCAGATTATCGCGGCCCGGGCAACGGTCGAGGACATCAGCTCCAGCGTGCGGCATTACGCGGATCGAATTGATGCGTCGCCGGAGCGCCTGGCGGAAATTGAGAATCGGCTGGCGACTCTGGACCGGCTGAAGCGCAAGTACGGGCCAACGCTGGGCGATGTGCTGCATGCCGGCGAAGAGGCGACCCGGAAGCTGGCGGAAGTGGAGAACCGCGACGAGATTTTGAAGGGCCTGCGTGCGGATCTGGAAAAGGCGGCGGTGGCGTATCAGGAAGCGGCCCGGAAGTTGACTGGCGAGCGCGCCGCGGCGGCGCGCAAGCTGGAGAAGCTGGCGGAGGCGCAGATTAACGATCTCGCCATGAAGGCGCGTTTCTCGATTGCGGTGACGGCGAGCGAAGACTCTTCTGCGTGGACGGCGCATGGATGGGATTCTGTGGAGTGCCGGATCGCGACCAACGCGGGCGAGCCGCTGCAGCCGCTGGATAAAATTGCTTCGGGCGGGGAGATGTCGCGGGTGCTGCTGGCGCTGAAGGTGAGCGTGGAGGACGGGGCCACTCGCGCACGGAGCCGCAAGACGCAGGTGCCGCGGACACTGGTCTTCGACGAGATCGATATCGGCATTGGGGGGCGGGCCGCTGAAGCGGTGGGGCAGAAGCTGAAGGCGCTGTCGCGGGTGCAGCAGGTTCTGTGCGTAACCCATCTGCCGCAGATCGCGGCGTTCGCCGATCAGCACCTGCTGATCGAGAAGCAGGAAAAGCAGAAGCGAACCGAGACGCGGATTCGCCTGCTGACCGCAGAGGAGCGGGCGCAGGAGATTGCCCGAATGATCAGTGGGGCGAAGGTGACGGAGACCAGCCTGCGCCATGCGGAGCAGATGCTGAAGACCAGCCTTTCTTCCTGATCCTGCAGCCCTGACGCTGCGCGCATCCGCTAGTATCGTGATGTCGCCATGAAGAAGCTCTTTGCTCTCCTGCTTATTTCTGCGGTCGTCTCGCCGGTCGCGCGCGCTGCTTCAACACACGTGCCTTCACAAAAGGAGATGGCCACCCAGGTCCGCGCGCAGTTTCTGCACGCGTGGGAGGGGTATCACAAATATGCGTGGGGGCACGACGAATTGCGTCCGCTGTCAAACGAGTCCTTCGACTGGTACGGCACTTCGCTGCTGATGACGCCGGTGGATGCGCTGGACACGATGATCGTGATGGGGCTGAACCAGGAAGCCGATGAGGATCGGCAACTGATCGATACGCAGCTCTCATTCGACAAGGACATCGACGTCAAGAATTTCGAGATCACGATTCGGATGGTGGGCGGGCTGCTGAGTTCGTATGAGCTGACGCATGATCCAAAACTGCTGGCTCTGGCCGACGATCTGGGCACGCGGCTGCTGCCGGCCTACAACTCGCCGACGGGCATGCCGTACGTGTACGTGAATCTCAAGACCGGAGCCGTGCGGGGCGAGAGCAGTAACCCGGCGGAAGTGGGCACGCTGCTGCTGGAGATGGGCACACTGAGCCGGCTGACGAACAAGCCGGTCTACTTCGAGAAGGCGAAGCGCGCCGCCGTTGCGGTCTGGGATCGACGGTCGAAGCTGAATCTTTTTGGTTCGGAGATTAACGTGCGCACCGGGGCATGGAGCGGCGGCTCCGATGCCGAGGACGCCAATATCAATGGCGGTTCCGATTCATTCTATGAATATCTGCTGAAGGCATGGCTGCTGTTTCACGATGAGGATTGCCACCGAATGTGGGAGACGAGTGTGGCGGCGCTGAACCAATATGTCGCCGATACGGTGACGAATCCGGACAAGACGACATCTCTGTGGTATGGCGAGGCCAATATCAACACGGGCGCGCGGACCGGGACTGAGTACGGAGCGCTGGCTGCCTTTTTTGCGGGCACGCTGGCGCTCTCCGGCGATCTGGATCATGCAAAGCAGCTGCAGGATTCGAACTTCAGGATGTGGAATCTGGCTGGGATCGAGCCGGAGGTGATCGACTACCGGACCATGAAGATCCTGAGCCCTGGATACCAGCTGCGGCCGGAGATCATCGAGTCGGCCTACTACCTCTACTACTTCACGCACGACCCGCAGTACCGGGCGATGGGGTATACGTTCTTCAATGCCATCGTGAAGAACTGCCGGACGCCGTCGGCGTTCGCCGCTATCTCCGATGTGCGCACGATGAAGCAACGCGACGACATGGAAAGCTATTTTTTCGCGGAGACGCTGAAATATCTGTATCTGCTGCTGGCAAACCCGACCCGGATCGATTTGAGCAAGACGGTTTTCAATACGGAAGCGCATCCGTTGGAAATTGCGCCTTACAATCCGGCATCCGCTGCCAACCGCTAAGGAAAAAGAAGAGCCGCCTCGTTGGCGGCTTTTCATCTTCCGAGGAGCAAACTTCGTCTATCCGCGCTCCGCGGCCAGGTTCGACACCTTGCGATCGTACACGCCGATCAGTGAGTTCCAGCGGACGTAGAGGAGCTCTTCCAGCATCTTGATGCCGTCTTTCAGATAGCTCATGCGGCTGCGCTCGTCGTGCCCCCAGGTGACCGGCACCTCGCGGATCGCATAACCGCGTTTCAGCGCGATAAACAGGATCTCCGGATCAAAGCCCCAGCGCTCGATGCGCTGCAGACGGAAGATGGTCTGCGCGGCGCCGCGACGGAAGGCTTTGAACCCGCACTGGGTATCGGCAAACGGCAGCCGCATGATCATGCGCGTTACCAGATTGAAACAGCGTCCGAAGATCTGACGGTAGAGCGGCTGGTGGATGGTCTGCCGGCTGCGCTCCAGCCACCGCGATCCAATGGCCACATCGGCGCCGTCGCGAATGGCCGCGAACAGACGCTCGGCTTCTTCCATAGGAGCGGAAAGGTCGGCATCGGTGAACATCACAATGTTGCCCGCCCCATGCAGCAGCCCGTTGCGCACGCTGTAGCCTTTGCCCCGGTTCCCCGGATTCTCGATGAGCCGGATGCGGCGATCGCGCGCTACGTAGCTTTCCACAATGGCGGCGGTATTATCGGTCGAACCGTCATTCACTACCAGGACTTCGGCATTCCAGCGCCGGTCGTCCATGGTCCGCAAGACCTCATCGAGCGCGTGCCCAATGCGCGCGCTCTCGTTATAAGCGGGAATGACAATGGTGTATTGAGGGTCCATGTTCAGCCGTTCCTCTCTTCCCTCTGGCGTGCAGCGGTCTGCGAGCATCCGCTCGCAAAACGTTTTAGGAGGAGGATGGGCCTGTAATTCTTTCATTATCATACGCGGAATTGCGGCAGCCGGCTGCCGGCCTGCCTTTCCAGTTCCTGGCCGGTGCTACACTCGCCGGTATGGAAGAGCCTGTCGAATCAACGCCTCCTGCCCAACAGGCGACCCCGAATCCCGTCGCCCCGCCGTCCTGGTACCCGACTCCGCCGCGGCCCCGTCGCCGCGTGTGGCCGTGGTTCGCCGTTGGGGGAGTGCTCATCCTCGGTTTCATCTTCGTGGTCTCCGTGCTGTTCTACATGGCCGCGCACTCTTTCGGAGGCTCGTCCGACGGCTTCACCTCGCTCGGCGACAACATCGGGGTGATCGACATTGACGGCGAGATCCTCTCTGCGGACACGGTCGTGGACCAGCTGCGCAAGTTCAACCAGAACGATTCGATCAAGGCGATCATCCTGCACATCGATTCGCCAGGCGGAGGCGCCGCCGCATCCCAGGAGATCTACCACGAGGTTCTCCACATTCGCGAACAGAAAAAGAAGCCGATCGTTGCTTCCATCGAAAGCGTCGGTGCCAGCGGTGCCTACTACATTGCCTCCGGAGCGGACAAAATCTACGCCAACGATGCGAGCGTTGTCGGCTCGATCGGCGTGATCATGGAGTGGACCAACTACGGCAACCTGATGCAATGGGCAAAGCTGTCGCCGGAGGTGATTCACGCCGGGAGTCTGAAGGATGCGGGCGACCCCAGCCGGCCCATGACGCCGGAGGAACGGGCCTACTTTCAAAGCCTGGTGGACAACATGTATGGCCAGTTCGTAAACGATGTCGCGGAAGGACGTCACATTCCGGCGGCTCAGGTCCGCTCCCTGGCGACCGGCCAGGTGTGGACAGGGCAGCAGGCCTTACCGCTGCATCTTATTGATAAAGAAGGCGGCTTTCGCGTTGCCCTGCTGGACACGGCAAAGTCTGTGGGGATTTCCGGCGAACCCGATGTGGTGAAACCCTATGTTCGCCACCGGACCGTCCTGGATTTGCTGGGCTCAGACCCCGACAGCCTTCTGCCCAATCCCAGCAAGCTGCTGGATCGGCACGCGGGCTTCTACTTCCTGTGGCGCTGATTCGGGTTTCTGCTTTGGCGAAAATCCCGCAACTACTTGACTTTGCAAGCGAAAGAGATTGCATCTACTATGAAGGACAACGGGCAACCCAGGAACGGAGCGACCCCCACCATGACCAAAGCCGACCTCGTTGAAGAAGTAACGAAGCTGGGCGATCTGACCCGACGCGACAGCGAAGTGATTGTGGAGACGATCTTCGATTCCGTCATCGGCGCACTCAGGTCCGGCGACAAGATCGAGATTCGCGGTTTCGGCAGCTTCCGTATTCGCCAGCGCAAGCCGCGTATCGGCCGCAATCCCAAGACCGGCACCAAGGTCGACGTGCCTGCCAAGAAGGTCCCTTACTTTAAGCCCAGCAAGGAACTGCGCGACCTGGTGAATCCCACGGGCAAATCCGCTGAAGCGACGCCGAGCGCGGCCCCTGCTGAAGGCGGCAACGCTCCAGCCTGACCGCAGTCATTTGTAGACGAGCCTGATCTCGATCTCAGTCGCCGCACAGGCGACTTCCGTTGAAGCCGCCAGAAAAGAGGGCGCCGACAGCAGCACGCGAGGATTATTCGCAAACCCAAACCCCTCCTTCGGAATTCCCAGAAAATTCCGGTCCAGCTTCTGGTTCTCGTTCTCGTCGTGGATCACCGCCACGCCATATTTCCCCGGCGGCACCTTGAATTCCTCCATCGCCTGTCTGTCGTGAATGTCGAAGCCGCCATGGGCCACTGCTTTCGAGCGGTCCTCCGGCCAGCCCGCGGGCGACGCGAAGATTACGCCGCCTGCTTTCCCCTTATCGTTGCGGAACCCTGTCACGTGAATGCGCAGCGTGCACAGGGGCTTGCCCGGCACCGCATCGACGTAATGCCCGGCCGGGTCTCGCTGTGCCGCAACCGCCTCCGTTAAGACTGCGCTTATCAGAACGAAACCGAACGCCTGAACCACACACCTTCCCATCTCCTCAGCCTATCGTGACCACCTGAGGTCTCTGCGCCGGCTGAACATCTCTTCATATCGCATTGATCTTTGCCTTTCCGCGCGACGCGGCAGAAGGGCCTCGAATCAGGTAGGGTGTTGGGTTAGGAAAAATTCGCTATGGCCGCGACTACCGTCACCGAACATGCTGCTCATACCTCACCCGCCATCACCACTTATCCCGTTCGCCGGATCGCTGTTCTCGGCGCGGGAACCATGGGATCACGGATCGCCGCGCAGATCGCCAACGCAGGCTTTCCCGTTCTGCTGCTCGACATGGTTCAGCCGGGCGATAAGAACGGACTGGCGATTCAAGCGCTGGAGGGTCTGAAAAAGTTAAAGCCTGCGGCTCTGGCTTCTCCGGAGTTCGCCGCCCGCATCACCATCGGCAATTTCGACGAGGATCTGCCGCGGTTGCGCGAAACCGACTGGATCATTGAAGCCGTCGCCGAGAACCTCGAGATCAAGCGCACTCTGCTGGCCCGCGTTGCGGCGCACCTTCGCCCGGATGCACTCCTGACCACCAACACCAGCGGCCTGCCCGTCGCAGCGATCGCCGAGGGACTTCCCGAGGATCTGCGCCGTCGCTGGTTTGGGACGCACTTCTTCAATCCGCCGCGCTACATGCAGCTGGTGGAGATCATCGCCACGCCCGATACGGATCCCGCCGCCGTTGCTGCGATCACCCGCTTCGCCGACGTCCACCTCGGCAAGTCCGTCGTTCCGGCCATTGACCGACCCAACTTCATCGCTAATCGAATCGGCGCGTTCTCTCTGCTCAACACGATCCGCGTGATGCAGCAGCAGGGCCTCACCATCGAGGAAGTCGACGCTCTGACCGGGAAGCCGCTGGGCTGGCCGAAGACCGGGACGTTCCGCCTTGCCGACATGGTCGGACTCGACGTGCTGGGTTCGGTCGTGCGGAACTTTGCGGCCAATACAAGAGACGAGCGCAGCGATCTCCAGCTGCCTGCGTTTCTCGAGACGATGCTCGAGAAAAAGTGGTTCG
This sequence comes from Acidobacteriaceae bacterium, assembly GCA_035656855.1. GTDB lineage: Bacteria > Acidobacteriota > Terriglobia > Terriglobales > Acidobacteriaceae > Palsa-343. Next base: position 19,219 of record DASRRO010000179.1, on the reverse strand, counting down.
GCGACAAGACCGGGCAGGGGTTCTACAAGAAGGATCGCGGCGCGAAGGACGAAGCGCGCCTGACCCTCGACCTCACGACCTTCGAGTATCGCCCTGCGCAGAAGCCAAAGCTGCCTGCGCTCGACGCCGCCAGGCCTATCGAATCGCTTCCCGAGCGCATCCGCGCGCTGCTGGGCGGGAACCCGGAGAAGGACAAGGCTGCGGCGTTCTATTGGGAAATTCTCCCGGATCTGTGGATCTATGCCGCAACCCGCATTGGGGAGATCAGCGACAGCATCGCCGACATCGATCGCGCCATGCGCACGGGCTTCAACTGGGAACTCGGCCCCTTCGAGATGTGGGACGCTGCGGGTGTCGCCGAGACCGCGGCGAAGCTTCGCAGTCAGGGCCGAACCCTGCCGCTCGCGCTGGAAAAGTTGCTCGCCACACCGGAAAAGACCTGGTACCGCCAGAGCGGGGCTGAAGCCTTCGACGCTCGCACCGGCAGCTTCGCCCCTGTCGAGTCGCCCTCCGCTGTGGTGAGCCTCACTCGCGCGAAACGGTCTTGCGGAGTGGTGAAGGAGAATCCCGGGGCTTCGCTCATCGATATTGGCGATGGCATCGCCTGCATCGAGTTCCACACCAAGATGAACGCCCTCGGCGGGGACATTGTGAGCTTCGTCCGGGAAAACCTGCACCCCGCCAGCGCCGCCGTTCGCGATTTCCGCGGCTTCGTCATTACTAATGACGCGGCGAACTTCTCGGCCGGGGCCAACCTCGTTCAGCTTCTGCTCGCCGCGCAGGATGAGGAATGGGATGAAATCGACACCTACATCGGCGCCTTCCAGGAGATGACCCAGTCGATCAAGTTCTGTCCCGCGCCGGTGGTGGTTGCGCCCTTCGGTCTGGCGCTCGGTGGGGGCGCCGAGGTCACTCTGCACGCGGCGATGCGCCAGCCGCATCTGGAGCTTTACATGGGGCTGGTGGAAACCGGCGTTGGCCTGATCCCCGCCGGCGGCGGGTGCAAGGAAATGACCCTGCGCGCGCTCGACCTGGCCACGGCTGCCCAGCCGCGGGCTTCACGCAGCGATAACGTCGAAGTGCACCACACCATGCGGTTCATCTTCGAGAATATCGCTCTGGCGAAGGTCTCGACCTCGGCGGTTGAGGCACGCGATCTTCATCTGCTGCGGCCCTCGGATCGCATTACGATGAACCGCGACCGGGTTCTTCACGATGCAAAGATTCAGGCCGTCACTCTTGCTGAGACCGGTTACGCGGCGCCGTTGCCACGAACCAACCTCCCTGCGCCCGGCGAATCCGTCCTGGCCGCGCTGAAGCTTGGCGTCCACATGCTCCGCGAGGGCGAGCAGGCCAGCGATCACGACGTCGTGGTGACGACGCATCTGGCCGAGATCCTCTGCGGCGGCGCGATCACGCCCGGCACGCCGGTTAGCGAGCAGTACCTGCTCGATCTCGAACGCCAGCATTTTCTTTCGCTCTGCGGAGAACGCAAAACCCAGGAGCGGATCGCGCATACTCTGAAAACCGGCAAGCCGCTCAGGAATTAGTCACCGTCTGGAGTACTTATGAGAGACGCCGTTCTCGTCAGCGCCGTTCGCACCGCCGTCGGTAAAGCGCCGCGCGGAACCCTGCGCACCACTCGCCCCGATGATCTTGCCGCCACGGCGATTCGCGGCGCGCTCGATCGTATTCCGCAGCTCGATCTCAAAACCATCGACGACGTAATTCTTGGCTGTGCGATGCCCGAAGCGGAACAGGGTATGAACTTGGCTCGCGTCGCCAGCTTGCGCGCCGGTCTGCCGGTTGACGCGGCGGCTATGACCATCAACCGCTATTGCGCATCGGGCCTGCAGGCAATCGCGCTCGCTGCCGAGCGCATCCGCAGTGGTGGCGCTGACGTCATCGTTGCGGGCGGCGTCGAGTCCATGTCGATGATCCCCATGGGCGGCAACAAAATCGCGGTGAATCCCTGGCTTGTGGAGAACTATCCGGGCTCGTATCTTTCCATGGGACTGACCGCGGAGCGTGTGGCGAAGCACTACGGTATCTCCCGCGAGGATGCGGATGTGTTTGCGCTGCAGAGTCACCAGAAAGCCGTCGCCGCCATCCAGTCCGGCAATTTCGAAAGCGAAATTGTGCCGGTGCCCGTGACAGTTACGACGCCGAACGGCACAGGAAAAACCAAAACCGAAGCCACGAATTTCCGTACCGACGAAGGCCCCCGCGCCGATACCACCGCTGAGGCTCTGGCCGAGCTACCGCCGGTCTTTCACGCTAAAGGAATCGTTACGGCCGGCAACTCTTCGCAAACCTCCGACGGAGCCGCAGCAGCGATCGTGATGTCCGGCGAACGTGCTGCCGCGCTTGGCCTACAGCCGCTTGCCCGCTTTGTCGCCTACGCGTATGCCGGCTGCGACCCTGAAGAAATGGGCATGGGGCCGGTGTATGCGGTGCCCAAAGCGCTCCGGCTTGCCGGACTGACTCTCGATCAGATCGACGTCATCGAGTTGAATGAGGCCTTCGCCTGCCAGGCGCTGGCCGTCATCCGCCAGCTCAAGCTCGATCCCGCCAAAGTGAATGTCAACGGCGGGGCCATCGCTCTTGGGCATCCCCTGGGCTGTACGGGCGCCAAGCTCACGGCGACGATCCTGCGCGAACTGCGGCGCCGCAAGTCCCGCTATGGACTGGTTACCATGTGCGTTGGCGGGGGTATGGGAGCGGCCGGGATTTTCGAAAACGCCGCTTAAAGTAACCCCGCGCTTCGCATCGCCTGATTCATCATGCGCCTGCGCGACCGGCGTAGGATGGTCTCTCAGAGATCTGTCATGGCCACCGCAACCACGCCCAAAGTCATTCCCGGCGGCACCTTCCTCCTCACCAACGCCGCGCCCGACGACATCTTTACTCCCGAAGACTTTTCAGAAGAGCAGCAGGAGATCGCGCGCACTACGGCCGAGTTTGCCGAAAAATCGATTCTGCCCCGTGTCCCGGAAATCGAGGCGAAGAACTTCCAGGTCACTCGCGAACTGCTTCTCGAAGCCGGGCAGCTTGGCCTGCTGGCGGCTGACATTCCCGAAGCCTACGGCGGCCTTGCGCTCGACAAGGCGACCTCCGCGCTCATCGCCGACCGCGTCGCCGTCTGTGCCAGCTTTTCGGTCAGCATCAGCGCCCACACCGGTATTGGCACACTCCCCGTCATCTGGTACGGCACGCCGGAGCAGAAAGAGAAATACCTGCCCAAACTCGCTACCGGCGAATGGATCGCTGCCTATGCGCTTTCCGAGGCCACTTCCGGCTCCGATGCCATGAATATTCGCGCCCAGGCGCGCCTCACCGCAGACGAATCGCAGTACATCCTGAACGGCGAGAAGATGTGGATTTCGAACGCCGGCTTTGCCGACCTCTTCATCGTCTTCGCAAAAATCGTCACCGACGATGGCCAGCCTGGCCACTTCTCCGCCTTTCTCATCGAGCGCGGCACTCCCGGCCTGACCATCGGCGCGGAAGAGCACAAGCTCGGTATCCGCGGCTCGTCCACCTGCCCGCTCGTTCTCTCCGACTGTGCGATTCCCGCCGGCAATCTTCTGGGCGAAGCGGGCAAGGGGCACCACATTGCCTTTAACATTCTGAACGTCGGCCGCTACAAATTGGGGGCGGCGACGCTCGGCGGCACGCGCCACACCCTGCGCAACGCCATCCGCTACGGCAAGCAACGTCTCGCCTTCGGTAAGCCGATCACGTCCTTCGGCCTCATCCAGGAGAAGATCGCCGACATGGCCGCCGGCATTTTCGCCGGGGAAGCCCTTGTCTATCGCGTCGTGGGCGCAATCGACGCCGCGCTGGCCACGCTCCCGGCTGACGCCCCGGCGAGGGACGTTCAAAAGCAGATCGAGGACTACGCCGTTGAATGTTCCATTGTGAAGGTCTGGTGCTCGGAGATGCTCGACCGCGCCGTCGATGCCAACCTGCAGATCTATGGCGGTTACGGCTACGTCGAGGAGTATCCCGCCGAACGCGCCTGGCGCGATGCCCGCATCAATCGCATCTTCGAAGGCACGAATGAGATCAACCGCCTTATCATTTCCGGATTCCTGCTCAGGCGGGCAATGCAGGGCCGTCTGCCGCTGCTGCCTGCCATCGCCAAAGTGATGGATGAAGTCATGGCTGGTCCCGCGCCGCGCTCCGAAGCCACCGGCCCGCTTACCGGCGAACACGCGCTCCTGGCCGGCGCAAAGAAGCTTGGCCTCTTCTGCTCCGGCGCCGCGAGTCAGAAATACCCAACCAACCTCCAGGATCAGCAGGAGATCATGGGCGCCATCGCCGACATCCTCATCGAGATTCTGGTGATGGAATCCGCGATTTTGCGCGCAGAGAAAGCCGGCGCAGCACGTCCCATCGCCGTCCCGCTGGCGCAGCTCACTGCTGCCCGATCCTTCCGAATCATCGAGTCGGCTGCCGAGCGCATCCTGGGCGCGGTCGCGGAGGGCGACATGCTCCGCACGCAGATGGCGATCTTCCGCCGCCTCACGAAGCACGAACCGGCGAACACCGTCGCCCTGGGGCGCGCCGTCGCCGAGCACATGCTTGCCGCGGAGCGCTACACGCTGTAATCAGGATTCCTGGGCGGCCAGCAAAGTCTCGAGCAGCGCGCGCCACTCTTCATGCAGCTCCGGGCGGTGATGCTCTCGGCTTGCGCGCTCATACCAGTAATTGGCGTTCCATTCGGCGCCTTCTTTGCGATGCAGATAGGCATGAACCGCCATTCCCTCGCGGCTGTCCATCGCGTCCACCAGACCATGCGCCCGCGACCAATCGCCCTTTGCATCCCACCAGAGCGCCCTCAGGGGCGCCGATAAGCCGCGCGGTGGTTCAGGCCCCGTCACCGAATTGCGAAACTCGTCCACCGTCATTCCTTCATCACCCATCAGAACCGGACAGCCAACCGCCACTAGCTAAGGATCAGCTTCCCGATCGTCGCCAGCTGCATGTTCGACGTGCCCTCATAAATCGAGCCGATCTTCGCGTCGCGATAAAACTTCTCAACAGGATAATCCTTGACGAACCCATAGCCGCCATACACTTCCACGGCCTTGCTGGCCACCTCTTCCGCCACGCGCGAGGCGAACAGCTTCGCCATCGCCGCCTCCCTCACAAACGGAACGCCGGCGCCCTTCATCCGCGCGGCGTTGTACACCAGCAGCCGCGCGGCCTCAATCTGGGTCGCCATCTCCGCCAGCACAAACTGAACGGCCTGAAACTCCGCAATCGGTTTGCCGAACTGCTTCCGCTCTTTGCTGTACTTCACCGCCAGCGACCACGCTCCCTCCGCCAGCCCCAGCATCTGCGCGGCAATCCCGATCCGTCCCTCGTTCAGCGTTTCAATGGCAATCTTGTAGCCTTTGCCCGCCTCGCCCACCACATTGCCGGCCGGCACACGGCAATCGTCAAAGAGCACCTCGCACGTAGACGAAGCGCGGATGCCCATCTTGTCTTCCTTGTGTCCCACCGTGAATCCCGGCGTCCCACGCTCCACCACGAAGGCCGTGATGCCGCGATATCCGGCCTGCGAGTCGATGGTGGCGAAGACCAGAAACAGATCCGCCTCCATGGCATTACTGATCCACAGCTTTCGCCCATTCAGAACGTAGTCATGGCCATCTGCTCGTGCCTGCGTTGTCAGCGAAAACGCATCCGATCCGGAGCCGGCCTCGCTGAGCGCATAGGCGCAGACGGTTTGTTGCGCCATACGCGGAATCCACATCTGCTTCTGCTCCGCAGTGCCCCAGCGGAGCAGTGCGTTCACCGCCAGAGTGTTCTGAACATCCACGATCACCGCCACGGCGGGATCGACGCGCGCAATCTCCTCCACTGCCAGCACCGCGCTGAAAAATGACGCGCCCGCGCCCCCCATTTCCGGCGGCGCCTCAATGGCCATCAACCCCAGTTCGAACATCTGCCGCAGCAGGTCGGCGTCCAGCTTTTGCGCTTCGTCCATGGCGCGCACCCGCGGAGCGATCTCCTGCTGGGCAAACTGCCGCACCATGTCGCGCAGCATCGTCTCTTCCTCGGTCAGCGTGGTCAGCGGGGCGACGCCTTCCAGTGCGGTTACGGTTTCAGCCATGGGCTCTCCTTCAGGCGAACGGCCGGTGCGCTGAGGCGTGCAAGGCCGAACACCCGAGCCTATCCTGGCCCGCGCACACTGCGCCACTCCCGCAGATCTGAGGATGAAAGAGAAAACCGCCGGCGAAACGCCGGCGGCCGTCAAAAGCTTACCGTCAGGCGCCCACCAGGTCGGGTTCAGGCTCCTTAGGCATTTCCAGGGTCACCGAAGGCCCCGCGCCGCTGTAGCCCGGCAGCACTTTCAGCCGCTTCAGAATCTTGCGCGTCAGCCCGGTCAGGGGCTGATCGTTCAGGTCCAGTACCGGAACCCAGGCACGATCCCCCGTGCTCCGCGCCAGCATCTTCTGCTCGTTCACTGTCAGCCCGTACACCGTCACGTAATAATTCGTGTTGGTGATGGAGTGGCGCACCGTGAGCAGCTGCATACTCTCGCTTTCCTGGCCTTCCTTCATGAGGGGCAGCTCCCACATCCCCGGCATTTGCGACGCAGTCGGGGGACGCTGTTCCAGTAGCACCTCGGCGCGCGGCCACTGCCGTCGCTGCACCAGGGCCAGAGCGGTCTTCTGGCTCAGCATTTTCTTCGAACGCGGCGCCGCATGTTCTCCCTGCGTCGCACATCCTTCGCGCACCGGGCAGGTCAGGCACTGGGGATTGCGGGGCAGGCACACCGTCGCTCCCAGCTCCATCATCCCCTGATTGAAGTCACCCGGCCGCTGCCGGTCCACCAGATCTTCCGCCGCGCGGCGCAGTTGTCCGCTGCGCGCCACGCCCGGAACCGGCTCATGCCCAAAATATCGTGTCAGCACCCGTTCCACATTGCCGTCCACCGCGGGAACCGGCTCGCCAAAGGCGATACTGGCAACCGCTGCCGCAGTGTAGATGCCTACTCCGGGCAGGCGGGTCAGCGCTGCCGCACTCCGCGGAATCACGCCACCGTGCTCGGATACCACCGCTCTGGCGGCCTCATGCAGCGCCCGGGCGCGCCGGTAGTATCCCAGCCCGCTCCACTGGGTGAGTACTTCGGTATCATCCGCCTGCGCCAGCGACTGCAGGGTTGGGAACCGCGTGAGGAACCGCGTGTAGTACTCCACGACTACGGCTACGCGCGTTTGCTGCAACATCGTCTCGGAGACCCAGATCGCGTACGGATCCTGGGTCTGCCTCCACGGCAGGTCGCGCGCGCTGGCATCAAACCATGCCAGCAGCCTCTCGCGAAAATTGGCTTCGTCCTGTTTCGATTCCATGCGGGGATACCAGAGTTCCATTCCAGCCGCATGTTGCCTCTTTCGCAATCCCCCAAAAGGCGAATGAGCCTGCCGCGACAATGGCAGAACTTTGGTTTCTTTCGCGGCTAACTGCTGGTTCTTCAAGTCGCTTCCCTCTCCATCAACAAGGGTGCTGGCTGCGCCCTGTTACCCTGATTTCTGGCCTTCATGGTTTCCGACGCCTTCCTTCGCCGCCTCCCCAAAGCCGAGCTTCACCTTCACCTCGAAGGCACGGTCACGCCCGAAACCCTGGTCCAACTCAGCGCCCGCCACGACGGCGCGGCTGCTCTTACCCTCGACCAGGCCCGGGTTCTCTTTCATTACACCGACTTCTCCGGCTTCCTGCTCGCCTTCAAGGCGATCACCGAGCATCTTCGCACGGCCGACGACTACGAGCTGGTCGCGTGGCGGATGGCCGAAGCCCTCGCCCGCCAGGGCGTGGTGCATGCCGAAGTCTACGTCTCCGTGGGTGTGGTGTACTACTGGCGCCGCTGTGCATTCGAACCGCTGTTTGACGGCATGGAGCGTGCCCGGATCCGCGCCGAATCAGAACTGGGCCTCACGATCTACTGGATTTTCGATGCGGTACGCCACTTCGGCCCGGAGGAAGCGGCCCGCGTATTTCGGAAAGCCGCCGAGTTGCACCCCCAGTTTCCTTCCATCGTCGGGATCGGCATTGGCGGGGACGAGCGCCGCACCGGCGCCGAACCCTTCCGCGAGCTCTACGCCGAAGCCCGCGAGGCTGGTTTGCGCCTGACTGCCCACGCCGGCGAAACCGTCGGTCCGGAAGGCATCTGGGGCGCCCTGAATGTCGGAGCGGAACGCCTCGGGCATGCGCTCTCGGCCATCCACGATCCCGAGTTAATGGAACTGCTGTCCCAGCGCCAGGTCCCCCTGGAGATCTGCGTGACCTCGAATCTTCGCACTGGCTGCTGCATCACCCTCGAGGAGCACCCCGTCCGCCGCTACTTTGACGCGGGCCTGATGGTGACCCTCAACTCCGACGACCCGGCTCTGTTTGGGAGCGATCTGCAGGGCGAGTACCGCCTCGCCCAAAGCGACTTCGGCTTCACTGCGGAGCACCTCCGTGAGCTCGCCGCGAACTCCATCGAGGCCAGTTTCCTGCCCGCTGACCGAAAAGTAATGCTCCTTCGGCGCATCGAATCCCTCTGAAGAACTATGGCCCTGGCCGCTTGCGCCGATGTATAGAAGCAGATGCTGGGAGCGCGGCTTTGCCGGCTGCGCTATGATGACCCTATGGCGCCCTGGGGAAAGCGCATGTGTCGTTTTCTGAGCAAAAACACGAAGGTTGCTGAACTGGAGTCCATTCTGCCGACGGTGAAACCATCCTCATCGAGCGCTCTGCGCGCCATTGGCTGGACTTCGGTCGCTGTGGGCGTTACCGCCCTCGGCCTGTACATCGGCCGCGAGTTGCGCGTGCGGTATAAATTCAATCGCCGCACACCCTCGGACTTCTTCTCCCACGCCGGCGAAGAGCTTGGCGCCGATTACGGCGTCGGCGTCTAGAGGCCACTTCCTCAATCGGTGTCGGTCCAATCTTTGCGCGATCTGCGGCGCTTGTCTGTACGCTGACCGCTATACGCTGAGCGCTCTCCTAGTGTGTCCGCTCCACCAGATACCGAGCCACGGCCTTTAGCCCTTCGGCCGCTTCGCCGCACGGTTCGAGCTCACTGAACGCCTCCCGGATCAGACGGTTTGCGTCCCTGCGCGACTGCTCAATCCCGAAAACCGCCGGCCAGGTCGCCTTGTCGCTGGCGACGTCTTTGCCCGCCGTCTTGCCCAGATGCGCGGAGTCCTGGGTTATGTCCAGCACATCGTCGACAATCTGGAAGGCCAGCCCCGCCTTCGTGCCGAATTCCGTCAGTCTCTGCATGTCGGTGGCATTGGCGCCAGCGTACGCTCCACCGGCGACAATGCTCACCCGGATGAGCGCGCCGGTCTTTGCCCGGTGGATCGCCAGCACACTTTCCGCCGTGGGTTTGGAGTGCTCGCCTTCCAGATCGAGCACCTGGCCGCCGATCATCCCTTCCACCGTGCCGGTCGCCTCAGCAATCAGGCCGACGATCCGGATTGCCCGATCCGGCGCGCAGCGCAGCCCTGCCAGGGTCTGATACGCCAGCGTCTGCAGCGCGTCTCCGGCCAGGATCGCAATCGCCTCGCCGAAAGCCACGTGGCAGGTAGGCTTGCCACGCCGCAGATCGTCATTGTCGAGCGCCGGCAGATCATCGTGGATCAGCGAATAGGTGTGCAGCATTTCGATCGCGGCACCCAGTTCCTCGATGCCTTCCGGCAATCCGGACACACCGTGAGCGGCGGCCATCGTCCGCGCCGCCTCCATCGCCAGCACCGGCCGCAGGCGCTTACCGCCCGCAAACACGCTGTGCCGCATGGCGCCATGGATCGACGCCGGCACCTGCGTCACCGGCGGCAGCAGCCGCTCCAGAGCCGCATCCGTGCGCTCCACGCCTTCCCGCAAAATCTGATGAACATCAACCGGCATTGCGATCATGTTATCGAAAGTTCTCGTCAAGCTTCTTTCGCCTTTCTTTCCACATCCATGCCAGTGTAACGGCCAGCGCCACCAGCGACAGCCACCGTCCTGCCCAGACGTCACGAGTTGTCATCCACCGGACATCGATCCGCGTGGCCCCCGCCTGCACCGGAATCGCCATCAGCCCGTCGCCGCGATGGATCCGCGTCGCCAGCGGTACCGCGATTCCATTCACTGTCACCCGCCACGCCGGGTAGTCCATCAGCCGCAGCACCGCATATCCCGCTCCGGGACTCGTTACCACTACCGACCGGCGTTCCCCGCGCCACTCCCTGACCTGCAGGCTCGCCGGAAGTTCTTCGGCCGGCGTGGAAGTCCACGCATCCTCGTCGGGGTCCAGCGGTCCCTCCTCCGCATTGCCCGCACGCAGCACTCGCACGGCCGGCAAGCCGGGCTCGATCTCATCGTTCTCCGCGCCCCGCGGCGTGTATTCGTCGGTTCCCGCGAAGCCGACGTCGTGAAAGGCCGCCACCTGCGCCGGCACGTTGTCCTCTTCATCGCAGGGCTGCCAGAACACCGTGGCCGCCAGCACCGCCAACCCGCAGGCCAGAATCACCACCGCCCACCTCCCGGTGCGCCGCGCTTTCGGTGACCCATCGGCTCGACTGGCCGCGAGTCCCGTGAGCGCCGCCAGCACCAGCCCCAGCACCAGCAGCCATCGCCACGGAAACTGCAGATACCGAAGCTCCGGCGCCACCCGCCATAGCGCGTCGCTCCATTGGAACTGCAGCACCGCGATCAATGCTCCCGTCGCCGCCAGCGGAGCCCATAACGCGCTTCTCTTTTTCCCCCGGCTCAGCACGGCCGCCACCGCCGTTGCGGCCATCAGCGCCACGCCAACCCACGAGACCATGCCGAGCACGTGGTTGTGATACGCGGCGTCGAACCGTTCCTCCGCCGGCACTATAGCCGGGTTCACGAAGCCGAAGAGAAAGCTGTCCTCCACCCGCATCAGCAGTCCAATGGCTCGCCAGATCTCGACCCATCGCTGTTCGTAGAACGCCGGCACCAGCCAAAAACCCACCAGTCCCAGTCCCAGAGCGGTCGCCGCGGCCGCACGCCCAAACAGCCGCCAGCGCTTCTCCTCAATCGCCGCCACCACGACCAGCAGCGCCAGGAAATACATGCCCATCACCGCCGCCGGAGCGTCCGTCAGCCACAGCGCAGCCACAGTCAGAGTGAGGGGAACCACGCTGCCCGTTCTTCGCAGTCCGTAAAGCACCAGCAGCGGCATCAACGCCGCCGCCAGCAGTTCCGCCAGCGCGGCCCGCTCATACGCCACAAACAGCATGTAGGGATTCACCGCGTAGACACATGCCGCCAGCAAGGCGGACTCCTCGCTCATCCACTCACGCGCCATCGCGCGAAAAGTCGCGGCCGCAGTCAGCAGCGCCAGCGCCGTATAGACAAAGCCCACCCACGTCCACGGGAGCACCACCCCCAGCAACCCGCCCAGCATCCAGCCCAGCGGCGGATAAAACATAAACCGCGGCTCCCCGGCCCCAAAATTCGCCGACTCCGCCCAGTGTGGATAGAAGATGCCCGCGCGCCAGTGGGCCGCCGCCTCCATCCAGTTCTGCAGATGAAAATCGAAATCCTGGCCGCACGAGGGACCGCGCCACGCCAGCCCCAGCACCGCAATTCCGACCACGGCCAGCAGCAGCACGTCGCGCCGATACCGGCGTCGCATCCACGCCGCTGCGCTCTCAGGCATTCCCGGCTCCGGTCCCCGAGAACTCCTCTCGGACTTCACGGCTCCAGCCGCAGCGTGTGCGCCGTCTGCGCCGCCACCGCCGCCTCAGAAAACGGCAGCGCGAAGGTCGTGCCGCCGTACCAGTACCGCCACTGATCCATGTAGTACGGGCTCAGCGGATCGCCGCTCTCGCCCGTCAGAATGTTCTCCGTCGCTCCGTCGATGTTGCCCCAGTCCATGGTGAACCGCTGCGACGGCCCAAACGTCCGCCCCACCTGCTTCACCGTCGACGTGTCCCCGGACTGCGGCTGCTCGCCCGTCCCCGTCCACCTCTTCAGCCACGGCAGCATGCCGTACAGGGGATGCTCCACGTCCACTGGATGCGCATAGCCATACTTCCAGGTCTTCAGGTCCAGCGGCGCTCGCGCTTGTTCCAGCCCCTGCCGCACCAGGTCCGCAAGAAAGTCGTCCCAACTCGTGTACCCCGGCGGCAGCCATCCGGGCGGCTCGTTCATCACCATCTGCTCTTCGACAAACAGGCTCTCCGCCCAGTGATACATCTTCCAGTCGTCGCCCAGCTTCGGCTTCAGGATCATCGGCGGGAATACCGCCCGGGCCGCCGCCACAATCGCCGCCGGCGCCGAGTTCACCGTCATCATGCCGTCCCACGAGCGAAGCAGGTTGGCCGCCTCCCGCAGCCGTGCATCCGTTTGGCTCGCGTGGTCGATGCCGTAGGCCAGCCGCTGCGCAATCTCCTGGTCCAGCGATGAGTACACATCGGTCTGCAGCGCCAGCATGTCCTGCTGGGTCAGCTTCTGTTTCGGCTCCAGCCACTTCCAGATCCGCTCGTTGCGGTACGGATCCGCCCACTCCAGCGTGAGTGGCGTTGGGTAATTGTCGGGCGTCACCCTGGAGTTTGCCGTCGCCAGAATCCCCTCCGGCGGATCGGACGCCGTGGGCAACTGGTCGAAGGGAATGAAGCCCTGCCACTCATGCTGGTTATCGGCGATCGGCACGCCGGCTAAACCGCCGGGCCGCAGCGGAATGTCGCCCACGGCTTGATAGCCGATGTGCCCCTGATCGTCGGCGTAGACCACGTTCTGCGTCGGCGCCCACCAGGTCCCCAGGGCATTGCGAAAGTCCGTCCAGTTCTCCGCCGTATCCATCGCCAGCAGCGGATAGCCCGCCGCCTTCGGATCGTAGATGTCCCACTTCAGTGCCAGCGTTCGCTTCTCGCCGGGAATCAGCGGCGTGATCACCACGCCATGTCCGGTGCGCTCGACATCCACGTGCACATCGGCACCGCCGCGCACCTGGATCGTCTCCTGATCGTGTTCGATCGGGTGCCACCCGCCGTCCGGACCCTCGTATTCATCCTGCGCGTTCACGTGTTCGATGTAGATGTCCTGGGTATCGCCGTAGAGCGCGGTGAAGCCCCAGGCGATGTGCTCATTGTGCCCGGCCACGATCAGCGGCAACCCTGGGATGGTCAGTCCCGCTGCGTGAAATCCGGGCGCCTGCAGATCGGCCTCGTACCAGATGTTGGGGATCTGGTGCGGCAGATGCATGTCGTTCGAGAGCATCGGCTCTCCGCTCGCCGTGCGCGATCCCGCAACCGCCCATTCATTCGAGCCGCTGGTGCAGCCGAGGCAGTTGGCCAGGTCGCCGGCGGTCATCCGCAACACCGGCGCCAGATCGTCGTGCAGGAATCCCCACTGGCTCGGATCGAGCGGCACATCGGGAATGGTCTGATTCGGCGCGGTGATCGGCGTCTCATCGCTCACCGGCGGGTGGTCGCGCCACGAGCCGGTGGGATACAGATCTCTGGCCAGCGTCGGCCCCAGACGAGCGGTGATTCGCTCCCTCTCCAGCTTCTCCGGCCAGTGTTCATCAAGCAGCTGAACCATGCTCAGCACCACCAGCATCGAGTCCTCCGGCTCCCACGGCCCAGGGCGATAGAAGAGCACGCGAAACTCAGGGGGCAGGCGATCCGGATGCGTGGTGATGAAGGCATTCACGCCCTTCGCGTAATCCTCGAAGAGCTGCTGCTGCTGGGGAGTCAGGCTCGCCGTCAGCCGCTCCGCCGTGGGACGCATGGCCAGCACCCGCTCCATGCGATCGTGTTCGACCAGCTTCGAGCCAAGGATCTCTGCCGCATCGCCGGCCGCCATGCGCCGCGCCATATCCATCTCCCACAGGCGATCCTGCGCGGTGACGTAGCCCTGGGCGAAGACCAGATCGTTGAGGTTTGCCGCCTGAATATGCGGCACGCCATGCTCATCGCGGCGAACGGTGACCGATGCGCTCAGCCCGGGCGTGAGAACCGTGCCATCCAGTTCCGGCAGCGAGACCCGCATCGCGTGCTTCAGCCAGACGCCCGCGCCGACCAACGCGCCCGCCACGATGAGGATCAACAGGAGGAGCAGAATCAGGACCACCCGCACCAGAGGATGCCGCCGCTCCTCTTCATAAACCTCGACAGTTCGCCCCAGAGCCATGCGCGTTCATTCTCTCAGAGAGACCGCCAGGATTGGCGGATCCTCTGCAGGCCCAACGCTCTCTTGCTCTCTTATGGATGAGCTTTGGCGGAAGCGCGTTCACTGAATCGGCTATCTCATCGCCCGAGAGGCAGATACAAGCAGGCCCCGATGGCGCGGCAGAGGCCTGCAAAACCCATCGGGGCCAACCTCTAAACCATGAATTCCTTCTCCTTACATCGATGACCCCTTTGGCTGGGGACGGCTGGCCGGGGGAATGATGCCGTTCATGCGGAGGTACTCAACCAACTGCCCGTAGTGGTCCATGGAGTGGGCGATGGCGAAGGCCGCGGCGGTGGCCCTTGTCTCCTTGAACTGCGGCGGGAAGCCTTTCACCGAGTCGAAGGCGTTCTGCGGGGTGATGGTGCTGACGGCGGCGTGGGCGTAGGTGTAGGAATCTTTCAGCGCCTTGACGATATCGTCCTTGGTTTTGAGGGCTTCAATCGTTTTAGGATCGACCTCTGTCGCGCCGGGGACGTCCCAGCCATGGAAGAACTCGTAGTTGGCCTCGGCCAGGTGCTTCACCTGCGAGCCGAAATTGCGCACGCCTTTGAAATCGCCGTTGGTGGGGGCGAAGTCGTATTTGTCCGCGGGCATCGCTTCGGCGGCGCTGACAACTTCCATTTGCAGCATGCCCATCAGGGCGTTCAGCGAATCGGCCGGGGCAATGGTTGCCGGAGCGGCTGCCCCACTCTGTCCGCCGCTATCCTGAGCGATCAACGCCGCCGGCGCGGCGAGCGCGAGACACAATCCTGCCATCATCCATAAACGTCGCATAAGCTTTCTCCTCGTGGAGCGGCTGCGGATGTCTGCAAAAGGCCTGGGTCCTTGCCGCGGGCCCAAGCCTAACAGAAGTAAGGTGTGGGCCAGGAAACCATCGTTTTCGATGGGCATCGCCTGGAGATTGTGTTCATTCCCTTGGGGCGCATCGGTAACATCGATGGGCCAGATGGGGCCGGGAGCTGGTACCCGGGAGAAGGCAGTCGCTGCTGGAAAAAATTCTCTCCAGATATGCAAGTGTGTGAAAACACGGTAGATGGCTGAAGCGGATGCGTAAGTGTGACAAACGATGGTAGTTGCAAGGGGCCTCTGAAGAGGGGCGGATAGCGGATAGCGGGGGAAATGTAGCAGTGTCATGGTTTTGGCCCAAAGGAAAAAGCCCGCGCGGGGCGGGCTTTCTTTTCTTGACTCTATAAGTTCCGTATAGCAAGTTTGGACGGTTTTACTGCCAGGATTTGGCGGGGATCTTGGCTTGAAAGGGCACCAATCGACTTGGCTCACCAAGGGCCAATCTGCACCACAAACAGGGCACAACCGGGCGATTTTCGCCGGGATGCGGAGTCAGCTATGATTAACTGCTCTCTCGAATCCGCACGGTTCGCTAGGAGCGGGGGAAGGACCGTCATGGACCGCGTTTCCGAATCGCTCCTCAAGGAATTTTCCGAGGAGCGGGGAATTCTGCATCTGCCTGAAGACAAGAGGTTCGAGCATTTTGTGGCGGCAATTACGATTGGTCGCCACTACAGCGACACATTCGACGCCGACGATGCTCTTGTGGGGACCGCTACAGGAATTGACGCAGTCGCCATCATCGTAAACAACTCCTTGGTTACGGATGTCGAAACGCTTGAAGAGTTTGCGGACGAAGCGGAAATCGATGTGACATTCGTTTTTGTTCAAGCGGATCGTGGTTCGGGGTTCGATGTTGGGAAGATGGGAAATATCGGATTTGCTGTCGCAGATTTCTTCAAGGAAATCCCTACCCTCCCACGCACTCCGGAAATCACCGCTGCCGCCGCGACAATGGCGAAACTGTATCAGAGCAGCGCAAAATTCAAGCGTGGAAATCCGGTGTGCAGGATTTATTACGCCACGACTGGAACCTGGACTAATGACGCTACGCTAGAGGGACGCCGCCAATCCATCATCGCGGAACTCATGGGAACGAATCTTTTCCGGGACGTGACGTTCACTCCATTGGGAGCCGATGGCATTCAGCGTTTGTATCGACAGACAAAAAATGCGATCCAGCGGGAATTTCTATTCGAGCAGCGCATGACAATACCAGACATTCCTGGAGTTACCCAAGCCTATCTGGGATTTCTGCCTGTGCCGGAACTACTAAAAATTCTTACAGACGACACGGGGGAAATGATCGGAGGATTGTTTTATAGCAATCCGCGCGACTGGCAAGGGTACAACGATGTAAACAGCGAGATAAAGGGAACGCTGGAATCGGAGACACGAAGCCAGTTTGTATTAAAGAACAACGGCATAACGATCATCGCCCGCGATGTGAGGCCAACGGCGAATAAGTTCGTAATTGAGGACTATCAAATTGTCAATGGCTGTCAAACCTGCCATGTTCTTTTCGAGCAGGCGGATAAGATTGATCGGTCGGTTGCCGTGCCGATACGGCTTATTGGAACCCAGGATGAAGGCGTTATCAACTCCATCATTCGGGGTACGAATCGACAGACTCAGGTCACAGACGAACAGTTCTTTGCTCTGGAGGAGTTCCCGAAACAATTAGAGGCTTACTTCCAAGCGTTCCCTCCAGCGCAGAAGCTCTACTATGAGCGCAGGTCGCGGCAATATGAACGTCTTCAGATAGAAAAGACTAGGATTGTCACGCAGCCAAACGTCATCAAGGCTTTTGCTGCGATGTTCCTCGAAGAAGCCCATCGAACAACACGTAATTACGCCGCTCTCAAGAGTAAGGTTGGGAAGGAAATTTTCGGCAAGGGACATCGCAAGGAATCCTACTACGCCGCAGCGTATGCCTATTACCGTCTTGAGTACATGTTTCGCAGTGGGAAGCTGGACCGAAAGTTTAAGCCGGCACGTTTTCACATTCTTCTTGCCCTTCGACTCATCGCCAATACCACGCAGCTTCCAGCGATGAATTCGCGCGAAATGGATGCGTATTGCAAACCCATCATTGACTTCTTAAATGATCCTAATTTGATGGAAGCTCACATCCTAGTGGCAGCGGGAATCGTGGAGGAGGCCGCAGGAGGGAATTTTGACCGAGATTCTATTCGCACAGAACCCATGACCAAGAGGGTTAAGTCCATCTCCCAGGATTATCCCGGTAAACTGGCACAATCTGGCTGATGAACCGTTCCCCGGAATTCGCGGCGTTCACCAAAGTGGTGGACGCCGTTCTGTCTGTGCCCCGCGAAGAGATGGTGAGGCGAGAAACTGAATACCGAAAACAGGTAGACGCCAATCCTCATCGGCGTGGACCCAAACGCGGGTCGAAGCGAAAACCTAAGCAGCGTTCCGCTTTCCCCGACCCTGCTTCTTCTTAAAAGCTAGCGGCAGGTTTTTTCGGCTCCTTCCCCGTCAATTCAGCGTAGGTAAGCCGCTTGCCTACGATCTGCGAAACCGCGATAGCGAAGCGGTCTGCGTCATTCAACGGGTTATCTTTGGCGTGGCGATTGTTGTACCGGATCACTTGCTCCGTCACATAACGGTCCAGGTGAAAAGGCTCGACGGCGATGTACGCTTCAGCCGCGACCAAAAGTTCGGAAGTCCCTGCGTCGAGACCTCGCCGCGCACGCACTCGTTAACGTGGTTCACCGTTTCGTGAATGCAGTTCTGCGCCCTCAGGCCTAAGTATGATGTGGACGAATCCGTGTAGACCTTTGAGCCGTCCTGAATGTGATTCAGAATCTCATCCTGCAACGTCTCGCGGCGGACATTGGGAACGACCTTCGCCCGGATCTGACGGCTCTCCCGATCCAGCATTCCCATAACCGGAATCTTTGACGTGTACTTCTCCGTCGCCTTCCAGTTCGGAATTTCGTTGCGCTTGCGGACCATCTCAAGACGGCGATCTGCGTGGATCTTGCGAGGAGGATGTTGTATCAGCTGCCGTTACTTTCGTCAGGACGCGGGGACTTGACAGGATTTCCACAGAGAGGGGAAGAAACGCATACTCGGACGGGGTAACGGTACGCAGGTCACGGGCGAGGCAGCGCGGCGTTCGACATCCGCTGGCCCATCCGCCTCTCGCGGGAGATTAAGAGCGCCCGTGCGTGGCGATAACCTGGGCGATGCTTACCTTCATGATCGGTCGAGCATTCGGATCGGCGCCCTTGTCCTGAGGGTGGGGGCCGGTGAAGTACAGGGTCTTACCGTCGGGTGAGAGCCGGGCCTCCACGCCATGCACTTCATCGGAGATCGCCGCGCGCAGGTCCGTGGGATCGCCCCATCCGGCGGGCGTACGAAAAATGATGAAGAGGTCAGTGACGTGGGACGGCGCCGGAGGGCGGCCGGAGGAGAAGATGAGATACGACTCATCGGGAGCAACGGCGGGATCAAAGTCCCCATAGGTGGTATTCGAGAACGATGCCCGGACGGGCGTTTCATAGTGACCGTGCCGGAACTGAGAGCGGTAGATATGAAAGACGCCTCCGCCATCGTCGGCGCGCATGAAATAGAGGCTGCCGTCGGCGGTTACCGCGGGGCTGAAGACCGCATCGTTGACATTAATGGAGGGTGGCAGAAGCTGGGGCTTGGTCCAGGATCCCCTCCGAGCCTCGACCTTCCATAGGTGCCCACCGCCTCCGTGAAGCAGCTTTCCATTGTAGTGACCGTCGAGTTGCGGTTCTCCGGGTGCGGATGGCCGATTGGAGGCAAAGACAAGAAACTTGCCGCTGGGTGCGAAAGCTGGTTCCAGGTCGCGATCATGGCCGGAAAACGCCGCTGTGTGGGGTGCGGCCCATTTTCCGTCAACCCTTTGAGACTCGACGATGGAAAGGGTATTTTGGTCAGGAACTTCGGTGAAATAGACCGCCTTGCCATCAGGGGAGAACGCCGGAGCCATATTGGAGCTGGCGGAGGTGGAGACTTCTCCGGGAGCAAAAGATGTTACCTGAGCGTGGCTGCTGCAGACGACGCCTGCACAAAGGAACAAGGAGAGCATCGTTATGTTGCTACACAGATTGATGGGCATAGAAGGGGCAGTTTCCTAAGAGCAGGGGTCGCGTTCCCAGATATCCAGGCCAATGAAGGTGTCTTC
>DASRRO010000178.1:0-19171 GCA_035656855.1 Acidobacteriaceae bacterium | reverse complement strand
TTCATGGCCTTGGTGATCTGCCGCGTGTTGCGCACGCTGCGGATCCGCCGCCGTAAATCGAGGACGTTGGGCATTGGCTACCGCGTCGCTCCTACCGGTTGCTGCGCCGGCTGCGCCTCACCCTTCTTCTTTTCCTGCTCGTTCACCGGCTGCACGGCGCTCTGCTTCAGCTTCGCCCCTTCATGCTCGGCCAGGAAATTCTCCTTGTACTCTTTCAGCGCGGCGTGAATCCGCTTGCGCAGATCGTCGTCCAGAGCCTTCTTCGTGGCGATATCGTTCAGCATCTGGCTCTGCGCGGAGTCCAGATAGGGATAGAGCCCGTCCTCAAAGGCGCGAATCTGGTCCACCTTCAGATCGTCCAGATAGCCCTGGGTTCCGGCAAACAGGATGATCACCTGCTTCTCGGCCGGCAGCGGATGGAACTGGGGCTGCTTCAGCAACTCGGTCAGGCGCTGTCCGCGATTCAGCTGATTCAGCGTCACCTTGTCCAGATCGCTGCCGAACTGCGCAAATGCAGCCAGTTCGCGATACTGCGCCAGATCCAGCTTCAGCGTGGAGCCTACCTGCTTGATAGCTTTGATCGCCGCGGAGAATCCCACGCGCGACACGGACAGCCCCACGTTCACTGCCGGGCGCACGCCGGAGTTGAACAGATCCGTTTCCAGGAAGATTTGCCCATCCGTAATCGAAATCACGTTCGTCGGAATGTACGCCGACACATCGCCGGCCTGAGTCTCGATCACCGGCAGAGCCGTCAGCGAGCCGCCGCCGTTCTTGTCGCTCAGCTTCGACGCCCGCTCCAGCAACCGCGAGTGAAGATAGAACACGTCGCCGGGATACGCCTCGCGCCCCGGCGGCCGCCGCAGCAGCAGCGAAATCTCGCGGTAAGCGATGGCGTGCTTGGAAAGATCGTCGTAGATCACCAGCGCGTGCCGCCCCTTATCGCGGAAATATTCGCCGATGGCGCACGCACCGTAAGGCGCCAGATACAGCATCGGCGCCGGCTCCGACGCTGATGCAGCCACCACAATCGTGTGGCCCATCGCGTCGTACTCTTCCAGCGTCTGCACCACCTGGGCGATCGAGGAGCGCTTCTGCCCAATCGCGCAATAAATGCAGATCAGGTCGTTGCTTTTGTTGTTGATGATCGTGTCGAGCGCAACCGCCGTCTTGCCCGTCTGCCGGTCGCCGATGATCAGCTCGCGCTGTCCGCGCCCGATCGGGATCATGGAGTCGATGGCCTTCAACCCGGTCATCATCGGCTCGCGCACCGGCTGGCGGTCGATCACGCCCGGGGCCAGCCGCTCCACCGGCAGAATGTCCGAAGTCTGAATCGGCCCCTTGTCGTCGATCGGCACGCCCAGCGAGTTCACCACGCGCCCGATCATGGCGTCGCCCACCGGCACGCTCAGGATCTTGCCCGTGCGCTTCACCTGATCGCCCTCGCGGATCTCCGTGTAGTCGCCCAGCAGCACGCTGCCCACCTGATCCTCTTCGAGGCTCATGGCCAGTCCGGCGATGCCGTGGGGGAACTCCAGCAGCTCCCCGGCCATCACCTTGTCCAGTCCGTGCAGGCGGGCAATGCCATCGCCCAGGGTGATGACGGTTCCAACTTCATCGACGCGCATCTTCGCGTCGTAATTGGCAATTTGCTCCTTCAGGAGCGCGGTAATTTCGTCTGCCTTGATTTGCGCCATGCTCGTCTGTTCCGAATCCTTGTGCCGCTGTGGGTTTTACTTAACTCGCTGTCAGTTCGTCCCGGAGTCGCTCCAGCCGCCCCCGCACCGAACCGTCGTATACCGTGCTTCCGACCTGAACCACCGCTCCCCCCAGGAGCGAGCTGTCTTCCTCGTAGTGTGCGTCCACCGGGCCGCCGGTCAGATCGGCAATCTGTTTTTCCAGTTCCCGCCGCTCCGCTTCCTCCAGCTTGCGTGCGGAAACCACCTTCGCTTCCGAGATGTTCAGCCGCAGGTTCACCTCGCGCCGGACTTCCGCCACCACTTCGTCCAGCCCGGCAATGCGGTCGTTGCGAATCAGCACCGCGACGAAGTTCCTTACCGGCTGCGACATCTGGAGCTTCGCATTCAGCTTGTCCAGCAGCGCCACCTTCTGCTCCACCGGGAAAGACGGGGCCATGAAGAATTCGCGCAAAGGCCGGCTTTCATGCCACGCTGAGGCGAAATCCGCCAGCTGGTGCTGCGCGTCCCTCGCGTCCAGACGTTCCTCGAACAGCACCTCGGCGAAGGCGCGCGCGTATCGGGATGCAAAACTCGCCATTTACGCCTTCCCCCTCGACCCGCTGTTCAGGTTCTTGCCAAATTCCCGCACCAGCGCGCGGTCGGTGTCCGTGGAAAGCTGTACCTTCCGCATCGCGTGATCGATGGCCAGGTCGGCGGCGAACTTCTTCAGATCGCGCTGCGCCGCGGCCTGGGTGGCGGCAATCTCCTGCTCGGCCGAGGCCACAATGCGCTCGCGCTCCGATTCCATCGCCGCATGGATGCGCTTCTCGTCATGGACGGCTTCCTGCTCCACCTGCTGGCGGATCGCATCGATCTCCGAATCCAGCCGCTGCAGCCGCGCTTCCACTCCAGCCAGCCGTCGATTGGCCTCTTCCGTCGCGAGCCGCGCGCCCACCAGATCCTGCTGCAGCTTCTCGGAGCGGCTGCGCAACATCTTTGGAACAACCTTGAACAGAACGATCAGAATCGTTCCCAGCAGCACTCCGGAGTTGAAGTCCTCAAAAATCTCTGCCGCCGTCTCCGTGCTCACGTGCCCGTAGCGGGCGATCGACTGCACCACCGCGGAGTGCCGGTACTGCTCCATCTGGTTTTCGCCCTCGGGAGCATCCATATGCTCCTCTTTGCCAACCGACCGAGCGGCTGCCTGAGAAGGACTCAGCGATTGCTGGGCGTAGAGGCACGGCCCGGACGCCGCCAGAAGCAACGCTGCCAGAAAAATCGAATAAAGAATGGAAGAGGTCCGCTTCAATGCGTGCTCTCCGCTGGGCTCGAAGGCAGAACCGCCGCCAGCACCTGAGCCGCCAGCTCCCCGGCTGAGGCTTCAATTTGCTTCCGCGCCTCGGCGCCCTGGGCCAGCAGAGCCGTTTGGGCTGCCTGAACCCGCTGCTGCGCCGTCAGACGAGCCGCCGCCAGCGCGTTGTCCCGTTCGCCAGTCCATTGCCGAACCCGCTGCTCCCGCGCCCGGAAAATCTCCGCCCGCGCCGCCCGCAGTTTGGCCTCGTATTCCTGGGAGCGGACGTCGGCCTCGGCTATCGCCAGACGGGACCGCTCCAGCGCGCCGGCTGTCCTCTCCCGTCGCTCCCCGCGCACCCGCATAAGCCGGTCGTACAGAATAAACCGGTACGCTAAAACCAACAAAATGAAAAGGATCAGCGTCGGCACGGCGCCGAGCGCAAGATCACCAATCTGATGCAGCAATTCATCCATAATTGAGACAGGCTGGCGGTTCGGAAACGGCTGAAGAATCGGGTGGAACTCTAGGTTTTAACAGACGCCAAAAATGAGTGTCAAATGACCAAAGACACTTACGCAGATGACCCTCAAACCATAGCTCCTGGCCCTCTGCGGATCAGCCTGCCAGTGGGTTTTTTTTTGATCCTGCAACAGTTGGGCCTTGACCGAGCCAGGTTCCGGCGTATGATGAGGATACCACCTCGACCCGGATCAGGGTCGGCGAACCGGATGATCGGAGTTCCCACCACTCTGTCATCCGGTTCGTTTCGTTTACCCACAAATTTTCAATCGTTGCGCGTCCGCCGGAAGCGCCGGTACCGTCCCAGCAGCGACGCGGGACCTGCCACCGTCATCCTCACCAGATTCCCTTCGTACTCACGGTCGGTTACCACGGCCCCCGCGTCCAGAGCCGCCAGCGTCTCTGCCTCCGACTGCGGCACCTGAAACTTCTGTTCCAGAATCGGATCCTGCACCAGTTCTTCATCGATTCGCCCCAGCAGGCCGTCCAAACCGGTTCGCAGCCGGGCGGAGATCGTGACCCCGCGCCCGTTCTGTGACGCCGCTTCCTCCTCGCTCAGCAGGTCCACCTTATTGAGCACTTCGATCCGTGGTTTCTGCAGTACATCCAGCTCGGCAAGTACCTTTTCCACTTCCGCTTTGTGCTCCTCCCGCAGCGGGCTCGAGGCATCGCGAACATGCACCAGAACCTCCGCCTGGCGCACCTCCTCCAGCGTCGCCCGGAACGACGTCACCAGGGTGTGCGGAAGGTCGCGAATAAAACCCACCGTATCGGATAGCAGGATTTTTCTCCGGCTGGGCAGTTGGATGGCGCTCAGCTTCGGGTCCAGCGTGGCAAACATCCGCGCCGATTCCAGAACCCCTCCGCGGGTCAGCGCATTGAACAGCGTGCTCTTCCCCGCGTTCGTGTAGCCCACCAGAGCTACCGTCGGCACCGGCACCGATTCGCGGCGCTGCCGCTGCTGCGCGCGAATCCGCCGCACCGCCTCCAGTTCCCGGCGCAGCTGCAGGACGCGCCGCTGAATCCGCCGGCGATCGGTCTCCAGCTGCGTTTCGCCGGGTCCGCGCGTGCCGATCCCGCCTCCCAGCTGAGACATCGCCTTGCCGTGCCCGGTCAGCCGCGGCAGCATGTACTCCAGCTGCGCCAGCTCCACCTGCAGCTGACCCTCGCGAGTCCGCGCGTGCCGAGCAAAAATGTCCAGAATCAGCTGTGTCCGGTCGATCACCCGGCACGGCAGTGCGTCTTCCAGGTTGCGGAGTTGCGTCGGGCTCAGATCATGGTCGAAGACCACCAGATCCGCCTGACTGGATGCGGCCACCGCGCCCAGCTCCTCCACCTTGCCACTGCCCAGCAGAGTAGCCGGATCGGCCTTCGGTCGGTGCTGCGCCATCTCTGCGGCAATCGCCGCGCCGGCGCTCACCACCAGCTCGCGGAATTCCTCTAAACGCGACTCGTCCTCGGCCGCAACCTGCACAGCCCGCGTCGATTCCCCTGTCGTCTCTTCGCTCCGCGCCGCCGCACGCGCCTGGGCTGCCTCTCGGGACAGACCCTTCCCTGGGCGCCCAAAGGAGACTGACACCAGCAGAGCGCGTTCCGCCCGCTGACCCGTTGCACTCAACGGCATGGCATGGTGCGCGCCTGCTCTGGTCCGGATCCCCTCAGGACCCGGAGGCTTCCTGTGCCGCCGCCGCCGGCGCTACCGCCACCGGTCCCGCCTGCGCGCTGTGCGGAGGCCGGTGCTCGCCGTGCAGCACTGAGCGCGTGCTCACCACAGTCGAGATGGCGTGCTTGAAAATCAGCTGCTCCTGGCTGTTGTTCTCCAGAAGCACCGAATATTTGTCGAACGAGCGGATCTTTCCAGTGAGTTTCACGCCGCTCACCAGATAAATCGTGATCGGGGTTTTGTCTTTGCGAACAGTGTTCAGGAACGTGTCCTGAATGTTCTGTGCCGGCTTGTTATCCATGAGCCGATCTCCTTTTCCCTCTTTTTTTGTCCCAATGGTGTCCGTGCCAACTACTGAAAAACCACAGCGAAACCAGAACCGGACCGCCGCATCCACCACCACCAGGGCGTGTAATCCACCATACGAGCTTGCGCCGCGTTTGCGCAAATGCGCTTCCGGACAAATACACGGTTTCTCTCCAGCCACCCTACCGGCGACGGCGGCGATGGTGCCCGCGACGCTCCGTCTTCCTGGGAGGCGACGTCGATGCCACCTGCGGTGCAGCCGCGCCGCCCACCCTCCGCACCAGCACCCCTTCCATGTGATAAGCCTCGGTCGTCGTCGACCCCGGCTTCACCATGCCCGTTTGCGGATCCAGCGAAGCATTTTCAGCGTCCGCAGCTACCCGAAACGAAAAAACCGGCTCTGTCTGGTTCCCGAAGGTCTGCTGGCTCACCGTCACTGGCAGGTACCCCGCGATATTCCGCTCCCGGTAAGCCGTCTCATACCGATGCTTCTTCACGTTCCAGGTGAAAACCCGCACCTGATCGAAATCAAACGGCAGTCCACCTCGCCACGGCGCCAGGGCCGTCACATACTCCGAAACCTGATCGCCGGGCACATTGGCTCCCGGATCCTCCACCTTCTTCAATACGTAGGCGCCCACGATCTTCTGCCCCTCCGCCAACCCCGCAATCGCGTCAGGGACATCTTCGTCGACCATCCGACCGCGTACCCAGCCCACCTGCCCGGAGCTGTCGCGGACCAGCCAGTAGTCTTCCAGCGCGGGATTCGCCAGATCGCCCAGATCCCTCTTCTTTTCCGGTTTGATCGCCTTCTTCACCGGCATCGGCACCGGCTGCGGCGCCTCCGGCCGAGGAACCGACGCTCGCTCCAGCAACTGCAGCTTTGAGTTTTCCGGCAGCAGATAAAACCGGTCCGATGTGCGGCCGGGCGCGTCCCGCAGCCAGTAATCCTCGCGCAGCACGCCCGTCGCCACCACCGGATCGCCTGCATTGCCTTTCTCCATTTGCCTGAAGCGGTCGTAAATGCTCTGATCGATGACCGCGTGGTCTTCAATCCAGCCCACATCGCCCTTCTCGGTCTTGACCTTCAGAAACCGGTGGCCGTGCTCCACCACCTCCAAACGCTGTCCGTTGGTCACCTCGGCGACGCGGTTGCTGACCGCGGCCACGCGATCGCGCAGCGATGTTCCCCGCGCCCAGACGTACACATACTCTCGGGCAGCATGGGGCGCGAATCGGCCGCACCCCTCCATCAACAGGAATCCCAGAATCAAAGCGGGGGCGAAACGGCGGAAGAAGGCAGAAGAAAAACCCATAGAAATGGCAAATAACCGACGTCCTGGACGCGGCGGGTTAACCAAAGAATACACGGAATCGCCAGTCCAGACGGGCTTCCCGCAATGAGGCAGATTCCTTTCGTACCGAAAGGAAGGCGTGCCTACACCTGCGGTCGTGGTGTCAGGCGGACAAACCGCGGCGCCAGCTCTTCCCATTTCGACATCAGCCAGTACGCCCGCGTGCTTGCCGTCTTCTCCGCGTGGAGCTGCACCAGACCGAGGAGACTCTGCTTTGCCTCGCCGTCCAGCGTTTCGTACGGCTCCGGCGTCAGGAAACTCGCGTGATAGCGCTTCCCTGCCAGGAACCGCCCCTCCTCGTCGAAGACCCAGGCGATCCCGCCCGTCATGCCCGCGCCGAAATTCGTCCCCGTCGCGCCCAGCACAGCCACCAGGCCGCCGGTCATGTACTCGCAGCCGTGATCACCCACGCCTTCCACAATCGCCAGCGCCCCGGAATTCCGTACCGCAAACCGTTCGCCGGCACATCCCGCCGCAAACAATGCTCCGCTCGTCGCTCCATAGAGCGCCACGTTGCCAAGAATCGTGTGCAGCTCCGGTTGCAGCGCCGCGCGCCCTTGCCCGCGCAGGATAATCTCCCCACCAGACAGGCTCTTCCCCACAAAATCGTTGGCCAGGCCCTTCAGGATCAGCTGCATTCCCGGCACCGCAAACGCCCCAAACGACTGCCCCGCCTCGCCGGTCAGCCGAAACGTCAGCGTCGCCGGTGAAGTCTTTCCGCCCGACTGCAGCATCGCCAGTTCCCCGGCCAGCCGCGCCCCAAACGTGCGATCTTCGTTCGCGATCAGCGAATCCACGATGAAATGCTCGCCCGCCTCATACGCCGCCAGTGCCGGCTCAACCCACGCATCGTCAATCGGCGCATGCTCCTCCGGCCGCAGATTCCGGCTTCCCTGCCAGCACCGTGCTCCCGCCGATCCGCCATCGGCCGGCGCAGCCAGCATCGCGCTCAGATCCAGGCAGCCGTCGAACCGCACCTGCTCCAGCAAATCGGTCCGGCCAATCGCCGCCTCCAGCGACGGCAATCCCAGCTCGGCCAGCAGAACGCGAATCTCTCCGGCCAGCCCTTCAAAGAACCGCATCAGGTGCTCCGGCTTCCCGCGGAACTTCGCCCGCAGCTCCGGCCTCTGCGTCGCAATCCCCGTGGGACACGTATTCAGGTGGCACTGGCGCGCCATATCGCAGCCCAGAGCCACCAGCACCGCCGTGCCAAAAGCGTACTCATCGGCGCCGAGCATCGCCGCGATCACGATGTCCCGCGCCGTCCGCAGCCCGCCGTCACAGCGCAGCCGTACCCGTCCGCGCAGCCCATTGCGGATCAGCACCTGCTGCGCCTCGGCCAATCCCAACTCCCACGGACTCCCCGCATACTTAATGCTCGACAGCGGCGAAGCCCCGGTGCCCCCGTTGTGCCCGGCGATCACAATGTAGTCGGCGTAAGCCTTCGCCACGCCCGCGGCCACCGTCCCCACGCCGCATTCCGAAACCAGCTTCACCCCGATCGCCGCCTTCGGATTGATCCGCCGCAAATCGTGGATCAGCTGCGCCAGATCTTCGATCGAGTAAATATCGTGGTGCGGCGGCGGACTGATCAGCTGCACCCCAGGCTGCGCATGCCGCAGCCGCGCAATCAGCTCGGTCACTTTATGCGCCGGAAGCTGTCCGCCCTCGCCCGGCTTCGAGCCCTGCGCAATCTTGATCTCCAGTTCCTCGGCATGCATCAGATACTGCGCCGTCACCCCGAATCGCGCCGAGGCCACCTGCTTCACCTTGTTGTTCAGCAGATGCGAAGGCACCTTCGCCCCCACCAGCGGTAAATCCACATCAGGCGTATACACCGCGGGATCTTCCCCGCCCTCGCCCGTATTCGACCGCCCGCCCAGCTGGTTCATCGCCGCGGTGATCGTCTGGTGCGCCTCCGGACTCAGTGAGCCCAGCGACATCGCGCTCGCAATAAATCGCCGGTACAGATTTCCGGCCGGTTCAATTTCACCCACCGGCAGAGGACGCGCCGCCGCGCGAACCTCCAGCAAATCGCGCAGGACCGCCGGCTCCTTCTCCGTTGCCTGCGTCGTAAAAGCCTGCCATGCAGCAGGCTGATCCGCTGCCGTGGTGGCTGTCCTCGTCGCCCCGGTGATCGTCTGCAGCAGCCGCACCGTCTGCGGTTGCCATCCGTGCGGCTCCGACCGCTCCGCCTTCCGGAAACGAACCCATCCGTAATCGGGCAAATCTTTCGCTGCGGCCGTTACCGTCACCAGCGGGCCGCCGCCATCACTGGCATCCGGGCTCTCCGCCTCCCCGCCCTGCGCGCCCAGCCACAGCGCGCGGACCGTTGCCTCCAGCTCGGGAAAGCCAATGCCCCCGATCGGCGCCGGCGTGCCTTCAAAACATCGATCCACGACCTCCCGGCTCAGGCCCAGGCAGTCAAACAGGTGCGCGCCGCGATAGCTGTCCACAACGGAAATCCCCATCTTGGACATGATCTTCGCCAGCCCCAGATCGAAGGCGTGCAGCAGGTTCGCCTCGCCCCTCTCAGGATTCATCTGCCGTGCCGTCTCCAGCGCCAGCCACGGACAAATCGCACCCGCCCCCATCCCCATCAGCACTGCCGCATGATGCAGGTCGCGGCAATCGCCCGCTTCCACCGCCAGCCCCACGCGAATGCGCTCGCCGCTCCGGATCAGTGTGTGATGCACCGCTCCCAGCGCCAGTGCCATGGGAATCGGCATCGCCTGTTCGCTGCAGCCTCGATCGGTCAGCAGCAGCACCGCTGCGCCTCCCCGCACCAGCTGCACCGCCTTCGTACACAGATCGTCGATCGCGGTCAGCAGGTTACAACCCGGATTGAAAATGCAGTCCAGTACCGCCAGCGGCAGATCGCCCGCCAGATCGTGCTTGCGCCGGTGCAGAGCTTCCATCTGTGCCAGCGACAGAAACGGCGAGTCCAGCGACAAACCCGGCAGCTTCTCCCGCGTGTTCAGCACATGCGGCCACGGACCCAGCCGCGTATGCAGCTGAATCACGCACGCCTCCCGCAGCGAATCGATCGGCGGATTCGTCACCTGCGCGAAGCGCTGCCGGAAGAATGCATATACCGGCCGCGGCGTTCGCGCCAGCGGTGCAATCGGCGTGTCGTCGCCCATGGACCAGACGGCGTCCTTGCCGTCCATCGCCATCGGCTTCAGCACCATGTTCACGTCTTCTTTGGTGTAGCCAAAGCCCAGCTGCAGCCGACTCATCTCCGCTGCGTCGATTCCCTGCACCGGCGTCTCCGCATCCAGCGTCGCGTTCTGCAGCAGCGCCTCATATTGCGGCGCCGACTCGTCAAACACGGCCTGCAGCTCATCGTCTTCGTAAAAAACATGCCGATCGAGATCCGCCAGCAGCATCTGCCCCGGTCCCAGCCGTCCGCTGTGCACAATCTTTTCCGGATCCAGATCCACCAGACCCGCTTCCGACCCCGCCACCACCAGATGGTCTTCCGTCACGAAGAATCGACACGGCCGCAGTCCGTTCCGATCCAGTGCCGCCCCAATCAAATGTCCGTCCGTGAATGACACCGCCGCCGGCCCATCCCACGGCTCGATGCAGTCCCCGTGATACGCCAGAAATGCCGAGTGTCGCCCGGTATCGGCCGGCGGCATCACCATCCGCACCGCCTCGGCCACGTTGCGGCCGTTGCGCGCCAGTAACTCGATCACCTCATCCAGGCTGGTCGAGTCCGATCCGCTCGGCGTATAGATCGGCCGCAGCTCATCCGGCAGAGTCGCCGCCCGCGCCGTCATCCGCGCGCGATTCCCCCAGATCGTGTTGATCTCCCCGTTGTGCCCCAGAATCCGGAACGGCTGCGCCCGATCCCACGACGGCGCCACATTCGTCGCGTACCGCTGATGGAACAGCGCAAACGCCGTCACAAACCGCGAGTCGGCCAGGTCCGGATAGAACTCCGGCAGCAACCGCGCGTCGCACATCGCCTTATAAATGACCGAAGAAGATGACAGCGAACATACGTAGCCTTCTGCCCCGCTGCGCTCAAACTGCTTCCGCGCCAGATAGAGGCGCCGATCCAGATCCTGATAAGGCTTGGTGCTCGTCGTCGCATCCGTCACCAGCACCTGCCGGATCACCGGCAGCGTCGACAATGCAATTTCTCCCAGAATCTCCGGCCGCGTGGGAACCGTCCGCCAGCCCAGAATCGTGCAGTTCCGCGCCACAATCGCCTGCTCCAGCTCGCGTACCGCAGCCGTGCTCGCCGCCGCATCGCCAGGGAGAAACACCATCCCCACCGCCAGCGGCTTTGCCGGCTCCAGCGAGAATCCGATATCCGCCAGCAGAAGCTCCCGCGGAATCGCCGTATGGATGCCGATGCCGTCGCTCGACTTGCCGTCGGCGGCCACAGCGCCCCGATGCGCCAGACGGGCAAGCGCCGTCAGCGCCTTCGCCAAAATGTCATGCGAGGGTTCGTTGTCGAGGGTAGCCACGAAACCGACGCCGCACGATTCGTGATCGAATCGCGGATCGATGAGGCTCTTGACGGGGATCCCTGGACTGGGCCGGGAGCCGCCGGTCGACAAGGCCGGATCAGCACAATTTCTCGTTCCCATATCCAACTATAACGGCCTTTCGTTGCGCGTGCGATGCGGAAAAAGCGGGAAAAACATTGCCGCCGGAGAAAATGCTGCGCGGCGGCGGGTAACCGCGACGACAAGTATTTGAGAAAATAGCCCTTGCATATTTATACAGGAGTTCTGTATTTTTATACATAGAGGCGCGGCTCGCGGGCCGCGATTTTTTACGTTGTGAGCAAACAGGAACGCCAAAATACGATTCGGCGCCTGGTCACCGCCGAATCCATCACCAGCCAGGACGAGCTGCGCCGTAAGTTGATCCGCCGCGGCTTCGACGTTACCCAGGCGACCCTCTCGCGCGATCTCCACGAGTTGCGCCTGTACAAGGGCCCCAGGGGCTACGAGATTCCCAACGGCAACGGCCACGTCGAGGTCGAAGAAGAACCCGGCGTCGACGAAGTCCTCAGCAGCTTCGGCCTCGCCGTTCGCCAGGCCCAGAACCAGCTGGTGCTGCGCACCTCCGCCGGCGCCGCCCAGCCCGTCGCCCTGTCCATCGATCACGAGGACTGGAGCGAGGTCGTCGGCACGCTGGCCGGCGATGACACCGTTCTGATCATTTGCCCCGACGCGAAGCGGGCTTCGACACTCCGCGACAAGCTGGAGCGAATCATCGGCTGAGATCGTCGGGTTCAGGGAGCCGGCGCGAAGCAGGAAGAAATTAACGAATCAATTCAGGACCACAAGAGTCCAAAGAAATTTGCAGTCAGGATGCGAGAAAGAGTGGAGACGAGAATTCAAACGGCAGTGATGGGCGTAAGCGGCTATGCCGGCATGGAGCTGGCCCGCCTGCTGCTGCGTCACCCTGCTCTCCAGGGACAGTCGCCACTTCTCCTCAGCCGCGCCGATGCGCAGCCCGAGCCCCTCGCCGCCCTCCATCCCCATCTGATGGACAACAACGGCACCGGCCTCGGCACCGGCGCGCTCCGCATCGAGCCCTTCTCCTGGGACCTGCTGAAGAGCCGTGGCGTCAACATCCTCTTCCTCGCCACGCCCCATGAGCAGTCTCGCGAGATCGTCCCCGATGCCCTTGACCGTGGCCTGCGCATCATCGACCTCAGCGGCGCATGGCGTCTCACCGCTGCCGAAAACCGCGCCGTCTATCAGTTCGCGGACGAAGGCTCGGCGACGGCCACCTCCGTTCAAACCAAAGCCGTCTACGGCATGCCCGAGCTGCATCGCGACGAAATCCGCAACGCCGCCCTCGTCGCCAATCCCGGCTGCTACGCCACCTCCATCATCCTCGCTCTCAAGCCCCTCACCGCGGCTGACTGGATCGATCTCAACCGCGGCATCGTCACTGACGCCAAGTCCGGTGTTTCCGGCGCCGGCAAAGCGCCCACAGCGAAGACCCACTTCATGCACGCGGCCGACAATCTCTCCGCCTACAGCGTCTTCTCGCATCGCCACACCGGCGAGCTGCTCGAGCAACTCGACCTCGCTCATGACCAGATCGTCTTCACCCCGCATCTGCTGCCCATCCCGCGCGGCATTCTCTCCACGACCTATGTCTGGTTCCGCTCGCCGCGCCAATCCGCTGAACTCGAGGCACTCTACCGCGGCTTCTTCGCGGAGAGCCCGCTCGTGCGTGTCTTCCCCGCCGGCCAGCTCCCCCAGATTCAGTACTCCGTTCGCACCAATTACTGCGATATCGGGTTTCAACTCTCCGCCGACGGGAAACGATGCGTCATCGTCTCCTGCCTCGACAACCTGCTCAAAGGCGCCGCCGGCCAGGCGGTGCAGAACATGAACCTGATGGCTGGCCGGGAAGAAGCGGAAGGACTGCGATGAGATACGTAGTGAAACTCGGCGGCGCGACGCTCGAAAATCATGAGCTCCTGCATGCCTGCGCTCAGGCCATTGCCGAGCTGGCAAAGGATGGCCACCAGGTCGCCGTGGTTCACGGCGGCGGTGTGCAGCTCACCCGCACCCTCAAGCAGCTCGGCAAGCAGAGCGAGTTTGTCGCCGGCCTGCGCGTCACCGACGCCGAAACCCGCGACACCGCCCTCATGGTCCTCGGCGGCGGCGTCAACAAAGCGCTGGTCGCCGCGCTCGGCTCTCATGGACAGCCCGCCGTCGGCCTCTCCGGCGGCGACGGCCTCGTCTTCCGCGCCCGCAAAAAGAAGACCGCCCCCGACCTCGGCTTCGTCGGCGAAATCGTCTCTGCCGATCCCCGCTGGCTCGAAGCCATCTGGCAGATGAGCGCCGTCCCCGTCATCTCCTCCATCGCCCTCGGCTTCGACGGCGAATACTACAACATCAATGCCGACGAGATGGCCGCCGCCTGCGCCGGCGCCTGCAAGGCTGACGCCCTCGTCTTCCTCACCGACGTCCCCGGGGTGCTCGCCGCCGATGGCAGCGTGATGCGCTGGCTCTCCATCGACCAGATCGCCGCCCTCACCCGCGACGCTGTCATCACCGGCGGCATGCTCCCCAAACTCAGCGCCTGCCGCGAAGCTCTGCTCAACGGCGTCCATCGCGTGCGCATCCTGCCCGCGGCCTCAGCCGGCCTGCTCCCCGACCTCTGCAGCACCCGCATCGCCCACGGCACGGAGGTGATGGTCGCATGACGCAAACACGGCTCCCTGTTGAGCCCACTCAAGAGGTTTCCATGTCGAAGCTCGAAGAAATGAAAGCCGCTGAATCCAGACTGCTCCTCGGCACCTACGACCGCTATCCCCTCCTCTTCGTCCGCGGCGAAGGCGTGCACCTCATTGACGACCAAAACAACTACTACCTCGATCTCCTCAGCGGCATCGGTGTCAATGCCCTTGGCTATGCGCACCCCGCCATCGAGAAGGCCATCGCCGAGCAGAGCCGCAAGCTCATCCATGGCTCGAACCTCTATTACACCGAGGGTCAGGCAGCGCTCGCCCTGCGCCTTACCGAAGCCACCGGCATGGATCGCGCCTTTTTCTGCAACAGCGGCACCGAGGCCAACGAAGCCGCGCTCAAGCTCGCTCGCGCTTATGCCGGACTGAAGCGCAGCGAAGGCACGCCGCTCGGGACGCAGTTCATCGCCCTCGAAAACAGCTTCCACGGCCGCACCATGGGCTCCGTCGCCGCCACCTGGAAAGACAAGTATCGCGAGCCCTTCGATCCCGTCATGCCCGGTGTCGAGTTCGTTCGCTTCAACGACGTCGCTGACCTCAAAGCAAAGTTCTCCACCGACGTGTGCGCCATCCTCATCGAGCCCATCCAGGGAGAAGGCGGCATTCGCCCCCTTTCGCGCGAATTCCTCCACGCCGCCCGCGAGCTCACCCGCTCCACCGGCGCCCTGCTCATCGCCGACGAGATCCAGTCCGGCCTTGGCCGCACCGGCAAATTCTGCGCCTACCAGCACTACGGCATCCAGCCCGACGTCACTACCCTCGCCAAGCCGCTCGCCGGCGGCATCCCCCTGGGTGCGCTGCTCTGCACCGAAGAGGCCGCCCGCGCCATCCATGCCGGCATGCACGGAACCACCTTCGGCGGCGGACCTCTGGCCTGCGCCGCCGCCCTCGCCCTGCTGGAAACCATCGAGCGGGATCATCTGCTCGAACATGTCACCGAAGTCGGCACGTATTTCAAGGACCAGCTCAACCGCCTCGCAAAGCAGCACCCCTGCATCACCGACGTGCGCGGCCTCGGCCTCATGCTGGCCGCGGAGCTCGACTCCGCCGACCTCGCCAAATCCGTCCTCAACGCCATGATGGACCGAAAGATCCTCATCAATCGCACCAGCGAAACCGTTCTGCGATTCCTGCCGCCCTACATTCTTGAACGGCAGCACGTAGACCAGGCCATCGCAGCACTCGATCAAATTCTCACCGAGCAGGCAGCCCCCACAGCAGCCGCGCCGGTCTCAGGAGGAAAGAAAATTGGCAGCTAAACCGGCAGTCCTGCAGGAAATCGAATCCCCGTCGCCCGCGGCCTCGTTGGCCGGGCGCGATCTGTGCTCCGTCGCCGATCTCACGACCGACGAACTGGCAGCAATCCTCGATCTCGCCCATGACGCCAAGGCCAACCCCGGCGCGTACCGCTGGGCGCTCGACGCGAAGCAGATGGTGATGTTCTTTGAGAAAGCCTCGCTGCGCACCCGCCTCACCTTTCAGACGGCGATGAATACCCTCGGCGGCTCGGCGCTCTTCGTCGATCAGACCTCGTCGCCTCTCGGCGAACGCGAATCTCTCGCCGACATCGCCCGCAATGTCGAACGCTGGGTGCAGATCATCGTCCTGCGCACCTACGCGCACGACACCATCACGGAGATGGCGCAGTACGCCAGCGTGCCCGTGGTCAATGCGCTCAGCGACCTCGAGCATCCCTGCCAGGCCATTGCCGATTTCATGACCCTCCAGGAGCGCTTCGGCGATCTCACCGGCTTCAACTTCACCTACGTCGGCGACGGCAACAACGTTTGCCACTCCCTCATGCTCACCGCCGCCCAGCTGGGCGCGCACTGCACCGTTGGCACCCCGAAGAACTACGCACCCAAGGCGGACATCGTTGCCCAGGCCCGTGCCATCGCCAACGTCACCGGCTCCAACATCACGCTGGTCAACGACCCTGTCGCCGCCGTCAAAGATGCCGACGCCATCTACACCGATGTTTGCACCAGCATGGGTTTCGAACATGAGGCCACCAAGCGCGCGCCCATCTTCAAGCCGTATCAGGTGAACGAGACGCTGATGGGCTATGCCGCGCCCAGCGCCGTCTTCATGCACTGCCTGCCCGCGCACCGCAATGCCGAAGTCACCGACGCCGTTCTCGACGGGCCCCAGTCCGTCGTCTTCGACCAGGCCGAGAACCGAATGCACGCGCAAAAGGCTCTGCTGCTCATGCTGTTGGGCAAAGGCGGCAGAAACCAGGTGTCTTGATTCGAGCCGCATCGCTGCAGATTCGGATTGCTTTTTGTGTCCTGGCATGACTTCAGTCGTGCCTGGCGAGATAAGAAGGCACGGGCTTCAGCCCCAGAGGGGAAACTCTCGACAACGAATACGAAACACCCCTGAGGTTTTGTACGCAATGTCTGTGATTCTTGAAAATCTGCCGGTCGGCCAAAAAGTCGGCATCGCCTTCTCCGGCGGCCTCGACACCAGCGCCGCGCTGCACTGGATGAAACAGAAGGGCGCCCTGCCTTACGCCTACACCGCCAACCTCGGGCAGCCCGACGAAACCGACTACGACGCTATCCCCCGCAAAGCCCTCGAATACGGCGCGGAAAACGCCCGCCTCATCGACTGCCGCGGACCCCTGGTGCGTGAAGGCATTGCCGCCCTCCAGTCCGGCGCCTTCCACATCTCCACCGCAGGCGTCACCTACTTCAACACCACCCCCCTGGGACGCGCCGTCACCGGCACCATGCTCGTCACCGCCATGAAAGAAGACGGCGTCAACATCTGGGGCGACGGCTCCACCTTCAAGGGCAACGACATCGAGCGCTTCTACCGCTACGGCCTGCTCGTTAATCCCAATCTGCAGGTCTACAAGCCCTGGCTCGACCCCGCCTTCATCGACGAGCTCGGCGGCCGCGCCGAAATGTCGGCCTTCCTGCAGAAGTCTGGTTTCGGGTACAAGATGTCCGCCGAAAAGGCCTACTCCACTGACTCCAACCTCCTCGGCGCCACCCACGAGGCCAAGGACCTCGAGCAGCTCTCCACCAGCATCTGCATCGTCGATCCCATCATGGGCGTTGCCTCCTGGCGCGACGATGTCGCCGTCCGCCCCGAAGAGGTCACCATCCGCTTCGAAGAAGGCTTCCCCGTCTCCCTCAATGGCAAGGAATTTCCTGATCCCGTCGAGCTGCTCCTCGAAGCCAACCGCATCGGCGGCCGCCACGGCCTCGGCATGAGCGACCAGATCGAGAACCGCATCATCGAGGCCAAAAGCCGCGGCATCTACGAGGCGCCCGGTCTCGCCCTGCTCTTCATCGCCTACGAACGTCTCATCACCGGCATTCACAACGAGGACACCATCGAGCAGTATCGCGACAATGGTCGCAAGCTCGGTCGCCTTCTCTATCAGGGCCGCTGGTTCGATTCCCAGGCCATCATGCTCCGCGAATCCGCACAGCGCTGGGTCGCCAGCCCCGTCACCGGCCAGGTCAGGCTCGAACTGCGCCGCGGCAACGACTACTCCATCCTCAACACCGAGTCGCCCAACCTCACCTTTCACCCCGAGCGCCTCAGCATGGAGAAGACTGACTCCGCCTTCTCCCCCCGCGACCGCATCGGCCAGCTCACCATGCGCAATCTCGACATCACCGACACCCGCGCCAAGCTGATGACCTATGCCCAAAGCGGCCTCATCACTTTGAGCAAAGGCTCAGAGATGCCCCAGCTCAATAACGGGACTGCGAAAGGCGAGGACGCGTTATGACCGACCAACCCGCCAAAATGTGGTCCGGCCGCTTCCGCGCGGCGCCCGATCCGCAATTCGAAGCCTGGCAGCGCTCGCTCCCCTTTGACGGACGGCTGCTGCCCCAGGAAATCGCCGCCAGCCAGGCCCACGCCCGCACCATCGCGGCCGCCGGCATTCTCTCGCCTGCCGAGCTGGAAACGACCCTTCGCGGTCTCGAGGCGCTCCTCACTCGCTTTGCGCCCGAGGCCATCGCCTCTTCCGAAGCTGAAGACGTCCACCACTTCGTCGAGCTCTCCCTCACCGCGCAGATCGGCGACCTCGCCCTCAAGCTCCACACCGGCCGCAGCCGCAACGAGCAGATCGCCACCGACCTGCGTCTCTTCGTGCGCGATGCCATCGACGCGACCGTCCAGCAGCTCACCGCATGGGCCCTCGCGCTTCTCGAGCTGGCGCAGGATGCGGAAACCGCGGCGATGCCGTCCTACACCCACCTCCAGCGCGCCGAACCCGTGCTCGTCGCGCACTGGATCCTCGCTTACATTGAGATGATCCTCCGCGACATCTCCCGCTTCGAAGATTGCCGCGCCCGCCTCAACTTCTGTCCGCTCGGCTCAGGAGCCGTCGCCGGCGCTACTCTCGCTCTCGACCGCACCATCGCGGCCACAGCGCTGGGCTTCACCTCCCCCACCGCCAACAGCATGGACGCCACCAGCGACCGCGACTTCGCCCTCGAATTCGCGCAGGCCGCCTCCATCCTCGGCGTACACCTCTCCCGCTTTGCCGAGGAGCTCACCCTCTGGTCCTCCGCGGAATTCGGCTTCCTCGATCTGCCTGAAGAATTCTCCACCGGCTCCAGCGCCATGCCGCAGAAGAAGAATCCCGACCTCACCGAGCTGCTGCGCGGCAAGAGCGGACGCCTGCTGGGCGCTGCCACTGCCCTCGCCACGCTCCTCAAAGGCCTGCCCCTCGCCTACAACAAGGACATGCAGGAAACCCAGCAGCCGGTCTTCGAAGTGGCCGATACGCTCTCCGGCATCCTGCGCCTGCTTCCGGACTTCACCCACGCCCTGCACTTCCGCCACGATCGCATGCTGGCCGCCACCCAGTCCGGATTCCTCAACGCCATGGCCGCCGCCACTTACCTCGTCCACAAGGGCATCCCCTTCCGCAAAGCCCACGAGAAGATCGGTAACACCGTCCGTTATTGTGTCGAAAAAGGCTGCGAGCTCGGCGATCTCTCCCTTTATGAATTGCGCCAGTTCGGCGACGAGTTCGACGAAGACTTCTTCGCCGCCATCTCGCTGCAGTCCACTCTCGACTGCCACGACGTCATCGGCGGCACCGCCCGGCACCGCGTCCTGTCCGCGCTCGCCGATGCGCAGGCTCGC